>NZ_CM132207.1:0-611254 GCF_053667775.1 Cerasibacillus sp. JNUCC 74 | reverse complement strand
GACAGCAGAGGCTGGAATAACAATCCCCATTACTAAGAGAAACCCCGTCGCCATCCATTGAACAGTGGTCAATGATATATGGAATTCTTTCATCAGTGTCGTTAAAGCAATATTTAACAATGTTTCATTAAGAATAGCAAAAAATGCCCCGATAATTAACGACAGCATAATAGGCATTACTTTAAAATCCGGATTTTCCGCTAAATATTCATAATTAGAGTTATTTTTACTCATAAATGTAATTCCTTTCCTTCTTGTTAGTTTTTTATAAAATGCAGATAACCCAAAGCCCTATTCCATATAGAAGACCGTTACAATCAACAAAAAAAAGAGAGTGATCTTCTCTCCATTTTTCTTACTGTGAAAATGAAAATTAAATTTTAAAATAACACTGCCAGACAAGCTTAGCACTTTATGAGTAAGATAATACTAACATGACAGTTTCTCATTAGCAAGCAGCAAATTTTTAATTTTTTTTAATATATATGGGATGCGCCCATTATTGCTCAAAACAATAACATCATAGACTACTGTCCCATATAGTAAAGAAGACAATTCTTTATAGGAGGAAAATTAATGTATCCATATGAGTATAATTATCATTTCGATCCGACGATAAGTGAGCAAAGCGTTTTTCCATCCCGTCAAATTCCTGGTCTACCACCTGGATTTCCCGGCATCCCAGGTGAACAAATTCCTTCGTTTCCTAGCATACCTGGTGGCTTCGGAAATGTGAACCAACCTCCGAGTGGACCACCACCTTCTTTTATACCATCTCAGCCAACGGCGCAAACTTTTGCAGTTGATCCCGGTGCAATTCGCTTCTGCTTGTTTCGATTTACGTATATTTGGTTGAGAAGGGATGCTTTCTGGTTCTTCCCAACGTTTGTTGGAAGAAATTCCATTGCTGGTTTCCGCTGGACTGGTTTTCGCTGGGTGTTCTTTGGAATTGATCTAAATAGAATTGTGTCATTTCAGTGCTTCTAATTAAACAAGAGCTACCGAAAATATAAAACAGGGGCTATGATGAAAGTCCCCTGTTTTACATATTAATAAGCTATTCTTACTCGACTACGATATATGTAGCTTGTACCGGTCCATGCACGCCTACAATTAAATTCATCTCAATATCCGCACTATTACTTGGACCTGATACAAAGCTTACACAAGACGGTACAAGCTTTCCACTTTCAGTAGTTTCATGTAACTGCTTAGCAGCTTGTGTCATTCGTGGAACGATGGTATCTTTAGGAATAATCGCAATAAAACTTTTAGGCAGTAAACTAATAGAACGACCTTTATGTTTATCGTTAAGTAATGTAACTGTAGCAGATTCTGCTAATGTTATATCACTAAACGAAATGCCTATATCTGCTCGTTCAGCAATTTTTTGATTCTCATCTTTCAACTTATAATCCCAAACATGCACCTCTATATGTTGATTCAATGTTTGGTATACTTTATCTAAACCATAGACTTTATTACGTTTATCATTTGCAGCGATAACTGTTTTCCCATCATATCTGTAAATAGTTTCTTCCAATACGTTAGATAACTGCGCTTGGTTAACATGGATAAAATCCGTATGAATCAGCTTGCATTGCTTCTTTAATACCTGAGTCAGCTCATCCTGCGAATAATTACGATAGACATCATCCTGTGGACGAACACTCCAGTTTGGACGTTCAACTCCGGACATTCGCCGCGGCCGGCCCAAATGTGCCGCAATATTACTTAAAAAATTATCACGATTATGAATTGCCATTACTGATCACCTTCCTTATCCCGTTTTGACCACCAAGCACGAAAGGATTGTTTTGCTGGTGCAGGAAAATCCCTCACATCTGTCCAACCTTTTAAAGGACCTGGTCCATTATCAATAAATTCATCTTTTGTCCAAGGCTTCAACGCCGAACGCGCTACCTTCGTACTTAACTTATATGCTGCTGGACTAGAGGCCCATTTAGCAAATCCTTTCATCATTAGTTTTTCTGTCACAGGGGATTTTTTTTCCCCTTCTACAATGATTTGCCGATGACGAATCAGTTGTTCATGGAGCGGAATTTTCACAGGACATGCCTCTGTACAAGCTGCACAAAGCGAAGAAGCATATGGCAATTCCTTATGATCTTCATAGCCATCTAACAATGGAGTCAAAACCGCACCAATCGGCCCAGGATAAATCGAGTTATAAGCATGCCCACCCACATGACGATAAACTGGACATACATTGATACATGCTGCACAGCGGATGCAATGAAGAGCAGACTGAAATTCAGTTCCTAAAATTTTAGAACGACCGTTATCCACGATGACTAGATGGTATTCTTCTGGTCCATCAATCTCTCCTTCTAGTCTAGTACCTGTATATGCAGTAACATAGCTTGTTAGTTTTTGACCGACAGCTGCACGTGTCAGCAAGCTTACTAGGACTTCCATTTCCTCCCATGTCGGTACAATTCGCTCCATACCCATAACTGTAATTTGTGTATCTGGAAGCGTAGTAACCATCCGGGCATTTCCTTCATTCGTTACTAATGTGATGGCTCCAGATTCTGCTACTGCAAAATTACAGCCAGTAATCCCAACATCAGCAGCTAGAAAATCCCTCCGCAGCTGCTTGCGGGCAAAAGCAGCTAATTCTTCTGGCGAGCTGGACTTATCATAGCCGCGTTTTGCAGCAAACGTCTCATGAATTTGTTCCTTATTTTTATGCAATGCCGGAGTGACGATATGTGATGGCGGGTCTTCATCCAACTGTAGAATCCACTCTCCTAAGTCTGATTCTACAACTTCTGCCCCAATTTCTTCTAAATGATGATTTAAACCAATTTCTTCCGTCACCATTGATTTTGACTTGACAACTTTTTTTGCCTGTTTCTTTTTAATAACAGATGCAATATATTCATTCGCTTCTTCAGCAGTAGCAGCGAAAAATACGTTTCCTCCTCGTGCAGATACTTGTTCGCTAAGCTGCTGTAAGTAATAATCAAGGTTTTCCAATGTGTGTGCTCGTATTTCAGAGCCTAATTGGCGCCAGTCTTCCCAATTTCCAAGTTCCTCTGCTTGCGTAAGCCGTCCCTTTCGAAATCGTCCTTGTGCTGAAGAAACAGCTTGCCTCATAAAATCATTGTTAATCCCCTGATCAATTCGCTCTTTATACGAAATATCTCCAAGCTTTATACTCATGCTTTATCCCCACTTTGTTCATGTGTATTTAAAATCTCGGTGATGTGAATAACTTTTACATTTTTTCCTTCTCTGCGCATTCTGCCGCCAATATTCATTAAACAGCCCATATCTGCACCAACTAAGTAGTCTGCATTTGTTTCTAACACATGACGTGATTTTTCTTTGACCATTTCCTGAGAAATTTCCGAGTTTTTGACGGAAAACGTCCCCCCAAAACCACAGCAGTCTTCCTTAACAGGCAGTTCAATTAACTCGACACCTTTAACATTCTTCAGTAATATTTGCGGTGCATCCTTTACTCCAAGAATTCTAGTCATATGGCAAGACGGATGATAGGTTACTCTTCCTTTAAACGTCGAGCCAACATCGATTACACCCAGAACTTCAACTAAAAATTGGGTAATTTCATAGCTTTTATTTGCTAATTCAACTGCCATTTGTTCCCATTCAGGGTCACCTTTAAAAATGGCTGGGTACTCTTTTAACATACCTACACAAGAACCCGATGGACCTACGACATATTCAGAATCCTGAAACGCCATCATTATTTGTTTCATCGCTTGTTTTGCTTCCTGTAAATAACCACTGTTATACGCTGGCTGTCCGCAACAAGTTTGCGCTGTCGGAAAATCAACTTCACATCCCAAACGTTCAAGTATTTCTACCGTGTTTTTCCCTACATTTGCAAAAATCATATCGCTCACACATGTAATAAATAATGAAACTTTCATCAACTTCACCCCAAAATTATGCTTTATAGTCTATGTGCAAAATGGAAGTTAAAAAAGGTTCAGAAAAGGGGACGCTTTTAAACAAGCAGGACGACTGTAGTTATAGTACTTACAAGCTTTCAAGAATAAAAGAATGATACTGTATTTCCCTGACTACTGATAACGTCCAAAATTAATGTGATGTTAAGTTTTTAAACACCAGTTTTTCTACTTTTTCTAAATGGTCGTACATAGCAGCCCTTGCTTTATCCGACTGTCTGCTTTTGATTGCTGCAAAAATACGCTTATGCTCTTCCAGTAGAAGATCTGCCCGAAACTCGGTATACAATAGAATCTGCCTTGCTTCCCGAATGGTCTCAGACATAAGCTCTGCTACACTTCCCATTAAATTAATTAACAGGTCAATATGTGTAGCTTGGGCAATCGCTAAATGAAATTCTGTATCTGCACGTTCTGCAAGTTTCTCATTTCCTTTTGCATGCTCCATTACGACTAATGCTCTTTCCATCTCCAATAAATCATTCTCCTGATAATGCTTTGCTGCCAGTCCTGCAGTCCCAACCTCTAATATTTTCCGAACCTGATAAAGCTCTTTAACGTCGTTTCGTTTCATTAGAAATGCCGTACTTACTGGAAGCGTAAATCTCTTTGGATCAAACTCTTTAATATAAGTCCCTTCCCCTTGACGCATTTCTACTAATCCCATTGAACGTAACCCACTAAGTGCCTCTCGTACAGCCGATCTGCCTACATCAAAATTTTGTGCTAATTGTTCAACCGAATCCAATTTATCTCCTGGCCTTAACTGCCCGGCTTTTATCATTTCTATTAGCGAATCTGCCACTTGTTCATAGATTTTTTTTGGTTTTATCCGTTTGTATTCCATACTTTCCACCCCTCACCATTTGAAACCATTTTACTTGATAGGATTGCATTTGGAAAGTTGAAGGATGGAACAGCGAACGGGTGAATATCCTTCTTATCTATTCTTATTCTCGTTTTATGCCTTTATTTCATGTTGAAATAGGAGCGGGTGAATACCTTAATGCTAACTTGCTATACAGCTTAAAATAATAGAAAACTAGCTAATCCAATTAATAAACCATAAAGAATAGCAGGTGGTAATGTTTTTCTAATAATATCTCCTTCTTTACCGGATAAACCAACAACTGCACTGGCAGCAACCACATTATGAACACAAATCATATTTCCGGCTCCTGCACCGACAATTTGTGAAGCAAGTACCGTTTTTACGTCTAAACCAACCTGCATGGCAACATTATATTGAATTGGTGCAAAGGTTAAGGTTGACACAGTCGCGCTTCCGGTAATAAACGCGCCTAATTGCCCAACAAAAGGAGCGACTAAAAACCAAATGGAACCAAGTGAACTGGCAAATGATTCCGCAATAAATTGCGGCATGCTTACCAATTCATTAACATTCACACCAGAATTTGTAAAAACATGAACCATAGCTAATGTAGAAATTAGCGAGATAGATGTCGTTTTCATTGTTGTTAATGATTGCTTTGCTGCATCACGAAAGACAGTAATGGATTTGCGATGCAGAAACACAGATATAATTGCTGCTAGAGCTAATATTGTTCCAGGAGAATAGAGAAACTCCCAATTGGATGTAACTCCATCGGCTCCTAAAATGTTCGTCCATGAAAGGTCAATCGCAGTTTTTGTAAAATCAGCTAAAGATGGGATAATTCGTGTCATTAACAGCAAAGCGACAACAATTATATAAGGCATCCATGCCGAAACTATTCCCATATCAGACTGATTCGAATTCGATTGAAATCCTTCTTTTAATGCCTCTTGCCATGACTTCTTTGGTAATAGCCAACCTTGTCTTGCAGTAAATGTTGCAACTACTAATGCAGTCAACGATGCCAAGATGGCAATAAATTCCTGACCGAATATAACAGCATACAACAGCGCAGAAGAAGTATATACAATTCCAATGAGAAGCGCCCACGGCAACATTGGCCAAGCATCTTTTAGTCCTTTTCCTTTCCCAAAAAACACGGTCATAATCACAATCAAAATAAAAGGAATAAAGGTACCTGCAAATAAGTCTAACATGGTGATAGTCACACCAATTTCTTTAAAAAAATTCAAATCGGTAACTGAAATATTACTTAAACCTACTGCTACAGGTGTACCTACAGCACCAAATGCAACTGCTGTACTATCAGCAATTAATGCTAGTGTTGCAGCAGCTAAAGGCTGAAATCCAAGCGCAATCATTAAAGGACCCGTTACCATTGCTGGTGTACCAAAACCCGCCGCCCCTTCAATTAAAGAGCCAAATAAGAAAGCGACAATAATTACTTGTACTCGCATATCTGTTGAGATATTCTGAAATCCTTGATTAATTCTGTCTACTGCGCCTGTCTTTCGCAATGTGTTTAATAAGACAAGCGCTCCGAATAAAATCCACAGAATCGTTAACGTTTTATGTATCCCCTGAAAGACCGAGGAAACAATGAGCTTTCCTTCCATTCCCCACACCGTGAGCGCAAGCCCAATAACAATTAAAGCACTCCATGTCATCCCTTTTGTCGCGGGATAACGTAAAACGACAAGAAAAATAAATGGTGCAATAATTGCACTCATTGCAACTAATAGATACATGGAACCCCTCTTTCTCTATGAAGTAAAGCGTTTTCACCCATCTCCCCTGAAAATAAGGTCATCAGATGACCTTATTTTCAGTTTACTAATTTTTTAGATTTAATTCAAGATAATAAGAATTATTAAGTAGTTTTTTCTTTAATGAAGATTGATAGAAAAGGATTTATATTTATAAAGTCAACGTCCCCTACATTCGGGATAAATAATAGTGAGCATAGTCGACAATGAAAAAGGGTATTCACAATGTACAAACAAATCTTTCCAATCAAAAAAAGATGAGCTCATTTTGTTAATGAACTCATCTTTGTAATATCATAATTATTAAGTTAAAGATCTAGCTAACACGTCTCCTAATAAATAAGTTTTACCTTATTTTAGATTTAAACGTTCTTGACCTAACTTAGTCGTTTTTGGCTTTCTTCTTCTTTCTCCTTGCCAGACTAAACCTTGCTTTACAGCCATTACTCTAGCAATTTGAGGTGCACACCATAATGTTGGCAACAGCAAAATGGAGACAGGGACTGCGGTAATAACAATGGAGTTTTGAATCGTAGTAATACTATCTTCCCCAATTGTTAAAATTGCGATCGAAGTTCCACCAAAAATGAAAGCCCAAAATACACGTAACCAACGCTTTGGATGATCATTTCCTGTAATCGTTGCTGCAACCGTGTACGACATCGTATCTGCTGTCGTAGCTACAAATATAATGGAGACAATTAAAAATCCAATTCCAAAAAATATACTTAATGGTAATTGATCTGTAATTGCCATGACAGCAGCAGGCATGCCCCCTTCATTAAGTGAAGAAGAGATCGATCCAGGGTTTTTGCTTTCAAAGAAAACTCCCGTTCCTCCAACGATGGAAAACCAAAAATTATTTACAATGGGTGCTACGATGGAAACAGCAACAATTAATTCACGAATCGTCCTTCCACGAGATATTCGGCTAATAAAAATGATAAGCATTGGTGCATAGCCGAGGAACCAACCCCAGAAAAATATGGTCCACGATGCAAGCCAGCTTTCATCTCCACGAAACATCGCCATCGTAAAGAAATTTTGCAAATGAATCCCAGTTCCTCCAACGAATGCATCCATAATAAATGCCGTCGGACCAATGATCAAAATAATTACAGCTAAAAATATCGCAAAGATTACATTATAGCGGCTTAAGGTTACAATTCCTCTATCTACCCCCGTAGCTGCAGAAATTGCTGCAACAAGTACGAGGCCGACTATTACTACAATACTGATAGTTATAGTATCTGGTGTATCAAATAAATGGCTCATTCCATACGCTATTTGCAGCCCCAGAAACCCTAAAGGGCCGAGCGTACCTGCCACGGTAGCAAAGATGGAGAAAACATCAACAGTTGTACCAATTATACTTTTATAATAAATTTTTTCTCCGAATAATGGATAAAGAAGTCCGCGAGGTTTTAGAGGTAATCCTTTGTTGTAATGAACATACATCATAACAATGACAGCCAGCGTTCCCAAGATCGCCCATGCTAAAAATCCCCAATGCATAAAGGATTGTGCAAAAGCAGCATGTATGTTTTGAAATTCACCTCCACCAAATAACGGTGGATTAGACATATAATGATACATCGGCTCTGAAGCAGCCCAAAATACACCTCCACTTGCCAAAAGTGTTACTAAAATCATAGCCACCCATTTAAAGTAACTATATTTTGGCTGGTCCTGATTGCCCAATTTTACCTTTCCATACTTTGAAAAAGCTAACACTAAACCAATAAAAAAATTACCTAGCAATAAAAGTTGCCAATATGCACCGAAGAGATCAGCTGAATACGTAAATAACGTACTTACTGCATTTCCTACTGCCGCTTTATTCCAGAGAGACAGTATAATAAACAAAATCAGTATGCCTCCACTAATAATAAATACTGGCCAATCCAACTTCGTGCCTTTTTTTAAGTCCACGTTTTTCCTCCTAATTTTTAGGAGCAAGTGTCTATAATATTTTATCTTACTACTTGCCATTAAAGACCATTGGATGGATCTGATTATAGCGTGCTACTTTAAATAACCCAAATTAAATGAAGATAAGCTCTCCCATAGCACAGGCCTTCGTCGTACCTATACTGATACCATAACCAATATGAAATAACCATGACAAAAACCCATCAGCTTGCCCATTTTTAAACGTATTTTTTGATTATAGGATGTTAGTATTTCTTTGTCAATTATCATATCAAGTTATCCGGATAATGTAATACGTGTTCAAAAAAGGCAGTAACGGCTAAGATCGCAACATCTGACCAAAAGCAAACATGCTCGGTTAGCAACGTACAAACAGCAGAACTCCTGACGGGATAAAGTGAAACTTCATTTCTTGGAATGCCTTTCCCAAGAAATGTTAGTTGAACGAATCGGGCATTTAGGTGCCGTTTCTCCCACTTACACCCTTTTATATCAACTCAAGCTCTTGAAGCGGGAGGATTACGGCACCTTACATGCGGGATAAAGTGAAACTTCATTTCTTGGAATGCCTTTCCCAAGAAATGTTAATTGACTTATCGTAGGAAGGGGATCGAAGTTTGCTGGTTACTGGATCGCTTAAGCTAGACAAAGCTACTTTTCTTATCTAGAATGAAAAAATTTTATAATTTTCTAAGCAAAAACAAAAGCAATAGATTACTTTGACAAATCTATTGCTTTAAAATATTATCAACTGTAGTTTCAACTTCATTTCGAGTCATTTTTTCTTCACCGTTTTCTAAAGCTGTCAGTGTCTTTTTTGCTAATGCTAACGGTATTTTACAAAACAACAGGATATTTCGAGTTTTAATATCTTCTATGTAAATCTCGGCCTGCTTTAAATTTTGTTTTGCATATGTGAACATGTCGTCTCTTGTCCAACCATCTGGGATAAATTGTACGCCACGTTCTGCATCTTCTTCTTCATTTCTTAGCATATTTACTGCCTGTAGTCCTCTGCCATAGCCAATTGCTAATTCATAATCCGTATTTGTATTATCGTACCATTTCCATATATCAGATAGCATTACTCCTACTAAACCAGCCACATAGTACGTGTACTCGTCAAGGTCTTCCTTCGTTTTAAGAAGCCAATTTTTTTCAGTCCATTTTGCCATTCCATCAGCCATAATGCTCGTAGACTGTTTAATTTTGCCAACAATATCTGTTGGGCATATTTTTAACCAATCTGCAAGTCTTCGTGTTACTTCTGGAAATAAGGAAATATACGGATTGATTAATTGCTGATACGCAGCTTCATCAAAGGAAGGCTCTTTGAGTAGTTTGCTGGTTGCTCTCAGTAAATGCTGTTTTGTTTCGGAAGGTAATTGTTCATGATCTTCAATTTCGTCAATCGCTCTCATACATAAATATGCAGAGCCTACTGTGTTTTTTAACACTGATTTTAATAATGTAATCGGAATGTAAAAAGTTCGACTCGTCTCTTTTAAAACGCGCCTCGCATCCTTTTCTAATTTTGCATTAATACCCAACAATGTTTCCTCCTTATAATCTTATGAGGTAACTCAAGTATATCAGAAATAAAGTTAAACTTCATTTAGCATCGTCTAAAACTATCAACAAAGCGCCTCAACTGACTGCCCTGGGTCTACATATATTTGAACTACCTGATCTGTAGCAGCTGACATGACTCTGGATCAATCGCTCCTCGTACCTTTTGAAACACTGGATAATTTGGATTGGCTGTCAGCGCAATGACCTGACTCGACAATAAACCTCCTAACTTTGTTGGTGCAATCTCTGATTTTGCGTGCTCTACTTATCGTTTTGCTTATTCACCATCTAAAAAATCTTTTAACGAACCTTTTTCATAGCTTTCATTATCAAGGGTTTGAACATATTTTAAAGCGTTTATCTTCTTATCATCTGAATCAAGTAGAAGGATAACTATGGAAAAAGTCAGTAATCACTATCTCCTTTAAGTCTTTCTACTTGAGGATAGGAAAGTGGAAATAGTCCGTGAATTAATTGTTTTTACGATAAACGATAATGCTAATGATACCCATTCCAAATCCTATCGTACCGCCTATCTCGATTTCATCAAATAAAAAACCTATACCTGTACAGATGAATAGACTAGAAGCAAAAAGCACTCCAGATTTTACTGCAGACATGGTGCTCCCTCCGTTGTCTTCTATTTAGTCCTAGTCTATTCTCATTTTTATTAAAAAGTGCGTGGGCGAATCACAAAACATGTAGGCATTTTCGTTACAACGAATATGTACGATCCTTAAAAATATTCCTTTCTTCATTTATATAACTACCATAAACGATAAAGCCGAGATACTACATTGAACTCCTTTTTATATACAACTAAGAAAAGAGTAATTTTACCGCACTAATTTTTTGTTAAAGTAACTAAATATTATCTACAGAATGTTCATCATTCATGAACTAACAGAAATCCAAAATTACTTCACTATAAAAACATATCGGCAATTAACGAAGTAAAACGTATTTTTCAGGACTAAAGCATGTGTAACCTGATCACCCTTATCTCTTTGATATATGATAATATTGAAATAGGGTTAATTGATAAGCTTTGCTCCATTGAATTCGTCTCTTCATTTATTACATTCTTATATTAGTATTTCTAACGAGTTTATTAATACCTCTAATTGAAAGCGCTTTTTTAACTATTTCGAAAAATTCACTATTGCTATACTTCAGTATTCATGATTAAATAGCTATTAAACAAAAACGATGAGGTGATGAAGTGGGAAACAAAGTTTCTATCGGTCTATTAGGATTAGGAGTAGTCGGTTCTGGTGTCATTAAACTGATTGAAAATCATCAAGAAGAGCTCGTTCATCAATTGGGTTGTGAGGTTCAAGTCAAAAGCGTATTAGTTCGCAACTTAGATAAAGAACGTGATGTTGAGGTAGATCGAACGTTTCTCACCACAGACCCTGCTGACATATTAAACGATCCAGAAATCGATATTATTGTAGAAGTAATGGGCGGTATTGAAGAAACATACCAATATACACTTGATGCATTTGCTGCCAAAAAACATGTTGTAACTGCCAATAAAGATTTAGTTGCTTTACATGGCACTGCTTTAGAAGAAGCAGCTCGACAAAATAAATGTGATTTTTTTTATGAGGCAAGCGTAGCTGGAGGAATTCCTATTTTACGTGGAATTACGGATGGCTTAGCGTCTGATCGCATTCAAAAGGTCATGGGAATTGTTAATGGTACAACCAATTATATTTTAACGAAGATGTCCAATGAAGGCATGACTTACGAAGCTGCTTTAAAAGAAGCACAAGAGCTGGGATTTGCTGAAGCAGATCCTACAGCAGATGTAGAGGGACTGGATGCTGCTAGAAAAATGGCTATCTTAGGAAGGCTAGCCTTTTCTACAGATATTGCTTTAGATGACGTAGAAGTCAGTGGAATTACGGATTTAGAGCTTGAGGATTTGCAGTACGGTGATAAATTTGGCTATACCATGAAATTAATTGGTACAGCAGAATGTGAAGATCAACAGGTAGAAATTAGTGTACAACCTACTTTGCTTGCTAAAGATCATCCGTTAGCAGATGTAAAAAATGAATACAATGCTGTTTATGTATATGGGGAAGCAGTAGGAGAGACCATGTTCTATGGTCCAGGTGCAGGAAGTCTGCCTACAGCAACTGCGATCGTTTCAGATTTAATTACAGTTATTAAAAATATGCGCCTTGGCATCAGTGGCTACCATTCTCCAAAACCTAAATTTCAAAAAAAATTACGCGGAATAGAAGATCGTTCTGGACAATATTATTTACGGATTCATGCAAAAGACCGAGTTGGTGTATTCTCGGAATTATCTACAGTGTTTAATGATTTATTAATTAGCTTTAAACGAATTTTACAAACACCAATTAAAAAGCTTGATGTAGCTGAAATTATACTAGTAACTCACGAAACGTCTTTAGTTACTTTCCAAGAAGCATTAAACCAGCTGAAGCAGTTAGATGCCGTCTTAGAAATAAAAAGCTACTATAAAGTGGAAGGAGATGCAGCAGATGAATTGGCCGGGACTGCTAAAACATTACAATAGTTTTCTACCAACAACGAATGCAACGCCTTCGCTTACGTTACATGAGGGAAATACGCCACTTATCCCGTTAAACAATCTCTCTGATAAACTCGATATTGAGTTATACGGAAAGGTAGAAGGGGCTAACCCAACTGGTTCATTTAAAGACCGGGGAATGGTGATGGCGGTAGCAAAAGCTGTAGAAGAAGGAAGCACATCAATTATCTGCGCATCTACCGGAAACACATCAGCTTCTGCTGCTGCCTATGCAGCAAAGGCTGGAATAAAAGCAATGATTGTTATTCCCAAAGGAAAAGTAGCGCTAGGTAAATTAGCGCAAGCCATCATGTATGGTGCTGAAATTGTTGAAATTGATGGAAACTTCGATGAAGCATTAACAATGGTACGTCATTTAAGTGAGAATTATCCAATTACATTAGTGAATTCTGTGAACCCTTATCGACTGGAAGGTCAAAAGACAGCCGCTTTTGAAGTCTGCGATCAATTGGGTTCTGCTCCCGATGTTCTTGCTATCCCGGTTGGCAATGCCGGAAATATTAGCGCATATTGGAAAGGGTTCAAGGAGTATGATGCATTTAAACAAACAGGTCTTCCTAAAATGTTCGGTTTTGAAGCAGAAGGAGCAGCAGCTATTGTTTATAACAAAGTTATTCACCAGCCTGAAACAATAGCAACAGCAATTCGAATCGGAAACCCGGCTAGTTGGGAATTAGCAGAAAAAGCAAGAGATGAATCAAGTGGAGTAATTAAAGCTGTTACGGATGAAGAAATCCTTCACGCATTTAAAAAATTAGCTAGGTATGAAGGGATATTCGCAGAACCTGGCTCATCTGCTTCGATAGCTGGTGTCATTCGCGAGACGAAAAAAGGTACAATTAAACAAGGCAGCAAGGTCGTTGCAATCTTAACAGGAAATGGGTTAAAGGATCCACAAACAGCAATCGATCAATTGACAATTGATCCTGTATCTTTACCTAATGATGAAGCCGCGGTTATCGATTACTTAGCGAAAAAGGTTCAAATATGAATTCAGTTATTATTTCTGTACCCGCAAGCTCCGCTAATATCGGACCAGGATTTGATTCATTAGGATTAGCCTTGGATTTATACCTGACATTGACTGTTACAGCAAGTGAAGCTTGGAAAATCGAACAGCAGTCTGATTTACTCCCAAGCTTCACCAGCTACGAAGATCATTTCATCTATCAAATAGCTCAAGAAACAGCGAATCGTTATGGTTGTCAGTTACCTAGCTGTCATCTCACAGTTGACAGTTCTATTCCATTGGCACGCGGGCTTGGTAGCAGCGCTTCCGCAATTATTGCTGGGATCGAACTGGCGAATCAGTGTTGTCAGCTTCATCTAACTACAGCTGAAAAGCTACAACTAGCTACTATTAAAGAGGGACATCCTGACAATGTTGCTGCCGCTCTTATAGGTGGGCTTGTAATTACTGCTTACACTGAAAACAAAAACAAAACAATTGATTATTACAAAATTAATAATATAAATGCCGATATGATTATTTTTGTTCCTAACGAAGAATTAAAAACGGAGGCATCCAGACAAGCACTTCCTGAAGAATACTTGAGAAGCCAAGCTGCAAATGCTAGTAGCATAGCGAATGTCTTTCTCGCCGCACTTATCAGCAAAGATTATGATTTAGCAGGAAAAATGATGGAAAAAGATTTGTTCCATGAACCATATCGTGCCAAGCTAATCGCAAACTATTCGGACATTAAACAGAAGGGAAAAGAACTAGGAGTATATGGGACTGTAATTAGCGGTGCAGGTCCTACAATGCTATCCTTTGCACCAAAAGGACAAGGTAAAACAATTGCTGCAAAATTACAAGCTATATTCCCTGATTATTTGATTCAAAACAGAAAGATTGACATGAAAGGATTAGAAGTCACTTCATAGTTAGTCAGGTCTCACTAAATAATACTGAGATTACGTTTGAAGACAGAATTAAAATCCTTGAGTCCCCTTTTAGATACTAGTAGAAGGCAATCAGCTACTCGGCAGACGGTTGATTGCCTTCTATTGCTTCCAATTTTTTCGATGGTTGTGATCATTTATAACGAACAAATGTGTAAATGCTCATTTAATTATATACCAACTGGAAAACTTTTGATTTACCGGAGGAGGAAATCAAAGTTTGCGAGTAGCTCAAGCGCTGAAGCTGAACCAAGCTGCTTTCAAAAAAGATATTCACCATGTAGAAAAAGTTGCAGGTATTATCCTGCAACTTTTTCATTCTACGCCATCAAGGCTACCATTAAGGCTTTTTGTGCATGCAAGCGATTTTCTGCCTGTTGAAAAACGACGGAAGCTTTGCCGTCAATTACATCCGTTGTGACCTCTTCCCCCCGATGCGCCGGCAAACAATGCAAAAAGCTGGCATCCTCTTTCGCTAAATTCATAAGCGCTCCATTAACCTGAAATCCAGCAAAATCTAGTTCTCTTTTTGCTTGCTCTTCTTCCTGCCCCATACTTGCCCAAACATCCGTATATACAATATCTGCCTGTTGAACAGCGATTTTTGGGTCTTCAGTAATTTGCACGTTCGCACCTGAGTTGGTTGCTATAGCTTTAGCCTTTAATACGACTTCTTCCTCCGGCTGATAACCTTCTGGTGCTGCAACAGCTATATCCATTCCCACAATTGCTGAGCCAAGCATTAAAGAATGAGCCATGTTATTTCCATCACCAATGTAAGCTAATTTTAATCCTTGAAAATCTCCCTTTCGTTCTTTTATCGTTAGTAAGTCAGCTAACACCTGACAGGGATGAAAGCGGTCGGTAAGCCCATTAATAACTGGAATGAGTGCCTCTTCTGCTAACTCTTCCACGACGGATTGAGAATAAGTCCGAATCATAATTCCATCAAGATAGCCTGATAATACTTTCGCTGTATCAGCAATGGTTTCCCCTCTCCCAAGCTGAATATCTTTCGAGCTAAGAAAAATTCCATTTCCGCCGAGCTGATAAATCCCTGCTTCAAATGACACTCGTGTTCTCGTGGATGACTTTTCAAAAATCATTCCCAGTGTCTTTCCTTTCAATAAATGAACTTTCTCTCCTCGTTTACGTTGTATTTTCAGCTGTTTAGCTAGATCTAGCAAATACGTAATTTCTTTATACGTATAATCCGCCAGAGTTAAAAAATCCCGTCCTTCCAATTCCTTCAATTTAAATACAGACTGCTTTAATTCTACTACCAACACCATCTCCACCTTTTCAAAACTATATACGAATTATTATGCAACAAAAAGAATAAATATACAATACCATTTATTGAAAAATTAATTTATTTTTAAATATTAGACCAGCGGAAAAAAGCTAGAAGATATTCGGTTAGGGACATACAAAGAAAAAACCTCTGATGAAAAAAAGAAAACTTCATCCTGGCGTGTTATTTTCCTTGAAAATATGAGAAATAAACTTCCTTACATTCGAAGATAAAAGAAACCAAATGACAGTGGAATCCGAGTTGAATTTACCGTAGGAAGAAGGACGAGGTTTGCTAGAAATACGAGCACTTAACTTTTAAAAAAGGACACATAAAAATGAAGATAGTTTTCCTTGATAATAAAACGAGCCAAGCAGGCTAGTTTTAACTAATCTGCTTGGCTGGTTAAATGACGCTCGAATATTTATCTACTATATAGAAAACTACCATGTTTTCATTTCTATGAGATAAAACTTAGAAAGAGTATTTAGTTTATAGACGCCAATTCCAAAATATCCAAGAGAATAATAAAGCTGTAACCATCCTTATAGTACCACTCTCTATACTTCTTGGTGAATTTTGTGCTCTCATTCCAGCCATTAGTTATCCCTGCGAGCCAATATTTTGTGCGGCTTTACTCCTACTGAAGCTTCTCTGTCCTTGAAAAACCGCGATGTGTCGCTGACGTAGCTTTCCCTCTCCCATCGACTCAAATACCCAACAATCGGGCATTTAAGTACCATTACGTCCCATTTAGACTTCTCGGTACTCCGTATCCCTTTGAAGTGGAACTCCCCTTCCATTACTTTAGATGAGGGAAAAAACCCCGTATCACCTAATAACCACACGAGATTATTTCCTATATACATGTTTATTTTTTAGTGCTTTGGTTCATTATTTATTTTGCTGTATTTGTATAATGCACACCTTAAGATAATCACTTTGGATAAACTGTTCATTCGTTTGAAAGTCAGAAGGCAACTGAAATTGTTGCAAAATTTTATAAGTCACATGCATTTTTTGACAAGCTTGCTTAATAAATCCTTTAAACTTTTTCATCCCAAAGCTGGCATTATTTGTTGAAGCAACAATGATCCCATGATTTCTTGTAATCGAAATTACATCTGTAAGCAAGGCAGGATAATCTTTTGCTGCGCTAAACGTTCGTTTTTTAGACCTCGCAAAACTAGGTGGATCAACTATCACTAGATCATATTGCAACTGTTTTCTCCTTGCATATTTAAAGTAATCAAACACATCCATAATGACGATTTTATGTTGATCAAAATCAATGCCATTCACGCTAAACTGTTCGATTGTTCTCGGCTTGCTCCGTTTTGCTAAGTCCACACTCGTCGTCTGCTCTGCTCCACCCAAAGCGGCTGCTATAGAAAATGCACCTGTATAGGAAAATGTATTTAACACTTCCTTTCCTTTAGCGTACGTATCACGAATTACTTTTCTAACATCTCGCTGGTCCAGAAAAATACCAGTCATTGCACCATCGTTTAAGTAAACAGCGAAGTGTATTCCATTTTCTTTTACAATAATCGGAAATTCGCCGCGCTCTCCTTTAACAAAATCGTCATCTTCCAGATACTTTCCTTTCGTATGAAATCTTTTTTTCTCATAGATCGCATGATAATTACCTAATACGTCTAAAGCTTGTAAAACATCATCTTTAAACGAGTATATTCCTTGGCTATACCAATTAATTAAGTAATAACCAGCGAAATAATCAATTGTTAACCCGCCTACTCCATCTCCTTCTCCATTAAAAACCCGAAACGCATTCGTATCTTCTGATTGAAAAAAGCCTTGTCGCTTATTAATAGCTGTAAATATTTTAGTCTGAAACAGCTTAGAGTCAATCTGTTCACTCTCATGATAGGTTAGTACCCATCCTATCCCTTTATTTTGTTCACCATAGTAGCCTCTAGCAAGAAAGCGATTATTAGAGTCAACCAATCGAACAACAGCCCCCTCTTCGGGAAGTGCACGTATCGGCTTTACTGCTTTTTTATGTATGAGCGGATACCCTTGACGTAATTGTTTGATATAATTATCGTTCACTTGTAACGTTATTTCTTTCCTCATTTTTTCATTCCTAACTACATTTTTCTTTATTATTGCATGCTGATAAACAAAAGCGCAAGCGCCATTGATCAACGTATAAACTGGTGAACCTCTAACGGGATACAGTGAAACTTCATTCCGTGGAACGCTTTCTACACGGAATGTTAGTACCGCAAGGGTATGACCTAAAGGCCCTTGAACGAATCGGGCATTTAGGTGCCGTTTTCTCTCACTTCTTCTCCGTGCTCCTTTAATTCTTGATTTAGGCTTTCTCACCACAAATATTAATTATATTCTGAATTTTAAATATTAATTAAGTCTATACTATCTCGATAAGTATACGTTATTTATATTAGTAGAACTCTCTATAAGGACAAAGAGCCTTTTATTTAGAATTGCTTTATGGAATATCATTATAACAAACACTGGAAACCCCTTATGTAAGCGTAACCATATATGAATTCCATGCTTAATCTAATGGAATATCAATTTTTTTCTATTACCTCTTGATAAATCTCGCTATCTTTTAAAGAAGTGTGCTTATATTGCGTAATTAAAGTACTATCTACAAAGAAAATTTTTCTAATTTCTGATAGATAGTTTTTCATCGTCAGCAAATCTTCCATCATTGGCTCTAACATTTTTACCTTTGAGCTATCTAAGACGTATAGTTGTTCTAACACATGATTTTTCTTCACTTTCGCTTGTTGTATACGATGAAGCAAATAACTATCATCTAAGGGTGAAAGTTGAATAATATCTTGGATTTTAGTAATCTCATGATTGACTTCATCCGTAAGTCCTTGAGTGATCTGTTCCAGTCTTTTTAACCCCTGCTCTATATCTTGTTCTAAAAAAGATTGTCGAATAAAGCCATAGTTAGCTGGCTCGAAGGAATGAAGTGATTCTTTTAATTGATTCAACATATGATAGTAAGTTGCAAGAAAATTTTTCAGCAATACTAAAATTGGCTCATGCACATCAGCGTAAAAAGATCGAATCGCACTTCCGGCTTTTCCTTTTAATACATCATCCAGATCAACAACTCCTTTAATAGCCTTCTGAATATCAATAAGCTGCGTTTGCAATAAATGAATTTTCTTCTGAACTTTATTTATGTAATCAAACAAGGCTTCTTTATCTAAAACTTTCATGGATAACCCTCCTGCTGAGGAATGTCAATGAAAAGATAGCTTATTATTTTTCCAGAAATTGAATAGATGAAGCGATAGCTTGCTCTGACTCAACAAATTGATTAATCGCTTCGACTGTTGATTGACCATGTTCGAGAAGTAGCGATTGATATGTGGACAAAACTTCCTCTAATAAATGATTAATCTCATTTATTTTCGTGATTATATCCAACATATTGTCACCTTGACAATCGTCTACTATATCATAATCCATTGCTTGGGCGGACGTTTTTAGATTGACCAATGCTTTTTCAATTGGAGTATAATTAATTTTTACTTCCTCATTCATTAATTCATTAACTCCCTTCGCTGCCTGTCATATAAATCATCTAAAGCATTGTTTTGAGCGGTTACATCCATACGAATATCGATAATTGATTGCTTCGTTTCTCTTAACTTATCATTTAATTGATCCATCGTTAGTGCTAATTGCTTATTATATAAAGCCACATAACTTTGGAGAATCTCTTTTTCTTTCCATTGTTGAAACTGATTGGCCAATGTTCCTGTCCACGTATCTTCAGATAATTCTGGTGCTAAACACCATTGTTCATTTCGTCTAAATTCATTTTGGAAATCATGTAAATTTGAATATGCTAAAGCCAGTCGTTCTAATTCTCTACGTTTTTCTTCCAACTGTACATTCAACACATAAAGCGAATTCTGCGTTCGACTAATTTGCCCGTTAATCCAGTGCAACGATTCCAATTTTCTCACCTCAACGCAATTGACCATTCCATCATCATGTGATTAATACCTATACTTCTATTATATAGTATTGAATTACTTGTTTTAATAGGTAAGAAGTAACAAACCGATAAATCAAGCAATCCGTTTGATTTTTCAGTTTTTATTTTCAATATTTTCTTTCATTTGATCTCTAAAAACTGGATCATAAAAAATATCATAATAGATCTAGGGAACACTATTAAACTTTTGACAAAATGAAGATGGTTGCAGAAAAAACCGCATTGTCTAAAAATGCGGTTGTATATCCAATCAAAGTGAAAACGTTCACATAATATTATAAATTATCTCGCCAGTTTATTTTCACTCTCATTATAATTAGTAGTAATAACTTTAATTTTGGAACGATATTTCGATGGAGATAAACTTTTACAGTTTGAAAATTGTCTAGAAAAATGGGATGGGCTATTAAAACCTACTAAATAAGCAATCTCCTCAATACTATAACTGCTTTTTTGCAGTAACTCCGTAGATTTATTAATTCTATACTGCAAAATATACTGTTTTGGATTAATATTTAAATATTTTTTAAACAACCGATATAAATAAGATCGCTCAATTTGCACTTTTCGTGCAAGCTCTTTAACCGAAAACAGTTGATCATCATATTGGTTTTCGATGATTTTAATTGCCTCTCGTACATATTTTTACCCTTCGGTAATACTGCATCGTACTTCTTCCTCATACTGCTCGATTAGTAAATTTATAATATGGTACGCTTCTGCAAGTGCTGCATACGACTTTTTTCTCTGTGAATAAAAATATACATTAGCAAATAATTGGTTTAGTTTACTTTTATCTTTAAATCTGAACACATAATTTTTCATACCTTGATGCACATCATTTAATAGTCCACATTTTATAAACAGTTCTTCACATAAAGAGCCTTTAAAGCCAACCCATCGATAGCTCCAAGGATTCCCCGCAAGCGGATAATAATTATTTTTTATTCCCGGTGGAATGATAAATCCTTCTTTGGCACCTAGATGGTGTACCTCATCTTCAATAAAAAACAACCCCTCTCCCTCTAAAATATAGTGAACCAAGTAATAATCAATGGGTTGATACTGATAAGGATCTCTGGGTTTCACATCTTCATATCCACACTCATAAATGTAAAATTCATTATAAGCTTCTGATCTGTCTGAAACGTGCCAATGGAATGAAACAAAGTAATTCCTCCTTGCAACATAATGTCAAGAACAAACAACAATAAAACATTAACTTACATGTCTAATTCCGTTACTATGAAAGCGCAGTCATCACCAAGTTAATTACATTTATATTAACAAGAATCCTTGTACATGTACATTTTGTAAGAAGCTCACAAACAAGAAAGGAACTCAAATTATGACGGAAAGCAGAAAAAAAATAACCGCTACTTCATTTTTGTTAATGGCTTTTACCGCAGTTTTCGCATTTAATAACATCATAAATGCAACTGCCAGTATCGGCTTATCTGCAGTTTTTACATTTTTATTTGCCACTGTTTTTTATTTCATCCCGTGCGCCTTAATGATAGGCGAGTTTTCTTCAGCCAACTTGGAGTCAGAATCCGGTGTTTACAGCTGGATCCGTACATCATTAGGTGAAAAATGGGCCTTTTTAGGCTCATGGTCTTACTTTTTTGTAAATTTATTTTACTTTACAGCCTTATTACCGCAAATTTTAATCTATGCTTCCTACACCTTCGTAGGAAGAAATGTGTTTGGGGCTAATGCAACTGTTTCTATTTCACTCTTATCTATCTTCCTTTTCTGGCTTGCAACGTTTGTTTCTATAAAAGGAGTGACTTGGATTTCAAAAGTTACAGATGTATCTGGGGTAGCGAGACTTTTAATGGGAATTGGTTTTATTGTTTTTGCTTTGGCCGAGTGTTTATGTTGGGTAAACCTACAGCACAAGAATTTACTGGGGAAGCTCTTGCTCCTTCTATGAACTGGAATTACTTTGCCACACTAGCATGGATTTTACAGGCAGTAGGAGGAGCAGAAGCAATAGGAGTATATGTAAAAGATATTCATGGGGGGAATAAAACCTTTATTAGAACAATTATAATTGCTGCTTTTTCTATTGGTATTATGTATGCTCTAGGATCTGTTGCAGTTGGTTTAATCATGCCAGCTGAAGCCCTGCAGGATAACTATTCAGATGCCCTATTTGAAGCATTCGCTATTTTAGGAAGTCACTTTGGAATTGGCGATGGAATTAACAGATTCGTTGGTTTAATCATGATGTTAAGTGCCATAGGTTCATTAGTAATATGGACAGCTGCACCAGTTAAAATATTGTTTTCAGAAATCCCTGAAGGCATATTTGGTAAATGGGTCGCAAAAACGAATAATGAAGGAAATCCAACTAACGCCTTAACACTACAAGCAATTATTGTAACCATTTTATTACTAATTCCCGCATTAGGAATTGGCACGGTTAATTCTTTATTAAAAACATTAATTAATATGACAGCAGCAACATCATTAATACCTGTCTTGTTTTTGCTAATTGCTTATATCGTGTTTCGGGCTAAAAAAGAGCATTTGCCTAGATCATTTAAAGTTGGGAAGCAAAAAACTGGTATTGTGATGGGATTCATGTTATTAACATTCTTTTTATTCGCTTTCTTTGTCTCCACTTTCCCTTCACCGGCTGCATTAATAGCATATTTACAGACTGGAGTAGTTGTTGAAGGTTCTATGAATCCATTATTTAGTCTTATTTACAACGTACTAGGAATTATTATATTCCTTGGATTTGCAGGTATTTGCTATAGAAGATACGAGAAAAAAGAAAGGAAGAAAGGTGAAGAAAATGGTAGTAGTTAAAAAAAGATGAGAAAATCACAAGGTTGATGGTATTAATAGAATGGAAGCAAGGTCACATTTTACGAGTCTATCAACCATTGAAGAAAACAAACAACATTTTTACCAGAATTTAAATGGTGAATGGTCATTCTTATATTTAGATGCACCTGAATATAGCCCAGAAGATTTTTACAAAACCGATTACGATTATTCTACATGGGTTGAGATTGAGGTACCTGGAAACTGGCAAACTCAAGGGTTTGGCAATATGCATTATGCTGATCTTTGGTACAATTTCCCAATCATTCCACCATATGTACCGACAGAAAATCCAACTGGTATTTACCGAAGAACATTTGAAATAGATAACATCGATAAGAACTATCAATATATAATCCGATTTCAAGGCGTCGATTCAGCATATGAGGTATATTTAAATAATCGATTTATCGGTTATAGTAAAGGTGCCAGAATTCAAAGTGAATTTGATTTAACCAATTCTTTAATTGAGGGTACGAACTATTTAACTGTTCGTGTATTTCAATGGTCGGACGGAACATATTTGGAAGACCAAGATATGTGGTGGTTAAGTGGAATATTCCGTGATGTTGAACTGTTTGCCAGACCAACACGAGGTCTATGGGATTTCACGATAAAAACGATATTTGATTCTTCTTATCAAGAAGCTACATTGATCGTAAATCCTGTATTTGATAAACCATTAAATCAGAAAATACACTATCAATTGTTAAATGCCAGGGGTGAAACAATTTTCACTCACGAACAAGATGGCAGAGACAGCCTAACGAAGAAAGTTAATAAGCCCGTGAAATGGTCAGCGGAAAACCCGTATTTATATAAACTGATATTGACTGTATACAATGACAATGAAGCAATTGAGGTTGTTCAACAAGATGTTGGATTTGTTCAAATCGAATTAAGAGGCAAGCAATTTCTAGTAAATGGGGTCGCAATTAAATTAAAAGGAGTCAACCGCCATGATTATAGTCCAACTAAAGGACGCGTGACAACTTATGAGAGTGTGAAACAAGATATTATTTTAATGAAGCAGCATAATATAAATGCAATTCGAACTGCTCATTATCCAAACTCTCCTTATTTCTATGAATTATGCAACCGATACGGTATGTATGTTATTTCCGAAGCAGATTTAGAATGTCATGGATTTGAATTAACAGGTGACTATAAATGGATCTCTGATAATCCTGAATGGGAAGAAGCTTACGTTAACCGAATAAAACGAACACTAATAAGAGATAAAAATAATCCATGTATCATTATGTGGTCATTAGGAAACGAATCAGCATTTGGCTATAATTTCAGAAAAATGAGCGAATACGTAAAAAAGACAGATCCAACTCGCCTTGTACACTATGAAGGAGATTTTGAAGCAGAAATCAGTGATGTATACACAACGATGTACACGTGGCTGGAGCACGACGAAAAATTAACAATGGATAAAGTGATTCATACTACTCAAAAACCACATATCCTATGTGAATATGGCCATGCTATGGGTAATGGACCGGGAAATCTAAAAGAATATCAAGATCTGTTTTACAGACATGATCATCTTCAAGGTGGCTTTATTTGGGAATGGTTTGATCATGGAATAGAAACAGTTACAGAAGACGGGAAAGTATATTACCGATACGGTGGAGATTTTGGTGATGAACCAACCAACGGCAACTTCTGTATAGATGGTTTATTAATGCCGGATCGGACACCTTCAACTGCTTTAACGGAATATAAAAAAGTAATCGAACCTGTTCAAACAGAACCTATTGATATCAAATCCAGTTTATATCAACTTACAAATCGTCAAGACTTTAAAAATTTAAATAATTATAAACTAATTTGCTGTTTCTACGAGGATGATCAACTTCTCGAGGAAAGAGAACAAACATTGCCGGAAATAGCAGCAAGAGATTCTAAACCAATCACTATTGCATATCCAAAGCTGAATAATTTTAAGCCTGGAGCTCACTATACAGTACACTTGATTTATCGGCTTAAAGAAGATACCAGTTGGGCTAAAGCAAATTTCGAAGTTACTAAATCTGTATTTATCTACCATAAAGAACCAAAGCAAATTGTTGCTCCTTCTACAGAAGGTCTTGATTTAAGCTTTACTGAGAAGGACTTTACAGTAATTGTATCGGGTGAAGATTTTGCTTATACATTCGATAAAGTAAGAGGTAATTTAACAGAGGCTAGATTCCAAGGTCATACATTCATTAAAAAGGGTCCTAACTTCACATGGTGGAGAGCTCCGATCGACAATGATATGTACTATCTGAAAGACTATAAAAACAAATACTTTATGCACTTAGACCATGAAATAATTCGTGATATAACCTATGAAATAAATAATGGCAGTTTCGATTGGACAGTTCACGCTTTCTATGGAACTACTAACAGCTCATGGTACTACGATTTAACCTATAAATATGTTATTTCTCCAGCTGGAAAAATGCGTGTTGAAGTTAACGGAATTGCTTCAGGACGAAAAGAAAATGCTCCACCAATGCTTCCAAGAATAGGGGTAACCATGCATCTGAATAAACAACTACAGTCTGTCTCTTGGCGCGGGTTAGGACCTCACGAAAACTATGTTGACTCTTGTCAATCCGTTTATCTTGGTGTATTTCACGCAAACGTCGATAAACTGTTTGTAAATTATGTGAAACCACAGGAAAACGGCAACCACATGGGTTGTGATTGGATAGGGCTTTCTAATAAAAACCATGCACTATTATTTAAAGATAACCATCCATTAAACTTTCGTGTTTCTAAATACGAAGATGTGGATTTGGAAAAAGCAAAGCACACGATCGATTTAGTCGAACGAGATTACTTGGTTTTACATCTCGATAAACAACAAAATGGATTAGGAAGTAATTCCTGCGGACAAGATCAGCTGGATAAGTACAGATGTAAATTTGATGATTTCTCACTCGGTTTTGAAATCTCTTTTGAAGATGTCACCACGAATAATATAGTAGAGTTAGGAAGAAAATGATAAAGTCATTAAAGACTTTCCTCCTTCATCTATCCCAAAAACGTAGCTTCCCATAATAAGGAAGCTACGTTTTTCTATTTCCATAGAGTTGAAAGTGAACTTCAAGATCAAGCAACATTTTAAATCATTATTTATTCCATATCCAAAACCTTCTCGTTATCTTGCCAGCACGATCCTTATACGATTCATCTTCTATACCGCCATTATTTATAATGGCTTTTGCTGAACCAAAATTACTAGCTTCGCAGGTTACCAGTACATGCTCTATCTTTAATTCTTGGCATACAGCCAAAGCTTCCCGTAAAATCCTTGTTGCATATCCTTTTCTTCGTTCCGATGGCCTAACCCCGTAACCAATATGTCCCCCCACCTTCCTTAAAAAGTCGTTAAGCTCATGTCTAATATTAAGCATTGCCATGATTCTTTCATTTTCATTAACAAGAAAATAGTCTGAATTAGGAACCCAATTTCCTTCCCCTTGTTGTTTAGAAGCTAAATCCTGTAAATATGTATGATAATTATCGTAACCTGTTAAATCAAAGCTGGCTGGAATCATTGCCTCATCTCCCCATTCTTCCCAATATGCTTGATGTTCTGCCTCCCACTCCTCACTCGGCGTACATAATTTCATGCTTAAATTCCCCCCTGATCCAAGTTCAAAATCACCATATTTCTAAAAAGAATACTCTATATATTCATTTTTGTCACTTTTTAAACAAGGGGTAAAAAGCATAGCTGACGAATCCAAGTGAACACGTGAAATCAGTTGGAAATCTCCCTAGATAATAAAGATGCCATGTACATGTTCAATCTAGGATATATTGATTATGAGTATATCAGAATAATCAACCCCCGATTTTTAGCTTTAATGCAGCATCAGTAATTGGTAAAGTTAAAAGAATGATTGTCTAAAGAAGGTGAATGGCTGGTGAGGGCTAAATATTAATAGAAATGGAATTAGGAAGACCTTTGAAAGTTTACCATTATACGATACAATCGATGCATTATGTATTGAAGGGGTCTTGGTATTACATGCAAATTTCTGTTTTATATGAAGACAATCATCTGCTCGTTGTTCAAAAGCCGGTAAATATCCCTGTGCAAAAAGACAACACTGGAGATAAGGATTTACTTACAATCTTAAAACATGATTTAAAAATACGCTATCAAAAGCCAGGCAACGTTTTTCTAGGGCTAGTTCATCGGTTGGATCGACCTGTTGGCGGTGTGATGACATTTGCCAAAACATCTAAGGCTGCTTCACGATTATCCGACGTCATTCGCAGGAGAGCGTTTGACAGAAGGTATTTAGCTGTTGTAAGGGGAGCACCTCCTGCAAGTCATGGGGTCTTGGAACATTATTTATTCAAGAATCAACGTGAAAATAAAGTGTATACTGTTCCGGCTCATTATAAGAATGCCAAAAAAGCAATACTAAAATACGAAATGATCAGCAAAATAAAAGACTTAAGTCTACTTTCTATACAGTTATATACTGGACGACCTCATCAAATACGCGTTCAGCTTTCCGCATCTGGATGCCCAATCTACGGTGATCAAAAATACGGACTAAAAAGTCATCCAGGCCAACAAATTGCATTATGGGCAAGTCTATTACAATTTGAACATCCGACTAAAAAGAAAATGGTTAAGATAGAATCACTTCCACCAAAGGAATATCCGTGGAACCTTTGGGAAAGTTTCACATAATCGATATTAATAGAAAATATTCATAAATTTTACCCATTTAGGATCAAGTGAACGTAAATTATGTTTATATTGAAGTAATTTAAAAATCAAAGAATCATGATGAGCTTTAAAATTTACTTAAATAAGACTCTATTATAGAATACATATGGGGGGTATTTACCGAATAAAGGGGTGGTTTTTAAAATGGGTTCATATAATCAATGGAATAAGCAATTTATTGCAGGAACGTGGCGAGAAGGCCGCAGTGATTTTGTTTATGAGGATAGGAATCCATATAGTAATGAAGTTATCGCTAAAATCAAAATGGCGACTCTGGAAGATATTGATGAGGCATACCGATCTGCTGAACAATCACAAATGGCATGGGAGGAAGTAAATGCTTTTAAAAAATCGGAAGTGATGGAAAAAGCTGCTTCAATCATGGAATCGCGCCGAGAAGAAATCGTTGATTTACTTATCCGTGAAACCGGTTCATCTTTTGTAAAAGCGAATGTAGAATTGAACTTCTGTATTTCGATCACAAAAGAGGCTGCCAGCTTTCCTAAAAGGATGGGTGAAGAGACGGTTCCATCTTTAGTGCCGGGTAAAGAGAATCGTGTGTATCGAAGGCCAATTGGCGTCGTGGGTATCATTAGCCCGTTTAATTTCCCAATGTATTTGTCGATCCGCTCTGTAGCTCCAGCGTTAGCAGCTGGAAATGGGGTTGTTTTAAAGCCGGATGAACAGACGGCGATAAGCGGAGGCCTATTTATTGCTAAGATCTTTGAAGAAGCTGGATTACCAAAAGGATTATTAAATGTTACTGTGGCATCTATTGACGAAATTGGTGATGGCTTTGTTGATCATCCAATACCAAGATTAATCTCGTTTACGGGTTCTAATAAAGTTGGCAAACATATCGGAGAACGCTGCGGCCGGAATATGAAAAAAGCGGCTCTGGAACTGGGTGGAAATAATGCACTTATCGTATTAGAGGATGCCGATTTGGAAAAATCTGTTGAGTCCGCAGCTTTCGGTAGTTATTTCCATAATGGACAAATCTGTATGGCTATTAATCGGATCATCGTCCATCAGAGCATTTGCGATAAATTCATCGATAAGCTTTCAGAAAAGGTGAAGAAAAGGCAATCCACAAAATCATGAAAACATGATCGGCCCGTTAATCAACAAGGAAGCTGTTAAACGGATTTTAGGACAAATTGAAAAAGCAAAAAATGAAGGCGCTCAGATTGTGCTTGAAGGGAAAATAGAAGACAATGTAATGTATCCATATATTCTTAAGTCGGATACAATTGATGTGTCCACTGCCAAAAATGAAGTGTTTGGCCCAGTCACAACAATTATTCCTTTTAATACAGAGGAGGAAGCAATTCAAATTGCCAATGATACACAATATGGATTAAGTGGAGCTATTCACGCAGGTTCCGTTGAAAAGGGCGTCGAAATTGCTAAACGGATCAAGACGGGTATGATTC
The DNA here is from genome assembly GCF_053667775.1 of Cerasibacillus sp. JNUCC 74. The sequence continues at coordinate 582,332 of NZ_CM132207.1, read as the reverse complement.
ATGTGAATGATCAAAGTGTAAATGATGAACCGTTAATTGCTTTTGGTGGAGAAAAAGAATCCGGACTTGGCCGGATCGGAGGAAAATGGTCGCTTGATGAGTTCACAACATTTCAATGGATTTCTATACAAAATGAGCCAAGGGATTATCCTTTCTAATTAAAGGATCTGCCATCTTTTGAACCCTCCCTATCAGGTAAAGAGCGGAAATAATAAAATATCTTAATGGCTTTAGCTCTATATACATAGGGCTAAGGCCATTTAGTCGTTTTTGGAATCGATCATAATGATAAAACGGAATGTATCATCCACCGCAAGGCAAAGTTCTTTAAAATCATATGTAAAAGACCGCACACATTTTGATCATTCTCTTAAAAGGCTCAATTGATCTTATGCATACATCCTTCCAACCCATGACATACTATAAGTCATCTTTGCCGTTCGACCTTTTTCTTTTAAATCCATGTGAGGTATACTGGTATTCAAGATCGGCTATAGAAAAGTGCATGATCATGTAAAAAAATACGCTTCTCGAAAGCGTGATGCGCTTCATGCGCATGCGTCTCAATTTGTGCTACCGTAGTAGAGGATGGAAAGAAAGTACGAAGAAGAAGATGTGCCTGAAGTTGTGGTTAGAAATCGAGACGTCTGGATATATCCATTTAATAATTCTAATGCCCAACGATAACAAGATGGTTTGAATTTGCTTAAATATTGTAGAGTCTTTACAAATAAGAAGAAAAAACATAGTTACTGTATGATGATTCGATAGAAAAGGATGATAAACGTGTATTTTATATATGATGGTAGAAAAATTTTTTATCATGTAGAAGGTAGCGGACCTGTCATTATATTTCTTCATGGTCTTGGCGGAAATGCGAATAACTGGTTCTATCAAAGAAAATATTTCTCAGAGAAATGGACAGTGATATCAATAGATTTACCTGGACATGGAAGATCGCAAGGAGATGAGATTGATTTCAAGCAATATTTTGACGTTGTACATAGCTTAGTAGATCATTTGAAGTTAAAATCGATTATTGTTTGTGGACTTTCAAAAGGAGCTAGGATAGGGATTGATTTAGCTTCTTATTATCCCAACCTTGTTTCGGATCTCATCATTATAAATGCATTTACTCACTTAGAACCTGAGGATCGTAAAAAGCGGATTGAAGTATATGATTTACTTAGTCTTCATGATCAAGGCAAGACTTGGGCTAATACATTATTGAGGGAAATGGGAGTAGCGGATAATGAAACGATTGTAAGAGGGTTTCACCATTCTCTTCGGTCTTTAAATCCTGCACATATACAGAGATTGTTTTCAGAGTTAGCCGACTATGATCAACGTCAGTATCTTTCTAGTATTACATGCCCGGTTTTAATCGTACGAGGGGTGAATGACCATTTTGTTCCCGAAAGCTATATGAGAGAAATTGATCAATATTTAACGAATTCTGCATTCGTTGAGATAGCGAACAGTGGACACTTACCTTACTTAGAGCAACCTGAACAATTTAATCAGATAGTTGAGGAATTCCTTGAATCAGTTATTCACCTAAATAGGTTGAAGTAAGGCAATAGAGAAAACTTCCAAACAAAGTACATAAGTGACTGGAACAATGCATTTATGAATTTACGAAAAGAATGCTATGCTGATTTGCCATGAACATTCAAGAGGGAAATAATCTGGAACGGTAAAGGATAACCTTTTTGTAAAGTGTAGCGTGTTCCTATAATATGATATTTAGGAGAGAGAGCGTACATTTATTAGTAAAGCAGCTTTCGTTTCTGTAATGTGGAAAAAGAAATAGGGAGTGATTGTAATGATTGTCAGAAAACTAGAGGACATTATTCATACTGATTTAGATGTTGTCGGTGAAAATTGGAATAGTCGAAGGCTGTTGCTTCAGAAAGATGGTATGGGATTTCCAATGACAGTCACTGTTATTAAAAAAGGTGCTGATAACTACCATTGGTATAAGAATCACTTTGAAGCGTGTTATTGTATTAAAGGAGAGGGAGAAATCGAAATTGCCGATGAGAACGGTAAGAAAACTGGAGTTATTTACAAAATCTCTCCAGGAACGATGTATGCGTTAAATGAACATGATAGACATTATATTCGTGCGACAACTGCTGATTTGCACCTTGTCTGTGTATTTAATCCTCCCCTAACCGGGACAGAAATTCATGACGAAGAAGGTACGTATCCTGTATTAACAGAAGAGTAGTATATCTACACGAGGGTGTTTTTCATATTGAATAGCTACTAAAACGACCTATTTACATCTTGGTGATTTGCAAAAGAGCTCCGAGCTATTGAGAACGATTAGGAAAATATGGTGGTTATACTACTTCAGTACAAAGATGGAATGAATGAGAGGTTTTTTAAATGAGAATACTTGTAGATGCCGATGCGTGTCCAGTAAAAGAGTCCATTAAAAAAATAGCTAAAGAATTCAATCTACCCGTTATACTCGTTCAAAGCTTTTCCCACTTTTCGATGAAAGAAGAACCACAAGGAGTAGAAACCATATATGTTGATGAAGGCGCTGATGCTGCTGATTATCGTATTATCAGGCTTGCAAAACAAGATGACATTATTGTGACACAAGATTATGGACTTGCTTCGTTAGCTCTTGCCAAAGACTGTTATGTCATTCATCATAAAGGCTTCCAATATACGAACAAAAATATTGATCAACTCCTACAAACCCGCTATTTAAGTGCGATGGCGAGAAAAAGCGGCAAGCGTACAAAAGGCCCAAAACCTTTTACGGGAGATGATATTAAACAATTTGAAATTCGTTTTAAAGCATTACTAAAGAACAAAAGCACAAGTGATTAATAGTGGCGTACAACTGGACTTGAAACAGAAGATCAAAGGCTGAGTTCGCAGGTGTTCTTGAAAAAAACACTTTTCTGCTTGCAATGTAGACCTGTCGAAACATACATTGTCTTATCAACCCACGAATCTATAATTTAGGAGCCATTTCCTATAAATTTCGCAACATCATAGGCGCTTTTTTTAAAAAGGAATACGGCTCTCCTAAATTCGGGATAAAGTGAAAACGGCGATAGAGAGTCCAATGTTGACTTATCGTAGTAAAAAAACCTAAGTTTGCTAGTATCTTGATTGCTTAAGCTAGAATGCCACTCTAAAAAAGGTAATCATATAGAAACATATCTACATGAATTAAAGCTAAAATCCCTTGACTCCAACAAACATGGAACTTAACAAAGAGACTGCTCAAATCGCAGAATGAGTGAATCAGCCTTGAGGGACTGGGCGTCAAAATTAAATGTAGAGAAAAGATATACAAAAATTAACCAACGTAAGATGAATCCTCAATCAGTGAAGGTTTTCTTCTATCCCTCACTGGGTTGTTAGGATAAACTAATAGGCTTTTGCCTTGCAGTTGGATCTCCACTTACCCTCGTAGCATGGAAGTTGGGGTCTAACTGTCAGTTACGTGCGGAATAAACAAAATCCATAGTAAATAAAAACTGTTGACTCCCCAAGAATCAACAGTTACTGCTTTATTTTCGATTTGCAGCACGTTGTTTCCGATTTTCTCTGCGAAAAGGTGCTGACTCAAATAATATTTTTTCTTCTTCATTTTCTGGATATACTTGCGGAACAGGTCTAGGCTTTCCTTGTTCATCAACAGCTACCATTGTTAGGAATGATTCCGTTGTTAATCGTTCTTGCTGATTAATTAAATCTTTGGCAACTACTTTTACGTATATTTCCATGGATGTTCTTCCTGTATATGTTACAAACGCTTCTAGCGTTAAAGCGTCCCCAGCTTTTGCAGGTGAGAGAAAATCCACAGAATCAATCGATGCTGTTACGACGGTGCTTTTAGCATGCTTCATCGCACAAAGAGCTCCAATCTCATCAATATAAGCTAATATTCTGCCGCCAAAAATGGTATTTAAATGATTCGTATCAGGCGGGAGAACTAATCTTGTTTGGATTATTTTTGATGCGCTCATTGCTAGTTTTTCCATTCTCTACTCCCCTTTGTACAATTAAAAACATCTTCCCCTTAAGAAGATTCACCTCTACTTTTAAAAAATAGATAGCTTTAGTATTATAACATAAAGTGAAACTTCATTCAGTGGGCTATCCTTGAAATGAAACAACAGTTTAAATTAAAAGTGTGCTTGAAAAATCGCAATGTATCGCTGTTGAAACTTTTCTTATCCTTGAAAAAGAAAACCGCTTTTTCTTCGTGTGATGCCTTTTCAATGAAGTTTTCCTTTTTCTTGAAAAATGTTTTTCTTCATGCGATATGCCGTTATCGTAGCCTTCCATTTCCTGACACCATTATCTTCCGCTTAGACTTCTCCATATTCTCTTAACTTTTAAAGTAACTGTACCAGTTTCTATCGAAAACCCTTTCAATTAGATTCCTATTTGTTTATTTGTTACTATTTATTTACGAACTACTATAAAAGGGGGATGCAACATGAAAATAGTATCTATTGAGCCTACTCCTAGCCCATATTCCATGAAAATAAATGTAGACGAACAATTGCCAGAAGGCGAAACACTAAATTATACAATAGATGATGATAAACAAGACGCACCTGCTTATATACAAGCTTTATTTCAAGTTAATGGAGTAAAAGGTCTATACAGAGTTATTGACTTTATTACATTGGAACGTAATCCACGTGTTCCTTGGGAAGAAATTCTGCCAAAGGTTAGAGAGTTACTGGGAACTAACGAAGCTAATAAGGAACCCATTCCCCAAAACCCCGTTACAGAGGACGCTTTCGGTGAAGTGAATGTATATCTCCAACTATTTCGCTACATTCCAATGCAAGTAAAATTAGTAGCAAAGGATACAGAAAAACGGTTTGGATTACCTGCCCGTTTTATGGACGCGGTCATGCGTGCTTCTGCAGCCGCAGATAACCTTCTTGAAGAACGAAAATGGATTGAGCAGAGCCCGCGCTATGGAGAGCTTGAGGCAATTGGGAAAGAAGTAGTGGAAGAGATTTCTGCCAGCTATAATGAAAAACGGTTAAATGATTTAGTAAATTATGCATTAACAAGTGATGATTCTTTTGTTGCTTCACGCAATCAAAAAGTGACCTTAGACGTGCTGGATAATCCAAGCTGGAAAGAACGGTATGCGGCATTAGACCAAATGAATCCAACAAAGGATGATTTACCAGTATTAGAAAAAGCCCTTAACGATGAAAAAGCATCCATTCGCAGGTTGGCAACAGCTTATCTAGGAATGATTGAAGATAAAGATGTGCTGCCTTATTTATTTAAGGCATTAAAAGATAAGGCTGTAAATGTCAGACGAACGGCGGGAGACTGTTTATCCGATCTTGGCTTTAAAGAAGCAATACCTGAAATAATCAAAGCACTAACAGATAAAAGCAGATTAGTCCGTTGGCGTGCTGCTATGTTTTTATATGAATTAGGAGATGAAACAGCAGTTAAAGCTTTAGAAAATGCTTTTGACGACCCTGAATTTGAAGTACGAATGCAAGTAAAAATGGCATTAGCGCGGATTAAAGGTGGGGAAGAAGCAAAGGGTTCTATTTGGAGTCAAATGACAAAAGCTATGCAAGAAAGACAATAATATTTTCTTAAGTTACCTCGTAATTGAACTCCCCCAATCAAACAGAGTGAATTATTCAGGCGGCCTTAGCTCTATATGATAGGGCTGAGGCTGTTTAATCATTTGTATGAAAATGATTAAACAATAAACATATAAAAAATTCCTAAAAGACAAAACAGTTCTTTATTATTTTAGGCTCTCTTCATATCATGCAAGGTAGCCTTATCATAAACCAGTGTAACCTTAATAAATTAGTACCTTGCTATATTCAGTAGTAAAGTTTATTATATAGACAGCTACTGTTTATCATGCAATAGTATAAATGGATGAGTAATGTTGAACTAAAAACATCATTAATATATACAAGAGCACTAAGTTACTTAGTAGAACTTTCTATAGTTCAGGAAATAGGCAAAAAATAATCCGACGAACAATAAGAAAAGCTACTATAATTATTTCACGTATAGAAATACATCTTAAGACGTATCTAATAATATTGCCTTAGCCAGTTACCAAACGTTGACATCATTTATACAATAATAAGTGACATCAGAAACTAAATTAATTTTCTAATTGGGCTCAAGCAAATCTTATGGAAAATGCTGGTTATTTTGAATCTTTTTAGCCTCCGGTGCGTACTAATTTATAATATCATTTTTTTCTTAAACCAAAAGCGACCATATCAACATGAACTGCATAATCCAACATAAAAAAGATATTAATGAAAGTCAAAAAAGTCAAAAAATCTCTGGCGTACAATTTCTGATAGAACAGAGGAAGACTTGTATTTAAAAACACAGTCACGAAGAACGTTGCGTTATTTTTACCTTTTTGAACCGCCCTTTATACAGGTTATTTTTTCATAAGAAAAGCTATAAATTCTAGGAGAGATAATTGTGCAAGATAAAGAAGTATACTTATTGCTAACTGATACAGGAACATGGCTAACCAGACTGATCAAACTATATACAAAAAAACCATTCAATCATGCTTCGATAGCTTTTGATGAACAGCTTAAACAAGTTTATAGTTTTGGAAGAAAAACTCCTAAGAACCCTTTTATCGGTGGTTTTGTTCAAGAAGATATTAAAGGTGGTATATTTAAACGAGCAACTGGAGTAGTTTATTCCATTTCTATTACAGAAGACCAATGGAAAAAAATGCAAAACTATATTCAGCAATTACAAGCAGAAAAAGATCATTATCGCTATAATTTTATAGGTTTGTTTGGTTTTCTATTAAAACGGCCAATTAAGAGAAAAAATGCCTTTTTCTGTTCGCAATTTGTTGCTGCAATTCTTCAAGAAAGCAATGTCGTTCAATTCAATAAGCCGATTTCATTGATTTCCCCATATGACTTACAAACAACTGAAAGCTTCCAATTTGTTTACGAAGGAAAGCTGCAAGAATTCAGTTCGCAAACAAACGACAGATTACAAGTCGCAGATTATGCTTAAGATATCTTTATCTTGGTTATCGTAATACGTGTTTTAACTTCGAATTGGTCTCCCTACTTTGCCGTGTTCTGGTTCGACTTCGAAGCAGTCTCTCCCACTTTGCGTTGTTTTGGTTCAGCTTCGAAGCGGCCCCTCCCTACTTTGCGTTGTTTTTGGTTCCACTTCGAAACGGTCTGATGTTGCTATGTTATTGCAATTTTACATTACCTATTTATTGTCCCTGATATAAAATCATCTGTATTCTTCCCCCCTTTTATATACTTTTTCGCAACTCCATTTAGTTCTCATCCTTCCATCTACCCCATTTATCTTAGATAAGTACCGTTCCAAATTTAATTGAATACTACCAAATCCTCGAATTTAATTTCCTAATTTTCGAAATAAACTATCTTTAACCAGAATAAAAGGCAACGCTTGCAAAACATGTATATACAAGTTATACTAAAATTGACTTGTATATACATGTTTATTTTGGTTAATCCTATATTAAGAAGCTTAAAGAGGAGGATATCCAATGGGTATTGGAAATCAAAAAATTTATGCGCCCATTAGTGGAAGCGTTTTACAATTAGAAAAAGTTCCAGATCCAACATTTTCACAAAAAATGATGGGAGATGGCATAGCCATTGAGCCAACTACAGGAAAGGTCGTAGCTCCTTTTTCTGGAAAGGTCATACAGCTTTTCCCGACGAAACATGCTATTGGATTACGAAGTGATACTGGGATAGAATTGCTTATTCATATCGGTCTTGAAACGGTTTCGTTGAACGGAGAAGGATTTGACGCTTTTGTTAAACAGGGTGATCAAATAAATACGGGTGATACATTAATCACTTTCGATATCAATGGATTAAGAGAAAAAGGGTTTAATTTAATCACACCGATTATAATTACAAATCGAGATGTGTGGAAGATAGAAGATAGAACGATAAACACCGTTACAAAAACCGAAGACGTTATCTTATCCGTAACAAAACAAGTTACACAAAGTAAGCAGATGGAGTCAACAATCCCGTTTGCAAAAGAAGCAGAGGCTATTGTCAAAGCAATTGGTGGCGTAGACAATATACAGGCAGCTACACACTGTGTCACGAGACTTCGGTTTGCATTAAAAGATGAAAACAAAGTAGACCAATCCGCATTGGAAAATATAAATGTAGTAAAAGGGTCATTTACAACAAATGGTCAATTTCAAGTTGTCATTGGTCAAGGAACCGTTGATAAAATATACCAAGCAATGGTAGAAAAAACCGGAATTCGTCAAGCTTCCAAGGAGGAAGTAAAGGCAGCTGGTGGAAAGAAACAAAACGTCTTACAACGAGGGGTTAAAGTTCTTGCAGATATTTTTATTCCTATTTTGCCTGCTATTGTAACAGCAGGCCTCTTGATGGGGATCAATAACATTTTAGCTAATCCTGGAATTTTTGGGGATCAAGCTGTTATTGAAATGTACCCACAATGGGCGGGTATTGCTGATATGATTAATATCATTGCAAATACAGCACTTACATTTTTACCTGCTTTAATTGGCTGGTCAGCAATGAAACGATTTGGTGGCAGCGAATTATTAGGCGTTGTGCTTGGGTTAATCCTTGTACATCCAGCTTTACTCAATGCATGGGAATATGGTGCAGCTTTAAAAGAAGGAACGGTGCCAACATGGAATTTATTCGGACTGGAAGTAAATAAAATTGGTTATCAAGGTCAAGTATTACCTGTATTATTTGCATCTTGGGTACTGGCGAAAATTGAACTATTCTTACGGAAGCGCGTATGGGATTCTATTCAATTGCTTGTTGTAGCACCTGTCGCATTACTAGTAACTGGATTCTTAACATTTATTATTATTGGACCAATTACCTTTACCATTGGAAATTGGATTACAGATGGGTTAGTAGCATTGTTTGATCATTACGCGGTAGTTGGTGGCTTCGTGTATGGAGCTCTGTATGCGCCAATGGTTATTACAGGAATGCACCACACTTTTCTTGCCGTTGATTTACAATTAATCGGCAGCACTAACTCTACGTTTCTATGGCCAATCCTGGCGTTATCCAATATTGCCCAAGGAGCAGCTGCTTTTGCAATGATGCTTGCAGCAAAAGATGATAAGTTAAAAGGACTTGCAGGAACATCCGGAATATCTGCATGGCTCGGTATTACGGAACCAGCAATGTTTGGAGTGAACTTGCGTTTTAAATATCCATTTATTGCTGCCATTGTCGGATCCTCTATTGCTGGAGCGTTTATCACCATGCAAAAGGTACTAGCCACTTCTATTGGTGTAGGTGGTTTGCCAGGAATATTTTCCATTATTCCAGAACATTGGTTCTCCTTTATTATCGGAATGGTCATTGTTATCATTGTGCCTTTTGTCATTACGTATATTATAGCTCTCCGCAAGCATAGATTACTCGGATAGCTTTTTAAAAACACTAGCGATTGGTCAACGTACAAACTCTGCATAACGAGATAAGGAACTTTACTGTGATGTGCACAAAGTGCGATTACCGAAGAAATTAGGGTTGACTTCATTTTACACTTAAAACGTTGAAACTTTCTTAATACCATGGAATAACCTACCGAGTTGCATTGGGTGCCGTGATCTCTCACTTAGAGTTCTTCGTATTTCCTTGAAATAGCGTCTTACGGCACCTTAGATGCGAAAAAAACAGCTAATGAGGTGTTAACATGAATGAAGCTTGGTGGAAACAAGCTGTAGTTTATCAGATTTATCCAAAGAGTTTTTTTGATACAACTGGAAATGGCATAGGTGACTTACAAGGCATTATCCAAAAGCTTGATTACCTTAAGGAATTAGGAGTAGATGTTCTTTGGCTCACTCCTGTCTATCAATCACCACAAAAAGATAATGGGTATGATATTAGTAACTACTATGCGATTGATCCGCTTTATGGAACGATGAATGATTTTGAAGAATTATTAACAGAGGTTCACCATCGCCATATGAAGCTCATTATGGATCTAGTTATTAACCATACTTCAACAGACCATATCTGGTTTAAAGAAGCAGCTAAATCTAAAGATAACCCATATCGTGATTTCTACATTTGGAAAGATCCAGTAAATGGCGGTCCACCAAATAACTGGTTATCTAAATTTGGTGGCTCTGCTTGGGAATATCATGAAAAAACAGATCAATATTATTTACATCTATTTGATAAAACACAAGCTGACTTAAACTGGGAAAATCCTCAAGTCCGGAAAAAAATATATGAAATGATACAATTTTGGGCAAACAAAGGAATCGATGGCTTCCGCCTTGATGTGATCAATTTAATTTCCAAAGACCAGTGTTTTCCTAATGATGACCAAGGAGATGGACGGAGATTTTATACAGATGGACCGAGAATTCATGAATTTTTACATGAATTAAATCAAACAGTGTTTGAACCAAACGATATGATGACAGTTGGCGAAATGTCATCAACTTCATTGGATAATTGTATTCTCTATACTAGGCGTGACCGCCAAGAATTAAATATGACCTTTCAATTCCACCATTTGAAGGTCGATTATCCAAACGGGAAAAAGTGGACAACAGCTCCTTTTAACTTTATCCAATTAAAGGAAATTCTTAATAATTGGCAAGTCGGCATGTACGAAGGTGGTGGATGGAATGCATTATTTTGGTGTAATCATGACCAACCCAGGATTGTCTCCCGTTTCGGAAATGACGGGGAATATCATGCTGAATCAGCAAAAATGCTTGCTACAACCCTGCATATGATGCAAGGTACTCCTTATATTTATCAAGGAGAAGAGTTGGGAATGAAAAATGCCGGGTTTACTTCCGTCAACCAATATCGTGATGTAGAATCATTAAATGCTTATAAGCAGTTAAAGAAAGAAGGTAAATCAGAAACAGCTATTATTAAAATTCTTCAGCAAAAATCTAGAGATAATGCTCGAACGCCTATGCAATGGTCATCAACGAAAAATGCCGGATTTACAACTGGTACACCTTGGATTCCTTTAGCACAGGACTACAAAACGATTAATGCTAAAAAGATGATGGAAAAACCGAACTCTATCTTTAAACATTATCAGAAACTAATTTCTTTACGAAAAAAATATGATATCATTACTTATGGAGACTTTAAGATGATCGATATCCATCATCTAAATGTTTTTGCATATTCACGAAATTGGCAGAATGAAAGCTTAGTCGTAATAAGCAATTTTTATGATACGGATACGGAAATTACTATTGATGATTTACGGAATGAAAAAGCGATTATTCTTCTGTCCAATTATTCTGATTCGCCTTCTAAATTAGGCACCATACCATTACGACCTTATGAGTCCATTATTTATTATTTAATAAATAACTGATTCAACATTTTCTGGTTGAATCTATTTTGTCTCATGCCGTCAACCTTGTAAAAGGCAGTCTAGCTCTTTTTCGTTATCCATATCATAATGGAGCTTGCTGCCTATTATCGTAAATAAAGAGGTTATAACGATGCAAAAGAAATATTTAATGATTTATCATGATTTAGTTGAACAGATTAATAACGATATGTTACCAACATCTTCCTTACTCCCTTCCGAAAACGACTTAGCCGAAATTTATCAAACATCGAGAGAAACGATTCGAAAAGCATTACATTTATTATCACAGCATGGCTATATTCAAAAAATACGGGGAAAAGGGTCGATTGTTATTGACCGTCCACGACTTGATTTTCCAGTCTCAGGAATTGTCAGCTTTAAAGAATTAGCAAAAAAATTAAACTTAGATGCTAAAACAACAGTGATTCAGATGGAAGAAGTAAAACGTTCCAGTCCCATATATAAAACAATCAATACAAAGGACAAAATTTGGAACGTTATTCGCGTAAGAACGATTGATGGAGAAAATGTCATTTTAGACAAAGATTATTTTATCGAATCGATTATTCCTATGCCTCGTATAGAAACATGCGAGCGATCTATTTACGATTATATTGAGCATGAACTTGGTCTTTCCATTAGCTTTGCTCAAAAAGAAATTACCGTTGAAGAACCAACTAAACAAGACAGGAAATTATTGGATTTAAAACACCATACGAATACTGTTGTGATCAAAAGTTTAGTTTACTTAGAGGATGCGAGACTATTTCAATTTACGGAATCTCGACATCGACCCGATAAATTTAAGTTTGTAGACTTTGCAAGAAGAATTAATTAAAAATCTTGTCCTATAAGCTTAAGTGGATAGACAATAGCAATTATTTTCTATATAATGGTACTAACAATAACGGAAAGGGTGACCCAATTACATGATTTATTAATCCTATTTACTGAAATAAATGGATAAGGAAGCGGCAATAACAACAGATATTGATCTGTTTATTCTTGCATGCAACTTATGAACATTTCAGAATAGGATGATGCTCGATGTAATTGGTAACGATCTTTATTCTTTTATGTACTCCTCTCTTTACATCTATATTGTGTAAATAGACTAAGTGGCATAATGGAATACGTATCTTTAACCATACTTATCTGCGATGCCTCCTATTCTGGGATGAATAGGAGGCTTTTTTGTATGTAAAAAACAAAAGCTAGAAACGCTCAGGGGTGCAACGTACAAACGGAAGAACTTTTGACAAGGTAAAGCGAAAACTTCATTCCGTGCTTTTTACACGGAATGTCAGTCTACAAGGGGATTTCCTAAAAGCCTTTGAAGGAATGGATTTAGGAGCCATTTCTCTTATAAAGTCTTCAAAATAATAAGCAGATTTTTGAAACGTCTCCTTACATTTGGGACAGAACATGCCAATAAATCAGGCATATGTCGACGGTAAGCCCGTTTTAGTCGGTCTTCATTTAGTATTGAGCCGATGTTAACTTATCGTAGGAAGCAGTTTCAAGTTTGCTTCGCTTAAGCACTTGAGACGACGAAGATACTTTTCAAAAAGTTATCTACAATGTATAAAAAAAGACGACAATAATTAAACATGCAATGAAGCCTCTTACATCTAATCACTTGGTAATAGCCAAGTTTTCAGCCTATATGAGGAGATGAACGTATGCGTTTATTAGAAGCGAGAAATTTAATTCACTATATAAAAGATCGAAAATTAATTGAAATCGAATCACTAGCTGTCCATAAAGGAAATCGTATTGGTTTGGTTGGGAAAAACGGCAGTGGAAAAACAACATTGTTACAAATTCTTGCAAAAGAAACTGTACCGGAAACGGGAAAAATTATAACCCATGGAACAATCGAATTAGTTCCACAATTGAAACGTATGATTACGACAAAAAGTGGTGGCGAAGTAACTCAAGAATATATTAACAGAGCCCTAGCTAACCAGGCAGATATCTTATTAGCAGATGAACCAACAACGAATTTAGATACATGGCACATTGAAAAATTAGAAACACAGCTAAAAAAATGGAAAGGCGCACTAATTATTGTTTCCCATGATCGCGAGTTTCTTGATGCATTGTGTACAACGATATGGGAACTGGAAGATGGCTATGTAACGGAATATAAAGGAAATTACTCTCATTATCAGGAACAGAAGAACATGCAGCTAAATCAGCAGCAACAGGCTTATGAAAATTATATAGCCAAGAAAACACAATTAGAAGAAGCGCTTCAATTAAAAGAGCAAAAAGCACAGCGAGCAACAAAGAAACCAAAGCAAACAAGCAGTTCAGAAGCAAAAATTACAGGTGCCAGGCCTTATTTTGCAAATAAACAAAAGAAATTACGAAAAGCAGCTAAAGCGATTGAAACAAGACTGGAAAAGCTGGAACAGGTAGAAAAAGTAAAGGAAACGCCACCAGTCAAGATGAACTTGCCATATGCAGACAAACTACACGGAAGAACTCTTCTACGAGTAGAAGATCTAAAGGGTGTTATTGGTCAACGTCTCCTATGGAATCCCGTTAGCTTCCATGTTAAAGTTGGAGATAAAATTGCCATTATTGGACCTAATGGCAGCGGCAAGACAACATTAATCAAAAACCTCATGCAAGAAAATGATCAAGTTCGTCATGCTCCAGCAATGAAAGTCGGCTACTTTAGCCAAAATCTAGATATACTTGAAACGAACAAAACAATTTTAGAGAATGTAAGCAACACATCCAGTCAAAATGAAACACTGATTCGAACGGTACTAGCAAGACTGCATTTTCACAGAGACGATGTTTATAAACATGTAAACGTTCTAAGCGGAGGAGAACGGGTAAAAGTAGCATTTGCTAAACTATTTGTTAGTGATATTAATACACTCATTCTTGATGAGCCGACAAATTTTCTTGATATTGAGGCAGTAGAAGCTTTAGAAGAACTGCTTGTAAATTATGAAGGAACCGTATTGTTTGTTTCCCATGACCGGAGATTTATTAAAGCCATTGCAAATCGCTTGATTGCCTTCGGAGGGAATAAAAAGATCACTGTGTTTGAAGGGTCTTATGACGCCTATAAAAATGACTTCTCTAAACCACAGGAAGACATGATCGAACAACAATTAATCGTAGTGGAAACGAAGCTGACCGAAGTGCTGAGCAAATTAAGTATAGAGCCTTCTGATAAACTGGAAGAAGAATTTCAAGAACTGTTGAAGCAAAAAAGAAACTTAAAAATGCAAAGAGAATGATACATTGTCTTGCATCAGTGGGGGGTCTTTTATCCCTCACTGATTATTAGAATAAACAGAATCGGGTAAACAGAATCGGGCATTTGACTTGCAGTTGGACTACGTATCGTCCAAGATTTCACCTCCGCATGGAAGGGCAGGTCTTACTGCCAGTTACATGCGGGCTAATGATGTAAGAAAGATGATATTGCACCTAAACTAAGCAATATCATCTTTTCATTCAGCTTAAAAAAGGGATAAGGGTTAACTCTTAAAAGTAATGTATAAAAATATACGTAAAATCAACGGCACCATTAACCATTTTCTATGGGTAGAAACATGAAGGTAAAAATTAACGTTTCAGCTTTTCCCTGTTCTATACCTTTCTCTTCCGGTATTTCATATACTTTGACAGCCTAAACAGAATAGATTATATTTAATTAAGAATATATTAATTCAATACAAACAAGGTGGAACGATGATGCAAGAGAATCTTTCATTAAAGGCTTTTGTCGTATTAGTCAAAGCCTCAAAAGCACTACAAGAACGAATGATGCAGGATATAAAAAACTACGGAATGAAAACATCTGAATTTACTATTCTTGAAACCCTGTATCATAAGGGAAAGCAAACGGTTCGGGAAATATCGGAAAGTGTCCTGATTAAAACTGGTTCTATTACATATGTTATTGACAAATTAGAACAGAAAGGATTATTAAAAAGACAACATTGTCAAGAAGATCGGCGCGTTGTCTATATCGATATTACCAATGAAGGAAAAAAATTAATGGATGAAATTTTTCCAAAGCATCAGAAAATAATGGAAGACTTGTTTGCTGGCATTAGTGATCAACAAAAACAGACCGTGATAAATGTTTTAAAAACGGTAGGAAAACGAGCTTAAAGGAGGAACAGGATGAAACATATTTTTCAGCGAGGAAGTGACCAATCGAAACCGACTTTCCTGTTACTACACGGTACTGGAGGCACCGAACGGGATCTAATACCGCTTGCAACTGAAATTGATGCGGGAGCTAATATTCTTAGTGTACGAGGAAATATACTCGAAAATGGAATGCCCCGTTTTTTTAGACGCTTAGCCGAAGGTATTTTTGATGAAGAAGATTTAGTATTTCGAACAGAAGAATTACTTAATTTCCTAAATAAAGCCGCTGTAACATACAACTTTGCTCGTGATCACATATTTGCCATTGGTTATTCTAATGGTGCAAATATTGCTGCAAGCTTATTATTTCACCATCAGGATGCCCTGCGGGGAGCGATTTTGCATCATCCAATGGTTCCAAGACGCGGCATTGAGTTACCTGATTTATCTAAAGTCGATGTATTTATTGCAGCAGGAACAAATGATCCTATTTGCCCCGCTCAAGAATCAGAAGATCTTAAACAGTTGTTACAGGATGCTTCAGCAAATGTACATTTACATTGGGAAAATAGCGGGCATCAATTGACATTAAGAGAAGTACAGGAAGCAGCTAAATGGTATCGACAGCTTAACTAGGATGGGTCACCATTCTAGTAGAACTCCGATTTAAGAAAAGCGGAAGAGAATCTTTATATGGATTTAGGAATCTTTCTGTGATCGTATAGATGATTGGAAAAAGGTGATTCATTTTACTACAATCATAACGTGAATCTTCATTCAGTAGGAGTTTTCCTCCATCTCCTACTGATGTTAGTTTACCGAATCGGGAATTTAGGTGTCGTTATCTCCCACTTAGACTTCTGTGTACGTACAACTCTTAAAGTCAGAAAAAAATAAGCCATAAAGATTGCTTGTAAAGATTTAAGAATTTGGTGTATCTTAAATAAGATGAGGTGGTAATATGGATAAATACGAGATCTCTTTTTCTTTTAGTAAAAAGGATGCATTCGTATTTCTGATCATGTACTTATTTTTTTATGGCGTGTTCAATTTCGTTTCACTTTTTTTAAAAGATATATTTACTTTAATGTTTAAGTAGTGGATAGGAATAAGTACCATACATTTTGGTTCATTATTCCTTTTTATTTTGATTACTTTCATTATGGTGTTTGTCAATGGTAAGCGGAATAAAGTGAGCATCAAGGAATTGACAAACGCACTACACCCGACCCTCTTGGCGTTTGACATTCATTTTTACGGCTCCTTATAGGAAATAAAGTTTTTTATCCCCCACACCGTTGTTAGTACCTCAAGGGGGGAGCTAATCCTCTGAATAGAATCGGATATTTCATTTACAGTTAGGTCTCACACCTTTCATTTCACCTCGTAGCATGGAAGAACAAGTCTAACTACCAGCTATATTCGGGATAAAAAGGTATCCATCCTGAAAAATCATTGGCAATTACAAAAAACAGTGGAAAAAGGTATACTAACCGATGTTTTAATGGTAAATAAGTTTTATTCTTTTTAAAAGATGAGGAACATATGAAGTTTCCATACATTACATTAGGAAACAAAGTTAAATACAAATAATCGAATGATGAAAGACGCTTGGAAAGAAACCCCCAAGCGTCTTATTGCTGATTGCTAATTCTTATGCAGTTTGTATGTATAATACCATATTTGAAATTTCTCCGTATATCTAGAGTTGCTTAAAACAACGCTCCACTTTTTTAATTTCGAATAATAATATAAGTTAAATACAAAATATAACCTATAACAAGGATGAAGCCTTCCGCTTTTCCAATTTTGTAGTTAGTTCGTGAAAAGATAAGCAATAAGACTGTTAGCACAATCATCAAAATAATATCCGTGATAACTTTGCTATTTACCTGAAGCGGACTTATTACCGCAGAAACTCCTAAAACAAATAATATATTAAAGATATTACTCCCTACAATATTTCCTAATGCGATTTCACTTTCCTTCTTCAAAGCAGCAGCAATCGATGTAACTAACTCTGGAAGGGAGGTTCCAATCGCAATGATCGTCAAGCCTACAAGTGCCTCACTCATTCCCCAAGCATAGGCAATTTCTTTTCCATTATCAACTACCATTTGTCCGCCAATGATAATACCGGCTAGTCCAAGTACTGTAATAAAAATATTTTTTCCCCATTGAATATCACTTGGAACATCTTCTTTCACCGAGACTTGTCTGCTTTTTAAAGCTACCTCGATAACATAGTACATGAAAACGGAGAAAAACAGTAAAAAGATTAACCCATCACTTCGAGATATGTAATTTATGTTAAATTCCTCTAAAAACGTATCACTAATTAGAACAAGCAAAGCAATACTCGCCAGCAATGT
Source organism: Cerasibacillus sp. JNUCC 74 (assembly GCF_053667775.1). Next base: position 564,429 of record NZ_CM132207.1, on the reverse strand, counting down.
AAATGGAATTTCTTTACGAATCGTTTCATTTTGCACTTTAATTGGAAATAAAATTGTAGCTAGCCCTACAACAAGGGTTAAATTAAAAATATTACTACCAACAACATTACCAATCGAAACATCGGCTGTGCCTTGCATAGCAGCAATAATACTTACTGTAGCTTCCGGAGAACTAGTACCAAATGCTACAATCGTTAACCCAATTAATATAGGGGGAATTCTTAACAATCTGGCAATATTGGAAGAACCGTCAACAAAGAAATCTGCTCCTTTAATTAATAAGGCAAAACCGAAAATTAATAGTAAATATGCCATGATTCATCTCCCTTTTGATTATTATTTTGTTACAAACCGGATATTATCATCAACGAAATATATGTAATTGCATAAACGATACTCCATACTATGCCCTATTCTTCGTTTCCCTAACCATTATTGAAAGTTCACTCTACAATTAGAAACTTGTTCTTTTGATATACCCAATTTTAAAAAATATATTTATAGTACGTGTTAACATTAAAGAAAGTATCAAAAAATGTAAACATATTTGTTAAAATTTTATTTACATTTATTCAAATGGAGTAAAACTATATCTCCTCATCCAAATAACTTTTTATCTCTACAGATAAAAAACGAAAGAAGCTCAAGAAATCTATTAAAAACTTATTCTTCTTCATGAAATAGAATATAAAAGCGTCTTAACCAGCTTGGCAAGCACTGGAACTCCGACGGGGAAGCCGTTGCTGCCACAGGAGGTTTGAAACAACATAGGGAAGCAAATCGCTTGAAACACTTAAGCTAGACGACGCTAATTTTCAAAAAAGTTAACACAGAAACGAATATATTTTCCTAAATAATAAAAAACATTTGCAAAAAATTAAGTGCAAATGTTCTACTTAACTATTCTGTTTTCAGATGAATCGTGTTACCTGAAGGATCTGCCACTTCGAGATAATCATCTCTACTGTTAATTGGTACTTTAAGTTCTACTAAGCATTTCTTTGCTCTCTCAATGGCTTGATTATCTGGCATAATGAAGCTAAACCACCCCAAGCCTGCACTATGTTGATCTGGTGCTGGAATTCCTTCTCCATTCCAACTATTAATTGCAATATGGTGATGATAATTTCCAGCTGCCATAAAGAGTGCTCCAGGATATTGGGATACAATCGATAAGCCGAGACCATCTACATAAAACTTTTTTGCTTCCTGCAAATTAGCTACATGTAAATGGATATGCCCTATAATTGTTTCCTTTGGAAGCTTTGTCCAATGATCACTTGTTTCGGCTAGTATTCCATTTATATCTAATGATTCTGTTACCATGGTTACTTGATCATGAACCCAGTTCCACTCTGTTGAAGGTCGATCATGATATACTTCGATGCCATTTCCATCCGGATCAGATAAATATAAGGCTTCACTAACAGCATGGTCAGCAGAACCGAATGGAATATTATATTGGGCACAGTGTTTTAGAAAAGATGCTAAATCCTTCCGACTTGGTAATAAGATAGCAAAATGATACAACCCCGTTCTTCCCATTTGCTTACTTACCACATTCTCGGGTTGTTCAATGGTAAGTAAAGGCGTTATCCCATCTGCTGTTAGCACTGCTTTTCGGTTTGATTTTTCAAGGACAGAAAAGCCAATAATATCTTGATAAAATGAAAGGGATTCTTTCAATCTTGTAACATGTAACTGAACTTCCCCAACGTATGTGACTAGATATTTAAAAAACTTCTTCTCCATTGATGATTCCCCCTCTTTAGTTGACAGTTTACCATTATATTTAACGATCCAATATATTTTGATTAGGTTACTTAACTTACTTTTTTATATACACTTATTAATTGTAAGTAATTATAGTTGTTATTACTTCCTATGTCAATATAATTATCTTTATTGAATTTTTAAAAATTAATAGTAAAATGGATAGCAATATTGAATTTATAAATTCAATTACAGTAATTTAATTAATTTATAAGTAAACCAATAAAGATTATGCTTTTAAAACAACAAATACGGGTAAGGGAATAATGAATGGAAGCTTACCTAGAGTAGAAACCTAATTTATTACATGAAAAACTTGAAAAGGTAAACTTATTCAATAGGAGTTTTCGTCCATCCCCTATTGATAGAGCTAGAATAAAGACTAGAATCTCGGACATCCTTGAAAAAGAAGTACACTTTTTCTGTGCGTACGCTATCGAAGCATACCCTGCCCTAGAAAAACTGCGATGCATCGTTGACATAGCTTTCTTTGTCTTGTTGACCCGAACGAATCGAGAATTTAGGTGCCGTCATCTCCCATTTAGACTTCTTTGTATCGTCTGCAACTCTTGAAGTGGAAGCCTCAAGGTGCCTTATATTCGGGATGAAACTTTACCAAGTCATCCAATTCTGTACTTATACTTTTCTTCTAAATGCAAAAAATCATAACTCTCTCGATTTGTAAACGAACTATAAATCAAAGAGGAAAGGAGGTTCACTTTTGGTCGTCAGAGCACATAAAAACGGTTATATCCTAATTGAACAAGACCATCATGCCCAAACTTCAGGTGATATGATTAAAAAATGGAAAGAAATTCACTTTCCTAAGTCAGAACATAAAGCGTCTGTGATTTATGCAATCGATAAGCATGATATTGGTTGGAAACCATTCGATCAGGAACCCTTTTGGAATGATCTAGCTGAAAAGCCATACAGCTTTATTGATTTTCCTAATTCCGCAAAAACAATGCTCTATGCTTCCGGTATTGATCAAGTAGAAGCAGTTGATTCATATGCAGGCTTACTTTGCAGTGTTCATTACACCCGCTTTCTAAAAGGTGATGCTTTCCCAATCAGTCGCAAATTTGTAAAACAAGAAAAGCAGCGACAACAGCGAATTATTCAAATGGCAGGAAATTTTGATTCTGAATTATTTGCTAAATATTATAGTCTGTTGCAGCTTTGTGATAATCTCTCTTTGTTTATTTGCCTTAATGAACCAGGAACCAATCAGCACCCTTTTTTTAAAGAAGGAATTCCATTACCGGCTAACTTAGAATCGTTTACAGGGGAAAAAATTAACCTTACTTGGAAAGATAAAACCACTGTTGCTCTATCCAATTTCCCATTTGTATCGGAAGTTTCCTTTTCCTATCCGTATAAATGGTTAGCTAAAGAAAGCATTGTAGGTAAAGGATTAATTCCAGCTTATCAGCAAGCTCCTTTCCGGGAAACTACAATCTCATTTGTACCGCATTAGTTAAGCTGGATATTGTCGCACTTTTTACTGTGAAACTCAATATCCCTCCTAGCCGGTTAAGTTTCAATAAGGATACACTACGAATGTTATACTGAACCTAGGTGAGGTGCCATTTAGAGAAAAGTTAATTTTTCTGATATATTAGATAATGTTGCATATACTAATATCCAAGAGGTGATGTTGGTATGTGTACGAAGGAGGACGAAGAAATGGCTCATGCAGTAGTTAAAAGTCCTAATAGACGTCAAATACAAAAAGAATATGATCAAATACTAAAAAATATATCCAAGAAGGTTGATATATCTAAACTTCCTAATAAAAAACCATTACGAGTTGATAAATATGGAAACGTTGATATATCTCCTGATCATCCTAATTATAAATTTTGGACGGAGGATGATTAATGAAGCCGGGTTATATATATGATTTAAATTTCCCCTATGAAAAAGGATCTGGGCAGGGCAAAAAAGACGCCCTGTCTTTCTTATTGTTGTCAAGGAGAAAGATGGAGACGTTTATGGGTTAAAAATAACATGAACACCACGTAAACAAAATCGGATTCAGATAAAAAATAGCCCTCATTCTGGATTAACTAAAACTTCATATGTTCAGATTGATAGGCTGGAACGATTTACTTTTTTTTGCAAACATAAAGGAGAGGGGATACTTAGATCCATTTGAGTTTATTGTGAATGCGTTTAATAATTATAAAAAATAGTTATGTAGTTTTCTAGTTTACATAACATATTATCGGAAGTTATAAATTCTGTCTCATTAGGTTTAGCATTCTTAACATATTGAGATATTTTAAAAAATTTGGATGAAATATTTTACAACAGTATTTGAGAGCGAACTTCCTGTTTCGTACCTCTTCGGCAATTACTGATTAGTATAGAAACAGGAAATGGCACTAGTCCAATCTAATAAAGAACTAATGACATTTACATTCCAATAGCGGTTTAACTATTGATTTTTAGTATTATTTACTTATTTTCTTTTTGTTTATAAAAAATAAACTTATTAAGAATACAATCCCTGAAATGATTGAAAGAATCAAATTCATAGAACCTGGTGACTTATTAAACTCATCAACTATAACTCCCTCTTGAAATAATAGCACCATGGCTATCACTAGGAAAAATACTGAGTTTAATAGCACATAATAATTACTCTTAATTTTATTCTGAAAAAAAGTTAAATATAGAAAATTTACTATTGTGAAAAATAGTATAAGATAAAATAAAGGCGCTAGCAAAGTAAATTCTTCTCCTAACATTTAAAGTCCTCCCTACCTCCTTAATCTTTTGTTACAATATTATAACATAAAATATTGACATTTTTACAAATAAATATAATCATTGCAATAAATAAAATAATTGGCGCAAAAGAGATGGAAAAGTGAAAAAAAACTTTGGGGTTCTTCCTTGTTTCTATTCTTATTTTTACTTTTACTGTTCCAATGACTGCGAATGCAGAAACTGTTGAGTTAGGTTATGAGTATACTCCAAAAAAAGCAAGTGAAATTGATTTTGCTGATGGGGATTCCTTTAGCTTTACTATCAGGTGATCCATTAAGTGAAGATACTGTTTATGCTGTGTATGAAACAACTGAAATTGATAGATTTGAACGAACATTTGGGAATGAATAACAGTGTAGCAACTGTAGCAGCTAAAAATCCGCTGACCAAATTTCCCGATTATTATTCCGATTCTAAATGGAGAAAATGATCAGACGGAATTACTTTATCCGTTTACCCTAAAAAACTTGCATGGACGAAACACCCTAATCCAGTCGTCCAAGCTCATTATGAAAAATACAGATGGCAAGTAATATATAATAAACATAAAGGGACTAAGAACTGGAAAAATACCGCAAGCATGAAGGCACAATTACGGGGCCATACTGAGACAGTAAGAGGTATAAAAAATCTATGGAATTTAGAGCCATGGCGAAAAAAACTAGTAATTACGCTTTAGTGCTTAAAAATGTTTGCAATCCCCCAAATAAATAATTAATCGATTGATTTCGGTATCGAAACCTAACAATCGATTATTTTACAACACCTAAAAATTTTAAAAGCTGTGGTCAATCGATCTCATTGACTACAGCTGTTTCATTTTCGCTTAGATTTTTTGGCTCTATGCTAAATAAAAAACTGTAACTGCGTGAGCAAGAGCCATAAGCATTCTTACTGACACAGTTTTTACAATCCCTAGTTAATTATCATTAAGTGGAAAATTTCTAGTTGCTGCCATAAAATTAGTTATAACAGCACCATCACTAGAGAAATGGATTTATCTTCTTTTATGTTTTGTATCAATCCTATCTGTTTGTTCTTTAACTTGTAATTTATCGTTTTCATTCAGAAAATCACTCCTTAGCTACCTTGTCGCCATTTCTAGTTCATTTTATGGAGCCATCTTCTCCAGTTACCTTGACAGTAAGGGTGCTCCCTTCTTTTATTGCTTTGTATTCATAACTATTACCTTCAACTACGATGTTTTCGGTATTAACTTCTTTTATACTTTTATGGGCAGATACTTCTGAGAATGATAAACTACTAAATAAAAGAAGCAAAACCAGTGATAAAGCGATTACATTAAACTTTAACTTTTTCTTCATAAATTCCTTATTATAATTAATATTTACAGCAAAATAATATGCAGAATGGGGGCAACATACATGAATGTTAAAAAAGTTAAATATTTCTTTCTCTGTTTATACTTAATTTTATTAGTTCTTAATGTTACTATTGGCGTCAGGAATGCTTTTTGGATTTTAATGGGAATGGTTCTTATTCAAACAATAGCGTATGCTATTGTTGAAAAATTAGATAAAGATACGAAAAAAAACTAGTAAATTTATCAACCTATTCAAAGGTAGTTAAGGAGATTTTATATGGAGTAGTGGGCATGATTGCATGTCTTATCTAATTTTACTGAGGTCTTGGATTGGAAATCATGCCCACAGAAACTCCGTAACAAACTAATTCGTTAAATCTTTTAGATTTGACACCCAACAATCCCTTGAAATCAATATTCTTGAAACGTTAATACAATAGGTTTGTTAGCTCCCACCACATTTTCTTACGGATTTTTTCTCAGTTTTTACTTATCTGTTATTCCTTCTAATTCTCTAATCCTTTTTCAATAACAATGATTCATTTTTACTAGAAAGGTTATTCTATTTTATCTTTGATCAGATGAACCTTTGTTTGAGCATACTCTTTATTAATTTTTTATGGCTCTTGGGGGTCTTCTATTATAAATATAAATTTAGACTATTTTAAATATCTATTTTTCCTTTTTAAAGAAAATAAACAGATATTAACCGTTTTTAATATGAAAAGCAAACAAAAATCTGATTATTTTCCCAACACTGATTATTTTAATTTGTGTTATAATAGGTAATGATTTATACGAGTAGAGTAGAGGTGATTAAGATAGAAACAGGTTCTTTAATTAAATTAGAACGAAAGAAGCGTAATATGACACAAGAAGAATTGTCAGAAGGCATTGTTTCGGTGTCTTATCTATCTAAAATAGAAAATAATAAGGCAGATGTAAACCCGAATACTATAAAATTACTTTGTAATCGTTTAGGGATAGAGATAAACGATAATGAAAAAAAATATTTAGAAGTAGAAAAAAAATGCAAAGAATGGTACGATATGCTGTTTGACAGGTATGATAAACGCGTTATGACAGAGAAGTATGAAGAATTACAACAGCTAATTAGTACTAACATTAACGACCAAGCGATAACGTTTGAAATACATAAAATTCGTTATTATATCGTTTTAAGGGATTTCAAAAAAGCCTTGAAGCAAATAAATGATCTCCATGAAATGGTAGACACATTTAGTGATACACATGCCTACTATTGGTATAAATTTAAAGGGGATTATTACTCATTCAAAGAAGACTACCAACAATCTATGCAATGTTACCAATTGGCAGAGGAAAAGATTCGCTTAGCAAACATTGACGAAGTCGAAATCGCCGATTTGCATTATGCCCTTTCAATCGCCCACAGCAAACTATTAAATGGGATGGAAGCTATTAATTATGCAAAGAAAGCAATGACTGTGTTTCAGCGTGATTACAATTTTGTGCGCTGTGCACAATGCCATATACTGTTAGGAATATCATATCAAAGAATTAAAATGAATGATATTGCGATAAAAAACTACAATCAGGCTATGCGCTTAGGTAAATTAGAAAATGATGAACAAATCATTCAGTTAACCCATCTTAATCTAGGTCGCTTTTATTTAATAGCAGGAGAATCAAAACAGTCCATTAAAAATTACTCACTTGCTTTAACAAGTGGAGATTTGGATTGTGGATCTAGATTAGAAGCTATTACTCGATTAATGCAATTTTCTTATAAAAACAGCGAATATTTGAAAGCAAAAGAATACTTACGATTGGGTGAAGATACACTTAGTCTGGTTAAAGGTGAAGAATATTATAGGTTCTACAACTACATTATCCAAGCATATGCAAAATTGTTTGCTGGTCATCTAGAGAAAAAGGGTAGGTATAAGGAAGCTATGCAGTATTATAAATTAGCAACTAGTAGTTATGACAAAATAATCAAATTAGGAGGAGGGATAGAAGATGAAAAAATTAGTAGTATCAGTGACATGTAGTATGTTACTTTTGGGCGGTTCATTGTTTGTAACTGTTGCTCATGAGAAACCATTACATGAACCTAAACCGACAGCATTTGAACCTAAACCAACAGCAACACCATATGAACCTAAACCAACGGGTCTAATCTAAGTCAATTAAAAAACTATAAACCATGATGCTATGAGAGCGTAAAAAGTTTTGTGTAAATGGATATACTTTCCAATAAGGAGATGATCATTTATGCAAGACTTTTTTCATGAGAAAACGGTTAAGGAATTGGCAAAAGAATGTCGTACTGTAGAAGATGTTCAAGAAATGATGAAGCGTTTATTTAAGGACACCATTCAACAAGTATTTGAAGCAGAGTTGGAGGAAGAGTTGGGTTATCAGAAACACAGCACGACCGGTAATAACACTGGCAATAGCCGAAACGGGTACAGTAAGAAGACGGTCAAATCTAAATATGGAGATACTGAATTGGATATTCCAAGAGACCGAAATGGTTATTATGAACCAAGAATTATTAAGAGGTATGAAACGACTGTCAATGGTATAGAGGATCAAATACTGGGATTATATGCAAAAGGCATGTCAACAAGGGATATTGAAAGCCAAATGCAGGATTTATATGGGATTGATGTTTCCCCTACCATGGTTAGCAAAGTAACCGATAAAATTATGCCTCTAGTCAAAGAGTGGCAATCCCGCCCACTTAACCGGGTTTATCCGATCGTATTTTTGGATGCCATCCATTTTAAAGTTCGAGATGAAAATAGAATCGTTAATAAAGCTGCATATAGTGTTTTAGGGATTAATATGGAAGGGCATAAAGAAATATTAGGCATCTGGATTGGGGAAAATGAAAGTGCTAGTTTTTGGCTAGGTGTATGTACAGATCTTAAAAACAGAGGTGTAGAAGATATCCTAATTGCTTGTAAAGACGGGCTTTCCGGCTTTTCAGAAGCCATAAGTTCTATATTTCCTCAAACAGAAATACAGTTGTGTGTGATCCATCAGATACGCAATCCATGAAATATGTCTCCTACAAGGAACAAAAAGAAGTGATGAAAGATCTGAAGAAAGTCTATCAAGCATTAACCTTAGAAGAAGCCGAAATGGCCTTTACTGCTTTCAAAGAAAAATGGGGGAAAAAGCACCCCATTATTATTCGATCTTGGGAGCAAAACTGGCTAGAATTAACCGCCTATTTCAGCTATCCAAGGGAAATTAGAAGGATCATTTACACGACGAACATTATCGAGGGGTATCATAGACAACTAAGAAAAGTTACAAAAACAAAATCCGCTTTCCCATCTGATGATGCATTAAGAAAGATGATTTACCTGGCAACCATGGATATTACGAAAAAATGGACTATGCCGGTACAAGGATGGAAAGAATGTATATCACAGCTCGCCATTCATTTTGGAGAGCGTCTAGAAACCGAACTTTCCCTATAATCCTAAGTTTGGTTCCGGCTTGACATGGAGCCTCTGCGGGCGTGATGAATTGGCGATGGAGATACCTTTAAAAAACAAAGCTATCGCCAACGCAAAAGCGAGCGTATCACGCCCGCTTCTCCACATAAAGCCTTTCTATTTTATTATGTGCAATTACCGTTTACACAAAATAGTTTATACTCCCATTGGCGATGGAGATACCTTTAAAAAACAAAGCTATCCCAACGCAAAAGCGAGCGTATCACGCCCGCTTCTCCACATAAAGCCTTTCTATTTTATTATGTGCAATTACCGTTTACACAAAATAGTTTATACTCCCGATGCTATTCGATGGTTTATAGTTTTTTAATTGACAATATGTTTAGCTTCCTTTCCTCTAGGACACTACTTTAACTTCCAAAAAGTCACAACCAGTGATATTGTGCTGTTCAATTAGCTCCTTTACTTTTTCTGATACAAATATTGGAATTTCGTCTCCTTTTAACTTAAATATATGTTTGCCGTTAATCTTGTTTTCATTTAAGGCATATTTTCTAATAGAAACGAATTTCTCACCATTTTTTAAAAATCTAATACTACAGTCGCTATTTTTTAAATTAATTGCATCAATTACATCTAGTACATTAACTACAACATATTCATCTAATCTTTTGTTATTCTCTAAATTCACTAAGTTTACAGGTAAATACTGAGCTCTTACTTCTAATCTCTCTATTATGTTCTTAAACTTTTTAGATACGAGAAACCACCCCAAATCATTTGATAAATAATCAGTAAACCTGTTCCCTTCCTGCAAATCGAAATAAAACGTCATATCAGCGTTCCAGTTATTTATAAATTTCCCCATATCTACCTCATATTCAAATCCATGTGTATCCTCAATACGACAAACGACATCGTCCTCACCACCATAATCTTCCATTAACTTAAAGTATCTCATTTTGATTTCCCCCTCCAATAATCTTTATATAGCATGTCTGGATATTCCTTAACTTCTTGTTTTAAGTCTTTAAATAACTCTAGGAACGTCTCTTTATCTCCTTTTGCTTTCACATCATATTCTCGTAACTTTCTTAAAACATAATCATGATAAGCATAAGGGTGTCTGCCTTGATGAGGAAGTAGTTCTTTATTCCAATCACCATCTAAATCCAAACCATATTTTTTAGTGATCTTTTCAATTTTTGGAGTGTATTTTTTACTCTTGTTAGTTGCATAGTGATGTCTTTGCAGGGGTTTTCGCTTTGCAGTTATTCCACCCTTATTCACAAATTTAATTGTTCCGCCAGCTTTAATCAACTTTAGAACTTTACCATGGGGAATAATAGAAGCACCTGCTATTATCCTTTCCTTTTTAGATGCTTCTGAATCCAAAATAGTATTAACGTCATCTAAAATAAGAAAGTCCGCTGTTTCTTTTACAGCCGTTGCACCAAATTCTCCTGCTTTTACAAATGTATCTTTCACACCATCGGCAGCCTTTTCTAACCAGCTTTTTTCCAGCTCTTTTGGCTTATATCGATTCGCTGGAATCGTACTAACTAGTTCATAGTTTACACCTGTTTCTGATTTGAACTTCCTTACAATTCTACCATCAGCTAAGGTGTAATAAGTTCCTTGCCTTACTCCCTTGTAATCCGAAACCTTTACTTTTGAAACAACGAGATGTTCGATTGTTGAAAACTCATTTGCAGTTAAACTATCCCCCGTTGCTGCTAAAGTAGCATGTATAGCCCGATAGCTGTAATCCATTGTTTTCAGTCCAAAATGTTTCTGCAAATAGTTAATCGGAATCGCTGCTAGTGGGATAAACTTCGAAAATAGACGTTTGCCAAGTTCCCCCATGATGACTTCTAAGTCTATGGCATTTTTTCCAGCCTTTTTCATGAGACCTTGCATCAGCTGCTGATGAATCTTTTGATCAGCTATCTTTCTTGCCTGGTACGTTGCAATATTTATCTGACCGTTGTTCCCTAGTTCTCTAATTCGACTTACGTAGTTTTTCATTGTATGGAGATCTTGTTCCACAGGCTCTAGCTTAGCTGTATTATGTCGATCAAATAGATACAGCTTTTCAATGGCCTTGTGCGTCATTTTCTTTGCATGTTGTACTTTATCCAAGAACTCCCCATCATCTAAATCCCTAACATCAATAATATCTCTGACCGATCGGAGGACAGCATTTGCCTCATCGGTTAGCATCATTGCAACATGTTCTGCCCGTTTAAGTCCTCGTTGAACACCACCCGCAAGAAAATCCTCTCGAATAACTCCATTCCTGTCTGGTTCCAGTTCATTAATTGATTGTTTTATTTCCCGTAATGTATTCGAATAATTGTCAATGAACCCCTCTAGAAACAACAGAAACGGCTGGTGTACCTCTTTGTAAAAGGTTCGAATAGAATTAGCTGTCTTCCCTTTAAAAGATTCTTCTAAGGCGATAATGCCTTCTATACTTTTCTGGATGTTTTTGATTTGTGTATGTATATGTTCTAGTTGCGCTAATGTTTGGTCGAGAAGGCTATGACATTCCCCTACATAAAGCGCTTTAATTTACATCTCCTCCCATCACAGATGAAACTCAATTCCCCCTTTAGTTGCATTATACTAAAAGTACGGAATATATTAAATTGTTTATTTATAAAGCATATAAAAAAAGAAGGAGAGTTAACCCTTCTTTTTTTTACACATATTAAACATCTTTGCTTTAGGTATAGACTCTTGAAGCCTTCCTTCTTTTGCTTTTCGTAAAAATAATAAATTTTAGACAGTCACTTTTAAAAAGTTGATGAAATTTGTCATCAATAAGAACATCCCACAGAAATTTGCTCCGTGGGATTTCTATTTTTACTATTATAGTTTCAATTAACGAAGTAATTGAAGTACACCTTGTGGCGTTTGATTAGCTTGCGCAAGCATAGATTGAGTTGCTTGAGTAAGAATGTTGTTCTTTGTGAATGCCATCATTTCTTTAGCCATATCTACGTCACGGATACGAGATTCAGCAGCAAAGTAAACCATCGGCTCACACTGTCGTTTATGACATGCCGATATAGAACATGTGTTCTTGATTAGATAATAACAATTTGATATACTTATTTTATCAAATACAGGGGGTAAATCATGTTGGAAAATAAAGCCGCTGAAGTTGCAGTATCATCCATTAACTATCTTTTTTTACAACACGTAATAAACAATTCAATTTTGCTTCTATGCAGTTCTATTAAGAAGCGTAGGAATAGCGCTCGCATGACTCTAGATAAGCTTCTCCTTTTTATATAATTACATTTTTTGCCGCAATAATATTTCACTATCGTTAGTGTCTACAAGCAGCTTTTGTGTCGGTAAAGCAATTGCTACCCCTTCCCTATCTAAGATGTCGAGAATAGCTAGGTTCATTGCTTCTTTTACGTTTAAATATTCTCCCCAATCTGTTGTATTTGTAAAAAAATATAAAAATAATTCGAACCCATTTTCTTTGTATTGATCAAAATTAACAAAAATTGTATCTTGATGTATTTCATTATTATTACGTAGTTCAAGTTCTATTTGGAAGATAACACTCTTTATTTTCTCACGAGATGTTTCATAGGTTAATCGTAAGTTGAATGAAATCTGTCGCTTTCCCATTTTACTCCAATTTGTAATTGCTTCTTTAGCCAGTGTCGCATTCGGCACAGTAACAAGCGCTTGAGCAAAGGTTCTTATTTTGGTACTGCGAAAGGAAATATCTTCAATTGTCCCTTCTACACTCGGTGTCCATACCCAATCACCAATGGTAAATGGCTTTTCCGTAATAATAATAATCCCACCAAAGAAATTGGCTAATGCATCCTTTGCAGCTAAAGCAAAAGCAAGTCCTCCTATCCCTAATCCTGCTACAAACCCATTGACATCATAGCCAAATTCTTGTGCAATAATACTAAAACTTATAGCCACTACAATAAATCGGATTGCCTTGGAAAAAAACGGAATAAGGATCGAATCGATCTTCAAATCAAATTTATCGTTCATTTTTGCAAATAACAGCGATGAAGAAGAAGATAAATTAAATAGCCCCCAACCAACCATGAAAATTACAGAAGATCTTTCTAAATGAACAAAAAAACCATTTGTATGATCTACATAGGGAAACAACCTTAAAAATATGTAGATACCAAATATCACCAACAATCCTTCTACAGGTCGTTCAAATGCTGACTTAAGCTGCACAAACAAACCATTTAACCAATGCTTGCTCACTTTTAACAATAAGGTAAAAAAATAACGTGTAATACCTTTTCTAAAGAAGAAAATTAATAGTAAAATAACGATAGATAAACTGGTATATATTAGGTTTTCATAGGCTTGTAGAAATTGAAGAAACTCGATTGACATAATCGTGCACAACCCCCAACGAATTGTTTGCTACTATATGTATATAAGTATTTCTAGAGAATAGAAGTTGTAAGTAGTACTTTCACTTATTGGGTGAGGATAGAGATCAACAGCTGCTGCGCGTTTTTAAAAGAGATTTAATCTTTTATACTTATAGAAAGTGAAAATGATTTTCTCTTTCTATTCCCTTTATCTCCCAGCAAACTGGGCTCTAAACCTCTGACACAACTGATTACGTTATTATACTCTTACTCTAGAAATCATATGCCGTGCTTTTTAACATGCAAAAAACGCCACTATAACTAGCTAGTGGAGTTTTATTGGTGAAGCAATAATAATTATTTCATACTTTCATAGTATTTACAGTTCAATAACCGCTTTTCGTTGTTGAAAATCTACATCCTGGTAATATGTATTTTTAACAAGAATATTAGGACCAAGGCATTTTACAGCCGGGCAGTGACAATTTAATGATTTTGCTGTTTTCGTCTGCACCCAGCGGTCATATGCCTCAGGAAGCGACATAGTCTGAATGTTCCCTAGTTTCGGTTCATCTCCAAAGTCAGTAACAATAATGTCACCTGAAAATATATTTACATTTAAACGGGAACGGCCATCCGGGTCATTTCTTACCGACACATTTTTTTCGTTAAATAGACGCTTTAATAAGTTTAGATCAGATTGTGAAGAACTGCATGGATAAAAAGGCAACGTACCAAACAACATCCATACACTTGTATTCCGATGATCTAATAATCGCTCGATACCTGTTCTCATTTCTTCTAAGGATAATGTCTCTAAATTACTTGCAAAGTCAACAGGGTACATCGGATGGATCTCATGACGCGAGCATCCCATTTCTAGCACATGGTCATGAATTTTTTCCAAATATGGGTACGTACGCCGATTAAGCATCGTTTCTGCAGATACCATAATACCTGCTTGAGAAATTTTTTGTGCATTTTCAACCATACGCTCAAAATATTTCTTTCGATTTTCCAACGATGGCTTTCTTTCCATCCTAGCAAATCCTGTTTCAGCGAATTCTTCTGCTGTTCCCCAATTGTGTGAAATATGCAGCACATCTAAATAAGGAAGTATTTCCTCAAAACGGCTATATGGCAAAGTTAAATTAGAATTAATCTGCGTTTTTATGCCTCGTTCATGTGCATATTTTAATAATGGTACAACATAATTGCGAACCGACTTTTTTGACATCATCGGTTCTCCTCCTGTAATACTTAACGTGCGAAGATGCGCTATTTCATCTAACCGTTGCTCTAATAATTCCAATGGTAATGCGTCAGGATCTTTTCCTTGCAGCGTATAGCCAACCGCACAATGAGCACAGCGCATGTTACAAAGTGTTGTTGTTGTAAATTCAATGTTTGATAATGTCATTTTTCCATATTGTTCAACATCCAAATATGCTTCCCATGGATCATTTTGAGGTGTAGGCTTGCTTTTGGTAATGACTTTATACTGTTTACTCATTTTAACTACTCCTATCTTATAACTCCCATCATAAGTATGAATAAAGGTTAGGGCTTATGTCAACGCAAAATGCTATGTAACTTTAATTAATAACATTCAACAGAGAACCCCTCTATTGAAGTTGTTAACCATCTGAAAGATTATGGCTTTATTGGACAGACTGGAAAGATCATTGATTGAGACAGATCAAATTAAAAAGACTATTTCCTATTGGATTGAAACTGAAATTGGGCGTATCTGTACCACATGAGGAATTTTACTAAATTGGATAGTTCCAAAATAATTTAATTAATGCTTTACAGTATACTTAAGATGCGCTAAATTAATTATTGTGCTTAAGCTTTCTATTAAGCAATACTGAAAAACATTATAAGTGAGGACTTTTTCACATGAAAAACTCTCCTTTCTTTTTAGATTAACATAGGAGGTTGATTATAGATGAATTCAAAGACGGAGATTACAAAAGCAAGGGTATACCTAGCCTCTCCATTTTTCAATGATGAGCAGGTTGAGAGAGTAAAAAGAGTCGAGCAGGCATTAGAGACGAATCCTTTTGTTGAAGCTTATTTCTCTCCTAGAAAGGAGCAACTTAACTTTCTTCCTTTTGGCTCTCCTCAGTGGGCTAATGCAGTTTATCAAAATGACATCAAAAATATTGATTGGGCTACTCATGTTGTTGCTGTAATTGATTATGATGGAGAAACTTTCTTACATGGTGAAAGGCATGGACATGTTGACTCAGGAACAGCTATGGAGATTGGTTATGCTGTAGCTACCGGAAAGCCAGTGATCTTAGTCCATGAAAAAGGAGGCATTGTCAATCTAATGCTGTCAGAGAGCTGTCATGCTTACCTGACTGGCACTGATTATGTTGCTGAATATAACTTTTTGAAAATGCCACAGATTCAATATAAAGGCGGCTATATTTAATGACCTGGTTAATGGAGAGTCTAAGACAATTAGAAAAATAGGTAACGAAAAAATTAGAAGAAGACTGATGCTAACAGTATTGATGTAGAAAGTGCGCTAAAATACTGTATAATATAAATTCAATATTGCAGTATGGTGGTAAATACTGTCACTATAAGTACTCTGGGAAAGTTGTATTACTGCTTGATGATGGCTAACTATAACAGTGAAACAAGAAAGAGGCTGGCACATAACTAAAACAGTTGATTAAAAAACGAACCATAAATCGTCCTTGTACTATAGGAAAGTATAAAATTTTATGGTTTATAGTATAAGAAAAACTACGGCTTTCGCTAAGGAATTGGCGATAAGCCAAGCTTTTCTAATGTATACGTAAGTTTAGCGTAGTCAACATATGTATACTCCTCTCGGGAATATCTTGAGCTGAAGATCCCGCAGGAAAGCGATTTTTGCTTTCCGAGGAAGCTGAGGCCGGGCCCGCGGAAAGCGAAATATGTTGACGTAGCAAGGATAGGATTTTTTAACACAAACAAACCGAACAATTATAAGGTACCGACCCCCGAAAGTTAGAGTAGAAATCTAATTTTCGGGGGTGTTTTTATGGCTAAATATAGTGAAGAATTTAAAATAAATCTTGTCACCGAGTATTTATATGGCAACCTAGGATATAAATTATTGGCAAAAAAATATAATATGGGTAGCGCAACACCAATATTTGAATGGGTGAAAGTCTATAAGTCTCAGGGAATGGATGGGTTAAAAAGAAAAAAAGCTAGGAAGTTTTATCCTGTTCGATTTAAATTAAATACGATACAATTTGTGTTAAAGACAGGTGCTACTTTTTTAGAAACTGCTGTTCAATTTAAATTGAACAACCCTTCCTTAATTAGACGCTGGATGAAAGAATTTAAGGAACAAGGAGTAGAAGGCCTGAAACCAAAGGGGGAGTCTTCTATGTCTAAGAAACCCAATAAACGGAAGAAAAAGGAAGAAAAAAAGTTAACACGTGAAGAAATATTAGAACGAGAGAATGAACTATTAAGGCTAGAAAATGCGTACCTAAAAAAGCTACGAGCTTTTCGGGAGAATCCAAATGCCTTCCACGAAAAGCACAGGCAAAGGTGGCATTTGGACTTAAAGAAGAAGGATTCCGATTAAAAGATATTCTCCTTATTGTGGGCATACCTGAAGCAACCTATCACTATCATGTGAAAAATTTTGGCAGAGAAGATTCAGACAAAGTACTAAAAAAAATCATTATCGATTTATTTAAAAAGTTCCATGAACGTTATGGCTATAAACGTATTACTAGAGAACTAAATAAATTAGGATACGTTATCAACCATAAAAAAGTATATCGCATTATGTGCGAATTGGGATTGAAATGTGTGAAATTTATGCGAAAATCCCGTAAATACAATTCCTATAAGGGAAACGTTGGAAAAGTGGCGAAAAACCGATTGTCTCGCCGTTTTAACACGCCAATTCCTCTTCAAAAATTAGTAACCGATATTACAGAATTCAAATGTCTAAGTGAAGAGAAGTTATATTTAAATCCGATTCTTGACCTTTATAACGGAGAAATTATTGCGTATAAAATCAAGGAACGTCCAACGTTAGATCTTGTCATAGAACCTTTAAAAGAAACGATAGAGATAATAAAGAATCATGCAACCTATCGCACCACCATCCATTCTGACCAAGGCTTTCATTACCAACACAACCAATGGGTGAGAACATTAAAAGAGAATAAAGTATTCCAAAGCATGTCTAGAAAAGCAACCTGTGCGGATAATGCTTCCATGGAGAATTTTTTTGGCATTTTAAAACAAGAAATGTATTATGGAGAAAAATTAGTAAGCTATGAAGAATTAAAAAGTCGGATTGAAGAATATATCTATTGGTATAATCATGAACGAATAAAAGAAAAATTGGCCGGGCTGAGCCCAGTCGAGTATCGAACGCAATCCAGCCAATCAACTGTATAATAAAACTCTAACTTTTGGGGGTAATCACATAAGTGAATTGTTCGGTTTTTGCTATTTAGTATTTGCTTTTTTCCCAGCTCCTTTTACTATATCTGCTGTCAAACTTTTAGCTAGTTTAAAGAGTATTTCTTTATTAGGTTTATTTTTCCTCTCTCAAGCCGATTTATAATATTGGTTATATCTTCTATACAATAATATCAAATTTGCATTGATTTACGGTTAAACACCACGACGATGTGCTATATTAAAACAGCGGTATGACCATATAACGGACTGATTTTTTCTGCATCATGAGCCTCCCTGTTATACTTAACGTGCGCAAATGAGGGATTTCATCAAGTCTTTTCTCCAGTAACCACAGTGAGCACAGCACGTATTACAAAGCGTTGTTGTCGTAATTTCAATGTTCGATAGTTTCATCCTTCCATGCTGTTCCACTTCTAAATAAGCTCCCTAAGGTGCAATAGAAGAAGTTGGAATATTGCCAAATTCTTTTTTGCGTTTGCTAGAGGTTAATGTTTACATAAAACTAGATTCATCGCCCGGTATCGTCAACAGCCTCAACCTGTACGCATTCATTGTCGTCTCTCCTAACTGACCCAGTAAATTATAGTTTGCATATGCTCCAACCACCGCACCAAATCCAGGAACCATTTGCAACAATTTAACCAAGTCTATATAATCACGGTATTCTTGTTGAAAAACTTGCCAATCCATTTCTACCAGCTTATGCTTTTCCTGTTCCCAATTTTCAATGGTGTACATGGTTTGCTTTCGCGTCTTATCATTTGAAAAAGCAAGCTGAAAGACGTGCAAAATAAATAAGCGCTCTTCGTACTCTTTTGTATTAAAACCGTAAATAGAAGCGGCTTCGAATAAAAATTTCACCTTAATTGATAATAGTAACGGAAAATCAGCTAAACTAAGAAATATTCCTCCTGCACCTGTACCTGCTCCTTCAATCGTGGCTGTTTTCCGATAGGTTACTAATTTTCCTTTCACCAGTTCATCTTGCTTATATAAATTCTTCTCTTGAATAAGTGGCTTTTTTGTCATCATCTGTGACCCTGTCAAAATGGCTCTCACCATGTTTTTTATACTTTCAGTAATAAAGCGTTGTGCTTTTGCAGGGATCCAACTATTTATTTTCGATTGTGCTTTTTTAGAGACTTGGTTAAATAAGTTAGGTTTTTGATACATTTTCTTTCTCCAACAAGTAAGTTCTCGTTGTACCGTTTGTTCATAAGAAACCATTTAAACACCTCCTTCAAATGAACAACACTAATATATTGTATATTTCCATGGTTTCTTATTTTATTGTATACTATTTATTAAACAATATATTTATTTGATAAAGACCTGCGGTAATGTATCAAAGTAAATAAATAATTATTTGGTAATCAAGGTTCAAATTCTTAAAAAGACAAACCTCAAGCTAGACTAGTAATAAATTGGAAATTACTGAATGATCTAATGAGATTTTTGAAGCTAATTATTATGCTTCATTAAGTAATACCTAAACATAATATACGAGGGGGATCAGATATGCCGATACCTGTAAATCATTCTAAACCAGTTCGACAATCCGCTAAAGAAAGCGCATTTAATCAAATTCAACAATGGATTATCGATGGCACCCTGCAGCCTGGAGAAAAATTGAATGATTCAGAGCTAGCACAAGCATTAGGAATAAGTAGGACTCCTGTTCGCGAGTCTTTACAATTATTGGAGACGCAAGGGTTTGTTCAAATGTTTCCAGGCAAAGCGACACAGGTTACAGAAGTGGAAAAAGAATCGATAAATGATCTTTTGCCGCCCTTAGCTGTACTACAAGCGTTGTCTGCTGAATTGGCGATTGAAAATTTAAACGAAGAAACATTGGAGCAATTGAGAAACACAAATGAACGATTTGCAAAAGCCATTCATTCAGAGAATTACTATGCAGCTTTGAAAATTGATGAACAATTCCACCAAATTATTGTTGACACTGCAAATAACCCTTATATTCATAGAATTGTAGCAAATTTACAAGCACATGTTAGACGCTTATTTTTCCACAACTCCATCATTTTAACAGAAAAGTCCATACAGGAACATAAAAAAATTATTCAACTAATGAAAGAAGGAAAAAAAGAACCTCTTTCTGAACTCATGAAGGAGAATTGGCTTCGGACAATAGAAGAATTTCAGGCTCAAAAATAATCCTATATACATGCCTATTTAAAAGATTAAAGGGACAAAGATTTGGAAGAACTTTTAGCTAGACAAAGGGGGTTCTGAAAAGCCCTATAGAAAGACTGTAATCATGGGATAAAAAACGATCAACCATAAATTACCTTCCTGCTTCATTATTTTGAAATGAGGGGTGTTTCCTCATTTAAATAAAACGAAAACGATTACACATTAATACTTCAACTGCTTTTATCTTTCAACCATTCTTAATGTATGCTACTACACACGATATTCTTTGATCATGTCATTAGAACCAATGTATCTAGATTTATGCAATAAGAAAAATACGACTTCTAACATGCGGGAAATGGAAACATGCCTCTAAAACAGGGGGATGCCACACTTCACGGTAAGCCCGCTTTTAGTCGACCTTCCGCCGATGGTGACTTATTGAAGGAAGAAGTTCGAAGTTTTATAGCGATTTGAGGACACTAAGCTACATACAACAAATATCAGCCGTGATGTACAAACGGATATAATTTCCGCATACAATAAAAAAAGGACCGCTCATTCACTAAAATGTACCCTTTGTAAAGGACATTTTAAAAAAAGACTATGCTACATTGAGAAGATGATTCCTATATTGAACAGGGGTCATCTTCTTTAAATTCCATTGGTATCTGTAGTTGTTGTAATAAGTCATATAACTCTTAACCTCACGTTTTAACTCAGCCAATGTCTCACAAGGTTTAATATATGTTTCATCTTTGAAGTGTCCAAAAAATGATTCCTGTGGTGCGTTATCCCAACAGTTTCCTCGTCTGGACATGGATTGACCTAAACCATATTTTTTAACCAGCTTTTGAAAGAGTGGGTTTGTATAATGGAATCCTTGATCCGAGTGTATGAAGGCGCCATCTGCCAACTTTACTTTTCTATTATTTTTCCACTTCAACAAAGTGTCTGTTGCGATATCCAAAGTAATACGGTCAGAAACGTCATACGCTAGTATTTCATTTGTTGAACCATCCTTAATCGTTGATAAATATGCTTTCTTACCCTTACCATAGAATAAGTAAGTAATATCTGTGAGTAATACTTTTCCAGGTACATTTTGTTTGAATTGGCGATTAAGTAAGTTAGGTAAAACAGTATGTTCTTTTGTTGCTTTTGCCATTCTTCGATATGGATTGGCTTTTCTTATGGGGCAAAAAATATTGTATTTCTTCATGATTCGTCGGATACGTTTTAGATTGTAGTTAAGGTTGAATTGACCCATTAACGTCATTTTAATTTGACGAGCTCCCTTTTTACGCTTTTTAAAGTTAAAGGCTTTTAATATATTCTTTTTAAGTAGTTTATCTTGTTCCTCCCGTGCTCTTCTTCGTTCTTGTGATTGTAACGAGAAATAATTATAATAACCAGAACGTGAAACCCCACAAATATCACATAGAAAACTTACCATATTTCGTAGATTGTACTTTTTTATGATAGAACGAATTAAAAGAAATTTCATTTCGACAGCACCTACTACTTGCTTCTCCCCAGCCCCCTTTCGATCATTTCTAACTTTTTTAATAACTCATTTTCAGCTCTTAACAATTGAACTTGAGCTTCTAATCGAACATTCTTTTCTTCTAACGTAAGTTCTTTCTGACGAGCCCTTCCGGAGATGTTTGAGCGTGAGTCACTAAGTCCCAATACCCCAGACTTCTTATAAGCAGTGCGCCATCTATTAGCTGTTTTTTTTACTCTGTCTTTACCTATGACTTCAATATCAAAGCCGTTCTCCTCAAAAATTTGACTTGGAAATTTTCCTTTTTCACTCTCTGAAATAAATAATCTCCTAAACTCATCTGTATAGGTAATTGCTTTATTACTTGCAGACTTTACATTAGGATTTACAAATAGGTCGTTCACTTCTTTTTCTGTAAAATACTTTTTAGTCATCATGATTCCCCAAATCCATTTTTCTTTGTTATTAACTTAAGTATACAAGAAAGAACCCTATAAAGTAGTCCTTTTTCAAAGTGTCTACTCTATAGGGTACATTTTACACAAGCAGGTCCTTTTTTATAAGCCTATTTACTTACCGCTTCCACTGCTGTTGCTTTGTGTACCCACTGTACCACACCAGTAATTATTAGGACAATAACTGCTGGTACAAGCCAGCCGAGTCCTTGTTCATACATTGGTAAAATCTCTTTATAGAAATTGATGATTGGAGCTAACCAGTCAAAATAAGGAATTTTCAAGGAATCGCATAATGCCTTCAATCCATCAACACTACTAATTAAGATCGTAATAACAGTCACAGAGATGTATACTAGTTTCGCATGATTAAATAATGGTGATAAAAATGCTAATAACATTAATACAATTGCTAATGGGTACAAGAACATAAGCACTGGCACAGAGTAGGTAATAATATTTGTTAAACCGAAATTCGCAATGGTAAATGTAAATATTGAAAACATTAAAACAAATTTCCGATAGCTAATATTAGGGAATAAGGTGTGAAAATATTCAGAACAGGAGATTGTTAAACCAATACTTGTCGTTAAACAAGCCAAAATAATTACAATAGCTAATAGAATCATACCGAATGTTCCAAAATAATGCGTTGCTGCACTGCTTAAAACAGGAGCACCTGTATCAAATATTCCATAAGCCTCCGTACTTGTAGCCCCCAAATAAGCTATCCCTAGGTAGATGGAACCAAGCAAAACAATTGCAACAGATCCGGACTTAGCAGTTGCCCGTAAAATTTCTTTTTTTGAGCTGATTCCAAAGGAACGAATTGCTTTAATTACAATAATCCCAAACACAAGTGATGCCAGTGCATCCATGGTATTATAACCTTCGATAAATCCTTTTACAAAAGGTCCATTTTGGTATATTTCTTGTGGAGTTTCAAACGAACCCATTGGTTTTATAAACACCATTGCAAGTAAAATAAACAGTAAAATTACAATTCCTGGTGCTAACAGTTTACCGACATAGTCAACAATTTTTGAAGGATAAAGAGAAAATGCTAACGTAACCCCAAAAAACAGCAAAGTAAAAATAAATAGTCCGATTTGTGCGAATTCTCCGCCTATAAAACCAGAAATACCAATATCATATGCAACAGTACCTGTTCTTGGTGCAGCGAAAAAAGGTCCAATTGTTAAATAGAGCAAAGATGTAAATAATACTCCGTAGATTGGATGAACTCTGCTGGCTAAGTCTTGAAGACTCTCACTGCCTGAAAAGCTCATCGCTAACACACCTAATAGCGGTAATCCTACTCCCGTAATTAAAAAACCGGCAACTGCTTGCCATACATTTGCTCCTGATAATTGTCCTAGTTGGGCGGGAAAAATCAAGTTTCCAGCTCCGAAAAATAGTGCGAATAACATTACGCCTATCGCAGTATAAGTAGAAAATGATAGTTTTTCCTTCATGATATGGTGTACTCTCCCAGTCGTAAATTTTAATATATGCAATATATCGCTGGAATATATCATACTATTATTTATACTAACATGCAATATATTACCCAAATTATTTCCACATTTCGATGTATAGTCGAAAAATTGTCACATACCCATTTAATAAAGTGAAACTTCATTCAGTAGGAGTTTTCTTCCATTTATACTGAATGTTAGCTTGAACGAATCGGGCATTTAGGTGCCGTTTTCTCCCACTTAGACCTTTTGTATTCACTCAAGGCTCTTGAAGTGGGAGTCTTACGGCACCTTAGATGCGGGATAAAAATATTGATTATAAAAGAAAAATGCCATTAGCATTGGAAAAAACAAGTAAATCTTCAATCAATAAGAGATAAAAAAACCCCACTGATTGTTAGAATGAACATAATCAGACTTCTAACATGCAGTTGGATCTCACGCTTATTCTGCTAGGGTTCACCTCATGGCATGGATGAGAGGTCTACGGCCAGTTCCGTGCGGGATAAAAGGGTTTTAATTCGGTATGGAAACATTAAACTGCTGCAAAATACCTTATTAAACAATCAAAACTCTACCCCGTCACCCTGAAAGAAGGGTTTTTCAGATGGCTTTTTTCTGAAACCTTCGCAAAAAACAGCAGATTTTTAGGCGAGAGAAATAAAGCACACTTACATTAGGTTAAAAGAGCAAGAGACAGAAAAACCGATGTTGCTATCATAAGTTTGTTAGTCCTAAGCGGCTTAAGCTGACGACGAAGCTTCTTTTAAAAAAGATGTTCATCATCTAAAAACAGATATGCGTTACTACACAATAAAGAAGAGACTGACGAATCAGTCTCTCATTAATCAGCTAGTTGCTGATGAGCAAACTCCCGATATAACGAATGCTTTTCTAATAACTCCTCATGTTTTCCCATTCCTGTTAATTGACCATTTTCAATAAAAATAATTTTATCCGCATCTACAATCGTTGCTAGACGGTGAGCAATAACAAAAGTTGTTCGCCCCTTCATTAGTCGCGTTAAAGCTTGTTGGACGACTTTTTCCGATTGACTATCCAAACTCGCAGTTGCTTCGTCCATCATAAGGATTTTCGGGTTCCGTAAAAATGCACGAGCAATGTTAATCCGTTGCCTTTGACCACCGGATAGTGTAATACCTCGCTCTCCTACCTTCGTATTTAATTGATCTGGAAAATCAGCAATAAATTCATCTGCATAAGCCATTGCTGCTACTGCCCATAGTTTTTCATCTGGAATTTCATTCGCATTCTCGAGCCCATAGGTGAGATTTTCACGTATCGTCCCTGCAACCATCGCACTTTCCTGGGAAACATAACCTATCTGCTTCCGCCAGTCGGTTAACGATAAATCCTGAATAGATGTATCACCAATAAGAATATCTCCTTTTGTTGGCTGATAATACCGTTCAAGTAAGCTAAATAACGTTGTTTTTCCTGCACCGCTTGGGCCTGCTAAAGCAATCATTTCTCCAGGATAAGCGGTAAAGGTGATATTTTCTAATACCATATCTTTGTCATTATACGCAAATGATACATTACGAAAATAAATCGGCTGATGCGAAATATCTTGGTGAATACGAGTTGTACCTTGTTCTGTAGTCTCTTCGTCCAGCTCTAATATTGCTATAATTCGCTCGGTTGCTCCTTTTGCCTTTTGTAATTGAGTAAAGAACATAGCAAATGACGTGATTGGCATTACAATTTGAAATAAATATAGGAGAAAAGCAACAAGTGATCCCGTCGACATCGTACCATTTGCAACACGGATGCCTCCATATCCAATGATAATAACAACTACTGCCATTATGATGGAATACATAATTGGACTAATTAATGCAAGTATCTTTGACTCCTTCAATCCAAGCAAAAGCAGTTTACCAATCCCCTTAATTCCTTTTTCTGCTTCATAATGCTCTGCCGTAGAAGATTTCATTAGGCGAATTTCACTTAATGTTTGTTGAATATCACCAGTGAATACAGCTGTTTCATCTTGTAAACTACGTGAAATCTTAGACATTTTTCTACCTAAAGGCACCATGAACGCAATCGTAACTGGTACAGATATAAGCATCATTAACGTCATTTTCCAATCCATAACGAGCAGGATAATTATCGAACCAATTATTGATATAATCCCACTTATAAATTGTGGAAAATATTGTGAGATTAAGTCTTTTGCTACCGCCGTATCATTAACAATCCGACTAACCGATTTTCCACTATTCGTCTTATCAAAATATCTAACTGGCAAACGGATAAATTTTAACCACATACGTTCTCGTAATCTTGCTACAATTTTTTGACCAACTGCAGCTAACATGTAAATCGAAATACCATCAATAATTGCCTGAAAAATAAACACTGCACTAATCGCTAAAATAAGCATCCAACTGATAGACTCAATCGAAAAGCCATCTACTAATTCCTTTGTCAATACCGGAATAGATAAGCCAATAATAGTGGTAATTACACTGCCGATTAAGCCAACAAATAAAGCAAATTTTGGTATATTTGTAGATAAAATAAAAGAAATGAACTGTTTTAAACCTTGATTATCCTTTTTCATTTAAATAGACTACCTCCACTTTTACACATTGGACAGTTTATTGTTATACGTAATTTGATTCGAACATAAAGTGAAACTTCTTTCCGTGGAACACGGAATGTTAGTACCGCAAGGGTATGACCTAAAGGCCCTTGAACGAATCGGGCATTTAGGTGCCGTTTTCTCTCTCCTGAACTTCTCCATGTTCCTTCAACTCTTCATGAGGGAGACTACGGCACCTTACATGCGGGATAAAATCAAGAGGTTGTTCAAAAAGCAGGGTGAACATGACACGATTGCCTTCGTGGTTTAGAAAACAATATCAGTTCCTGCATAGTAGATAACTTTTTTGAAAGATATCTCGTCTCGCATCAGCTAAAGCGTTCATGCTGCTATTTAACTTCGCTATATAGCGATTGTGCTTAATCGCAACGTTACAAAAAAGGGGGGCTAAGGTCTTATTTTTAAGCCCCTGATTTTGAACAGGAATCCTCTTTCCATATTCAATATAAAATATGACGTAAGGTAATGCACAAGTAAAATAATAAAAAGAGTGCTTCTATTTACTTTTCGATTGGTTTAAATATAAAGGAAACACTTAGTTATTTACTTTTTTGTTCCATTGTACATATATTATGCTATTATTAACAAGAATTGAGAAGTGAAGTATATAGATTTACTAGAAAAAGAACATAAATCGATTAACTACGTGCATTCTATAAAATCAGATGAAGCTTTGTATATATTTTTTTCACAGATAAAAGAAGTCCTAGATTCGGAATTTTTCAGTTATTATTCACAACTGTCATGGAACCGCCAATAATAATGGTATCACATCGCTTTTATAAGATGATTTGAAGAAGTGTTTTTTAATAAAAAATCACCGCTTGATACAGTGAAACAAGCGAGAATACGATAAAATGGATAGGCAAGACATCTTATCTATTTAATAATAGCTAGTATAGTAGCTTACTATACAGGTGAATTTTACCTGAAAGAGTTTCCTAAATGTTTTTTTGCAGCTTGTAAACATATTTGTAATTGGTTTCCCCATAATGTATTTTGAATATCGAGAAAAGATAAACAAACCTTTTAGTAGTGATCTAGATACAGCTTTTAGTTCCATTTATGAAGATTACTATAGAAAAAATAGGAAGTGAGTAGAACAAAATGAAATGATTTAAGATATTCAATTTTTATATGATAGCTAAAACAATTTGACCATTTAAATTTTTACTAAAAATAAAAGAGCCTAATAAGCTCTTATTTTTAGGGAAAGCGGATTGTTTATACATTTTATTATTTCTAGTTTTCAAATACATTTTTATTTTTACAACGGAAGATTTGCTGATCTACAGCTCCTCTTCAAAAATTAACGCTCGCTCGAATCACTGACTTTAGAGAAGTCATTAAACTAGAATTATCCTTCCATATCTCGTTGTTTATAACCGATAAAGCCTAAGACCATAAATACAAAAGAGACACCAGTTAATATCAATATCGTGAACCAGTTTATATCTTCAATTGGAAATTGCGGAATGTACCCGTATGGAGACAGTTTACTCATCCATTCTGGAAATTGAATTAAGTTTCCCAAATATACAACAATAAAAGAATAAATTAAATATAACCACATCCAATTGCTAACTTTAGGTGAAATCCCAATGAGAAGTACTGCTAACCCAATCATTACCCAAACAGCAGGTAAATAAATGAAAGCGGCCTGAAAAACAACCTTTATATCCAACCCTCCATCAACAACAACCGTTCCTGTTACCCACAATCCAATAGCGGAAAGGGAAAGCATTACCACAGAAACAATTATAGAGATAGCTAACGAGCTTCCTAGCAAAATTGATCGTGACACCGCTCTACTTAATAGATGCTCCATTCGATTGTTTTTTTCTTCACTAATGACCTTTAGCACCGCCATTAACACCGGTACTGTACTTAACATCGCCATAATACTCATTAGCATTGGAATAAATTGTTCGATCAACGAAAATCCTTTTATAGAAGGAAGCATTTGTTGCATCAGATCTATGTCTGCTAAAAAAGCATCTAAGTCGCCAAGTACTGATCCATACGCAGCGCCAATTATAAATAAGCCAACTCCCCACGAAATCATAGCTGTACACTGCAATCGAAATAATAGACCAAACGGACTCAGTAATAAAACAGAAGCGTTTCGTTTTCCTGGTCTGGAAGGCAGAAAACCAGCCCCAATATCACGTATCGTGTTTAAATAAAGCGCAATAAGACAAAGAAGAAAAGCTGTTCCTACAGTTAATAAAATCGGCCACCAATAATTATTAACATATACTTCTGAGCTGAGAATCCACCCTAAAGGTGATAACCAAGATAATACCTCATTACCAACATCGCCAATAGCGCGCAATAGATAAGCAAGACCTAATATAAAAAAAGCAAATCCTGTTGCTAGTCGGGAGCTTTCCGTTAATTGGGCAACGATAGCGGTTATTGATGTAAAGAAAAAGCCGGTTGCCCCTAAAGCAGCTCCATATAGGATCGATCCGTTTAAATCAATACTTTCGATATGAAGAGCTGCAAGCCCCAAGCCTGTCATGAATGCTAAAATTAAATTGATTAGTAATCCCATTATCAATGTTGCCAGTAGACTGGACAATCTTCCTGTTGGTAATGAACGGATTAGCTCCATTCGCCCATCTTCTTCCTCTGCTCGTGTATGACGGGTAACGAACAAAATACTCATAATTGCAACAACGATTGCAGTAAAGAGTAGCATTTGATGAGCCATCATAGCACCGGAAGTATAGTTTTCCAGACCATATCCTGTTCCGACCATCGCTGTCATCGCCGGATTACGCATCGTTTCAGCTAGTATCTGCCTATCTTCTTTAGTCGGATATAAATCAGAGAATGAGATAGCTACGATTACGGTTACAAGAAATAAAGAGATTAGCCAAAGCGAAATCCGCAATCGATCTTGTTTTAGTAAAAAGCGACACAGGTTTCCTGTATGTTTCGTTAAATGATTTATCATGGCTATTGCACATCCCCCTCATAATGCCGCATAAATAAATCCTCTAATGTTGGCGGAGTACTCTCCAATTTTACAATTCCATATTGGCTGAGATAGCGAATTACTGAATCGAGTTCTTCTGTATCCACTTGAAAAGAAAGCTTATTATCTTTTTTGTTAACATCATGGATACCTTTTATATCAACAAGGGAAGGGATTGGCTGTTTTGTTTCGATTCGCAAATTGGTTCTTGTCAGATGACGTAATTCATAGAGGGATCCGGTTTCAATTATTTTCCCTTGACGAATAATGCCAATGTGATCACATAATTTTTCTACCTCAGATAAGATATGACTGGACAGTAGAACGCTTTTTCCTTCCTCCTTAGCCTCCAAAACGCAGGATTGAAAAATCTGCTCCATTAATGGATCGAGTCCTGACGTTGGCTCATCTAAGATATATAAATCTGCATCAATAGCAAAAGCTGATACTAATGCTACTTTTTGTCGGTTTCCTTTGGAATACGTACGACATTTTTTAGTGGGGTCCAGTTCAAAGCGCTCAATTAACTCTTCCTTACGATGGTTATTAATTCCACCACGCAATTTGATAAATAAGTCAATTACCTCTCCCCCAGTTAAGTTCGGCCAAAGATTAACATCACCCGGCACATAAGCTGTTCGCTTATGAATAGCTACAGCATCTTGCCAAGCATCCTTACCAAAAATCCTAACCTCTCCACTTGTCGCTTTTAAAATTCCCAGTAGCACTCGTATCGTAGTTGATTTTCCAGCACCATTCGGCCCAATAAAACCATATACTTGGCCTTTATCTACTTCTATATTCACTTGATCTAATGCAGTAAACTTGCCAAATTTTTTGGTTAAATTTCTTGTTTGCAAAACCGTCATGAAATTCACTCCTCTCATATTTGGCTTCTTTAACCTAAAGTAATAAACAAAAGTTAGAAGCACTCGGTTAGTGACGTACAAAACTAGAACCTTCTGAAAAGCGATAAAATGAAATTTCATTCAAGGAGTTCTTTTTTCCTTGAGAAATCGCGATGTATCGCCTAAGCAATAAGAAGTTATGAAATAATCTTAATAATATACAAATTATTTCCTCTTTGCAATAGGATATGAAATAATTTTATTGTTTTATTACATATTTTTTAATAAACTAAAGTGGAGGTGAATCAATTGGATGGTTTCCAAAGAAGACGAGAACTAAAAAAATCACATATTTTACAAGCCGCACTAGCTTTATTTATGGAATTTGGCATACAAAAGGTTTCCATCAAAGAAATTGCTGCAAAGGCAAATGTTTCTCAAGTTACCATATATAATTACTTTAGGGGTAAGGATCAATTAGTCCATAAGGTAATCGCTTTTTCTATAAATCAAGAGTTAAAAAGATATGAACAGATCATATATAGTGATCAGCCATTCCAAGAAAAAATGAAAGCGATTGTTTTCGCTAAAACAGAGACGTCTAAACAAATAAACGACAATTTTTTTCAAACGATGATGAAAGAATATAAGAATGACAACAGTTATATTCAAGAAGTATACGTCAATAAGGCATTACCCATGACGATGGACTTGTTTAATGAAGGGAAAAAGCAAGGGTATATTGATCCACAATTGTCTAACCAGTCGCTGCTAATGTATTTACAAATCTTTCAGGAAGCGATGCAACGAGAAGATATCTATCAACAAATTCTGCCTTTGACAGAAGATATCATCAAACTGTTTTTTTACGGAATTGTTGGGAAAGATGAGCGATAAGGAACATGTAGTCAAAATTAATTGCACTGCTTTCCCTTCCGTAGAAGTAATATTTCGCCTAATACTTTTTATTATTAGCTTGATTTTTTGCTATTGTTAATACTTCTGCGGACAAGCTTCCGCCATTTTAT
The DNA here is from genome assembly GCF_053667775.1 of Cerasibacillus sp. JNUCC 74. Next base: position 533,177 of record NZ_CM132207.1, on the reverse strand, counting down.
GCATTAATACATTATACAGTTCTTTTCCACTTCGTTTCATATCCTTTCGGCTTGGTGTGGCGCTCTCCTTAATTTATACAGCTTGCATCTGGTTCGACGTTGGATCGTTTATTTGAGATTAGTGGTTTAACTTTGTAGTAATTTGCTCTGACTTTGCAAGCTGCTGTTTCGATGCTTCGATTAGTTTATCAATTTTGAGTATATCGAGAATGAATCTAAAAAACCAATGAATGATATACTGTGAGTGCATTGCAGTAATAGAGTGACATTTAAGGGCAGTTTTTTCAATCTTTGCATTCACAAAAGAATTCATTATACTTAAGAATAATGAAGGGAGATAACAAAATGGAACAACAAAGGAAGCTAGATCCTCATGTTTTTTCTATTTTACAAGATAAAATACAACGGATAGATACAGATTACGATGCAATATATTTAGTCGGTCCTATTCAATTGCCTGTCAATTTATACGGAGAGACAAGCCTATTTCATTGGTATTGCTGGCTTAACTCTAAAGTAGTCACTGACGATTATCAATCAATCATTGAGAAGTTATCCTCCGTAAATTTAGCTGAGTCTCAACAATCCAGTGTGCTAGTCTATGGTGATTTTGCCAATATTGACAATGCACTCGTCCGAATGCACTCTATTTGTCATACAGGCGATATTTTCGGCAGCAAGCGATGCGACTGCGGTTTTCAATTGCGAGAAGCAATGACACGAATTAAGGAAAACGGCTCTGGGGCATTATTCTATTTAGCTAATCATGAAGGCAGAGGAATTGGCTTATTTAGTAAAGCGATGACATATATCCTTCAGGAAAATGGATATGATACAGTCGAAGCAAATGAAAGCCTAGGCTTTGTGAATGATTCAAGAAATTATCAAGATGCCCTCTATGTACTAAAACGGTTACGATCAAAACCTGTAACGGTCATTACCAACAATCCCGAAAAGCTGGTGGCTTTTAAAAAGGCTGGGGTTCCTATTAATGGAAGAACCCCATTATGGGGGGACATATCTGAATATAACCGCAAATATTTGCAAACAAAGATAAACAAATCCGGGCATTTTCAACCGGAAGGAGCACTGTTGTAATGACGACACATGAGTTTTATATGGACATTGCTTTAAATCATGCACGTACTATGAAAGGGCAAACCGACCCGAATCCATTAGTCGGATGTGTTATTGTCAATCATAAACGTATTGTTGGTATCGGTACACACTTAAAGGCAGGAGAGCCACATGCTGAGATTCACGCATTACGTATGGCGAAAGAACAGGCGCGAGGAGGGACACTGTACGTTACACTGGAACCTTGCTCACATCATGGTAGGACAGGCCCCTGTGCAGAAGCGATCGTCAATGCTGGGGTTAAAAAAGTGGTAATTGCTACCTTAGATCCAAATCCGATTGTTTCTGGTAGTGGCATTGCAATACTGAAAAATGCCGGAATTGATGTCGAGATTGGAATTCGAGAAAGAGAAGCAAATAAAATGAACGAGGTTTTTAACACATTTATTGTAGAAAGAAGACCCTTTATTACGCTAAAAACAGGCATCACCATGGATGGTAAAATAGCTACACATACTTCTCACAGCAAATGGATCACATCCGATGCAGCGAGAAAAGATGTTCACCAACTTCGACATCAACATATGGCGATTTTAACCGGAATAAATACGGTTTTAAAGGATAATCCGGCGCTGACAGCACGTATTCCAAGTGGACGTAATCCAATCCGTATCGTGATGGATTCTACATTAAAAATTCCACTCAACTATCAACTTGTTCAGGATCAGCAGGCGGAAACATGGATTTTCACAACAATGAACCATGATAAAGAAAAACGAAAAGCATTAGAGGCTTTGGGCATAACGGTGATTGTGACAGAGGATACAAGCATGGTAGACCCCCATCAAGTAGTAATGTATCTAGGAAAAGAAGGTGTATCCTCCCTTCTTTTGGAGGCGGGAGGTGCGATTAATGCCGCCTTTTTAGAACAGCAGCTCATTGATAAGGTGATCTTATATATGGCTCCAAAATTAATTGGTGGAAAAGATGCACCTACCTTCCTAGAAGGTACAGGAGTAGAAACAATGAAAGAAGCAATTGAGCTAACAGATATTACGATTGAAAAAATTGGTAAAGATATGAAGTGGGCAGGATATCCAATGTACAAACAAAATCATCGTTGAATAGCTCGTAATATACAGCAGCAAGTATAATAATATGCTTGCTGCTGTTTTTTGATAAGTGAGGGGATTTTACAGAACTTAAGTCTAATAATCCTCTTCGTACCCCGACATCCAGAACCTTACTAAAAGAAAACTTTCATTATTTGCGCTAGAATTTATATATACATCTAAGCTTTACAATTAGATTTTACTTAGTCTCTCCTTATAATTAATTCCTCCAATCAATTGCTAAATTTCCACAAAAATAGGATAATATACAAATCTTTATTTTATTATTAAGAATAGCAGTATAGTAGAGTTTATTTATAAAAACAATCTGGGAAAAGTTTGGAGATATAGATATGAACAAAATAGTATTTACAGCTATAATAGAATTAATCCTCTCTTTTGCGGCTTTTTAAAAAGCTAGGAAAAATGGCTTGTTTCTTACAGGTCTATCTTTGAAATGCATCCATTCAGTTTAAACTATGCCCTCAAACTTTACGACGCTTCTCCTTCTTTTGAAGAGACATTTTGAGTATGCTTTAGTTATTCCACTAATCTGTGTATAAGGAGAAATCAATTTGGTAAAAAAATCGGCAAGTTTTCTGATGAAAAAAAGGACTATTTTTTTATTACTAGGATTATTTTTAATTGTGTTGTCGAGTTCTCGATTATTGTGGATGAAATCATTTCAGAATCAAGAGCTACCACCTATTAAGGATGGGCAATTAGATTTACGAGGCTGGAATGCAAAAGATGATAAGGTTCTCTTATTAGATGGCGAGTGGGAATTTTACCCTTCAACACTGTTAATACAAGAAAGACAACAAGACATAGGTAATCCGGGACTTATTCAAGTTCCAGGCGAATGGAACGAAGCATTACGTTCACCGTATGGATTTGCTACCTACCGTTTGCGTATTCTTGTTAATCCTGATGAAGACCTTAATTATAGTATGCGAGTATCCAGTATACGAAGCGCTTCAGAAGTCTATGTCAATGGTCGTTTGTTGGAAAAATCCGGGCAGGTGGCAAAAAATAAAAACAGCTACTCACCGAAAAACTTACCTTATTCCACAACCTTTACAGCAGACGAAAACGGAGTTATTGACATTTGGATACAAGCTGCAAACTTTGTTGATATCCGTAGCAGTGGTATCATTCGCTCTATTAAGTTTGGTTCAGAAACTGCTATTATCAAAGACATGAAAAATTCCTATACACTGCAGATTTCAACTGCAATTATTTTTCTCGTTCATTCTATTTATGCAGCCATGTTATTTTTTCTTGGAAACAAGGAAAAGAAACTCTTATATTTCTCTTTACTTACTTTTTCTGCAATGCTCACAAATTTATTAAGTAATGATGAAAAATTATTCCACCAATTATTGTATATTGGCCATGTGTGGGATTTTCGCTTAGCTAATGCTGCTCTACTCATTGGATTCTATGCGATGTTAAAATGTACAGATCATCATTTTCTTCCGTATTGGCGCAGGATTTATCCTATTTATTCAGTAATTCTTTTGAGCACTGCCGGAATCACATTATTTTTAAATCCAACGCAAATCATTAAAATTTTTCCTATTTACTTTCTGTTGGTTGCAACGGCAACCATTATTACAGCTAACGCTATATTGCATAAATTTATAAAAGATCCAAAAAGTAATCTTTTATTGCTCTTTTCTCTTACTGCACTACTTCATCATTTTACTTGGGCAATCTTTTGGCGAGAAAATGGAGTTACTGTTATCCACTATCCGTTTGATTTATATATTGCAATGGGAAGTTTTGCAGCTGTATGGTTTAAGGATTATTTTAAAATGCATAGTGACACCAAAGAACTTGCAGCTACATTGCAAAGGATGAATGATCATAAGGATCAATTTTTGGCAAACACATCACATGAATTCAAAAATCCACTCCATGGCATTTTAAACATGTCACAAGCTGTTTTGAAAAGGGAACAAAAATTATTACAGAAAAGAAGTGTCAAAGAGCTTGAAACTATTTTATCTGTAGGAAGGAGGATGAATTTAATACTAAATGATTTACTTGATGTGATGAGCCTTCAGCAAGGAAATCCGCGTCTGCACATGAAATGCATAGCCGTGGAACCAATTATTACAGGGGTAATCGATATATTACAGTTTACGGTAGAAGGTAAACCAGTAAAAATTATTAATCAAATACCTGAGGACTTTCCTCCAGTATTTGCTGATGAAAATCGAGTGATTCAAATTGTGTTTAATTTACTTCACAACGCTGTGAAATATACAAGCGAAGGTCAGATTTATATCCGCGCTTTTATAAAAGACGCCAAAGCATTCATCGCAATTAAAGACACAGGAATTGGCATGGATAGAGATTTGCTAAAACGCCTGTTCCAACCTTATGAACAAGCAAATCCTAATGAGACGATGATAGAGGGAGGGTTTGGCTTAGGGTTAAGTATTTCTAAACAATTAGTCGAACTTCATGGTGGTACATTAGAAGTGAATTCCAATTTAGGAAAAGGCTCAGAATTCATTTTCTCTCTAAAATTGGCAGACGAGAACAAGCTAACTTCTAAGTCTTCTGAACAATTGACATTACGTACTAAACCGCTTCCAGACGATAGCCAATTGGATACAGAAGCATTTGAGATCTATCCAGATAATAATCATACAACCACACAAAATCGTACTACTAATCGATTAAACATATTGATTGTTGATGATGATCCAGTAAATCTTGAGGTGTTAAAAGCAATCCTTCGTCCGGAGGAATATGATATTACCGCAGTAACAAGCGGAAAAGAAGCACTAGCTGTATTGCATCAGCAAGAATGGGATTTAGTAATTTCCGACATTATGATGCCACAAATGTCCGGATATGAGCTAACTCAAATAATACGTAAACGTTTTTCGCTAACGGAGCTGCCAATTTTATTACTTACTGCTAGAAGTCAGCCGCATGATATCCGTAGCGGATTTTTAGCTGGGGCAAATGATTATGTAACCAAACCGGTAGAAGCAATGGAAATAAGATCACGGATTGAGGCATTAACTACGATTAAACGAGTTGTTCAAGAGCAGTTGCAATTAGAGGCCGCTTGGCTACAAGCGCAAATCCAGCCTCACTTTTTATTTAACACCTTAAATGCGTTAGCAAGTCTAAGTATAATGGATTTAGAAAAAATGCGAGATTTACTTAGTGAGTTTAGCCATTTTTTAAGGAATAAATTTAAGTTCAAAAATATGAATGAATTAATTCCGATTGAAGAGGAATTAAGTATGGTTCGGTCTTATTTGTATATTGAACAAGTGCGATTTGGAAATAGGCTTCAAGTTGTTTGGGAGAAAGATAAATGTGATGACTTAAAAATTCCATTCCTCTCCATACAACCTTTGGTAGAGAATGCTATCCGCCATGGTATTATGAAACGTATCGAAGGCGGGACAATTATTATTCGCATTTCTGTCTTTCAGTCATATACAGAAATATCAGTGGAAGACGACGGAGTTGGAATAGATCAAGTGACATTACAACAAATTTTTGCAAGAAAAACGGACCATAAATCAGGAGTCGGACTAATTAATACCGATCTGCGATTAAAACGCTTCTTTGGAACGGGGCTGCAAATCGCCAGTACGCCCGGGCACGGAACAAAGGTATCTTTTGTAATAAGAGATGAAATGATGAAAGTCAATAAAGCAAAACTTTATAACTTTTCATGACAAAGTTATTCACTCTATTTACCTGAAAGTAAAGTATCGTAAGACTCCACTTCAAGAGTTGTTGAGATTATCGAGAAGTCGAAATGGGAATTTAGGAGTCATTTTTCTCATCCGTATGCAAAATCTCAAGCTCTTTTTTGAAATGAGAAAAATACGGATTCTTCCATCCGGGATAAAGGAAACATGCCTCTAAAACAGGGGGTATGCCGACGCCTGAGCGGCAAGTACGCTTTTAGTCGGCCTTCCTTTAGATTCGGGTAGATGTTGGCTTATCGTAGGAAGAAGAGTGACGTTTGCTCCAGCTTAAGCGCATAAGCTAGACAAAGATATCTACCATTGGATAGCAGGTATAAATTCCTAAATGACAAAACCCCATTCCGGGAGAGAATGAAGCTACCAGAATGAGATTTCCTTCAATTAAATGAAGCAGTAAAATTCCTGTTGGGAGTATAAACCATTTTGTGTGTAAATAGGAATTGTAGACATATCCATTTACACAAAACTTTTTACGCTCTCTTCCTCTTATTACTATTCCTTTACTACTCCCAAGTTTCACTTTATCTTATCAGCTTATAATAAATTGCTCTCCAGTTCTTTCATTTCATAGAAATAGCCTTGTTTTTGCATCAACTCAGTAAACGTACCTGTTTCGACGATTTCCCCATCTTCCATTACAATAATTTGATCCATCTGCTCCATTCCAGCTAATCGGTGACTAATTAAGACGACCGTATCGTCTTTCGCTTGCCTAAATAAATGACGATAAATCACTTGTTCCGTAATCGCATCTAAGGAAGAAGCAGGTTCGTCAAGCAGCCAAAACCTACCATCTTTTAGCATTGCTCTAGCTATTGCTAACCGTTGTTTTTCCCCGCCAGATAAATTTTCCCCTTTTTCATAAACCGAATCATCCAATTGGAAATGATCTAATTGAACTTTTGCAAGAACCGAATGTAATGCATCATCTGTCGCAGTATCATCAGCTAACAATAAGTTGTCACGAATCGTTCCATAAAAGAAATGATTTTCTTGAAGTACAACATTGCAAATCTTCCAGATGTCTTCCGGATGAATATCTGAAATATCCTTACCGTTCATACAGACCTTTCCTTTATTCGGTGTAACTAATTTCAGTATTAACTGCATTAATGTAGATTTTCCGGAACCACTCGCTCCGACAATAGCTGTTTTTGAGCCAGCAGGAAGATGAATATGAGCAGCCTTTACTGCAGCACGTTGCTCATCCGTAAAGGAAAATGTAACGTCTGTCATCTCAATCGTCGGTGCACCAGAATTTTCAAGCGGACTAGTTAGGTCTTTTGGTTCGTCATTTTTCTCTACCATTTGAAATAATCTCTCGGATGACTGTTTACTTTCATTAAAATGAATAGGAAAAACTGCCATTGCTGGCGCTTCTTCAAAGACCGTAAGTGAAATCATAACAAGCATTGCTAAGAAAATCCCTTCCAGATTCCCTTGACCAATGAGGTAAGCACCTACTGCAAGTACTGCCCAAGTAACGAGGAGAGAAACAAAGTTATTTAAAGACTGATTGAATAGTGTCGTTCTTTCTTCTTGCTCTTGTTCCTTAATGTATGAATATGAGGTTTCTAACAACCGCTTCTCCTTCTCTTGCAGCTGTTGATAAATTTTCAAATCACGAAAACCATATAATAATTCTGTTACCTCTGTCGATAAACTTGCCCGTTTCATACGTACTTGGCTATCAATTTTGCGCTGACGAATTACAAAAAGCGCAGGAATGACTATTGTAGTCAGTAAGAAGCCGATCAATAGCAAGATAGCGACTTGAATAGAATAAAAGGTTGTAAAAAAGATCGTACTAAGAAATACAAGCCCAAGCACAATAGGAGGATAGACAACTCGTAAGAAGAAGTTTTGTAAACTTTCGACATCACCAACAATACGTGCAAGTAAATCCCCGCTTCGGTACTTTTGAAATATTCCGGGCGCTAACGGCTCCAATTTTTCATAAAAAGCCATTCGCAATTGACTAAGCATCGTAAATGTCCCCCGATGCGAAACAAATCGTTCTCCATAACGGCTAAAGGCCCGTACAAAGCTTAACAATTTTACCGAAGCGATTAAAATAATTAATGTATAAAAAGGTGGGGCAAAGGCAGCTTTCGAAATCAGATAACCACTAGCAGAAAACAGCATAACCGTCGCAATTCCGGCAATAAACCCAAAAACAATCGAAAGAATAAGGTCCTTTTTTTCCTTCATCATCATTTTTGCCACAAATGCCAGTTCCTTCATTCTCCTTTCCCTCCTCGTTGCACTTCGACCATTTCGCGATATTCATCCACGTTTTGAAGTAATTTTTCATGTGTTCCTTCTGCAATCAGCTGCCCATTATCCAAAAACAGGATATGGTCTGCATCTTTTATCGTGTGTAGTCGATGAGCAACAGTAATAACCGTAGCAGTCTCAGCCAATTTCTGAATAGAGTATTGAAGGACTCGTTCCGTTTTTAAATCCAACCCCACTGTTGGCTCATCAAACAAAACAATGGTCGGTTTCTTTAGAAATGCTCTTGCCAAGGCCAATCGCTGTTTTTCTCCACCTGAAAGTCCTCTTCCGCCTTCACCTACTAGCGTATCAAATCCGTTATCTAGTGAAGTAATCATTTCTAAAATTCCTGCTTGTTCAGCTGCTCTCTCGATAGCTTTTCTTGATATTTCTGTCTTATTACCAATCGTAATATTATCAGCAATACTTCCAGCAAATATATACGGATGCTGAGAAATATAGCTAAGTTGCCTAAACCAGTCTTCCTCTTGATAGTTCCATAAAGGTTTCCCATCAACCAGGATTTGTCCCTCTGAGGGTGTAATAATCCCTGCAATTAAATGCAATAACGTTGACTTTCCAGAACCGGTTTTTCCGACAATTGCATTTTTCGTTAATGGCGAGAATGATGTATGAATTGGTTGTAAGGAAAACTGATCTTCACCGTATTGAAACCCTACACCTTGTAGTTCAATCTGTACAGGTATTGATGTTTTAGCAAGTGGACGTGTTCCCCATACACGGTTTGCTTCCTTATCCTTTTCCAGCTCTTCTTCTACCTTTTGGGCAGCTCCCATACTGCTTTTTCCGTTATGAAACGCTGTTCCCAGTTCACGCAGCGATGTAAAGTACTCTGGTGCCAGAACAAGAACAAAAAAAGCTTTGAAAAATGAAATACCATCAAACACAATTAATTGCAATGCTACCTCCAAAGCAACTAACCCGATCGCCAGCATGGAAATAAGCTCCAGCATAAATGACGACATAAATGCTACTTTTAAGATTTCCATGGTTGCATCGCGAAAACGTAAGCTACTCGTTTGAATTGTATGCTTTTGCCTCTTCGCTTTTGCGAATAATTTCAACGTGACGAGGCCTTGTAATGTATCGAGAAAGCGACCTGAAAAAGCAGCCAATTCTTCCATTTGCTCTTCAGACTTCTTTTTTGTCTGCATACCGATAATTACCATAAATATCGGAATAAATGGTGAAGTTACTAGCATGATTAATCCGGAATTAACATGTTCGATAAACACAAATATAATGATAATGAGAGGAATAATCGCTGAACGAATAACTTGTGGAATATAACTGCTAAAATAGCTATCTACTTCATCAATAGCATCCATCAACACACTAACCTTTTGTCCAGATTGTCCCTTTAAAGATGCTGAAACCGGATTCTTTACAAAGTGTGCGATTAGCTTTTGACGAAATTGCTGCTTAGCATTAGAACCTAGTTGAATTCCAATTTTTCCACTAAAGTAAGGAATAAAACTCCTTACTAATAAAATGAAGAATAATCCTCCCAATAATGGGAGGATTTCCTGAAATGTTTGTCCCTTTAAAAAGACGCCATCAATAATGGAAACAAGTAAGTAAGCTTGTACTACAATGGCGACACCCATTAAGAGAGAAAGCACAAACAGATATACCATACTTATTTTATTTGCTTTGAGATAAACTTTCATATTATGCATGTAGACGCTCCTTGTTTAAAGATGGGGCCTTCTTCGCCCTTTCTAAAGAGCATATTTCCCAATCTTAAGGCTTAAGACCGAGGTAACTGACTTATTGCTTATTTTTTCCCTTTTACATAGTCTGCGTCAAACAAGAACAGACGTAGTAGTAAAATTAATGAAGGGATTAATAGGAATAGACCTGCAATAAAAACGATGATTAGTGCAATTCCTGTTGATTCATGAGTTGCATTTTCATATACCGTTATATACGGATCTAAAATATATGGAAGATGACTTACACCATAGCCAAAGAAAGCAAAGAAAAATTGCAGCATCACACTAATAAACGCTAAACCATATCGCCTTCCTTGATAAATTAACCACATGGCAATCATAAAAAATCCTACTGATAAGCCAAACATCCACCAATAATCAAACATATTTTGATAATGGCGTTGATTATGCTGACCTAGTGCAATAAACGTCGTCAATGCAGCAATAATCGTAGGTGTACCCCAAAATAATGCGTATTTTCTTACAAGCTTTAATGCTTTAAAGTCATTGGCCCTTGCTGCATAGAAGGTTAAAAAGGTTGCACTGATAAACAATACAGATACGATCGCAAGAAATACGACACTCCAAGAATACGGACTGGTAAATAATGCAAAGTAATCTAAGGAGACTGTTCCACTTTCTTCTTTAATAAATCCCCCCTCTGACAGCGTCAGTGCTATTGACAAGGAGGCTGGAATTAATAATCCGGTAGCACCGTATAAAAACATATAAACATTACTTTTCTTCGATCCATAATTTTCAAATGCATAAAATGACCCACGAATTGCCAGTAAAATAATAGCTATACTTCCGGGCACTAACAGTGCAGTACCATAATAGTAGGCAGAGTCAGGGAAGAAGCCAACGATACCGACGAAAAAGAACACGAAGAACACATTAGTTACTTCCCATACTGGAGACAAATATCTGGAAATTAATTGGTTAATAATATGATCTTTTTTTGTTACTTTCGCATAATACGCATAAAAACCAGCTCCAAAGTCGACAGAAGCAACGATCAAATAACCATATAAAAAGAGCCATAATACCGTAATCCCAATTATTTCATAACTCATTGATTATCACCCTTTTCTATGGACGGGTATTTCTTTTCCAGTTCATCTTCTACCGGATTATTTTTAAATAGCTTACGAAGCACGACTACTCCGATTACACCAAGTGTTATATAAAGTAATAAAAATAGGATAAACATCCACCCTACATACGGTGACGTCGTTGCTGCTTCTTCAACTGTCATATATCCTCGCAATATCCATGGCTGCCTTCCTTCTTCTGCATAAATCCAACCAAATTCAATTGCTAGCATTGCTAGAGGTCCACTTAAAATAAGCAACCCTAGCATGAATTTATTATTTTCATTCCATCGTTTTAACTTTGAAAGGATAAGGTAAAGAAATGAAACGCCAAGTAAGAAGAAGCCAATAATTACCATTAAGTCAAACATATAGTGAATCCATAATGGTGGTCGTTCCTCTTCTGGAAATTCTTCTAGTCCAATTACTTCAGCATCAAAGTCACTAAATGCTAAAAAGCTAAGTAAACTTGGAAAACGTATTACTCCCTTTGGCTCATTATCTTCATTTAACCAACCAAAGAGAATTAAATCCGCGTTTTTCTCTGTTTCAAAATGCCACTCCGCAGCTGCCAGTTTTTCTGGTTGGTATTCGGCTAGGAATTTGGCAGAAACGTCTCCTGCTATTGCTGTAAAAATCGCAAATATAAATGTTAAGGTGACTGTTAGCTTTAATGCTTTTTTATGATATTCTCTTGTTTTCTTTCTTAGCAAACCAAATGCAGCAAATGCAGCTAAAATAGCAGCCACCGTTAAATATGCAGACGTCAATACATGAAAAACTTTTGTTGGTGTTGCCGGGTTAAACATCGTTTCCAATGGATTAATCGCTGCAAAGCCATTTTTGCCAATTTTAAAACCTTCCGGTGTGTTCATAAAAGCATTTACAGTTGTGATAAAGAACGCAGAAAGTCCACCGCCAATTACAATCGGTAATGAGAGCCACCAATGTGTCATTTGATTTTTAAATCGATCCCATGTATACATATAGATCCCTAAAAATATTGCTTCAAAAAAGAAAGCAAATACTTCCATAAATAGCGGCAAGCTAATTACATTTCCACCTAATTGCATAAATTCCGGCCATAACAAGGATAGTTGTAAACCGATAGCTGTTCCTGTTACTACTCCAATTGCCACAGGAATAATAAATCCTCGGGCCCATCGCCTGGCTAACATGATATAATGTGGATCTTTTTTCTTAATCCCAATAAACTCAGCAATGGAAATCATCAATGGGACCCCGACACCTAAAGTTGCAAAAATAATATGAAATACTAAAGTAATTGTCGTTAATAAACGACTCATTAAAACTGGATCTAAATCCATCATAACCGGCAATCCCTCCTATTTATCGGCATTCGCCTCTTGTTCAAAAGTGATCATTCAAACATTCATCAATTTATTTCCTTCAGCCTAATTTATATTAAGGAAAAGTTAATAATTAGTGATCAACTCACGTAATAATTAGTATAAACTATTTTCTAATAGAAAAGGACGAATTACCATGACAAAAGTATGACAAACCTCAAACAAAAATTTGTCTATTTATAATATTACATTCCCCACTATTGATAAATTACTCATGAAATTGAGAATTTCCCTAAAGTAACATAACTACATTGTAGTAACTTACATGGAAATAACAGGTAACAATACACCTATTTCATAAGTTTATCCATTGTCAATTACAGCGTTTCAAAAAAGTAGAACAAGCATTACTAAAGAAACTTGGATTGTATCCAAGTTCTGAAGATAGGTTGACTATCTAGCTTTGGCTCAATTAAAAAGTAAAATCGTTAAACTAACTTCTAAACGAAAATCTTATTCTTCATGTTGGAAAACTTGAAGGGAAATCAACCATTGTGCGCGTAACCTGTTAGAAATTAACATTTACTCAAGTTTCGTAACTTCATGCTAAAATAGTATCACGCATCTAAGATGTCATAAGATCTTCCACTTATAGAGTATATGATGAAGTCTTAGTGGGAGATAACAGATATATGTCCGCTTCGACCGCGTCTAAAGGACAGAGTTGCTACGATAGCGATACAACGCGGTTTTCATGGACAAGGATACTACGGCAGCGATATCGCATGCTTTTTTAAGGACGCCCAGATTTTAGCCTTTGTTCTATAACTATCAGTAGGAAATGAAGGGAAGACCCTCATAAATCAAGTTTCATCTTTATTTTTAAAAAGCACATAAACAGAAAAGTGATACACACCGGTACTGTTTATGTGCTTATTATTAGCTTAATCAACAAAAACTACTCTTGTATTACCAATCATATCGTGTATTCCTTGTTTCTCTTTCGTAAAAGCAACAACGATATAAAGAACAGCTAAAAAGGAAAATACACGATGAATAAATCTACCTATTACCTCTCTAAATAATAAATCATTCCATGTTAACTTTTCTCCATCTTCCCGAATAACTTTAATTCCCATAATCATTTTCCCTAATGTTTGACCGAACTTTTTCGTCATAAGCAGGAAATATAAATAGAACGTAATGGACGCAATAATGCCTGTTAACGTCCAAAATCCCATTTCAATAACTTCTCCATCATTAATGAATTTAAATGGGGTTAAAAGAATACCGTTAATACTTGCAACAACAATTAAATCCATAATATATGCCCAAAATCGCATCCAAAACCCAGCATATCTATATGTGTCACTGGTTATTTCCATCATTGCATTTTCAGCAGTAAGCTCACTCATTTTATCCCCCCTTAATTGGAATATAGGTACATGGCACGAGGAGCGTTAGACTCCCTAATTACATCCATGACGTTAAAAAGTTCTTTTTCTTTTGTAAATAACGAACCTAAAGATATGCCTAAATACTCTCTAAAGCCCATTGGTTCATTATATTTAACTACTTGAACATCATCAAGCTGATAATCTTTCGTCATATACGCAATCGTATCATCTAATGAACCCAGCTCATCGACTAATCCATTTTTCTTTGCCTGGCTACCAGTATAAACACGGCCATCTCCCAACTCTTTAACCTTGGATTCTGACATTCCCCTTCCATCAACGATAACCTTCACAAAATCATTGTACATATCATTGACCATTGTTTGTAAGATTTCTCTTTCTTCATTGGTCATCTTTCGTGAAAATGACATAATATCTTTATGTTTACCACTTTTTATCGTATTGAAATCAATACCCCATTTATCGGTTAATTCAGAAAGGTCATATCCTTCCATAATAACACCAATAGACCCGGTTAACGTTGCTGGATGAGCTATTACTTTATCAGCTGGCGCAGATATGTAATATCCCCCTGAAGCAGCAGTATTTCCCATAGAAACATAAATTGGTTTTTCTTTCTCTTTCTGGATTTCTTCTATTTTGTCATGAATTTCGTCACTTTCTACCACTCCACCGCCGGGTGTATTGATTCTAAGAATAATACCGTCAACTGACTCATCCTCCCCAGCTTCATTAAGCATTTCCAGAAACTGTTTATGATTATAAGAAGTTGTATTAACTAATGTACTAGGTGCTGTATCTTGAATAACTCCATCTAGATACAGAACAGCAATCTTATCTCCCATTCCTTCTTGTATGATCTCTTCTTCATACTTCTGATCCATTAAAGTAAACATGTCTGAAAAATTAGCAGTCGCAAAACTGCTGACAAACTGAAATCCAATTGATACAACTAATAATACTGCAGCAATAATGATTGCAAGCCAGCGTTTTGTATTCACTTTATCGCCTCCACTTTTCCCAATATTTTTGAGTTATATAAAATAATACACTACTTTTTCCATTTTTCTCAAGGAAAGCTTATAAATTACATTATTGGCGATAATGAAAAAATTATGCTTCCTCTCCATTTTAGCTTTTGCTTTATATTTACAGTATAGTAGCGCTTCATTTCAAAGCATCTCTTGTAGCTTTTGATATATCTCTCTCAACTTTCAAGTGCCTGATGCAGCTTTTGGGAGTTCTAGCTAAACTTTATAGTGATCTCTCTTACTTTTCAACTTTTATAAATACTATCCTGCTCGTTCTTTAATCGTACTTCATTTAAAATCCGAAGTTCTGAATTAGTATCTATTACTTTTAATCTGAAAAATTCTGTTATATTCTATATAGAAAGAATATATATGAACAATAATTATGTTTGGAGCGATAGCTATGACAATGAAGAAAACCTTAACTCTAGCAGGTTCTGATTCCAGTGGTGGCGCTGGTATTCAAGCGGATCTAAAAACATTTCAGGAACACGATGTTTACGGCATGACAGCTCTAACCTCTATCGTTACAATGGACCCCAATGGTTGGGGGCATTGTGTTTCTCCTATAGATGTAACGATTGTTGAAAAACAATTAGATACGATTCTATCTGTTGGTGTTGATGCGATGAAGACAGGAATGCTTGGTTCTGTTGATATTATTGAATTAGGAGCTAAGAAAATTTCCGATTATAACATAAGAAATTATGTACTAGATCCGGTAATGGTATGTAAGGGTGAAGATGATGTGCTGCAGCCGGAGAATACGGATGCAATGCGTGAACTGCTGCTTCCTCATACAATCATTACAACTCCAAACCTGTTCGAAGCTGGACAATTAGCACAAACAGGTCGGATCAAGACGATGGAAGAAATGAAAACAGCTGCTGTAAAAATTCATGAGTTAGGCGCAAAAAATGTTGTTATCAAAGGTGGAACTGCTTTTGACCATGAAAAAGCTGTTGATCTTTTTTATGATGGACAAGAATTTACCCTATTAAAAAAGGAAAAAATCCAGACAACCTATAATCACGGTGCCGGTTGTACATTTGCTGCAGCAATTACGGCTAATCTCGCATTGGAAAACTCTGTAAAAGAATCCGTTATTGCCGCCAAAGAGTTTGTAACTGCAGCCATTAAACATGGATGGAAGCTGAATAAATATGTAGGTCCAGTTCGACACGGTGCTTACACTAAATTAATTGATTAAAAACCCAGCTGTCAAACTTATTATAGTTAGGAGAAATTATGCACATATTGAACGATCATTCCATTGTGTCATTCATTAAAGTATATAAAAAAGAGCTGTCTGAAAAGAGGTAATTCAGCTCGTAAAGTAAAAAAACTAACCCCAAGAATGTTGTTAAATCAGCATTCTTGGGGGTTTATTTAATTTGGTGCTAATTAGTCAAAAACGAACTTTTTAGACAACCCCTTTTTCAATTAATCGATCCCTAAACGTATACTTTCCCCATCGATTTCAACCGTCTTCATTACGGCTGTTTCACCAAATTTTAGATCACTTATTAATAAATTAGTTGTTAGTAAATCTTGAAATTGCTTAATGACATCCTTTATGGGATCACTTACATCAAAAGTAATACATACACGTTTATCAACTGGTAAATGTAACTCTTTTCGGTAAAGCTGCACAGCGCGTATGAGTTCGCGAGCTAGCCCTTCTTGCTCTAGCTCTTTTGTTATGACCATATCTAAGAGCACCGTATAAGGTTGGTTGGCAGCCATTTCTACTCCTGCTTTCGTAACCTGTTTCACGATGAGATCTTCTTCATCAAGCAGCAGAGATTCTCCTGAAGGTAAAGTTAGTTTACAGTCTCCTTTTACCATTTCAACTATAGATTCATCAGATAACTGTTGCAGCTGTTTTTGCAAAAGGCCTGTCCGTTTTCCTAATTTTGGCCCGGCTGTAGAAAAGTTCAATTTGACTTCATAGTGAACTTGATCTTCAAGATCGCTTCCTAGATACACATGCTTAACGTTTATTTCATCTTTTATAATCCATTCATATTTTCTTAAAAACTGTACAGCTTCTTTATCTCCTATGACAGTCAGTGAAGCTAAAGGCTGTTTCGTCTTGATTTTGGATAGATTGCGGGCATGCCTTGCAAGTTCTACAACTTGAAGAACCCTTTCCATTTCTTGCTCAAGCTGATCATCTATACCCGCTTCATTATAGTTAGGAAAATCAGCTAAATGAACACTGTTACCGGTAAGCTTTACATGAATATCCTCTGTGATAAATGGAATGAATAGAGCAAGTAACTTGCTAGTTGTTAGTAATACCTCTCTTAATGTAAGGTAAGCGGACAATTTGATATCTTCCATCCCTTCACTCCAAAACCGGTCACGAGAACGGCGAATATACCAATACTCACCTGGTCTACAAATTCTGCTAAGACTTTAGCAGCTAAGGTAAATTCGTATTCATCCAAATAACGATTCACCTGGTTTACTACCGTCTGTTGCCGTGACAATATCCATTTATCCAACAATGTTTGTTTTCCTTTACTATGTTGTTGTGGGTCAAATTGATCGATCTTAGCGTACAGAGCATAAAAAGCGTACACATTTTGCCACGTATCGATCAATTTAGATTTCGCTTGTGCAACTAAATTTGCTGAGAAGCGTTTATTATTCCACGGTGCACTATCCGCCAATAAAGCCCAACGCAGTGCATCTGCACCATATGTTTCTACCAGTTGCATTGGGTCAATATTCTGTACGCGCATTGGCCTTACCACGCACGATTGGACGTACATGGGCTTGATTAATACTGACAATACGGTCGTTGATACTCATACTTTTTGCTTCAAACATCATTTTCTGCTGGCGATACAATTCTTGAATGACAAGAAGGTCACGATACTGCTTCTTACTTAATGTGTGAAGGCTTGCTGCTCCGAGTTTCATGACGTGTTTCAAATTGCGGTAGACACAACCCAATTGTTGTTGAGTTGCTTTACGAATTTTTTCTTTACCAGGTTTTCGTTGCTTGGATAAGGACAGATACTGCTTTCGTGCCTTTTTACGATAAGTACGAGGTTTACGCTGTTTTGCAATGAAAGGTGCGTGAAGCATATCAATCACTTTTTCTGCTTGATTCAATAGTCCAACATCGGTTGGATAGGCAATATCAGACGGTGTGCAAGTGGCATCCAATAAGAGTTTTCCTTGATGATATTTTTTGGTTGCTTGACTCTCTTTTGATTCAGAAGATCCACCCGAAGATGGCGTGCCACCATCCTGATCTGGAGAGTCATTCTTAGAACGTTTATCGGAGGAAGCTTCTCGTTGTTTTTGAACAATACGCTCATTTAAATCGTTAATGAGTTTTGATCAAAACGCTTACGAAAATGCGTCATAGAAGAAGCATCAAAAGGTGCTTTTTCCTGAAATTCGTGCAGACCAATAAAGTACTGCAAATATGGATTTTCCATAATCGCAAGTACTGTTTCCTCATCGCTGAGCCTCATCTTTTCTTTGGTAATTAGAGATCCAAGTGCAAGGCGAACTGGATAAGCCTTACTTCCTTCATTGAGATTTCCTAACCGCTTAATATAATCCGATTCAATTTCTGCCCAAGGGATAAGAAAAGACAGGGTAATCCAACGATTGTCAGGGTTCGGCCTACCACCAAATGGTAGAAAAAATTCATCAGGCATGATTGTTACTTCCCATTTTAAATTACTTTGCACCTTATTTCGAGGAAAACAGTTACAAATAGGATAGAATCAAGGATTTATAATTATTCAGTAGTCCCTACATAGACATCTTAGAATTAAGCATAATTTCTTGAAAGTTAGATGATATTTTGAGAAAACATTAAAGAGTAAAAGGAAGAAAAATAAGGAAATTTCGTACAAACGAAATTTTTTTAGGCACAAAATTAGAAACAGACAAAAAGACCCTTGTCACAAACTTGCTATGACAAGGATTAGAGCTGTTATCTAATGCTGCCTTCCATCTCGAAACGGATAATTCTCTATTATCATTTTCTATCAAAATAGCTCAAAATATTGAGTTTGTGTGATTATTAATAAATTACATATCAATTCAAATCAAACGAAATGAACTTTGAGGGGCACAAAAGGGTCACGTAAAGAATAACATCCTCTTCATATTTACCAAGGACACCCACTTTGTTAAAAATTAATAAATATTTTCATTATACACATGCTGACATACTGATTTATAATAACTAAAATGTATTATCTTTATCAGTATATGAAGAACATATCTCGTTCTCTTTATTTAAAGCATCATACACCTCTTTCGCCTTTTTAAATACGTCTTCTTCTCTAGAATAATACGGATACTCTAAAAAATCTTCTTCGAAAGGGGAAAAGCGACTAGCAATGTCTTCTAATTCACAAAACAGTAAATATTCTTTTTCATTTAAAACATCGTAATTTATTTCTTGGCTAAAAAAAATAGTGAAATTATTTGCAAATGTTTCTGTATTAATTTTCTTTTTTAAATAATTTTTTACTAGATTCAAAAGTTTTTCTCTATCGCCCATCTATGTAATTCTCCTTTTATTTCTTGATTTTCTTTAATAGTCCTATTGCACTTCTTGTATAATGAAAATGGTAGATTTTATTTGTTTTTTTATTATATATTACCTGTAAATTATACTTTTTTCCATTTTTATACATCGTTGTGTAATATGCTTTTCCTTTTGAACCACGTGGATCTCGATATGCTTTTCCTTTTGTAGCTAGTTTTAAGATTTGGGCTGGTACAAATCTATTAGGATCTTTCATACGTTTAATTGTTGTTTTTGTAAATTTCAAACCAGATTTAAAAACTTTCTTTGCTATTTGTTTTACAACAGCCCTTACAATGACTCCACCAACTACATATGCAACAACTGGAACCGCTGATGCTTCTAGCTTACTTGAATCATATAAATACTCTTCCCCTGTTCTGTTATCTGTAAATATTGCTTCAAAATGATCCCCTTCTAGTGCAAGAACATCAACAGTAAAGTTATTTGTAGTTGTTTCAGTATCTTCTGTAACTTCACTAGACACATAGAATGTATTATCTTCTAAGTCATATTCCAAATCAAACAATGCATCAATGTCTTCATTTTCATAATCTATCTCTAATGATAATGTTTCTTCTAAATTCGGTACTTGAATATCTAATTCATCGTCTTCTGAAATAATTAACTCTTCTTTCAGGCCATTTGTTAACTCCACTTCGAATTCATCTAGTTTTTCTGTATTATCTAAATCTAATATGTACTCACTTTCACTTTCTTTATCAATATTATGCTCATCTCCTAATTTGAAATTATCTGTAATTAATTCAAAACTCTCCTGTTCCTCATTTAATGTAGAAGTACTCTCAGTATTATCCTCAGCATAAGCTAGCGATAGATTTGCTAATGGTAAAATTTGTAATAGTAAAGTCGCGATAATAATCTTAATTGTTATTTTTTAAAATTCATTTATTATTTCTTCTTTTCTTAATGTTAATAAACCTTTACCGTAACTTTTCTTATCCCATTGCTCGAGATTAAAAGTTATTTCATCAGTTAATTTAAATGTCTTATCTTCTGAAAGTATTAAAGCAATCATACCTGTTGCATGTGCTGCAGCAAAAGATGTTCCACTGCACATGACAATTACATGATGGCACAGCTTTTGTAAATAGAAACGGATATCACTTCCAAGAAAAGTAAAAAACTCGCCCCCATAATAGGGACGAGTTTCACCTGTGTTACCACCCTGCTTCCGAATCGTATAACATATTTGTTAGCGAATTCAGCACTTATTCACGTACATTCATACGCGCCTTCTTTTAACGGCGAGGATTCCGGAAAGACTTACTCGTATTCAGCCTTTCTTCTCAAAGAGGATATTCAACATATGTGGAACATTGGCTTTCAGCAAGATGCCAACTCTCTGTAGATCATCCATATGTTTACTTGTTCTCGTCAACGAATTTAACCGTATCTATACTTACTGCTTAGCGTATAGTAAAACATATTTACTGTCAAGCAACTCTTTTCTCAAAAATATTATAAAAGCCACTTGATTTTTTTTATAAAATAATGTATTTTTTCATTAAGGCAAAATAATTCACCTAAGTTAATTAATATAGATTCGGTTAAATAATTCAGGAATAAAAGCTCAACCATAACATCTTCAAGAAAGTTATATCATTAAATAAAAGTGGAGTAATTAAAATGTAGAAGATGATTTCTCTTATTAGACTTTTTTGCAACATAGAACTTCAAGCAATCGACGGATAAATTAGTAGTTCGGGTAATTCAAAGACTCTTCCGGGGTGGTAGCCGGAAGAGTCACCCTTTATCAATATGAGTTATTAAACACGCTTTAAACGATCTAAATATAACAAAGGAGTTTATCCAATTGATTAGACGTATGCGTCAATCTTTAGAGTGGAGTAGTAAAATACGTTTACTAACCTTTGGAATGGTTTTTTTATTTTCCTTCGTTTCGACGTTATTTCAAGAAGGAGCAGGTTCTGTTTATCGTCTTCGTCTTTATAATGATTGGTATTATAGGTGATACATTGGTCTTGCGGCAGCCACCTCAAAAGAAAGGTATTTTCCATGCAATAGCAGCAAAAAAATAAAGGGAGCAAAAGAAGCAGCCTGTCCGATATTTTCCAGTCACATAAAAAACAAGCGACTCTTTTTTAAAGTCGCTTATTTCTTTATATTATAACTATACTTTTATGGAATTATAGGTTGCTTTCGGAGCTTGTTTGATAAGCTCATTCGTTTGACCGGAAGTAATTAAACGAAGTTCATGCATGGCCCGCGTACAGGATGTATAAAATAAAGTCTGATCTTCTTTTGGATAATGCTCAGCTGAAGCATCCGGAATCAACACAGCATCAAATTCAATCCCTTTTGCTAAATATACGGGTATAATTAATAGTCCTTTCATGAACGTGTACGTTTCTTCATTGATTTGACTAATTGCGATGTGGTCTTTTAATCGTTGATAGAATGTTTCACTTTCCTTAAGCGTTTTTGTTATGATGGCTATTGTCTCATACCCTTCTGCAAACAGCTCTCGTACACTTTTGATAAGAACATCCGTTATATCATTTTCATCCTCTACCTGCATCAGTACAGGCTTATTACCATTACGCTCAAATGGTTCTATAGCTTCCGTATAGGGAGCAAAATGCATGGTAAACTCGACAATTTGCTTTGTAGGGCGATAACTTTTTGTTAAAACAATTCGTTCCACATCCTGTTCATTTTCTGACAACAACGGATTCCCCTTAGACATATGAACATAAATAGCTTGATTACTATCCCCTAATAAAGTCATCCTGGTATACGGAAATAAGTGCTTTATATAGTCAAACTGAAAAGCGGAAAAATCCTGTGCTTCGTCTACAACAAGATAACGTACAGAGCGATCCACTTTATCACCTAGTAACTTTCCTTTAAAGTAAGCGTATGGTGCTGCATCTTCCCAACGTAAATAATTAGACTGTAAATCAGTCCATGTTTCTTCAGCAATTTGTTTCCAACCATTCGGCATAGGTATATCTTTCTGCTGCCAATTTGTAAATAGTCGCTGATACGTCTTTCGTACATTTACAAATGCATATTGTTTAATACGATCCGTTAAGATTGCAACCATTTTAGCTACTACTGCCTTACGTAGAATAAACTCATCATCTACACCTTGTTTTTGAGATTGATAAAACGCCTTTACATACGCCTCTTTATTCAGTAATTCAATTTTTTCCCTTACCCAGTCTTTATGAATTTCTCCATCCTGAATTTGCTTCAGTTCTTTGATCAACCATTTCGCTACTAACTCCATACGATTAGCAAGCGAGATGTGTTTCTCCAATGAATAGAAGTATTCCGCGATTGCTTCTTTAGTGATCACTACTTGCTTACGAAATGCAATATTTTTAAACTGAATTCCCGATGTATATAAAGAATCTAGATAATGATCGATAAGCTGTTTAAACATAAGTGATGATTTATATTCGATACTGCTTAAACGAATTTGATAATCGGCAGATGTTTTGTTTGTCAACAAATATTCCATTTGCGAAAACGGCGATTCAATAGAAAAGCCAACTCCTACTTTATCTTGTAAAAAATCTAAAAAAGTAGTCTGTTTTACATTTTCTTCACCAAGATCTGGTAAAACATTATTAATATAGCTGGTAAATAACGGGTTAGGGGAAAATAACATCACATTTTCCGGCTTGAGCATTTTTCGATAACGATACATCAGATAAGCGATTCGTTGCAATGCCGCAGATGTTTTTCCACTGCCAGCTGCACCTTGCACTAGTAACAACTTACTCTTTTCATTACGAATTATTTTATTTTGCTCCTTTTGAATAGTCGCTACGATACTTTTCATTTTTGTGCTCGCATTTGTCCCTAAAGCCTCTTGCAATAATTGATCACCTATCGTTAAGCCTGTATCAAACATCGCTTTAATTTCACCATGACGAATAATAAATTGCCGCTTCAAGGAAATCTCACCCGTGATTTTTCCTTCTGGAGTTTGATAGCTGGCTTGACCTAATCCATAATCATAATAAAGGCTGGATATCGGGGCTCGCCAATCATAAATGAGGAAATTTTCTTCATTTGCATCTTTTAATGAAGCAACTCCTATATATAGCTTGTCAATTTCCCCTTGATTATCTTCTTTGAAATCAACCCGACCAAAATAGGGACTATCCTCTAGCTTTTTTAACGTTTTTAACTCTCGGCTTAAACCGCCATGGATCGTTTCTTTTTGCGCTAGCAGCTCCGCTTGTTGTTTAATACTTGCTTCTGTTTCAATAACATCATCTGGCTCATCTAAGTTTACTGTCACATCGTCCCAAAACGTTTTTCGTAAATGAATTACGCTGTCTTTTAAATTTATTGCTTTTGCTGCAAGTTTTGCTTCTTTTTGTTGGATTTGTGATAAGACATCATTAACTCGCCGCTGTTCGGATTGAAAATCTTTCTGTTCTTGACTCATTTCATCAACCCCATTTCATTTTATTAGGCTTTTCATTGACTTCACTTATAAAGTTTGTTATAATAAAGTAGGATATTTATAAATACAAATTAAAGATAAAGACGGTTAAGCCTGTATAGCATAGCATGTTTTCCATGTTACTTCAACAGGTCTTTTTTCATTTCACAACATGTTAAAATGTGAAGTAATTTTATTGTTATATTTCTCATCTATACCCAATAATATGAGCCCTCCTACAAAATATATCCCCGCTCTTTTGATTTTCGGAAAAAAAAGCCGGCGTTGACTTATCGTTAGAAGAAGAGAAATTTGCTAGTTGATGAGCGCTAAAGCTAGACGGAATGCCGAAGCTACCTGCAAAAAAGATCCGCCATGTAAAACGGATTTCATTTCCATAAGTAAAAACCATACTGTTCTACACGTCGATCAATCCATGTTAACAGTACGGTTTTTCTATACTAGAAAAAATTCGGTTATTACCAATCTCTATTAGTTAAGAGCAAACTAAGCTTTCAGCAACTTCGCATTAATTGCGACAATTACTGTACTTAAACTCATCAAAATAGCACCTACTGCTGGACTGAGTACAATCCCAATTGGCGCTAATACGCCAGCAGCAAGTGGAATTGCGAATATATTGTATCCTGCTGCCCACCAAAGGTTTTGAACCATTTTGCGATAAGTCTTTCTTGATAGCTCCATTAGTGCTACAACATCTTTAGGGTTGCTTTTCACGAGTACGACATCAGCTGTTTCCATAGCTACGTCTGTCCCTGCACCAATGGCAATTCCTAAATCTGCCGTGGCAAGTGCTGGTGCGTCATTAACACCATCTCCAGTCATCGCTACTTTCCAACCTTTTTCTTTAATCTCTTTTACTTGATTTGCTTTATCATCTGGTAAAACTTCTGCATATACTTCATCAATGCCAAGTTGTTTTGCAACCCAATTCGCTACTTTGCGATTATCTCCAGTAAGCATAATCGGGTGAATATCTTGCTCTTTCAGTGCTACAATAGCTTCTTTTGCTGTATCTCGAACCATGTCCGCTAAAGCAATCATCCCGATCAGCTCTTCATCAACAAGTACAAACACAACTGTCTTCCCCTGTTCCGACATCTCACTAAACAGTTGTTGATCATAGTCTAACTGCTGATCATTTACATACTTGGGACTAACGACATTTACCACTTTTCCATCCGCTTTTCCTTGAATGCCTTTTCCTGTAATAGACTGAAAATCTGTAACCTTATGGATGGTTACTTCTCTATCCTTTGCACGTTGAACGATTCCAGTGGCTATTGGATGCTCCGAATTTTGTTCAATGCTTGCTGCATACGAAAGTACTTCTTCTTCACTCTTCTCGTTCATTGGAATAATATCAGTTACGCCAAATTCACCTTTCGTCAGCGTTCCTGTTTTATCAAATACTACCGCATTTAAATTCCTTGCACTTTCAAAGTTAGCGCGATTTCGGATTAATAAACCTTTTTTAGCGGAAATAGATGTAGAAACCGCTATAACTAGTGGTGCTGCTAACCCTAACGCATGTGGACATGCAATAACCATGACCGTAACCATTCGTTCCATAGCAACATCAAAAGGTTCTCCAAGTGATAACCAAATGACTAATGTAACAAAACCGGAAAGTAAAGCAATATAGAATAACCATTTTGCTGCCCTATTTGTTAAATCTTGTGTTTTCGATCGTGATTCCTGGGCTTCTTTTACCATCGTTATCACTTGAGATAGAAATGATTCCTCTCCTGTTTTTTCTACTTGTATCGTAAGGGAGCCTTCTTTATTAACGGAACCACCAATTACAGAATCATCTTCAGCTTTTTCGATCGGGACAGATTCACCAGTAAGTAACGATTCGTCTACTGCAGATTTACCATCAATAATCGAACCGTCAACTGGTATTTTTTCTCCAGGTTTTACTAATACTCGATCCCGACTCTTTAATTCAGATAAAGGAACATCGTGTATATTTCCATTTTCATCTAATTTATGCGCTTCATTTGGCATTAATTTAACAAGCTGTTCTAATGCATTTGAAGCGCCCATTACGGAACGCATTTCCACCCAATGCCCAAGCAGCATAATATCAATTAGCGTTGCTAGCTCCCAGAAGAAGTCTTTCCCTTCCCAGCCAAATACAGTAAGAGAACTGTAACTGTAAGCAACTAAAATTGCTAAGCCAATTAACGTCATCATTCCAGGGTTTCGCTCTTTTAATTCACTAATTGCTCCCGTCAGAAATGGCCAACCACCATAGAAAAATATAAACGTAGATAAGGCAAAGAGAATATATTGGTCGTAAGGAAATCTCCATTCAACTCCAAGAAAGCCTTGAATCATTGGGGATAAAGCAAGGATTAGAACCGTAATAATTAAAGATATAAAAAATCGTTTTTTAAAATCATTTACCATATCTCCATGATCATGCCCTCCATGATGGCCATGTGAATGTCCGGAATGTCGATGATCATAGTGCTTATGCTCTTCATGGTTGTGATTATGATCGCTATGCTCATGATGTTGATGATGATTGCCATGTTCTTCATGCTTCATATCATACCCTCCTATTTTCTTCCTTACTGAATTACTTCTCGCCTTTATACTATACCCCCATATGGTAATTTTAAAACGATTTTAGTAAAACAGATAAAAATTATTTAGAAAAATCATTAAACGTTCTAACTTCAAGTATGTTTTTTTAGAAAAACTTGGCTTGTCTCAAGTCTTTATAGCGAAAACTACCGTTTTCTTATACGATAAAGCCTAAAGTTATATACTTTCCTATCGTGTAAAAATAAAACTTCTTTCCTCATGTTAGTACCATGAGGGTATGACCTAAGGGCCCTTGAACCAATCAGCTGTTAAGCGTTCTTTAGATAGCAAACGTTTTGGAACTAGTCTTTACGGCATCTTACTGCGGAACAAAAGCCCAAGCACTCATTTAGCAACGAACAAACTGGAGATCTTTAAAAAGATACAGTGAAGCTTCATTTAAGGTTTAGGAGCTACTCCTCTCACTATCTTATCCAGATAATAGAAATAGAGAAATAGACTTCTTACATACTGATAAAGAACATGCCACTAAAACAAGGGGGCATGCCAACACCTGACGGCAAGCCCACTTTTAGTCGGTCTTCCTTTAGATTCGAGCCGATATTGATTTATTGTAAAAAAGAAGATTGGAAGTTTGCTTTTGCTACAGCTTGGGTGCTTAAGCTTTGCACAATTGCTTATGATAACCACCACGGACAAAAGGATAACGGTTCTTAGCTAGAATAACCCTTCCATCTACCTACTAAGATTTTCCCATGATTGAAGCTTTACAACAAAGGAGTCACACCCGCTGTTCGTGCTAGGCGGCTAATGCCCTGCCCACTATTACAAGCACCTAGTTGTTCTTATACGTAAAACATAAGGGTATTAAAATGTAGATTACGCCTTTAGTAAAGGTTATATTCCCTAAAATAATACCCTTGATATAAGTCATGTTCAAAAAAGGTTATAAAATCCGATACAACGATGAAATTCAATGCACCATTCTATCCTATTTTTGAACATTCCCTATAAGTATTTGAAAAAGAAAAATATTTATTCACATTTTCCTCGTATTTAATCGACAATAGCTTGTTTACTAAGATTTATATAAAACTCAAATAACATCTTAATTTGCTCTTTTGTATTTCTTTTTATGGATATTTCAGGAAGGGCATTCTCGTGAAAAAATGCAACATCATTCGTTTCAATACCACTACTTCTTTCACCACCCACAATCTCACATTGAATAAACACTTTATAATAATGATAAGGCTGTGGTGGATGTGGATGTTTCATCATATCCATAAGGGCGAGAAATTTACAAGGAATGGTGTGATAACCTGATTCCTCATATATCTCTTTTACAATATTTTCACAAGGAGATAAACCAACTTCACAAAAACCGCCTGGAAGTGACCATTTATTATCCATCCGTTCTTGAACCATTAATATACGCCCATCTTTGAATACAGCACCTCGTACATCCATCTTTGGTGTTGGATATCCGTGTTCATCTTGAAATAGGTTGGTTAATTGTTTCATATCATACTCCGAGTAGGATGACATTATTTCCATACTCAATTCCCAAAGCTCCTCATAACGTTCACGATCATACTCATCTTTGGTAAATTCCAAACCAGCCTGGGCTAAGGCCTGGACTCTTCTAGCCCATTCAAGCCATTGATAACTCAACGCCCTTCACTCCCCTATTCAATTTATTCCATTTTAGCATTACGATGAAACATTTTTCATTGATTTTAGTTTAATCTAAGCAAACATGGGAAATGTAACTAATAAAAGGAGGGTTTTCATGGCACATGAACAACATAGGGAGCTTATTCAAGCATTGCATGAATGTATGACTGCTTGTAACCATTGTTACGATGCCTGCCTTGAAGAGAAAGAATTACACAAGATGGCTAATTGCATTCGCTTGGATAGAGAGTGTGCGGAAATTTGCAGTTATGTGGAACAGGCAATTACTAGAGGGACTCCATTTCTTTCCGAGTTAACCGCTATTTGTGCGACTATTTGTGAAGCCTGCGGAGCAGAGTGTAAAAAGCATGATCATGACCATTGTCAACAATGCGCAGAGGCTTGCTTTAAGTGTGCAAAAATTTGCCGAGCTGCTTAATGTAAGTCAATCTTCAATTAGTGGGGTTTTCTATTATCCCCCCACTGATTATTCGTACAGCAAGGGTGTGGCTTAAAACCTCTGAACAGAATCGGACATTTGACTTGTAGTTGGATCCTCCACTTATCTCCCTGGGTTCACCTCACTTCATGTAAGAGCAAGACTTACTGCCAGTTACATATGGGATAAAATACCGAAAATATAAAAGCAAGTGCGATATTTTCTTTACTTCAATTTATATTCTTTGAATCGTTTATTAGATGTAATGTGCATTCGGACTGTTGTCATTCATGGGGAATTACCCATTTATAGCCAATCCCCCAAACCGTTACTAAATAATCATCGATTGGAAAACCAGCTTGCCTTACTTTTTCTCGCATATTTCTAATATGTGAATCGATTGTTCTTCCTTCTGTTTCAGAATTGAATCCCCAAATCAACTCAATAAGCTGCTCTCTTGTATACACAATTGTCGGTTGCTTCATTAATTGACCAATCATGAGGAATTCCTTTGGTGTTAATTTAATTATTTGGTCATTATACGTAAGCTCAAATTTATCCTCATTCCAACATAAACCATTTATCTCAATAGTTTTCTTAGGCACCGTTCTCCTAATCAATGCTTCTATCCTGGCCAATAACTCCCGTTCATCAAACGGCTTGGTAATATAGTCATCTGCACCAAGACGTAATCCCTTAACAATATCATCTTGTTGATCTCTCGCAGTTATCATAATAATCGGCACATCAGAGAATTCCCTTATACGCTTACATAACTCCCACCCATCGATATTTGGCATCATTATATCAAGTAAAACAATATCAAAATTATCCTTTTCCAAATAATAAAGCGCTTCTTCTGCTTTTTTTATTTTTACGCAATCATAATTGTACGGTTGCAAATATAATGCTAATAAATCTAACATACGCTGTTCATCATCAATTAATAATACTTTATTCATTTGAACCCCCCTCCTAAATTATTGCATACTTTTAAACGTTTTTTAATAAAAACCTGATAACTCTTGATATTAGTATATTAGTACATTTGTGTATAAAAAGAGTTTCCCCTTGAAAAGAATTCGGAACGACTTACCCACCGAGTCCTTATATTAAGTGGCGAGTATAATAAGATCAAGGCCTTACGCAACAAGGGTTGGTTGCATATTTTTGTAAAGATTCATGTTCGTGACGCCTCAATGTTAAGCTTTCAATATTCGAAGAGTTTTTATATTTTTTTTGATATTATCGGTAATTGAATAAGCACATCCGTTCCTTCACCGAATTTACTGTTGATCCTCATGGAACCTCCATGGGATTCCACAATTTCTCTAGCTATGGCTAGACCAAGTCCACTCCCACCGCTTTTTCTTGATCTTGATTTATCTACTCTATACAAACGGTCAAACACAAAAGGCAGGTCCTGTTTCGGTATACCTTCACCATGATCCAAAACGGTAATGGTAATAAATTCTCTTTGTTCTCTGACCTCTATAGTAATGACAGAGCCCTTTGGAGAATGTTTTACTGCATTATCCAAAATATTTAAGATAACCTGTTGGAAACGATGCGGATCAACAAATGCCTTTATATAATAGGGACATTGTAAAGATACGCTAATATTTTTTTGTTGAATCACAGGTTGTATTAAATCGATAATAGATGCAATAAGTGTCTTTAACGTAACTAATTCTCGATTGATGACAAAGGAATACTGGTCCATCTTTGCCAATTCAAATAAATGTTTGATTAATTTTGATAATTGTTCGGTTTCTTCCCGAATAATCTCGATATATTCTATTAACTCTTGCTCTGATAAGGATCGACGATGGATGATATCTGCATAACCTTTAATATAGGTCAACGGTGTACGTAATTCATGGGAAATACTTGCTAAAAATTCTTTTCGTTCATTTTTTAACCGATCCAAGTCATTGGATAATGACTGAATCGATTTTGCCAACTCTCCAAGTTCATCATTTCGTTCTGTATGCAATTCTACTTGGTTGTTTCCTATACTTAACTGCTCTGTTGCTCGTTTCATTTTCACTACCGGTGAGGTAATAAAACGAGACAAAATAAATATTGTAATAATTGTTATGCCAACCGTTATAAATCCGATAAATTTAAAATGATTACTTAGCTGATCCAATATACTTCTTACCTGCTTCGAGTTTGCAAACATAAATACATGACCACGATGTTCACCATCTATCGTTATTGGACTATCTGTCGCAATATATTGCTTATCTTTCCAGTTATCTTCTATTACGACTCCCTCAGGAGGAATCTGATTATAATCCGTTCGTTTAATCACTGTTTCCATTTCTTTCTCTAGCGGATTGGATTGAACAAGTATATCTCCTTTTACGTCTGTAATAATTACGACAAAATCAGAAGCAGACTCCATTAGACCCACATGGTTCATCGTCGTTTCATCAAAATGATCCTCTAATACATCACTATGTGTATTTCCTCTCGCTAATAGATTGTTGATGATTTCGTTTATTCGTTCATTCGCTAAATTAATATAAAGAATAAAATAAAGCAGCCCACCTATAATTAAAATAAATACAAAAAAAAGTGCTCCCATTTTTAACGATAGTCGATTAAACATAACATTTTCCCCTTCTTCTCCCATTAAAACTGTACAAAAATCATAACAGAACAAAAGCGGAAGTGCTTGTTTCGCGACATACAAAATGAAATTCTTCTAAGATAGTACACAATGACTACAGAAGCCAACATTAACTTATCGTAGGAAAAAGATCGAAGTTGTAGTCGCTCAATCGTTAGGCTAGACGACGAAGCTACTTTTCAAAAAAGATATCCACATATAGAAACGGGTTTAGTTTCCTAGACAACGGGCAAGCCTTTTGATTCCTAATCAGCACTTTTATCTGTTTTTCTCATTTTATAGTTAATCAACCGTTTCTTATCCTAATGCAATAATATCGAGTTTTTGTGCAGAAGAAGTATAATTTTCTAAGGATTTACTTACAATATGTCATAGAAATTGCACAAAATCTGCAAATTTATTGGGTATTTTCATTACCAAAGGCACATTTCACATAGGAGGTATAAGAAATGAAGAAAAAATGGTTTATCGGATTGGTCTCCATTATCTCAGCAATAACATTAGCCGCTTGTGGAACTAATCAGGATGAAGGAACAAACAATAACGAAAATGGCAAGGCAACAAATCAACAAGAGGAAACGAACACGGAGAAAGAAAAAAATTCTAAAGAAGAAAGTGAAATGGAGCATTCTAGTTCTGGTGAAGTACCAGAAAACTTAAAAGAAGCTGAAAATCCAAAATATGAGGTTGGAAGTAAGGCAATTATTGAAGCTGATCATATGGAAGGGATGAAAGGAGCAGAAGCAACTATTAAAGGCGCCTATGATACGATTGTCTATATGGTGACTTATACACCAACAGACGGAGGTGAAAAAGTGGAGAACCATAAATGGGTCATCCACGAAGAACTAGCTGACGTAGGAGATGAGCCTTTGACACCGGGTGATGAAGCAACCATTAAAGCCTCTCATATGAAAGGAATGGATGGTGCCAAAGCTACTATTGACGAAGCTAAACAAACTACTGTTTATATGGTTGATTATAAATCTACAACAACAGGTGAAGAAGTTAAAAATCATAAATGGGTAACAGAAGACGAACTATCGCCTGTAGAGGAATAAGTGCTCAGACAGCAAGATTACTTTGTTTGATGCTATCTAACTCAGATGATCACTACTCTTAAACATAAAAATAATAAAGGATTCAGCGGGAGTATTGCGCTGAATCCTTTAACTTTTAGGGGTAACTACCCTCTTGCTTCGCAGTTTAGTTTTTTATTGGTAAAATAAATGAATGGGAGGTATTTCTAATTGCTAAATTTAAACGAGAGAAGACGATTGAATTAGCGAATCAGATCCTACAAAACTACACAAAAAGAAACTTCGAATTTTCAAGTAGATTTATTTCTGGTTGCTTGATTGCAATTACATACATTCGTTGCTTTAACCTTTCTAGTCCGTTTTCATCTGCTTACAGAACAAGTACTTCAATACCGAGACTTAATATTTTTTAATCTCAATATCTCCGTTATCCGTAGATGCTTTGATCAAGTTTTTTCCGTTCCCGATCACCGTATCCCAGTTTTTTTCATCAAACACTTGAATAT
Source organism: Cerasibacillus sp. JNUCC 74 (assembly GCF_053667775.1). The sequence continues at coordinate 500,482 of NZ_CM132207.1, read as the reverse complement.
TTCCATTGCCTACACGTAGATCGTAGGTAACATTAGTTGGCTCGTTCTCAGTTTTTATCTCAATCGTACCATTGTTCGTCGTAAAATCGAGAGAACGATCTAAATCAACAGTTAAAAGAGAAATTTTACCGTTATTTGTTTTTCCTTTAAGTTTTCCTGAAATATCTTTTAACAGAACACTACCATTTGTCGTTCCTACATTTGTTTGATCTGTTTTTACATCTCTTAGAAAAATTTTACCATTATCTCCAGAAACCTTCATATTTTTTACAGTAATGTGATCGGCTTTAATACTACCGTTGTTCACTTCAACTTGAATAGATTCATACTCTTTTTTAGGCAAATGGACAGTTAATGTTAACGAATCACTTCGTTCAAAAAAGACGAATTTCTTAAAATGTTCGCGTTTTTTTTGAATGGTTAACGTCCCGCCTTGCTTATCTATGTTTAAGTGTTTTCTATCGGGCTCATTGCTTTTCCCCTTAAGTTCTATTTTTATTTCAGCCTCTTTAGTAGGAACAATATTCACTTTTTCATTTATCAGATCTATCTTTAGATTTGATATTTCTTTAGCCTCTACTTCCTTCGTCTCAGAAACAGTACCTCTTTCTAAGGTTTTAAAAGTAAACAAGCTTCCTGTGCCACCAATAGTTATTAATAATAAGGCAATTAAGCTTAACTTTTTAATATTACCCATGCTTTAGACCACCTTTTACCATCTTTACATTATATTGCAAATAGTGAACAAAGCCTTTAAATATCCAGCGTGTTATATAATACATACCAATAGCAATAAATATTCCAATTCCTGTCAGAGCTAACGCTACAAATAAATCAAAAAGGATAAATGACTCCGGAAAAAAGATTAAATTCACCAAAGCAAGTAAAGGAGATATGATAAATGCACCACCCATTATCCATCCAGCAGCAATTAATGAGACTAAGGCAATAAAAGGGCCAAGCACAATAACTATATTGAAGAAGCCTAATCCTATTACAGCCCAGACAGCGCGGAGGATATTGCCAGTGTTGGTAGTATCTTGAACCCTTTCAAGACGATAGTTTGCTACAAGCTCTTTAGCAACTTGACTTGGTGATCCTAGCGCAGCAGCGATTTCCGTCTCCGTTTTTCCTTCTGCCATCCCTGCTGCAAAATGTTCTTCGAAGTCTTGAATAATATCCTGTTGTTCATTTTTAGGAAGCTTTTTGATTCCTTTTGTTAATTTTTTAATAAATTGATTTTTATTCAATATGCTCACCCTCCCGCAGCAGTTTGTTTACGCCCTCGGAAAACAGTACCCACTCATGAATTAATTGATGAAGATAATCCCTTCCTTTGTCCGTTAACCGGTAATATTTTCTGGATGGTCCTTCCGTCGATTCTTTTAAATAGGTTGTAAAGTATTCCTCTTTTGCAAGTCTTCTTAATAGCGGATAAACCGACCCTTCTGATATCGCTATTCGCTTGGATATTTTGTTCGCCAGTTCATAGCCATAATGATCCTGCTTATCTAATAAAGCAAGAACACATAACTCTAATACACCCTTTTTAAATTGAACATTCATTCGGCCATACACCCTCATTTTTATTTTATTACTAGTGAACAATAAATAGTACCTATATATAATATATATTCTACTACTGAATAATGCAAGATAGTAGATTTAAAAATAATATTCGTAAAACAAATTAAGCCTCATGCAGGAGAATTAATTGTGCTTATAAAAGGTGTTCAAAAAATCTGCTAAAAAGGCATACATTGAATTGCTTCGTTACCTCATTTCTCTGTTCCTTAAACAAGCAATCTAATCAGCGACGCACCCGACGCAGAAAGTATGCTGCTTTTTCAAGGACGTATGAAAACTTAGCCGATCTTAATCCTTTTTAGCCCTCTTTTTGAACACGCCTTTATACTTCATACCAAGCGAATAGCTTGCTTTTTGCTTTTGCTAAAACTTCATACATATAAATAAAGAGAGGGGAAAACTCTCCTTATTTACCCAGTAAATATATCTTCTTCAGGATAACGAATGGACAATGATTTTTGTCTAGCAAATACAAAAGCGATAGTTAGCGGACCAATTCGACCAATAAACATCATCACGATAATCACAATTTTACCCAAAAACGTTAGATCCGGTGTTATTCCCATTGATAAACCAACTGTACCAAATGCTGAGATCACTTCAAATGCAATAACTAGAAACGGTGCATCCTCTGTAATGGTTAAAATAAAAATAGCAACAAATATCAATAAAATACTGATCATCATAATTGATAATGCACGCACTATAGTATGCGGTTTAATCGCTCGGTTGAAAGCAGTCGTTTCACTTTTTCCTCGTAAAAAGGAAATCGTGGCCAATATCATGACAACAAAAGTGGTTACTTTAATTCCACTCCCGGTAGACCCACTCCCGGCACCAATAAACATCAGTAGCATCATTAGCAGTATAGAGGGGGTTGTCATCTCTGCTATATCTAATGTATTAAATCCAGCGGTACGCGGTGTCACTGCCTGAAAATAGGAACTCCACAGTTTATCAAAAAAGGAAAAATTCCCAATTGTTTCTGGATTTCCATACTCTAGAAAAAATAACGCTAGTAAAGCAGAAACATTAATAATTAATGTCCCCACAAGCATTAGTTTGGAATGTAAAGAAAGCTTATGAAACCTTCTTTTATCCCAAACATCCGCTAAAACGGTAAAACCTAGACCACCGGTAATAAACAAAGCTGTAATCACAATATTAACCAGCGGGTCACCTACATAATTGATTAAGTTATTTTCCCATAAAGAAAAACCCGCATTATTAAAAGCTGATATACTATGAAATAAGCTATATTTAATGCCTAAAATTCCAAATTCAGGAATCCATTTGATACATAATATTCCAAATGCGATTGCTTCAATAGATATAGAAAATATAAATAATCGTTTAACTAAACGGACAAGTCCGCCAATAGAAGTTTGATTAAGGTTTAAGGATTGCTGCGTCAATATGCGTTGTCGTAAACCAATCTTTTTTCTCAACATCATTAAAATTAGGATAGAAAATGTCATTAAGCCGAGACCACCGCTTTGCATCAAAAACATAATTACCATTTCACCAAATAGCGTATACGTTATCCCTGTATCTACAACGATCAAACCTGTAACCGTAGTTGCTGAAGTTGCAGTAAACCACGCATCCATCCAAGATATAGGTTCTATCGTAGCAATTGGCAGCTTTAACAATACAGTTCCACCTAAAATAAATATCAAAAATGTGAATGCAAGGGTTTGAGGGGGACTAAAATGGATCGCACTTCTTGCAAATGGACGTAAAGAAATGATCCTCCTCATGGCCTACACCTCTGTTCTAAGTACATATCCTTTATATAACCGTTACAAACACTAAGTTCAGGAGAAGCCTTTGGCATAAACGATCCTTTTGTTACACTTATTCTTTGAACAGTTACATTTTTAGTGTTTCTGCTTAATCGAAGCACATACTTTCCAAATGTATAAAAATAAGCGATAAAAGAACCCGGTCGCCTTTCTATCCTATGAAATAGTGAATTGCAAATACTCTGTAACATCCTGTATCCTTCTTTCTGTTGTTGCCTGCCATGTTTACTTTATTTATTCCATTCTCTAGACAAATTAATATTCGCCAAAGATCATTAAATGAACGAAAGAAACAAAAGCAATCGGTTAGTAACGTACAAACTAGAGATCTCTTCTAACGCGATAAGGTAAAACTTATTCAAGGATTACTTTTCTCCTTGGAAAATCGCTATATGTCGCTGTCGTAGCTTTCCCTTTCCTTGAAAAGTAAAACACTTTTCTGCGTAAGAAGTATTTTTTCTTGTCCTTGAAGAAGCTTTCCTTGTCCTTGAAAAAACGCGATGTATCAATGTCGTAGCCTTCCATGTCTTGGATAAAGGAAACATGCCACTAAAACAGAAGTATGCCCGACACGGCAAGCCCGCTTTAGTCGGCTTTCCTTTAGATTCGAGTCGATGTTAACTTATCGCAGGGAGAAGTTGGAAGCTTGCCACAGTTTAAGCGAACAAGCTAGACAGCGGAACTTTTTCACCCAAAAGAATCCATCATGTAGAAACGAATCTTGTTCCCAAAACGATAAAAAAGACCATTGCAATAAAGCATGGTCTAAGGTTGTTCAGCCCTTGGACCTTTCTCTCAGATTGAAATGAACGCTTACGAGGTTAGCTGTCGGATTAGGGACTGAAAGTATCCCCTCTTGATGAACTAAGATTCACCCCAAAACAGAAAAAATAATGACGTTATAGGCACTATCTAAGCCAAATCGTTTGTTCTATTTTGTTACTTATGGTTCCCCCGCTCTTAGAGATTAAGCTATAAAAAGGCATATAAATATTTTGTTAATTACTATCAATAAGCTATAATTTACTCCTATTCCATATAGTTGTCAACATCATTTTATTCCTGATCTTGACATGTCACAGAATCTTATAAAGTCGCTCCATCTGTAGATTTAGGTCAATTTCATAAGCATTAAAAAAATGAACACCCTCCAAAAAAGCGGGTGTTCACTTAGAATATTTCGCTTATTTTGTTTTCATTAGACGTAATGAATTAAATACTACTAACAGGGTTGCTCCCATATCCGCAAAAATAGCGAGCCATAATGTGAGCCATCCAGGAATAACTAATAGCAATGCAACAATTTTTAAACCAAGAGCAAAAGTAACGTTCTGCTTAATAATGTTTAATGTTTTTTTACTTAAGCCCATCATGTATGGAACTTTGCTCAAATCATCTGACATTAATGCAATATCAGCCGTTTCCATCGCTGTATCCGTACCGGCACCACCCATAGCAATTCCTAAATCTGCTGCTGCCAGAGCAGGCGCATCATTAATTCCATCTCCTACCATCGCTACTTTTCCATATTGTTCTTTCAATTGCTTAATCATTGTTAACTTATCTTGTGGCAGTAATTCTGCCTTTATTTCTGAGATACCAATCTCTCGTCCAATTGCAGCTCCGGTAGCTTGGTTATCTCCTGTAAGCATAATTGTTCGTTTACCAAGATTAAGTAGCATTTCTATCATGGAGCGACTGTTTTTTCGTACTTGGTCAGCAACGGCTATCAATCCATCCATTCTTGTTTTCGTTCCTAAAAGCATCACTGTTTTTCCTTGCGTTTGCAAGGTGCGAATTTGCTGCTGTAATTCTTTCGGTATATTTACAAACTCTCTAAATAGTGCAGGACTTCCAATAAAATATTCAGTTTGGTCAATTGTTGCTTTTGCTCCTTTACCTGTTAGAGACATAAAGTTATTAGCATGCAGTTCGTTTACTTTTTCCTCTTTTGCTTTACGTAATATCGAAGAGGCTAATGGATGCTGTGAGAATGTTTCAATGGCTGCGGCATGTGCTAGAACTTCTTCTCTTGACAGATTTCCTAAAGATATCACCTCTGTCACTGCCGGCTTCCCTTCTGTTAAGGTTCCTGTTTTATCAAAGGCAATCACTTCTAATTTTCCAGCAGTTTCTAAGTGAATACCACCTTTAATTAGCACACCCTTGCGTGCTGCATTCCCAATTGCTGTAACGATTGCAACAGGGGTTGAAATTACCAAGGCACAAGGACAACCTACCACAAGTACAGCTAGTCCACTATACACCCATTGAGACCATGACGCATCAAAGAATAGTGGCGGAATAACTGCTACTAAAAAGGCAATAACGATAATAGCAGGCGTATAGTATTTCGCAAAGCGATCGACAAATTGCTGTGAAGGGGCTCGCTCAGCTTGTGCTTCTTCTACTAAATGAATAATTTTCGCAATAGTAGTATCCTTTGCATATTTTGTTACTCGAATTTCTAAAGATCCTTCTTCATTTAATGTACCTGCAAACACTTCATCTCCGGCAGTCTTATACACTGGTATAGATTCTCCAGTAATTGCAGCCTGATTAATAGAAGACTCTCCTCTTAATACTTCTCCATCCATCGCAATTTTTTCCCCTGGTTTTATAATCATGACATCGTTAATTTGGACATCATCAACATCTACTTCAACCAGCTTATCTCCACGTCTGATCGTTGCGATATTTGGCGCAATATCCATTAATGACCGAATGGACTGTCGCGCTTTTTCTAAGGAGTAACCCTCTAATGCTTCACTTACAGCGAATAGGAAAACAACGACTGCACCTTCTGCCCATTCGCCAATAATGGCTGCTCCAATTATGGCGATGGTCATTAATGTCTTCATATCAAATTCAAATTTGGTAAGGTTCCTAAGCCCGACTTTAAACAGTTCCCAGCCACCAACTAAAATAGCTACAGCAAAGGTTCCTATCGTTGCCATGTTTTTTTCTCCAACTTGAAACATAAATACATAACCTAAAACGGTAAAGAACAGTGAAAACATTGTAGTAATATTGCTTTGCTTTTTCCAAAATGCTTGCTTCTTGTGCTCCTTTAAGCGCTTTTTCTCCGGAACAACTTTAATTCCATCAAATGCTCCCGCTGATTCCAGTTGATCAATAGTGGCTTTTCCTACTACCTTGATTTTTGATGCACCAAAATTTATTTTTACATCCTGGACAGATTCAATGTCACGAACATTCTTTTCAAATTTTGCGGCACAGTTTGCGCAGGATAATCCTTGTAGACGGTACACATGCTCATTCTTTTCCAATATCAACACCTTCTTTTGCATGTACAATCGCTATCGTCACTAACTGGTGCACATGTTCATCATCTAATGAGTAAAATACATTCTTACCTTCTTTACGATCCTTTGCTAATCCCATATTCCGTAAAAGTCTTAAATGATGCGAGGCAGTAGCCTTCGTTGCGCCAATAATATGGGCAACATCGCAAACACATAATTCCCTTTCTAATGTTAATGCATAAGCTATTTTAAGCCTGGTAGCATCTGCTAATGCCTTGAAAAGCTGCTCTACACCTTCCATTTTATCTACTTTTGGGCGAATATGATTTACTTTAGCTTCATCATAACAAAACGTTTCACAAACATCTGATTGATGCTTTTTGGTATTTGCGGTTTTCAAGTTAATCCCCCTATAGTCAAATAGTTGTTTGATTGTTTGATTATAGTCTATGCTGAGGTTAATTTTATGTCAACAAAAAACATTATAAATAATACTATTTGACAATTTTGTGAACAACATGAATAATATAGATAGATGAAATTATATATTACTTGAAATTTTGCAAATTAAATAACAACCAAGTTAAGCAACTTGATTTGCAAAAAAGGAGGCCACTTATGAATAATGCAAAAATGTTACGTGCAACAAAATATGTTGGTGCAATCATATTATTTGCTGGGATAACGATGTTTATTTATGGATTTTTTGTAAGCGATTACAGCTATATAACAGGAATAGGGATCGGAACTGTGATGGGAGCTGTTTTTATCTTTTTAATGGGAATATTCTTTGTAGCAACAGAAGAAATGAATGACAGAAGAAAAAAGAAAGAGATTTAATTGTTTGACTTTCTATGGAATTTCCTAACAGCATGAGTATATTGGCTGCACACTGCCTGAACACTCCTTAACGTAAAACTAAGCCAGGAGGTTATTCTAAACATTTTATAAAATCCTTAGTTCACCCTCTCTATAAAAATAAGAGCGGTAACACTTTCTTTATACAAAAAATTGAAATTATCTCAACCTAGCGTTGCCATCTACTAAATCTCCCACAACATAACCGTCACATCAAATTCAAAGTCGATACATTTACAAATATGATAGCCAAAGAGTTAAGATTGTTGGACTTCTTATATATGCTGCTCAATTTTAATTAATGTGCTAAAACTATCATCATCTTTGCTCTGTCATTAAAATGGCAGCTAATTTATCTTGTAGGTAATGGATACATTATGTATCGTATTTACATTATACTGATTATTATTTTGATCCGTTAATCTAAACAAATCTGTTGTATCTGAATTAAGTATGTACGAAGGCCTAGGTTACTGCTCATTCTGTAGTTGTAAATATATAAGACCCTGTAATTACGGCTGTGATGAGTCTATTTACTTTTAAAAATGTTTCTAAGTTTGTTGCAATAAAACTGCTGTTCATTTTCTTTGTTATTATTAGTACTGGTCTATAAATGCAACTATTTCTTTTATCGAAAATCCGTTATTAGCAGGGTAGAATACTAAATTAAGATTATTAACGTATGTTCTACATGTATAACTGTCCAACCTTTGTCTCTCTATAATTTTATTATTCTGCTAATATTTTCTTCAGTATTTAGATTAGTTTGCTTTCACCACTTTCTAACATCAAATGTTTTTTGAACATCGATTATAAAAATAGTTGATTTTCTATACTAAACCCCCTAGAATATTTCTCAGTATGATGAATAAAAACGGATAGTTTTTCTTACATACTAAAAAAACCGCCCAATACATCAAAATGTATGGACGGCTTTTTCCTTTTATACATAACCCCAGACCATGGCTAATAATGAACCAAAAACAGTCATAATGGCTACGATAACACCATAATATATCGTTGTATAAATAGCACCTCTATCTTTAGATTCACCCGCGTGCATAAAGATTATCAGCTGCAGTCCAGCTTGAGCAAAAGCCGTAACAAGGAGGACCGTCATTCCTACCGCAAACGACATATCCATAAAATATACCAAGAGAGCGACAACGGTAAGTACTAAAGAAAAGACAAAGCCCATTACATGTTTAGTTGGAAATAATTCCTTCATTTACATCATTCCTTTCAAGTAGACGAAGCTGAAAATAAAAATCCATACAACGTCTAAGAAATGCCAGTAAAGGGAAAAAATAAATGATTTATTAGCTGTTTCCGAATTTAAACCACGTTTTATGATTTGTATCACGATCATAATTCCCCAGAACAAACCAAACGTAACGTGTAATCCGTGCGTTCCAAGAGTTGTCAATAAAATAGATGTAAATGCACTTGTCTGAATTCCTGCACCGACATGTACATAATGATAGAATTCATAAATTTCTACTCCCAAGAATGCCACGCCAAGAATTAGCGTAAGGATAAAAAAGCTTAACATCGCCTTTTTGTTGCCGATTCGCATCGCATGAACCCCGAGCCCAATCGTAAAACTACTTGTTAATAACAAAATCGTTTCAATTAATACCGGAGTAATTTGGAAAACATCTGCTCCTGTAGGACCACTTCCTGTACGATCTACCAAAATGAAATAAGATGCGAATAATGTTGCAAACAGCATAACCTCTGCACCAATAAATATCCAAAAACCTAATATATTTAAACGACCTTGCTCTGTACGGTATTCAAGCGGTTGTGTCTTATCTATATTCATTATTTAGCACCCCGCAGTTCTGCTTCTGTTTTTTTAAGTTCATCACCAGAAATATGGTATCCATGATCCTTTTCAAATGAACGATGAATTAAGCAAGCAAAAATACCAATAAGTGAAGCAATCGCTGTTATCCACATACTAAATATAAAAGCAAATCCGAAGATGAAGAAAAAGACAGCCATTATAAACGGAACACCACTATTATTCGGCATATGGATCTCTTTATAGCCAGCCTTAAATAATTTGTGACCATGCTTCTTTGCATCCCAAAAGGGCTGACGCGAATTAACTTCCGGTGCAATAGCAAAGTTATATTCAGGTACCGGGCTATGTGTTGCCCACTCAAGTGAACGTGCATCCCATGGGTCATCTCCAATATCTCTTGAAGCATAACGTATACTATAGTAGATATTGTACACAAGAAGCACAAATCCGATTGCTAGTCCGATTGCTCCAATAAACGAAAGCATATTCCATATCCCAAAGCCGGTTGCTTCCGAGTAGGTATACATACGACGAGCTTGACCATCTAACCCTGAAATAAACATCGGGAAGAACGCCAAACATGTACCAATCGCGATAAACCAGAACGTCCATCTTCCAATTCGTTCATTTAACATAAAGCCGAACATTTTTGGCCACCAATAGGTTAAACCTGCGATCATAGCGAACACAACACCAGGAATAATAACTAAGTGAAAGTGTGCGACTAAAAACATTGTATTATGATATTGATAGTCAGCCGAAGCCATACCAAGCATTACTCCGGTTACACCACCGATAGTAAAAATCGGAATAAAGCCTAATGAATATAACATCGGTACAGTAAACTTAATCTTACCTTTCCACATCGTAAATAACCAGTTGAATATTTTAATTCCCGTTGGAACTGCTATCGCCATGGTTGTAATGGAGAAAATACTATTTACTAATGCTCCTTGCCCCATTGTAAAGAAGTGGTGCACCCAGACAAGAAATGATAGTAATGAGATAACTACCATGGAAATGACCATTGTATTATAACCATATAGATTTCTACGTGAGAAAGTTGGGATAATTTCGCTATAAATACCGAAAGCAGGCAAAATTAGAATATATACTTCCGGGTGTCCCCATACCCAGAATAGATTAGCCCACAGCATATCCATTCCACCATCTGTTGTTGTAAAGAAATTAGTTCCAAACAATCTATCCATTGTTCCCATCGCTAATGCAACAGTTAATACCGGAAAAGCAAACACGATAATGACGTTTGTAATTAAACCAGCCCATGTAAACATTGGCATTTTCATTAAAGTCATGCCTGGAGCTCGCATTTTAAGAATCGTCACAATAAAGTTAATTCCAGTAATCAGAGTACCTAACCCGGATATTTGCAGAGCAAGCATGTAATAATTCGTTCCTACAGATGGGCTTAGATCATTTCCGGCTAACGGAAAATAAGAAGTCCATCCTGAGCTTGGTGAGCCACCAATTACAAACGATATATTAAATAACATTGCTCCCATAAAATAAAGCCAAAAGCTAAGAGCATTCAAACGAGGAAACGCAACATCTCGTGCACCAATTTGTAATGGAATGACAAAGTTCATTAACGCAATGATAAATGCCATTGCCATGAATATAATCATTACAACTCCGTGTGTCGTAAATATTTCATTATAATGCTGTGCATCCAACAGCTTGTTTTCAGGTACAGCAGTTTGCGCACGCATCATCAGCACATCTGCTCCACCTCGAAACAGCATTAATAATGCAGAAATCATATACATAATTCCGATTTTTTTATGATCAACAGTGGTAAGCCATTCACGCCATAAATAACCCCATTTTTTAAAATAGGTTAAGCCAACTATTATTGCAATAGTAGTTAAACCAATAGCAACCATAGATGCATATATAGCGGGACTTGGATGCGGTATCGCAAATCTCTCAAAAAAGTCCATACTTATCTACTCCCTCCCAAATAACTCCGATGCAAAGCTTAGTGCTGTCCTTCATGATGGTTTTCTGTTGTTTGTGAACGGTTGGCTTCAGAACTATCCGTTTGATCTTCATCAGTTTTCTCATGTTGTCCCATGGAGTGGTCGTCAGTGTTCGACCCATGAGTGCCTTCCCCTCCATGATGTCCTTCAGGAGGCGGCATAAAGTCCAAATGCGTACCAGTAAACGTTAATTGTCCTAAATGTCCAGGCTCTAATAACTCGACAAATTTATCTTCTGTAAGTGGTTTCGCAGTTTGCTTCACTTCTTTCACCCAATCGGCAAACTCCTGTTGTGGCATTGCTTTTACATTGAATGTATTTTCGGCAAAACCTTCCCCACTAAAGTTTGCATTCCTCCCCATAAATTCTCCTGGAGAATCAGCACCTAAATGCAAAGTAGTAATCATATCTGACATCGCATATTTTTGTCCACCAAGTTGCGGAATCCAAAAGCTCGTAATAGCTCCATGCGAATATAGTCTGAATTCAAGTGGTCTATCTGTTGGAATATACAAATAGTTAACCGTTTCGATATTTTCCTCTGGATAGCTAAAATGCCATTTCCAATCAGATGATGAAGCATAAATAACTAGAGGTTCCTTGTCTTTATAAACCTCTGGAGTAGCCTCGACTTTATACGTACTTTGGACTGAAATTACGGAAAGCACGGTAACAATAAGAATTGGAATACCAACACAAATTGCCTCTACAATAGCACTCCCCTCAATGTGCGGCGGTTCATATGAGTCAGGCTGTTTTGACGCACGATATTTAATCAGCATGTAAATCAACATTGCAAATACGGTAATAACGATAAACGACATAATCGCTATCGAAATCCATATTACATCAGCTTGTGTCTGTGCTTGCGGTCCTTTTGGATCTAAGACGGCTAACGGTTCACACCCTGTCAGCACAGCTATCATTGTAAGTAGAGCTCCTAAGATCGCCCATTTTAATTTCATCAGAGATACCCCTCCCCCTAAATGATGTTATATCTAGAAATAATTATTTAGAAGCATGATAAAATCACACTTTGAATTTCCGTTTTTCAATCTTAATCCTATAAAAAAACGAAAACAAGAGAATATACTAGTTGTCAAAAAATGTTCACGAAATTCGGTACAATAAATTGAACTCTAGTTGAATGTTTTGTGACAAATAGAAATAATTACATTAGTCACATTGCAAATATACACTTCAAACGCCAAATTGTGTAGATTTTCACAAAAAAATAACCTTTCCCTCTTGAACAAGAAAGTAAAACTTTTTTAAATGATTATGACTATTTGTTCCTATGATAATCTAAGAATCAATGAAGAATGCTCACAAGAACACATCTTTAGATTCGAACGGTTAGCGGCGTACGAACTTCTAAATTAATATAGCTTCTTCTTTATAGATAAACTTAGTTATAGGCAACCTGTTAACAATTAAATGTATTTGAGTTATCACGAAATCCAAAAAATTGTAAAACGATTTGAAATTTTATAATAGAAAAAGACTTCGGATACTAGCGAACTACTAAATAATAATAAACGTGGCAATATTTATAAGAAGTAGACTAGAATAAAACTTAATCTTTATAATCAAAAAAGATGATCCCCCTAAACAGTGATCACCTTTTTTACCGATAACGTTTTGCTTTTTATTTAATCTTTCTTTGTTGAATAAGTCCAACTATTATTGGAAAAAAAACAATAATCAGGATGATTGGTAACATCCAAACTCCTGAGCCGCCCCACCAGCCTAATGCGATAGAAACTTGTTCAAATAGGATAAAGGAAAAAATAAGTAAACAAATATTTTTTATCCTATTAACCATTTTTCTGCTATGCAAATAAAATTGTGCTGCATTCGATTCATTAAAACGCTTCGGATAATTATGGCTCTCTGGATATTTTTCAAGTATTTGTGTAAAAAGTGTCATAAACATCCCCATCACAGGTAGGATCAACAATTCTCTTTTGCTCCCCCAGCGTGTAATTTCACCAGCAGCATTAAAATGTGCGGGTATCGCCGAAGGAAGCTCCTTCCAAATCGCAATTAAAAAAATGAGTGTTCCCAAAAAACTTACATAGCCAACTCCATCCCAAATCCATTCACTTTTTGTTTTAGGAATCTTTAATTTAGGTCGCTCCCACGATTCAGACATAAACAATCCCCCCTTGCCCTGTAATACGAAGACACAAATCAAAAGTTACATTAAAGTAAAGATGTTATACAAAACCAAATTCTCAAAAATGATATCGTTTTCTAGAAAGAAACAACCTTTGAGAAAAAGCTCAAAGGTTGTTTCTTTCTTATTTAACATACCGTTACTATTGTTTTATTGTCGCTTTCTGATTCATATATACCTTTTGAACTTCGTATTGGAAGGCTAAATAACGGTATTTTTGTTTAATATACATCTCCCGCGGTGTATCTTCTCCATCAGCCAGCACGATTATCGTCTTATCAGGAAATGTATTCATAATAAATTGTTGCATAGCACTAGCAATTCCCTTGTTACGATACGCTTCAAGTACATATAATCCGTCAATTTCTGCAATATTTTGACCAATAATTATGTCTAAAGAACCTGAAATATTCCCCCGGAAATATGACAAAATTTGCAGTTTACTTGGATCTTGAAACTCTTGTTGATATGCATCACGTTGTGCATTTGCAAATTCCTTTCCAAATGCGCTATCTTGTTGATACTTTGTATACAAATAATGATCAAAATTAACTTCTGAAACAAGCTGAATGGTTAGATCTGAGTTTTCTTGGACACGGGGAAATTGATTGGGCTGAATAGCGAATAACTCTAAGTACGTATAGTCATAATTGCATGTTATAAAATAATGAATGAGTTCCTCAACCGGCTTCTTGTTTTCTGGAAACTTAAATTTTACATGGTATTGATTGCGCTGTAAGTGAAAATCATGCAAATAAGCAGCAGCTTCTTTAAATTGTTCTAATGTAGGCATTTTTAAAAATTCTAAATAATTATCATCATACTTTATTAACATTTTTGGATTATGATAATGGATGTACAAATCTGATTCGTTTACGACCGCACCTGCTGTATAAATATTTTTAAAGTTCAATCTACTCATATCGCTTCTCCTAAACAATACTATTTATAAAGAAAAACTTGGCTAGCTTCCCGGCGAAGGCGATTGCCTGGGCACGTATTCTTTTAAACAAAAATTTCAGCGACGTTCAACCAACTTTCGCTAAAATTTTATGTTAGAAAAACTCGGCTTGTCGCCAAGTCTTTAGCGAAAGTTATAGTTTTTCTTATACTATAAAGTGAAACTTCATTCAGTAGGAGCTTTCTTCCCTCTCCTACTGAATATTAGTACCACAAGGGTATGACCTAAAGGCCCCTGAACCAATCGGGCATTTAGGTGCCGTTTTTTCTTTTATATTCACAATGCATAATAGATTTTAGAATTGAGGAAAGTATGGCACCTTACATGCGGGATAAACCCTAAATTTACACTTTCTTATAGTACAAAAAAACCAATGCAACTTCTATTATACTAAAAATATCGGTTTTTGTATGCACAACTTTACTTCAATAAGAAAAACTTGGCTAGCATCAAGACAGTGCGGCAGAAAATCACCTAGATCGACTATACATATATCCTTAGATTTTAATCACCCTACTCTACAAAAGTTTCGGTACATTGAGGCAGGTTCTTTTTATGGAAGGGAGGAGACTGGTTTTGGTCATTCATCAAAAGGAAGTAACTTTAGTCAGTGGATATGAATGGATACTTTACAAATCTTATGCTCTCTTCAAAAAGCAAAAAACCCTTACCATCTATCTACGATAAGGGAGTTCATTTTGAAGTGGCACCATTATCCTGTTGCTCCTACAGACGGTGATTTTTTCTTTTTTATAGGTTCATAAGTTAATGTCCATCCAGTATAACCAAACAATAACGTTAGTATTGGGGATAACAAACAGAAAAAGGCAAAAGGTAAATATTCTAATGTCGGAACACCTAATACCGTTGTAATAAAAACACCACAAACACTCCAAGGTACAAGTGGATTAATTACAGTTCCTGCATCTTCTGCTACCCTTGCTAAATTCTTCTTAGCTAACCCGACTTTTTCATACGACATACGATACGTCTCACCTGTTAATAAAATGGATAAGTATTGCTCACCAATCAGAACATTGATTCCAACAGCAGTCAAAGCAGACGCAAAAATGACAGAAAACACTTTATTTAATAAATGTTCAATGGATGCTAATAATCTAGGAATGATACCTAAGGTAAATAGTAGCCCTCCCATACTTAGCGCAAGCAATACCAATCCAATGGTAAATAGCATTCCGTTGATACCTCCTCTTGTCAGTAGAGAATCAATCGCTTCAACTCCTGTTTCTGAAACAAATCCTCCCATTAAAATTCGAAATAAATTTTCTAATGATGGAGTGCTATGAAATAATGCCATGATAACCGCAGCCAGGGATCCTGCTGCCAATGTTAAAATCGCAGGAACCTTTTTAATCGAAAGCACGATTAAAACCACAAGCGGAATTACTCCGTTATACCAACTAACAAGACCAGTATCTATTAACCCGTTCTGAAACTCAACCATCTTTCCAAAATTAGCGTCCGTCAACTTTGGCGAGATAAATACAAAAATAAGTAAGGTTATTACAAAGGCTGGAATGGTTGTCCCCATCATATTTTTAATGTGATCAAATAAATCTACTTTTAAAATAGATGAAGCCATATTCGTTGTATCTGACAATGGGGACATTTTATCTCCAAAAAAAGACCCCGAAACAATAGCTCCGGCGGTAATAGCTAAGGAAACATCGACTGCCTCAGAAATACCAATAAAAGCTACGCCAACGGTTGCAACCGTGGTTAAGGAACTCCCCACCGCTATCCCGATTACAGATGTAATGATAAATACTACTGCAAAATAGAAACTTGGTGTGACAAGCTCCAACCCACTGTACATTAATGTTGGTATCGTTCCACCTAACATCCATGTAGCAATCAGCACACCAATAAAGAAAAATATAAACACTGCTCCCATTCCCGATTTTGCCCCTTCAATAATTCCCTCTTCTAACGTTTTATAAGGAACTCCTTTAGCAATTCCATAAATACAAAGCAATAATAAGGAAATAACAAGTGGTACATGAGGGGATGACTCAAATAAGATAATACTCGTGCTAATAATACTTACAATTGCAGCAGTAATTAGAAGTGTCTCCCAAAGTGGTGGTGTTTGTACAGTTTTTATACGATACATAAAATTCCCCCTTCTTTTAATTTATCGTCAACTGCTATTTGTTTCATTGTGGAAATAGTTTATCCCGCATGTAAGGTGCCGTAAGACTCCCACTTCAAGAGTGTGTAGGCAATACGAAGAAGTCAAATTGGGAGAAAACGGCACCTAAATGCCCGATTGGTTTAAGGGCCTTTAGGTCATACCCTTGTGGTACTAATATTCCGTGTAAAAAGAGTTCCACGGAATGAAGTTTCACTTTATTTATGATGTACCACAGGTTTTGGTTTTATATGAATGGCGCTTTCCGTTAAGCCTTCTACCGCTTCGAGCAATATTTCATTAAAGCTTGGATGTGGATAAAGTGGAAACTTCAAATCTTCATCACGGCTTGCCAATTCTAAAGCTGTTATACCCGTACTTATAAGTTCAATGGCACTTGCGCCAATGGTATGAACTCCCAATAGAAGATCTGTTTTCGCATCTTTAATAACCTTTGCTATCCCGCTTTTTTCATTGGCAATCATCGCATAACCGTTGCCACTGTATCGGAATAGACTCGTTTTTATTTGATAACCAAGTTGTTTTGCTTCTTCTTCTGTTAAACCGACAGCAGCTATGGGGGGAATACTATGAACGACCGTAGGCACCATCGTTAAATCTACCTCACTAGCTAAGCCGGCAATGATCTCTGCCACAACTTTCCCTTGCTTCATCGCCTTTACAGCTGACACTTTACCACCTGTTACATCGCCAATGGCAAAAATTGAAGGAATATTTGTTCTCATTTTTTTATCTATCCTTATAAACCCGTCTTCGGTACAATCCATTGCTAATCGTTCGATTCCTAAACCTTCTATACGTGGAGCATGCTTTGTTTGGATATAAAAATGAGTAGCAGACAAAAAAGTTTGCTGATCATTTTTATGAAACTCTAGTGAAATGTGCTTGCCCTTTGATGTTAGTTGTTCAAGGTGGTACCCACGATACACTTGTATTCTTTCCCTTTTTAATATACGTTTTAATTCTCGATTAATGGAAGAATCAAAGTAAAAATCATCCGAACCATTTAACACCATCGTTACTCCTGCTCCAAGCGTTCGAAAACTGAATGCCGCTTCTAAAGCAAGATAATTATTCCCATAAATCACAAGTTCTTCAGGGATCTTTTCTAACATATAAATATCCTCCTCTGTGAGGATACAAGAATAATCCTTTAGAGAATCTGGTAAAGCAGGTGAACTCCCAGTAGCAATAATCGCTTTTTCAAACTCAAATATCGTAAACTGATGATCTGATTCTACTCCTATTCTAGTTTCATTGATAAAGTTAGCCTTTCCTTGAATAACTTCAACAGCATTTGCTTGGCAGAGATCTTCTACACCTGTTCGTAACTGCTGAATTGTTTTATCTTTATAGGAAGTGAGCTGATCTATATGAAATAAAGGATCGCCAACAGAAATACCAAAGGTCGAAAGTTTTTCCACTGAGGCTAACTTATTGGCTGTATAGGAAAACACTTTAGACGGAATACAGCCCTTATTTAGACAAGTTCCACCTAAATGAGCTTGCTCTATTAAAGTAACTTGAATGCCCAATTTAGCTGCACGAATAGCTGCATGATACCCTGCAGGTCCGCCGCCAATTATAATTAACTCTCGTTTCTCTACAAATTCCCCTACTACCATTACATCAACTCCAGTAATAACTTTGTTGGATTTTCAATCAAATCAATGAACCGATTCGCAAACGCTATCGACTGTGCTCCGTCAACAACACGATGATCAAAGGTTAACGATATATTCATCATTGAACGAATGCTAATCTCATCATCAGCTGTAACTACTGGTATTTTCTCCGTTTTATAAAAAGTCATGATGCCCGTTTCTGGATAATTAATGATTGGTGTTGCGCCGCTTCCACCAAGCGGTCCTACATTATTTACCGTGAATGTACCTTGTTTCAGATCTTGTAAAGACAATTTCCCAGCCTTTGCTTTCACAGTAAGCTCCTTCATTTGCTGGTCAATTGTACGAATGGATTTATGCTCTGCATGATGCACAACTGGTACCATTAAACCGGCTTCGGTATGTGTAGCAATTCCAATATGATACTCTTTTAATAAACGAATCACGCCCTTTTCCACATCTAATCTGGCATTAAAAATAGGAAATTCTTTTAAGCAAATAACCGCCGCTTTTACAAAAAAAGCAGCAAGAGAAACTGTTTCTCCAGCTTCTTTTAAAGAAGTTCTTGCTTCCAGCAAGCAGGTGACATCAACTTCATCATAATGCGTAACATGTGGAATAGTTTGTACAGAGCGGGTCATTTTTTGAGCAATTTGCTTACGTATACCAGTAAAAGGAATCGTTTCTACTGGTGCGTTAGCCGGATTTAAAACCTCTTGATCTTCGGTTGTTGCTTCATTTGTAGCAATCGCTGATGAATTGGCATAACGATATACGTCTTCGACAAGCACACGGCCTGCAGGACCTGTCCCCTCGATATTTTCAATATCAATCCCCATCTCTCTAGCAATCTTTCTCGTATAAGGCGCTGCTAACACACGATTATATGAAGGTAAATTGGAAGCCACTGTTTCGGCTTTTGCTGAAGCTATTTCTTCTTCCTTGATTTCTCTATCTACTTGTGTAGTACTAAGAGGCGGGTCTGTTTCTATCTCCATAATTATCGTGCCAACGGTTACAACCTCTCCCTCTTGATAAAGGATTGACTTAATAGTGCCAGCGGACGGTGCTGGTATTTCCGCTACCATTTTATCTGTTTGTAGTTCTACCAGTGGCTGATCTACAGATACTTCATCACCAACATTAACAAAATAGCGAACTATTTCTCCTTCATGCATCCCTTCACCAATGTCATGAAATTTGATTTGTATCATAAAGTCACCTCCTAAAATTCATATACTTTCTGAATTGCTTGTTTTACTCGATCGGTTGTAGGCAGGTAGTCATTTTCTAAAGAAAATAACGGAACTGGTACGTCAAATCCTGTCACTTTTTCAATCGGTGCCTTTAAATAGAGAAAAGATGTTTCATTAATGATCGAAATAATTTCACTGCCAACCCCGCCGGTTTCATGAGCTTCATGAACAATGACGACACGCCCCGTTTTCTGAACCGAATCGGCAATCATACCTTTATCTAATGGATATAAACTGCGTAAATCAATGACATCACAAGTTATTTCCTGCTCTTCCATTTGCTTAGCAGCGGCAATTACAATTGGCATCATTGCTCCCCAAGCAAAAATGGTCACATCTTCTCCTTGTTTCACTGCTTTTCCTTTTCCAATTTCAATATGATAATCGTGAACGGGAACGTCATCTCGTTTGCTACGATATAAACGCATCGGCTCTAAAAACAATACTGGGTCGGGATCAGCTATTGCCGCGAGGAGTAGCCCTTTCGCATCATATGCTGTAGATGGACAAACCACCTTTATTCCAGGTAAATGAACAAATAATGCTTCCACACTTTCAGAATGAATTTCTGGTGATCGTACACCTGCACCATATGGAGCTCGTATTACCATCGGTATATGGTATTGACCAAATGTACGGGTTCGCATACGTGTTACATGTGTCGCAATTTGTTCAAAAGCTGGATAGATAAATCCTAAAAATTGGATTTCCACGATCGGTCTTAAACCATTTAATGCCATTCCTACTGCCGTTCCTACAAAACCAGCTTCACTTAATGGAGTATCAATCACCCGTTTTTCACCAAAGATTTCCTGTAACCCTTCTGTAGCCCGAAAGACGCCTCCATTTTTCCCAATATCTTCTCCTAGTAAAAGTGCTTGTTCATCCATTTCCAGAGCTATTCTCAGCGCATCATTAATTGCTTGAATCATTGTAAAAGAATTCGTTTTTGCTAAACCATTTACTTTCTCTAATTCCTTTGGCATGACCATTAGCTTTTCCCTCCCAATGAGTAAACGGCTTGTTTTTGCTTTTCCATTGTCCATGTCGGTTTTTCAAAAACATGATCAAACATATCCGCTATTTCCGGCTTTTGATATGCTTCCATATGATTAATTGCCTCTGCTATTTCTACTTGGATCTCCTGTAATATTGAGCTCTGCCATTCCGTATCCCACATTCCGCGATACTTCATATAGTTTTCCATACGAATTAATGGATCAACTTTTTCCCGCATACGATCAAATTCCGCTTGATCTCTATATTTAGAAGGATTATCAGCAGTAGTATGCGCTCCAAATCTAATAGTTACAGCTTCAATTAGCGTTGGGCCCTTTCCTGCTCGAGCTCTTTCTAAAGCTTCCTTCACCGCAACATGTACAGCAAATACATCCATCCCGTCTACACGCCTTCCCGGTATACCATAGGCTTCCGCTTTTTGTGCAATCGTTTCTGAATTCATTTGCTTTTCAACAGGAAGAGAAATAGCAAAACCGTTATTTTGATTAAAGAAAACAACAGGCGCTTTAAATACACTTGCAATATTTAATCCTTCATGGAAGTCTCCTTCCGATGTGGCACCATCTCCAAAGTAAGCAATAGCAGCATTGTTAGTACCCTTATACATTTCTGCCATTGCCGCCCCTGTAGCATGGGGTAAATGAGTAGCAATAGGAATAGAAGCAGGCATGATTTGTTTTTTCTTCGACGGTAGACACCCTTCCATCCGTCCATTCCAATGTAATAACATCATGTCAAGATCTGCTCCAAAGGTTAGAGAAGCGCCATGATCTCTATACGTTGGAAACATCCAATCGTCATCTGTCAATGCTAATGCACTACCGACCTGAGCCGCTTCTTGTCCAGCAAATGGCACATAGGTTCCTATTCTCCCTTGACGTTGTAAGGCTATCCCCTTCTGGTCATACGTACGAATCCGCAGCATATGATAATAAAATAATTTCACTTTTTCTTCGCTCAGCTCTGCTTGGTATGATTCTTCCAATAATTTTCCATCATGATCAATAATTTGAAATAATGGATACTTATCTTTCATTTCGATCCCCCTCTTTACGTTTTTATGTTCCATTTGGGCTTTCGATTTTGGCTATAGAAACTATTTCTTACTTGCTGTGTTTCCATATGCTGCTTAAGCTTGCGATCTGCTGCTTCCACCGTTGTGATGTTATAGGCTTGAGCTTCTTTATATAAGTTAAATATTGCCTCATAAATATTTTTTGTTTTTAGTAATACACGCTTTTTATTTACTCCATAGAGTTCATCAGCAACTTGAATTAAACCGCCAGCATTAACGATATAGTCAGGCGCATACAAAATTCCCCTTTCATATAATTTATAAGCGTCTTCTGGGTGGGCTAATTGATTATTTGCAGAACCAACAATAGCCTTTACCTTTAACTTTGGTATCGTTTGTTCATTAATCACTCCTCCTATCGCACATGGCATAAAAACATCTGCATCCACCTGATGTATTTCCTCTGGCTTTACTGTGTGGACAAAACCACCTAATAACTTTGCTGTTACTAAAAATTCATTAACTGCCCTTTCGTTAACATCCGTTACATAAATCTCTGCTCCTTTTTCGATTAAAGTTTCCGCTATTTTCCTGCCAACTTTCCCTAAACCCTGTATTGCATAAACCTTCCCGCTAATGTCATTGCTGCCATATAAAAATTGATTCGTTGCTTTTAACGAATAAATTACTCCTTGTGCTGTAGGTATGGAAGAGTCTCCGCTTCCGCCAAAATCTTCAGGAATTCCACTGATAAAGTTCGTTTCCTTTGCTGCATGAACAAAATCCTCCATGGTCGTCCCCATATCCGTACCGGTATAGAATCTGCCGTTTAAGGAATCCACCAACTGACCAAATGCTCGAAACAATGCCGGTGACTTATCTGTTTTAGGATCTCCAATGATTACTGCTTTTCCTCCACCAAAATCAACATCACAGGCTGCGCATTTTGCTGTCATGCCTTCTGATAAACGAAGTACGTCTTCTAACGCCGCATTAAAATTAGGATATGGATACATGCGGGTGCCGCCTAAAGCCGGCCCTAGCGTTGTATCATGAATAGCAATAATTGCTTTTAATCCAGTTAAGGGATCATTACAAAAAACTATCTGCTCATGATCCGCTATTTTCTGAAATAAATCCTGATTTACTTCTTTGGAAGACTCAAGCTGTTTCATCTCTCTCCTCCTTAGTCATTTACTTGCAAAAGCTTCTCTTGAATTACCCTTTTAGGCAATATCACTTGTGTAACCTCACCCTTACCAATTAATCCGACCGTATTTTCTGCAGTTACAACAGTAGTCATTCGGCGATCACTCACAGCAGAAATGGTTGCTGTCAATTTCACTTTTGTCCCTAAGCCAGAAGGAGCTAAATGCTTTACTGAAACTGCCGCCCCCATTCCTTCTTCACTTGCCTCTAAGTAAGGAATCAATAACTGCCTGGATACCCATTCCATGTGATAAACCATGGAAGCAGTAGAATATACAGGGTGAACAACTTCTCCAGCAAATTGAGCAATCATCTCCTTTGTTACTTCTATCGTCATTGTCTTCGATTCTCCTATTTGTACTCCTGCTTTCATGTGACATCATCCTCCCCCAACCCTTTTTGGATACGCTTACATTTTACCTAGTTCCATATTTCTAAAAATTTTATACATTTAGCATATTATAATAATTAATTGATTTAGTCAACAGTTTACTGTTAACTAATTTTGTATAAATTTGTCTAAATAAAGTGAAACTTCATTCAAGGAGCGTTTTTCTCCTTGAATGTTAGTTAAACGAATCGGGGATTTAGGAACCGTTCTTCTCCTTGTTCCCAACATCATTAGCTTATTTTGAATGGAAAAAAATACGGTTCCTTACATGCGGGATAAACGTAAAGTACCCAGTAACACTTTCTATACCAAAAAAATTCCAGATAAGTTTTCTTATCTGGAAAATGGTTTTTTAATATGCGTAAGTACACCATCTAGTCCTTTTTTAATATGTTTCTTCATTAAATTAATTGCCTCCTCTTTGCTCCCCCTTACCAGTAGCTGTGCTAGTTGTTCATGCTCCCTTACGAAGGATGGATAAAATTCACCCTTCACCATACATATTCGCATATAATGAATTTTCGTACGTATTACTTCTAATAGTTCTACTAATTGTTTGTTCTGGGAAGCATCAATAATGATATCATGAAATTCTTGATCAAGTTTTCCTAATTCTATTGTCTTTTCTTGCTGATAAGCTTGGTAAGTCGCTTGCAAATTTTGCTTTAATTGTGCTTTCTCCTCATCTGTTATATGATGAATCGCAAGACTAATTGCTAATGCTTCGAGACTTTCTCTACATTGAAAAACATCGATAACATCTTGAATAGTTGGCTGATAAACTCTAACATACCCATTATTATAAGTTAGTAATCCATCTTGAATGAGCATTCGAATAGCTTCTCTTATTGGTCCTCTGCTTATTCCCAGCCGATTAGCTACTTTGGATTCCACAATTCGTTCTGCTGGTCTAAATTCCCCCTCTAGTATTCCTTGTTTTAAAATGGAATAGGCTTGTAAATGCAAAGATTCCTGCTTTACAATTCGCATATTAGTAACCTCCTATGTTGTTGTAACTAAAATATTCGTCCATAAATTCAGAATATAACTATTATAACAAAATAATTTGACGATGGTTACTAAGACCTAAATTCTATTGGTAGGAACAAAAACGAGAAGCGCTTGCTTTCTATAGCAGAAAAATACGGTTCCTTACATCCGGGATAAAGTGAAACTTCATTTCTTGAAATGCTTTTCCCAAGAAATGTTAGTTGAACCAATCAAAGATTATCTACAACTAAAAATTATAATTTTCTAGAAATATGAATTTAAAGTCTATCAACCTATCCATTTACTTGAGTTAGTTATTGCTTCTATTAACTTTCTAAAAATAGGATTATGCAATACGGTCAAGCTCTTTCTTCATATATTCATCTGCATGTTGTTTGCCATATTTGGCGATGGAATAGTGATAAAGAATAAAACCAAGTACCGTCCATATACCAATAATTAACCATTCATATGGCCACTTTAAAGCTGATGGCATGCCGGGCATATATAGTGTAGCAACTCCAAAGGACATAAATACTGCTAGCCATCCAATTAATGTTCCTCCAGGCAATTTAAAAGGGCGATTCATCATGGGATCTTTTTTTCGTAACAGAATAAAAGAAATCCCCACCATTAACCAAGCAACTACCAGACCTAAGCCTCCAGCGTTCACTAACCAAACAAGTGCTGGACGGCCTAAAAGAGGGGCAGCAGTTGAAAGAAGCGCTATTAATAAAATTGCTCTGTATGGAGTTTTATATTTTGGATGCAATTTGCCAAGGGGTTTCGGCAGCATTCCCGCATTAGCTAACGCATAAATAGCCCGACTGCCTCCAACATAAAACCCGATCCAGCTTGTTAAAATCCCACCTATTCCACCAAGTACTAACACATTCCCCATCAGCTTACTATTGCCAAATGCTTTTGTCATCGCATCCGCTGTAACTAAATTCGATTGACTTAATTCCTCAGGATTTAGAATTCTTGATACACCAAAAATGATGGCAATATACCAAATCACAGCTAATATTACTGAAATAATTAATAGCTGACCGATTTTCCGTTGTGGTAAGTTTATTTCTTCTGCGGCTTGAGGTATAACATCAAATCCAACAAACATAAATGGAGTCATAATAATAACAGTCAATATACCAGTCATACCTGTCTCGACCAAAGGCTGCATATTTTCAAAATTTCCACCGAATGTACTTCCGGTAATAAGCATAAAACCGGCTACAATAATCAGTGTACTTAGGATAACAGAAATAATGGATGTTAGCTTGATGCCTCGATAATTAATCCAAGCAATGAGTATAGATCCAATAATACCAACTCCTGCCCAAGTTATAGTTACATCCCAATCTGCAATGGTATATAAATAACCTTGACTATAATTCGGTACAATGTATTCAAATACCGTCGGCAAGGCGACTGCCTCAAATGCAACTACTGAAACATACCCAAGAATGATTGCCCATGTAGTAATGAAAGAAGCCACTCTTCCCATAGCTTTAAAAGTATAGGATAGTTCCCCTCCTGCCAGAGGAATTGCTGAAGCTAATTCAGCATACGTTAAACCTACAAAAACAACAAGTATCCCACCAATTAAAAAAGCCACGATCGCTCCCAATGATCCGGCTTCTGTTATCCATAAACCAGAAGTAACC
Source organism: Cerasibacillus sp. JNUCC 74 (assembly GCF_053667775.1). Next base: position 474,670 of record NZ_CM132207.1, on the reverse strand, counting down.
ACCCACCCCCATCCAATCATTGCCCCAAAGGCAAGCGCAAGTACATCTTTATTACCAAGAATTTTTAATAATTTATCCGAATCATCCATAGAACCCCTCCTGTTTTTCTTAACTAGTCCTCCATGTTTAGCCAAATGAAAAATTTAATCTAACTGGTGCTGTTTTAAACTGATTTGAAGAAGCTAGGAAGTGAGATTAATTCCACTTCCTAGATAATTGTAAGCGGTAACATTTATTTGGCTAATACGTTCCATCCTCTATTGTTTAATACCTAACTGCTGTTGTACCATAAAAATAGAGTCATATAATCTTTGAACAAGCTGATTAACCTGCTGTTTATTTATAATAAGCGGAGGTGCAATACAGATTATATCCGTGTTTTCATAGGTGACACCCCGACAAATAACTCCATGTTCATGCAATGCCTCAATCACCTTAGGAGCTACTTGTTGTTCAGCAGCAAATCGTTTATTAGTAGCAGGATCCTCAACGAGCTCCACAGCACCTAACAACCCTATGAATCGTACTTCTCCTACGATGTCAAGCTGCTCTTTTATCTTCTGTAAACGATGCTGAAGCTCATCTCCCATCTGTCGCGCATTCTCCACTAGTAGCTCTTTTTCCATGATTTCAATATTTTTCAAAGCAACAGCTGCACCGGTTGGGTGACCACTGTACGTAAATCCGTGGAAAAGGGTACCGGACTTTTCTTTTAACACGTCATGTATCTCATCGGATACAACCACACCACCAAGTGGAAAATAACCACTTGTTACTCCCTTAGCAAAAGTCATTAAATCAGGAATAACTCCCCAATTTTCCATTGCAAACATTTTTCCTGTTCTGCCAAAACCGGTTATGACTTCATCTGCTACAAATAATATCCCATATTGATCACAAAGCGCCCTTACTTTTTGGAAATAATCTTTTGGAGGAATTAACACTCCACCAGCACCTTGCACCGGTTCTGCAAAAAACGCCGCTACCGTTTCAGGACCTGTCTCTTCAATTGCTTGTTGTAAAGCATGAACCGCCTGATCGGTAGTACTTTCATAATGCGTATCTACATGGAGAAAATCAGTCATCATATGACCAGCCATGTTCCAAAATTCCGGTATACCCGTAACACTTGTTGAGGCAGCAGCAACTCCATGATAACCGCGCTTAAGCGAAATAATTTTTCGTCGTTCTGGTTTGCTTTGAATTTTCCAATAATGACGAATGAGTTTTACGGCAGAATCATTAGATTCCGAGCCTCCTGATGTAAAAAATACAGCATTTAGACCTTTTGGTGCAAGGGAAGCAATTTTTGCGGCCAGCCGAATTGCCGGTTCATGGCTAAAGGTGGAAAATGCTGAACTAAACGCTAATTGCTTCATTTGCTTAGCTGCGGCTTCTGCTAATTCTTCCCTGCCATATCCAATGTTAACATTCCATAAAGAAGAAATAGCATCTATATACCATTTGCCAGTTGTATCTTTTAAATAAATGCCCTCCCCTTCCTCGATAATCACCTTTGCCCCCTTTTCCTGTTGCTGCTTAATCGATGAAGTAGGATGAATAAAATGCTTTTTGTCCAATTCGAATAAATCGCTCATACTCATTCCTCCCATTAAAATAATAAAACCAGTCATAAAGACAGATTTTACCAAAGGTATTCTATCCATATAACTGGTTTCCATCTAATGTTCCGCTTCACTTCATCAGTAAAGTCGATTAGATTTGGCAGTTAATTTATACTGATAATCTAATTTTATCGAAAATTCAATCAGCCTGCAACTCTAATTTTTTTATTTTCTTTTGTTCTTGCCCACTTCACAAGCAAGTAAACAAATGGCGTAACAACTGGAGCGATAATTAGTTAAATACATATTGGGTTAAAATTAAACCGACTAGCACATCAACGGAACCATTCCCGTAAACGCGATAATTATAAACAGAATTGTATCTATAAATTGGCTCGTCATCGTTGAGATATTGTTTCTTAGCCGCTGCTTCTTCTCTACAGCCTTGCCCATAATCGATGAAAAATGTTACATCGAAATTTTAGCTAGCTAAATAAGATATTAAGCTGGCAACTAGTACCCCAAAGCTCCTGCCTAAAATTTGCTCAAATCTGCTTAAACACTTGTGCAGCAAGTAATTGAATCGTAATAAAAATAAAGAACATCCAATTAACTGTGTAATAAACCCTGCTTGGACTGTTTTTCTAGCAGCCTGTTACCATAATTTTCTCCAATCACATCGGTTAACAGACATCACATAGACGACCGTTGTCCCTGGTAGAATAAATGGACCAATCGGAAATAACTTTACGGCTAAGATATTGGATAACAGTAAAAGTCCAACAAATAGTGCATTAAAATAGTCAAACATGTTAATCCTCTTCCTTTAAGGAGAGATACCTATAACTATCCTCTAATTTAAAAACTAGCGATTATCAATTTTCTCAGGATACATATCATGATTCATCATTCGATATTCTGCCATTTGTTCAAATTTTGTTCCCGGTTTCCCATAATTACAATAGGGGTCGATTGAAATACCTCCACGTGGCGTAAATTTCCCCCAAACCTCAATATAGCGTGGATCCATCACATGAATCAGATCATTCATAATGATATTAATGCTATCTTCATGAAAGTCTCCATGATTGCGGAAGCTAAACAAATAAAGTTTTAGTGATTTACTCTCAACCATTTTTTTATCAGGAATATAACTGATATAGACGGTACCAAAATCAGGCTGCATTGTTTTAGGACACAGTGTTGTAAATTCCGGACAGTTAAATTTGACAAAATAATCTCTATTTGGATGTTTATTATCAAATACTTCTAACACTTCAGGCGTATAGTCAAAGGTATAATTTGTATGCTGATTGCCTAATAATGTAACATCCTTAAGCTCCTCATTACTTCTCCCAGACATAAAAAACCTCCTTAACGTAAACATTATCATCATGATTTAATCAACAATCATATTAAAGTATATCTTCAAACTCAACCTCTCATTACTTCAGCAATAACATATAGATAGAAGCGACGGACAAATGGATATAGGTTTCTAGTAAAAACAAAAACTACTATCATAAAAAGATATCCACCATGGAAAGTATAGTCCCTAGATGCTAAAAAAACCGCGGCACTAAGGCCACGGCATGATTCTATCAGCTGTCCTTAGTTTTTTATAGAGGGTTAAGCTAAGAACCTCTTTTGATATTAATATACATGCTCATGATATCTACTCAACATCACATCAGTCCAATCTCTCTTCGGATGTCTTTTTCTTATCCGTGTATTTACTCTCTTTTGAACACGCCCTTAAGTAACTAGGATTATGTGAGTTGTTTCGTATAATAAAGCTTCTTCGCAAGCAATGTTTGCAAGACAAGTATAAAACCACTAACTGCCCAATATAATGGAAGTGCAGCAGGTGCACTAAAGGAAACAAATCCAATCATAATGGGAGATATCATCCCCATTATCGCTAGTTGTTTTTTTTGCTTTTCATCGACCCCTATTAAGGACACACGAGATTGTGCAAAATAAACAGCCGCTGCCACAAATGGCAGTATCATATCTACTTCACCAAGATTAAACCATAAGAAAGAATGAGTTGCTAGCTCTGGTGAATTACGAATTGCATAATAAAATGCGATAATGATTGGCATTTGAATCAACATTGGTAAACAACCCATTGAAGTCATTGGATTAAACTGATGCTTTTGATATAACTGCATCATTTCCTGCTGCATGTCCATCTTAGCAGTAGCATCTTTTTTATTTTTATATTTTTCCGAAATTGCGTCCATTTCCGGCTTTAATTCTTTCATTTTTTCTTTCATTTTGGCGCCACTTTTTATTTGCTTAAATGCTAAAGGCATTAACAATAACCGAATACACACGGTAATCAGAACAATGGATAAGCCATAATCGCCCCCAAATAATGTAGCTACATATTTAATTAACTGTGGAAACGGATTATTGAAGCCGACTATCCCCTCAGCTTGGCAACCCGTTAGAAAAATTAGTAAGGTTAACGTGATGAAACCGTACTTCTTAAGAAAAGTGAATATAAAATGACCTTGCATTGTTGTCCTCCTCGTAGTAATAAATCCCTATAAATAAACGAGAAGGATGGATGGTCTGTATCATCTTCTGGAGCCGCTAACCGATTCGCCTTTTTAACAAACCATTGAAATACCTCTTGACACATTCCAAATAATTCCTGCATTGGTAATAACCGAAAACGTTCATCATGATATTGCCTAATATGCAAATAGTTTTTGCTCATGATATCTCTTGTATTTATAGCTGTAAAAGAATACACAGATACCATTGTAAGCAATATACTGACATATAAATAAAAGGGGGTCATATCATTCAATAGCTGGTTTAATAATTCAATCATTCTATATTCACCTCCTGTCCCTATTAATTCTATTATTATACCATATGACAAGGTAAATATTTAAAGGAATAATTTACATAGTAAACCCGCTAAGACCTTAAACCAATCAACCGTGGAAAGGGATACCCACGGTTGACAAATTTTTTATCCAGCATGCTTGGAAGCTGTTTTTGCTTTATTGCTCATAAACCTAGTAGAAAATAGTAACATGAGTAATGCAATTAGCCCTGCCAAGTCTGTCCATAGACCTGGGTAGATAAGCAATAATGCCCCTACAGCTACAATGATCCGTACATACCAGGTCAGTGATTGTTTAAAGAAACCCTCTGCGGCAACAGATAAAAGGAAAACTCCCGTTAATGAGGTCAGTAAAAGGAGCAATATATTTAGAAATGTCACATCGATCATTAACATTTGCCTAGAAAACACAAACATAAACGGCACTATAAATCCTGCCAAAGCCAGTCGCATTGCCTGAAATCCTGTTTTCATCGGATCACCATTACTTATCCCTGCACCGGCAAATGCCGCCAATGCCACAGGCGGTGTAATATTAGCGAAGATACCAAAATAAAAAACAAACATATGTGCCACAAATACAGCTGTTTCACCTGAACCGGTTAATTCTCGGAAATACGGAAGCTGTAATAGAATTGGTGCAGCCATCGTACTTGTAATAATATAGGTTGGTATACTTGGCAAACCCATACCTAATATAATGGAGGCTAGCATGGTTAACGCCAATGTTATTAATAATTGAACAAGCGGATGGTGAATCAGTTCACCAATACCCACAATCGAATTAGCTATTTCAAGAGCAACCCCCGTCAGTGAAGTAACCCCTACAATAATACCAACAGCCCCACAGGCAACTGCAACCGGAATGGTTGTTTTAACACCGCTCTCTAATGCCTCCATGACATCCTTTACACCCATTTCCTCTGCCTTTAGGTTCATTCGTTTCCGGATCAGATTAATTGAGATCGGGATCATAATAATCAGACCGATTTCAATCCAGTTGTCTCTTAATCCTAGCATACCGCTACCAGCCATCAATGCTTTTACTTGAGGTTCAAACCATAGGAAAAGCGAGATTACAAAGCTCGTAATTAACATTCTTCCTGTTCCTGTAATGAGAATCGTAGAGATAATCGACCAAAAAGCTGCATAAAAGGGAGTTTTCCCACTAAATAATAAATATAGCAGAATTACCATTGGGATCAATAAATGCCCTCGTTCCATCAGCACTTCCTTGAGCGTAGGTAGTTCACGTTTATCCAATCCCTTTAGTCCAAGTTTCGAAGCACGAATATGCACTTGTAAAAGAATACCAAAATAATACATTAGAGCGGGAATGATTCCAGCTAAAATAACTGATGTATAAGCTATACCAAGGTTTTCAGCCATAATAAAAGCTGCTGCTCCCATTATTGGCGGGAGAATTTGTCCGCCAACACTGGCAGCTGATTCAACAGCCCCGGCAAAATTTTTATGATAACCTACCTTCTTCATTAAGGGAATGGTGAAAGCTCCTGTGGTTACAACATTCGCAATTGCAGAACCATTAATCGATCCAAGAAAGCCACTGGCTAATACAGCAACTTTTGCAGGTCCTCCCTTTGTATGACCAGCGACTGCCATCGCAATATCATTAAATAGTTTTCCCATTCCCGATTTGCTTAAAAATGCTCCAAATAAAATAAATAAAATAATATAACTTGCTGATACACCAATGGCTGTACCTAATATCCCTTCTGTAATATAGACGAGATGAGTAATGATACCTTTAGAAGCATTTAATATAATCGCTCCTGTTAATTCAGGGTAGATAGATAATTTTACATAAAACCCATATACCAGAAAACCAAAAGCCAACATCGTTAATCCCCATCCCGTTACCCTTCTCGTAATTTCAAATAATACGAGAAGGACAACGATTCCCACATAAATATCTACATTATTTATTTGTCCACCTGATTCAATGATTCTTGTTGCTGATACTATCATATAGCTACCTAAACAAAACGAAAGCAATGCTAGTACATAATCGTAAATCGGTATTTTTTGCTTTACTCCCTTTTTTAGCATCGGGTACAGTAAAAAAGCAAGCATCATCAATGTATATAAATGAATACTTCGCTGTTTGATATCCACAAGCGAGCCAGCATAGGATGTATATAGATGAAATAACGCTAGAGCTACTGCCAAAATGGAGATAAATAATTGAATCGCTTTTGGTAAGTTAACCCGCAAATTACTTTCTCTTTCATATTCCTGTAACTGTTTCTGTGTATTCACTATTTCACCTCACCTTTTTCCGTATAATTGTATGCAAAACGAAAAAGATATCGTCTTTTTGGAAAAAAGACGTATAGACAAAGGCAGTCAAGATATTAGAAAAACTTGGCTTGTCGCCAAGTTTTTATGGCGAAAGCGATCGTTTTTCTTATACGAAGTGAAACTTCATTCCGTGGAATGCTTTTTACACGGAAAGTTAGTACCACAAGGGTATGACCTAAAGGCCCTTGAACCAATCGGGCATTTAGATGCCGTTTTATCCCGCTTTGACTCTTTGTATCAATTCAGGTCTTGAAGGGGGAGTCTTACGGCGCCTTACATGCGGGATTAAAGCCTAAAGTTGTATTCTTTCCTATAGTGGAACAATAGCTAAAAGCGCTCGGTTAAGACGTGCCTGCAAACTTTCGGCTATTTTCACTTAAAAAGTAAGGCTATCATTATTTAGATCAATAGAAGAGACGCTTTACAGCTGAAAATACTACCTTAATCATCGTTGTCGTTTTCTCCTCAATCCGATATGAAATATTACTTTCTACAAGCGGATATTTTTCCCCCTTGATAATCAGCTGGTAATTATTGTTCATCGTAGCTCTAACAATTAAACTAGCGCCGATGTTTCGATTTACATCAAGATGTAACCAACCGTTTTTTAACTTTATCGGTTGTTCAGATGTAGAAGGGGTACCTGCGCCAAACGTTTTGAAGTGTGTAGATTCCAAGAAAATATGTTGACCTTCGATACGGAAGTTTTCCACCCATACCTCCTTTTCTACAGAATGGATCCATTTCAAGGAAAAACGCTTTTCTGCTACTAGAAATGTATAAATGGCAGAATCCCCTTGTGAAATTACTAATGCCCGTACTGGAAGGAAAAATATTCCTGTTAAGATTAGAATCAAAATAAATGTCACTTACTATTTTACGAAACGGCTGAAATGACATCATTTTTGATCAGTTAGTCTAGCAATCCTTGTTCTTTATAAAATTTTTCGGCACCTGGATGTAGTGGAACAATCAATTCATTAGCCAATTCTTCTCGTTCCAGCTGTTTTAAGGCACGAATCGAAACTTCCTCACTTCCTAAATAATCGTAATAACGCTTCGTTAAATCGTATACGAGGTCCTTACTTAATGCCGGCGACACCGTAATTAAATTTTGAATACCAACTGTGTTTACCTCTTCCGGCAAATTGTACATCGCTTCATCATTAGCAGGAATCGTAAACGCTTTGTAAAATGGATATTTTTCCATTAACTTATTAGCAATATCTCCTTCAATTTCAACAAATACAATATCATTTTGCTGCATTAAATCAGTAATATTACTATTTGGAACACCTGACGTGAAGAAAGCCGCATCCAGATTTCCATTTTTCATTTCTTGAACACTATCTGCATAGCCTGTATGAGTAACTTTAGATAAATCATCGTATGTTAAGCCAAGCACTTCTAGAACTTTTTGCGTACTTTGTTCGACACCAGATCCAACTTTCCCTACACCAACACGTTTTCCTTCCAGATCTTCAATCGTTTTAATGTCGCTATCTGCTAAAGCTACAATCTGTACAACATTTTGATACATTCCTGCCATTGCTTGAATTTCAACCGGATTCCCTTCAAATTGACCAATTCCTTCTAGCGCATCATACCCTACATCGCTCATAATAATGCTCATTTGATTTAATCCATCTTGAATATTTTGAATATTGGCAATAGAAGCGCCAGTAGATTCTACTGTAACATTATTTACATAGTCACTTTTTTCAAATATTGGTTTCAATGCACCGCCTATCGGATAATAAGTTCCAGAAGTACCACCAGTTCCAAAAACGATCGCTTGTGCTTTTCCCTCTGTATCCTTTGATCCCTCTGCCTGCTCGTTAGCATTACCACTACAAGCAACCAAAAAAATACCTACTATCATCATATACATAAGAAAAAGATACTTTTTCATCCATTTATCCCCCCATTATTTTTTATTTAATGTTAGCGTTTACAATTATAGTTATGAATATTGTGAACATATTAGACATGTTGTTTCTTATTTTTCAATATTACTGATACAAGCTGGTAGCGTTTATTGGGCACCCTGCCAAGTTGTATTAAAGGGCAATTCTCCCTTTTCCTCCTTCATATAAAAGTGTTCGCTACAATGTAGAATGGTAGCTAGTCATACTCTTTATTTTAAACATTTATTTTTAGCAATTATTTTACCAATTTCCAACGCTGCAGTAGCAGCAGGTGAAGGCGCATTACAAACATGAGTCATCCGTTTACCGGATATCATAAAAAAATCATCCAGTAATTGTCCATCCTTTAGCATTGCTTGTGCTCGCACACCTGCATCCGCTTTCACTATATCATTTGCTTGTATGTCAGGAACTAAACGCTGCAAACTTCTTAAAAATAACCCTTTATAAATCGAACGTGACATCTCCATCATCCCAACTGATATATTATCTTTTGCTAACCTCCAAAACCCTGGAAAACTTAACGTAGCAAACGCTTCTTTTATGTCAATATCTCTTTTTTGATACCCTTCTTTCTTTAAGCTTACTACAGCATTAGGACCAGCATGAACTTCTCCGTTAATCATTCTTGTTAAGTGAATGCCAAGAAAGGGATACTTAGGATTTGGTACAGGATAAATTAAATTCTTTACTAGATAACGCTTACTTTCCTTTAATGTATAATATTCACCGCGAAAGGGAATGATTTTGACATCGGTAATAATTCCTGATTGCTTTACTAACTCATCACTATAAAGTCCAGCACAATTGATCATATTTTTAGCAGTATAGGTCTGGTGATTCGTTTCTATTATTACTTGTTCCATCTGTTCATGAACACGCATTACTTCTGTATTTAATACGAAGTCAACTCCTTTCTGCCTTAGTAATTCTACTAATCTGTTGGCTACTTCTTGATAATTCACAATGCCTGTACTCGGTATATATAGCCCCCCTACCGAGTGGACATGAGGCTCGTGCTCTTTCACTTGTTCTTGATGTAATTTCATAATCGTTAACCCATTTTTTCTGCCGCGTTGATATAATTTTTCCATTGCAGGAAATTCCTGTTCATTTGTTGCAACAATTACTTTGCCACATACTTCATAAGGCACATCATATTGCTGACAAAACTGTATCATGGAATTGCGACCTTTTATGGCTAATTTCGCCTTTAAACTTCCTGGCTGATAGTAAACACCACTATGCAAAACACCGCTATTTCTTCCTGTTTGATGTAATGCCCAGTCTGCTTCCTTTTCCAAAACAGCAATGTTTGCAGCTTTAGCCTGTTTCTTTAATTGCCACGCTGTTGCTAAACCAACAATCCCTCCACCAATTACAATATAATCATACACAAAAGTTCCCCCTGATATAATATTCAGCCCAACCTTTTACACGGCAATCTGCCAGTTGAACTCCTTACTTAAAACCAAAACTTTTTACCATGTCGCTACTATATTTCATATTTTTCTTAACCTGATAATATAAAGTGAATCTTCAATCAGTGGAGCTTTTTTTATCCCCCACTGATTGTTAGAATGAACTGAATCGGGCATTTAGGTGCCGTTTTCTCACACTTAGAACCTGTTATATTAACTCACATCTTGAAGTGGGAGGCTTACGGCACCTTACATGCGGGATAAAGTGAAACTTCCATGAGTCAGGGTTTTCTTTATCACCCACTCATGGTTAGTTGAACGAATCGGGCATTTAGGTGCCGTTCTCTCACACTTAGAACCTGTTATATTAACTCACATCTTGAAGTGGGAGGCTTACGGCACCTTACATGCGGGATAAAGTGAAACTTCCATGAGTCAAGGTTTTCTTCATCACCCACTGATTGTTAGAATGAACTGAATCGGACATTTTGGTGCCGTTTTCTCACACTTAGAACCTGTTATATTAACTCACATCTTGAAGTGGGAGGCTTACGGCACCTTACATGCGGGATAAAGTGAAACTTCCATGAGTGGGGGTTTTACTTTCATCACCCACTCATGGTTAGTTGAACGAATCGGGCATTTAGGTGCCGTTTTCTCACACTTAGAACCTGTTATATTAACTCACATCTTGAAGTGGGAGGCTTACGGCACCTTACATGCGGGATAAAGTGAAACTTCCATGAGTGGGGGTTTTACTTTCATCACCCACTCATGGTTAGTTGAACGAATCGGGCATTTAGGTGCCGTTTTCTCACACTTAGAACCTGTTATATTAACTCACATCTTGAAGTGGGAGGCTTACGGCACCTTACATGCGGGATAAAAAGAAATCTGGATTGAATTTTCACCTATTTCTTACTATACTATTCTTTTTATTTACAAATTAGCATTATTCCTCTATTCTAATATATAGAATAAAGTGAAACTTCATTCCGGGAATGCTTTTCTCCCTGAATGTTAGTACCTTAATGGTATAACCTAAAGCCCTTTGAACAAATTAGGCATTTAGACGCCGTTATTCCTCACGTTTATTTATTAGACTGACTCGACATGTGAGGAATCTACAACACCAAAAACTGCATATAGTATTTAGTTGGCACTAGGGGAGCTATGTATATGGCTGAGAAGAGATACTCTGACCCTTATAACCCGATCTGGATAATACTAGCGTGGGGAAGTGCAGTCGACGAACATATAAATTAACAGAAACTTTTCTGCTTAATAGAGCAAAGACTGCATTCCTGGCGAGTGCAGTCTTTTTATATGCATTTTTTAAAACAAGGAGGAAAAAACAATGAGTAATCAACCAACAACTTGCCATCAAAGCAGAATTGCAGGATGTGATTTTGCTATTTACCCAATGACAGACCAATTTGTCGATGTCATCACCAGTGCACTACAAGAAATAGATTCATCAAAAGTTTGGATGAAAACAACGGATGTAGGAACCTGTGTTAGAGGGAGGATTTCACATGTATTTGATGTAACAAAAGCACTGTTTTTGCACACGGCAAGTACGAATCATCATGTCGTATTTAGTGGTACTTATTCATTAGGCTGTCCTGGTGATTCCGATGGTGATGTTTTCTTAGCAGAAGATGATCATCGATTAAATAGGCAGCGAAGTAACGAAATTCAGCAGGAAGTAGCAGGGAAATTTTCTCTTTATCCATTAGGTGGTGGAAATTATATGGATATGATTTATCAACAAATTAACGTGATGAAACAGAAGGCTATCGACGTATCATCCATTCACTATGCTACACGTATTGACGGAGAAGGAAAAGATGTATTTGAAGGACTGGAGCAAGTATTTACTAACATGGAAAAGTGCGGTTCATCTCATACGGTGATGACTGTCACGATCTCAGCTAATAGCCCTTCTAAAAAGGATGTGAACTAATTTGAACCGCTGGCGCTTAAAAGAAATTATTGTCATGGCTGTTTTATCTGTTGTATTTGGGATTGTTTATTTAGCTTTCCTTCCTGTAGGAAAGCTACTCGTAACCTTCATGGGACCAATTGGTTATGATCTTATTTTTGGAATATGGTTTATCGTCTCCATTATTGCAGCTTATATCCTGCGTAAACCAGGGGCAGCATTTCTCTCCGAAACCATTGCCGCTACTGTTGAAATGATGTTAGGTAATGCGATGGGACCGATCATTATCGTTACAGGCATGATCCAAGGATTGGGGGCAGAAGCAGCCTTTGCAGTTACACGATATAGGCGATATTCACTATGGGTATTAATGCTTGCAGGAGTCGGCGCTGCTATCTTCAGTTTCATCTGGGGATATTTCCGCAGCGGTTATGTCGCCTTAAGCACCCCCTATATTATGAGCATGCTCGTAATAAGAATGATTAGTGGAGCGATTATTTCTGGAATACTTGGGAAAGCAATTAGTGATTCTTTAGCTAAAACAGGGGTGCTCTCGAGCTTTGCCCTTGGTAAACATATGCGTAAAGAGAGGTCCGTTTCATGATTCAAGTCAACCAACTTTCTCTTTGGTTTGATAGAGTAGAAAATCCAGTTCTCGACAAGATCAGCTTTCAATTAAATCAAGGTGAAACAATGCTCTTACTGGGACCCAGCGGCTCTGGAAAAAGTACATTAACTTTTTGTTTAAACGGCATCTATCCCCGCGAATTAGATGGAAAAATGGAAGGAAGTGTGCAAGTTTCAGGTCAATCGGTGAATGACACACCTCCCGGAGAAATTAGTAAACAGGTTGGGGTCGTATTCCAAGATCCAGAGAGTCAATTTTGTATGCTTACAGTCGAAGATGAAATTGCCTTCGGGCTCGAAAATATTCATACACCACAAGTAGAAATGGAACAGAAAATAACGGAAGTATTACAACTTGTAAATTTGTCGCGATACAGAAAAGCTGCGATTCACTCGCTTTCCGGTGGGCAAAAACAAAAAGTTGCCTTAGCTTGTGTATTAGCTCTTCAACCTGACTTTTTAATCCTAGATGAGCCTACTGCGAATTTGGATCCATTAGCAAAACAAGATTTTATTAAAACAATGAAACATATTCAACAGGAAAAAAATATCAGTTTAATGGTTATCGAACATCAGTTGGAAGGTTGGGTAGCCTTTATTGAACGAGCTTATATTCTTTCAAAAGATGGTCGATGTATGTATGATGGTTCGCTAATGGAAGCAATGAAACACAAGCAGCAACAAATTCAAAGCCAAGGAATTTCACTTCCGCCTGTAACCGAGCTTGTACTAGAGGCTGCTAGTCATCAGCAAGCAACCTATACAAGGCTGCCACTAACGAATGAGGATTTTTTAGCAAACGTATCTTATTTAGATCGTTACTATTTAGAAAGAAAAATGTTCCTCGACGTACCAAACGAAAAAATAATTCTGGCCAGTTCTAATCTATATTTAAGCAAAAACAAACAAGAAATTTTGCACAATATTACGTTTCAACTATTTCATCCATCTTTTGTTGCTATCACCGGTGCTAATGGCAGTGGAAAAACCTCCTTACTTCGTTTACTGGCTGGTATAGATCGTCCTACATCTGGAAAAATTCATTTAAACGGACGTTTGCTTGAAACTTGGAAAGAGTCTACTTTACGGCAGCAAATTGGATATGTGTTTCAAAATCCAGAGCATCAATTTATTACGGATAATGTTTATGATGAAATTGCCTATACATTACGGTTACGCTCATTTTCAGAATCTAAAATTAAAGAAAGGGTTCATGAAATAGTAACGAGTTGCCAGTTAAATGGTCTGGAAAATTATCATCCCTATTCATTGAGCCAAGGACAAAAGCGTCGCCTTAGTGTTGCTACCATGATTGTCGATGAACAACATATTTTGTTTTTGGATGAGCCTACGTTTGGTCAAGATACTGCATCTTTACATCAATTAATGCAACTATTACGCGAACGACATCAAGCAGGTACAACCATTATGATGATTACACATGATATGGAATTAGTTGATCAATATGCAGATCGCAAAATCGTACTGGCAAATGGAAAAATAGTAGCTGATAAAACGCCAGATCAGCTATGGGACATGCCACACCTGGAGAACTGGCATTTAGATTATCCTACTCGTATAAAACTAAAACAGCAGATGGAGGAACAGGATAATGCGTACGTTATTAAATGACATCAATCCTAGCATAAAGGCGATAACGGTTATTATTACAGTCTGTCTATTAACATTTTTCTTTGATCCATTTACGCCACTCGTCTATTGTTTATTAACTATACTAATTACCTTTTTATTTGGAAAAGTAGCTTGGAGACTGTATATCATTTATTTCTTAGTTGTCTGTCTGTTATCTGTGGGGATGCTCTGGACAACGCTCGCTTTTTCTAATGAGGCAAGTAATCCTGAAATTACGACAACGTTTTTGTTTTGGGAATTACCAAAAGAAAATGTTACGGTTGCTTTATCCCTAACCTTACGTATGTTAGCTTTTGCAGCCTTATCATTTATGTTTATCTTTACTACAAATATGGTTCATTTTATTCTCAGCCTGATGCAGCAATGTAAGCTGCCGCCAAAGCTGGCATATGGCATTTTAGCAGGGTTTCGCTTTTTACCGCTAATGAAAGAAGAGCTTTGGCAAATCCGGGCTGCTCATCGAGTAAGAGGAGCTGATCGCGGCTCTGGTATAAGAAATACGATTCAGCAATACAAACGCTATGCTATTCCTTTACTTGCGGGTGCGATCCTGAAAGCAGAACGTACAGCAATTGCCATGGAATCGAAAGGATTTAGCGGAGAAAAGAACCGTACCTTTTACCGACAATTTACGGTTAGTTGGGTGGATTGGTTATTTTTAATAAGCATGCTTCTACTATTAGGAATTATAGTGACAATATCTATGAAACTAGGTTATTTCAGCTGGTATAATGGGCAATTTTAACTTAATAAAAAAGTGCCTTTAATAACGTACAACACAGCGATAGTAGAAACCGATGACTTATCGTAAAAAGGTAGGAAAGAGAGCCGAAGTTTACTGCAATTGGAAGGCTTAAGCCAATAACGAAGCTACTTTCAAAAAAAGATTTACATGTTATTTGCAAGAAACTAACTGACTAGTAAACAAGCATTGTCCGCTAGTCAGCTTTTATGTCTTTAGCTTAAAGGGGGACCCATTTCAAAAGTAGCATTGGTTAACACTAAAAAATTGGTGATCCTCTTTACGCAAAATATAGGTGGTAATGCAGCATACATCCTTCATTAAATTCAGAGCTGCAACATCTACACGTAGTCAATTGCAAATATTGTTCAATTGTAAATTCAGTTTGACATACTCCACACAAGATTGCCTTTTGGTTAAATTCATCCTTTGACCAAACCTCTATTTCATGATTCTCCCCTATTTGATGGCATTGATAGCAAGGATAATATTTCAAGCAGCATTTACATTTAATTGCAATAATATCTTTTATTGAATGATAATGAACACATCTCGTTTGTTTATCAACAACTTGACCATATACATGTACCATAAAATATCTTCCCACCTTTTAAAGAATTATCTAATTGAACAAGTTAACATATTTATTAGAATATAACATTAATAAATGCTTCATTTCATTTCATGCGTAAGGAAACTTTATTGGTACCAGGTCCACCAAAACGTGTAAGACCAATTAATTTACAGAATACTCATTTTCTTTGGTTTGGCCAAATTCTATGTTAAAGTTTGATACTTGCTTATCCTATAAATGAAAAAATTCAGGTTTCGTCTGCACTTTTTTAAATAGATGCCATTTTTGTATTGACTCTCACGTTACGACAGACCTTATACTCCTTTTTAGGTACTTACTGAAAGGAGAATACACATGAAGAAGAAGATAACTAAGATGATTAAACTTGAACTGGAAGCAAATCAAGCGAATCCGGCAAAGGTTGGAAAAGATTTGGCTCCATCTGGAATTAACCTTTTGCAGTTTTGTAAAACATATAATGAACGAACCAAAGGAAAAACTGGTGAAATCATTCCTGCTGAAATAACAGTCTATGAAGATCGCACATTTTCTATCCACTTAAAAACACCGCCAGCTTCCTATTTGTTAAAAAAGTACGCTAATATCTCTAAAGGTGCTAATAAGACTGGTCACCAACAGGTTGGAGTGATTTCACAAGCTCAATTAAAAAAAATTGCAGAAATGAAATTACCCGACTTGAATACAACCCATATAGAAAGTGCTATGAAAATCATAGCTGGGACAGCTAAAAGCATGGGGATTCAAATAGATGATGAACAAAGCTGAGCTACTATTCAAGCAGCTCAGCTCGTTAGTCTTTTGTGAAAATTCTGTACGAATGCTTTTAAAATAGTTTGCATAAGGTGATGATATCGTTTTTCTAATAGCTTTTCTATTCACATAACAAAAGCTAAAAGCGCTCGGTTAGGAACTGCAAACTAGAGAACTTCTGACGAGGTAAAATAAAATACTTCATTCAAAAAGCGCTTTTCTCCTTAATAATAAAAATGAAGCACAAGATGATAACTTATGGTTTAGCTAGGGAAATGCTTATAATTAGGTATGGCAAGCAACCACAGCTTTTGTCCAATTTGTTAAACATATTTATTAATACAAACTACAGTGTACGTTTATTCTCTATATTTTTTCATAAAGTAATCGATATCACGTTGTAATTCTTCCCATGCTTTTTTCGTTATTTCTCCGCTTTCTTTTTGCAAATTCAATAGTTCTTTTAATCCATATAAATGCTTTACTAGTTTACCGGTTAGATTGTTTTGTTCATAATAGGAAAGTACTTGAAGATGTCTGTTTATTAAAGTAAGTTTACGAATTTCCCCCTGTTCATACAATTGGTAAACAAGCCATTCCATTCCTTTCAAGTTATATGAATGATTACCAGGAATTAGTGTAATATTAGCGACTACCGGCAAATGATCCGATGCGGTACTTTCGAGAGTAGTTGCCTTATTCACTTTTATTCTTGGTGAAGTAAGTATATAATCGATTCTTCGGTCTGGACTTGTCGTTGGATATGTGTAACCTTGTCCACTTCCGCTTGTCATCCAAACATCTGTGTACGTTTTTTGCAGTGGTTTCAATTCCAAAGCGTTTGGTGTAGCATTCAGATCACCAACTAAAATAGAATACGTTTTCTTTTTCATTATTTCTTTCATATCTTCTACCTGCATTTCACGAATGGTTGGATCACTGCGATAATCCAAATGTGTAACGTAAAATGCAAGCTCTGCATCCTCTACATTTATCTCTGCTTCAAGAAAACCGGGAGTCAACCGAGGAAAAGGATTTGGATTTTGCGTTGATAATCTTGTAATCTCTCTATTTACAGCAGCAGTAATTGGATATTTACTTAGCACTGCTACGCCAAACTGACGACGTGGTTCGTTTTCATTTAAGGGATCAAGATCATAGATAGGTGCAAAATAGTATTCCATATTCAAGCGGTTTGCAAGCTTTTCTATCATATGATCTTTTCTACTTCTGTCCCCCCAATGTACATCTACCTCCTGAAGGCCAATAATATCTGCTCCTGTTTTTTCAATGGCATTTGCAATTCGACTGATATTATAAAAGCCATCTACTCCACGCCCGGCAGCTATATTATATGTGGCTATTTTAACTGTTACTGGATCTGACGTAACAGCCTCGGCGAGCACAACTGAATTTGTGTTTATAAAAACTGCATGTATCGTAAAGAAGATTAACAGACAGATAAATAGACAAAACTTTTTCATTGGAGAACCCTCCCTTCTTTTATTCAATCAGGGAGGGTTTTCATTTATCCCCCACTGATTGATAAATGAACAGAATCTATCATTTGACTTGCAATTGGATCCCCCACTTTTTCTCTAGGTTCCCCTCATAGTATCGAAGTGAAGGTCTTACTGCCAGTTACATCGGGATAAAAATTAGTTCCATTGATAAAGCAAATCGTTAGCATCACTTGAAAGAGCATCATATGCTGTTTCGTTTATTTGTCCTGCTTCCTTTTGTTTATTCAAAAGAATTAGAAAACTTTTCATATGCTTCACTACTTTTGCAGTGTCCTTTCTAGCTTCAAAGCGTTCCACTACAGTTAGGTGCATCTTAAGTTTTTTGGCTGCATTTTTTTCCAAATCTTTTACATCAACATATCTCTCAATAGATTTCTTTAAATCATAAGTATGAATGGTATAGATGAGATAATCTCTGCGTACTTCTTTAAATATTTGCAGTTCCTCTTGCCATTCTTTTACCATTGCTTCTACTGTTTCTCCATTTTCAATTGCTTTCCGAATCCATCCGTTTCCAATTAAGTAATCAAAAAATGACACACCTGCACTGTTCTCAGCCCGAAATTGAAATTCCTCCGGATACATATCATGTAATGTTTTGACAATATGGAGTCCTGTAACAACTGGATCATAAGCTTTTATATCCATAACATGGATTTGTGCACCGTGACTTAAAGTACCGCTATGCTTAGAAAAAGTTGGGGTAAAAGACGCTGCCCGAAATGTAACCCCATCCAACCGTAAACCGTTGAGTGCCTGGGAAAATTCCACACTGTTAACGAAAGGAGCACCAATTAATTCAAAAGGCCTTGTTGTTCCTCTTCCTTCAGATACATTCGTTCCTTCTATTAATGCTGCACCTGGATAAACAAGCGCAGTATCGAAAGTAGGCATATTTGGTGATGGCATTACAAATTCGAGTTCGGTATCGATGTAGTACATGCCCCGCTTCCAGTTATCCATCTGAACTACTGTCAAATCTGCTCCAATCTCAAATTCTTCATTAAATAACATTGCTAACTCCCCAACGGTCATTCCATGTCTTAAAGGAATAGGATAGTTCCCAACAAAGGAGGCAAAATCCGGATCAAGAACCGGCCCTTCCACGTAGTTTCCTCCAAGTGGATTGGGTCGATCCAGGACAATAAATTCAATCCCATTTTCCTGTGCAGCCTCCATCGCCAAAGCCATCGTATAGATATACGTATAGAATCTTACTCCGACATCTTGAATGTCAAATAATAAAACATCTATATTTTCTAACATCTCAGGCGTTGGCTTTCTTGTTTCCCCGTATAAACTGTAAACTGGTAATCCAGTATATTCATCGATATAATATTCCACGTAATCTCCTGCCTGAGCATCTCCTCTTACACCATGCTCTGGTCCATACAATGCTGTTAGCTCTACATCCGGATCATGATAAAGAATGTCTACAATACTATTTAAATCCTGATCTACCCCGGTGGGATTGGTAATTAAGCCAACCCGTCTGCCTTTAATTACATCTTTCTTCTGTTCAAGTAAAACTTCTATCCCTAATTTAAGTGGTTCCTCACTTATACTTTTCGTTTCCAATCTATCTGCAACTACAATCGTTAGAGACCCGAGCAAAATGAAACAACTGATAACAGTAAGCATTATTTTTTTCAATAGAAACTCCTCCTCATTGATACTTGGTTTCCGCCGATCTTTTAAGTCCACTTACCCAATTGTACTTACACGTATGAATTATTAAAATTTTCACTACAAATGTATTAACTTCACGCTACAATTTACATGTCCTATAGTATAAAAAAGAAGATTAAGAGGAGCGACCTTTTCTCACTGCTTTTTTACTTACTGCCACTTTTCATACAAATAGTTAGCAGTTCGCTGCAAATCGTCATAGACATTTTTACTCATCTTTCCATTTTTCTCTAAAATCTTTATTAACTGAACATATCCATTTAAGTGCTTCAATACTTTTTCTCGCTTATGCTTATCTTCATAATGATGAATCACTGTTAAGTGGCGCTGAATAGGGATAGCAACAGCCATGTCCAATTCTTCTCTGTTTACAAAACGTTCAACTAATTCTTTCATGTTTTCTGCACTTGAGGAATAAATTGCATCTGCTGTCCTTTCTGATACCAATTTTCGAATTGGATTAGTGGATACTGTGTTTCTTGTTGGATGCACACGATTCGTTAATAAAATGACAATTGTATGTTTCGTTGGACTCACAACAATTGATGTTCCAGTATAACCAGTATGTCCCATTGTATCCGTTTCTGCGAGATTATCCATATACCAGTCCTGATTTAGATCCCAACCTAACCCGTGATCTTGGCCTGAATATGCCTTATTCCAATTCATGTTCATTAAATTTACTGCTTCTTCTGAGAGAATCCGTTTTTCTTTATGGGTTCCGTTATTCAATATCATTTGAGCAAAAACAGCTAAATCTTCAGCATTCGTAAAAATACCAGCTTGTCCAGCAACTCCATCTAACGCCCAGGCATTTTCATCATGGACACTGCCCCACACTAAACCACGGTTTGTCCAAGGCTGGTATTCGGTAGCGGCAATTCGATGTTTTAAAGAAGCTGGTGGGTTATACATCGTATTCTTCAGACCCATGGGCTCAGTAATATGTTTAGCTATAAATTGATCCTGACGATCACCACTAAGCCGTTCAATTAATATGCCTAACGTAATATAATTAACATCACTATAAATATATTCTGTGTCAGGTAACTGATGTAAAGATTCTCTTAATACTAAATCAAGCCTGTCCGCCCGGTTACCATCGATTTCATACAGGCGTTTACTCGGACTTGCTGCAAATCCAGATGTATGTGTTAATAATTGTTGAATAGTGACACTTCGTTTATCATGAATCGCAAATTCGGGGATATACCAGTATACTGGATCTTCTAACTCAAACAAACCTTCATCCCATAGTTGCATTACTGCAACGGCTGTATATAATTTTGAAATAGAAGCCATATCAAATAGCTTATGTTCTTTCATTACTTGGGGCTGCTCCATTTCGGTAAATTGATCATCTTTATATTTGGCAGCATAACCATAAGCAGTAAATTTCTTCTTCTTGCCATCTTTAGTGATTAACAATACTGCTCCCGGCATCACGGCATCTGCAATCGCCTCTTCGATCTCTTGATCCAAATCCTTTAATGGTTCATATATAAAAGAAGTCTGTGTAGATGCAAAAGTAGTTTCTACTGAACGAGCTTTTATCCCTGTAGGCAGTAATAACAATAGGATAAGTAACAAAAAAGCAGGAAACAGATATCGAAGCTTCATCTTATTCTCTCCTCAACGGTCATTTCTCTTCTCCAGGTGTCTGTGTCGCAATAAAAGTCCATTCTAAATTTAAAGCATCCCCTTGAAACTCATTTTGATCTTTATCATTATCGGCAAATTTAAATTGCACAACGAAATCATCAATCGTATTTACAGGTAGGCCCTTTTCGCCTAGCAGCGGCAAAAACACATGTTCACTTACTGCTTCGGGTGTCATTGTTTTTAATTCAGCAAGCGTAGTTTGATAAATTACTTCATCAAGCTTGTCCGCATTATAAAGAAACTCCACCATAATATGCTCGCCAAAATCTTCAGTATTATTTCCTTCTGCATCTATAACTGTATAATCCGTCTCCAATAATACTTTCTCCATATCTAATGTTCCATTATTCTGGAGCTCAAAATCACGTATCATCGAATCCCCCGGTTTAAGATTATTTACTTGAATAATTTCTGTTGGCTCAGTAGCTAAATCAAGTGTCCCTGCTGCGAATGTATGCTTGGTTGTCTCACTATCACTGAAATAGGCAAAAGTCCCCCCGCCGATTAAAGCTATACCAAGTACAGCTGAAGCTATTCCAAATCCTAATTGCTTTTTTATATTCATTTCAGTTTCTCCTCCATTTTTATTATTGATTTTGATTTCATAAGGTGCCGTAAGACTTCCACTTCAAGCGTTATAAAGAATACGAAAAAGTCTGAGTGAAAGATAACGGTACCTAAATGCCCGATTCGTTTAGCTAACATTCCGTGTTCCACGGAATGAAGTTTCACTTTATTTTGCTCGTGCATTATCCCAAACTTCTAGCAGCTTTAATCCTTCTGTTTCTAAATAACTATGGGCTTTCTTCGTGAGTGTTTTGTCTTCTCTAAGAGTAGTTAATAATTCTTGAAAACCATGTAAATGCTTTACCACTTTTTCTTGAAGTTCTCTTTGTTCAAAGCGTTCCACTGTAGTTAAATGGATTTTTAATTTACGAGTAGCCTGATCATCGATGATTTCTCCTTGTCCGTGGAGATCATCTACCAACTGTTTTAATCCCTTTGCATTAAGAGGTGTATTTGTATAATCTAGTCCATGCCCAAAATCATACAAATTCGGAATGGTTACTGGTAATTTTCCAAACGGGTTTACTTCACCTGTCAGCACGTTTGCCATTGCATGAATCGACACCTCTAGATGGCTATATGCATTAAGATAGGCAGCTACGTCTGGAAAAGCCATAATGTCATAAGGATTTCTATGTGCCGATACAATTACCGGCTTGTCTATTTCATTCAGTTTTTCCACAAGCTTTTGCTGTTGTGAATTCGTATTTGCAGTGTAAGTGGTGACAATAATTTTATCTACATCCTTGGCTTGTTTGATAGCATCTTCAATTTGGCTATCAGACGGGCTATTACTAGTTGCATAGCTGCTTCCTCTGATTCCTTTTTCCTTTAATGATTGAGAAAGGAGGTCAGGATTTGCTATCATTGGCCCAGTGACGAGTACTCTTTCTTCCGCTTGTAAAGGTAGAACACCTTCATTTTTAACAAGCGTCACACTTTTTTCAGCAATATCATTGGCAGTTTGCAAATGTTCTTCTGTTCCAATATGTTTTATTTCATCTGGGTTAGTTTGTGATTTATCAAATAAACCGTTATCCATTTTTGCTTTTAATATGCGAAATACCGATTCATCAACACGTTCTTTTGTAATTTCTCCAGATTGTACAGCGTCCAACATACTATGATAAGCAACTTCGACATTAGGTGGATTTAATAATATATCTATGCCTGCTTTAAAAGCTTCAACGGAAACACGTTCAGGGGAAACGACATTTGCACCTGCCATCCCTAAACTATCCGTAATGATTAGCCCATCAAATCCCAGTTCCTTCCGAAGTAAATCGGTAATAATCGGTTTTGAAAGTGTTGCTGGAAAACCAGAGTCATCCAATGCCGGTACTACTATATGCCCTGTCATAATCGAATCGATTCCCGCATCTATTGCATCTTTAAAAGGTTTTAAATCAACTTCATGTAACGTTTTTAAATCATGGTCAATAATCGGTAATCCGTAGTGGGAATCGACATCTGTATCTCCATGTCCGGGAAAATGTTTAACTGAAGCAATTACTTGCTGATCTTGATAAGCATTTACTTGTAACACCCCAAATCGGGAGACAAGTTCTGGAGCCTCTCCAAAAGAACGAACTCCAATGACAGGATTATCTGGATTTAAATTCACATCAACGGTAGGGGCAAAATTCATATTAATACCTAAACTCTTCAACTCTTTACCGATGACTTTGCTAGTTTTTGCTGCAAACTTTTCGGAACGGGTTGCACCAATAGCCATGCTTCCTGGAAATACCGTAGCTGGTGTTGTTACCCGCTGGACAACCCCACCCTCTTGATCAGTTGAAATAAATAAAGGAATTCTCGTATCTTGATTCATTGCAATTTCTTGCAAACCATTTGATAAGGACTGCACTTGTTCACCATCAAGCGGTGTACCGATATTGTCTGTCCAATTAAAATAAATAACACCAGCAATGTGATAGTTTTCAATAACTTCCTGAAAATTTTTACCACCGCGATTGTTTTTTAGATTTATATCCTCATAAGCCGGATCTGTTGGCGTCTTTCCATAGACGTGGACGATAAACAGCTGACCAATTTTCTCTTCCAACGACATTTCTTCCATGATGGCTCTGATTTGCTCCTCATTGTAATCAACTTCTTTGTTCGAAGCAGATGCATCAAGACCGGTGACACTTTGCAATAAAAGTGCAAATAATAAACACAGGATAATTAGGGACACCTTGGTAGATTGCAGCTTCAAATAAACTCCTCCCTTATTTCTTTATTTATCAACTTTGTAACGCTCTGTTTTATAAAGAACTCATTAGTGTAACACCACCCTCTTCACTAAGGATTTTAATTAGACAATAGCAAAACCTGTTTAAAAATGTTGTGTATTTTTGTCTAAATTTTCTATATTTTAAAATTTGAATATTGAGAACTATTTCTTGACGTACTATAAGTATGATAATTAGGATAAAAGTATGGTAAATTTACAACTCATATTTAATTACTTATCTATTTCACCAGGTATATCTGCACATATTTAATAATGAAAGCCAAGTCGCCGCATCTTGAACCAGCAAAATTCGACACCATCCTATAACTATCCATGAAAAAATTTTAATCCTATTTTATTTTGCTGAAACTTATACATTTTTTATTCGTATTAGTATAATGAAACCATGCTAAGAAAAGTTGAGGTGAATTCATGAGTATATTCGGTCGTTTATTTGGAAAAAAAAAGGAGACCACTAAACCAATCGAAGAAAGAAATATGTTTAACCTAAAAATAAACGATATCGTAACATTCGACCTAGAGGATTACAAAGTGGTAGGTAAAATTGATTATGATGATCACGGTTTTAAATGGTATGCATATCAGTTAGAAGGCACGCATAAAACTATATGGTTAAGTGTTGAAATGGACGATGAACTAAATCTTGGGATATATGAAAGAATTAAACTGCCAATTCAAGAACCCATTCCTAAAAAAGTGGAATATGATGGAACCACCTTTTATCTGGATGAGTCGGGAACAGCAAGAGTAAGAGGAATCGGACGCAGTGAAAACGTCTCTGGTATGACCTGTCACTATTATGATTATTATGATGAGTCCGATGAAAAAGCACTCTCTGTAGAAAAATGGGGAAATGAAATTGAAGTAAGTATTGGCTATGAAATTGAAGAATATGAATTAAAAATTATTGCCGGTAGCTAAATCTAAAAATGCAGGAGCAACAATGTAGGAGATAAATTGCGTACTAGGTGATCACGTAAAATGTCGAATGAAGTCGATCTGATTAATGCCAAAGGTAGATTGGTTTGCGCTCCTTTTTCCGAAGGACGTATTGTCTGTTACAGTAAAAGCTATTTGTGTCTACTTTTTAGACTTTTTTCATAAAAAATATTATTGGAGGAATGAACATGTTTAAATTTTTTAAACGGTTAAAAACGGTTGTTGAATCTGAGTTGAATTCTGCATTAGATAAAGCTGAAGACCCTGTAAAGATGCTAGATCAGTTTATGCGTGATATGGAAGAAGATATTCGTGAGGCAGAAACTGCCGTAGCAAAACAAATTGCCAATGAAAAGATGATGTTACGTAAGTATGAAGATGCACAAAAAATGGTCAAAAAACGGGAAGAACAAGCTATGAAAGCAGTAGAAGCTGGGAATGATGATCTTGCTAAGCGTGCGCTAGAGGATAAGAAATTACATGAGCAAACTGCTGAGTCATTAAAAGAATCGCATGAGCGTGCTAAACAAGATTCCACTGCATTACGAGCTAAACTAGATGAAATGAAAGCTGAATACCAAGAAATGAAATTGAAAAAAGATTCTTTAAAAGCACGTGCTGAATCTGCTAAAACAAGAACTAAAATGAATCGTACATTATCAGGTATCGGCAGTGACGAATCCAAGCAAGGTTTTGAGCGGATGGAAGAAAAGGTACTACGTTATGAAGCAGAGGCCGAAACAAGTGAAGACTTAAGAAGCTCTAACAAAAGCTTAGACGATGAGTTTGAAGCATTAGAAAAAAATGATGTCGATGACGAACTGGCAGCATTAAAGAAGAAGCTAGGAAAAGAATAAAGCATGCTTCACTTTGTGGTTTTTTACCCCTTATAACGAAGCAGAACGGTCGAAAAAAAGAGATACTACCATTGACTACTTCTTGATGTAATGGGATAAACGCATTTTGTATATTTACAGTAATCTTTAAAACTATGTTATGCCAGGGCACTCAACTTTGAGTGTCCTAACTAACCTAGACTTAAAAAAGAAGGTGAGAAGATGAAGCGTTCACTTTTCTTTGTCTTGATATCTTTATTGCTCCTGTTAGCTGCTTGTGACAGTCAAGCTAAATCTGAAGGAACCTTGTTCGATCATCGTATTGCCGAATTTATAGATGATAATTATACATTTCAAGATATTGTTTCAAGCCAAGAGGATTCCTCTGATATATCTGAGGTATACATAGCTGAAGATAAAAGCATTGATGAAGTAGTAAGCGAACTGCGGGAACATGAAGAGCCTGATAGAATAAGTGATAGAAGTGACCAAAAGCAAGCACTTGTCTACGATAACTTGTTTGTGATTGTAACAGAAGACGAAGATGATTCTGATAACTCAACAGTTGAAATTGCCTCTCAACAATTCGTTCGAGATAATTTTCAGCCAAGCTTTTTTCATGGTTTATTTGCTTATTGGCTGTTAGATGAAATTCTCGACGTCGATGATTGGGCTAAAAAACGGCAAAACAACTGTAGAAATTCAAATGATTGCTACGGCGGTTACCACTCATCAGGCGGTCACTATAAAAAATCTGGTGGTTCTAAATCGATACGCTCGTCAACTATTCGAGGTGGCGGACCAGGTACTGGAAAATAAAATGAATACATTAGAAAAACTTGGCTTATTATCGCCAAGTCCTTAGCGAAAGCCGTAGTTTTTCTTATACTATAAACCATAAAAATTTATACTTTTCTATAGTATAAAGAAAGGATGAAATTCATGGAGCCATTTGTTTCCACGCTTATTTACTTTTTTGTCGCAGTTGGTGTTGTACTAGTTGGCTTAGTTATTTTTGAGCTAATTACAACGAGATACAAAGATTGGGATGAAATTTTAAAAGGAAATCATGCAGTTGCTTTATCAATTGGAGGAAAAATAGTAGGTATCTGTATCATTCTTGCTTTTTCTATTTATAACAGTGCAGATATCGTAGAAACCCTTATTTGGGGCGGAGTCGGAATTGTATTACAAATGGTCGCATACTTATTATTTCAATTATTTACCCGTAATTTCTCTGTTGAAGAACAATTACATAAAGGAAATATAGCCGTCGGAATTATTAGTATGTGTGTATCGATTGGACTCGGATTTGTCATTGGAGCTTCGATTACGTAATAGATGAATTAGATGCAAAAGAATTTTACTTATCCTAAGATTTAATCTTCTAAGCTGGATAAGACGTAAAGTTGCTTTACCTTATGTTAGAATTTGCAATCGGTGATAGCCGATTGCCTTTTCTTTTCATAGCAGTTTGCTTTGATTGGTAAAAATAGTAACATATGTAGTTTATAAGACGGTGTTTAAAGCATTTTAATCATAAGCCTGTATTAACCGATCAGAAAAACTTAAGAAGAGACTATTTCTGTATTGAAATAGTGGCAGTAATATAAAACAATATCATTCTACCGTATCATTTATCAGCTTATGAATTTAATAACGAAGAACTAAGAAACTTGAGTGCTATCATTCAAGTTCAGGACAATTCTATATTAGTTAAAAGCTTTTACAAGGGGACTTTACTTGTGACAAATTTAAGTATAAAACAAAGCAAAGCAATCTATTGGGCATCGGGTATTGTATCTATATGTGGGATCATTTTTGAAGTTTTGTTTGGTGCTGCCGGCTCCTATCTGCTAGGAGACGGTGTGAAACAGTATACACTGACCATTTCATTATTTTTAACAGGAATGGGAATTGGTGCCTCGCTTAGTGAAAAGGTGACGAAGCATTTAATTCTATCTTTTGTATGGATTGAATTTACAATTGGTATCATTGGTGGATTTTCTACCTTTGTATTATTTGGTGTTACTGCCTTTTTAAGCTCAGGGATGGATGCATTTTTCCTCTATTTTATTACACTAGTCGTTGGTGCACTTACAGGGGTTGAGCTCCCTATCTTAATCCGCAAAGCAAATGAAATTGGCGTAACCTTACAAAAAAGTACAGCTAGAGTTCTTTTCTCCGATTACGCCGGTGGACTAATAGGCGGTTTACTATTTGTTTATCTTTTCCGCCCACAGTTTGGTTTAGTAAAGACAGCTTTTATCGTTGCACTTATCAATGTCATTGTCGCTTTATGGATTTTAATTTATTTTCGACAAGAAATTAAAACCTTCAAACGTCACTTTACCGCTGGCATTATTATATTAGTCGTATTAATACTAGGGGTATTATTTGGTGAAGAAACAGCTTTTGTCTTTGAACAGAAGCTATATAATGACCCGATTATTTATAATGAACAAACGAATTACCAGCAAATTATCCTAACGAAGGAGCAGGGAGATTTGCGATTATTCCTTGATGGGCAGTTGCAATTCAGTTCAGAAGACGAATATCGTTACCATGAAACACTTGTCCATCCTGCAATGGCTGCTGCTTCATCCATCGAAAATGTCCTAGTCTTAGGAGGCGGGGATGGGCTTGCCTTACGTGAAATTCAAAAATATGATGAAGTAAAGTCTATAAAACTCGTTGACTTAGACTCACGCGTAACCGATTTAGGGATGAAAAACCATGAAATTACCAAATTAAATAAAGAAGCCTTTAAAGATGATCGAGTTGATGTTGTTAATACAGATGCCTTTACATACTTACAAGAACATAAAGAATTATACGATGTTATTCTTGTCGATATGCCAGATCCAAATAATGAATCCTTAAATAAATTGTACACGCTTGAATTTTACCAGCTTCTCCGCAACCATTTACGACCAGGAGGAGCGATTATGGTACAAGCAACCAGTCCAACTTTTGCAACCGAAGTTTACTGGTCGATAGACAAAACCATGCAAGCTGCTGATCTCTATACAGATAATCTACATGTTGACGTCCCGAGTTTTGGTGATTGGGGATTTGTACTGGCAAAACGGGAAAAATTTGCTGTAGAACAAGTGAATATCAATGTTGATACAAAGTTTTTAACGAATGACGTACTAGTCGGCCTTACTACATTTGGTAAAGATATCGATCAACACATGGTTGATGAGAAAGGAAACCAGATCCAATTAGAAGTAAATACCTTAATTCGCCCTAGCCTAATTGAAAAATATGAGAAGGCTTGGCAGAATTATTAAACAGAGAGCTGTGGTTAGACTCTCAAAAAACCAGTTACTAAAAAGTACTGTATGCTGGGTTACTAATCCACAGCGTTGCTTTCAGTATATATTACTATACAAAAAAAGCACAAGAGGTAGCGAACCTCATGTACTTAATATACAAGGCTGGGACATAACTAAAACAGCTGATTAAAAAACGAACAATAAATCGTCCTTGTACTATAGGAAAGTATAAAATTTTATGGTTTATAGTATAAGAAAAACTACGGCTTTCGCTAAGGAATTGGCGATAAGCCAAGCTTTTCTAATGTATACGTAAGTTTAGCGTAGTCAACATATGTAGACTCCTCTCGGGAATAGCTCGAGCTGAAGATCCCGCAGGAAAGCGATCTTTGCTTTCCGAGGAAGCTGAGGCCGTGCCCGTGGAAAGCGAAATATGTTGACGTAGCGAGGATTCGAATTTTTTTTACACTATATGAAAGTATAAAATTTTTAGGCTTTATCCCGCATGTAAGGTGCCGTAAGACTCCCACTTCAAAATCTTGGAGTTGATACAAAAGGTCTAAGTGGGAGAAGACGGCACCTAATTGCCCGATTCGTTTAAGGGCCTTTAGGTCATACCCTTGCGGTACTAACATTCAGTAGGAGATGGAAGAAAACTCCTACTGAATGAAGTTTCACTTTATAGTATAAGAAAAACGATGGCTTTCCTATAGTACAAAAAAGAAAGGCATAAACAAGATGCCTTTCTGTTACCAATTCTAAATTCTATCAAAAAGTTATTAAAAAAGAACAGACTAATCCCGTTTACTCTGCAACCACAGGCAGAGCCTTTGAACATATTTAATTACTGGTTTAAAGCAAATAACTCTCCTTTTTATCTTATTGAATGTTCAAAAAGTCTACTGAACTATAAACAAAGATTTATCGATCGTCTGTTTCTTGTGATCCCTGTTTCTAACTTGATTGCACTCTGCTATTATAAACGATGTCATCCTTGAACTTCGACACACAGGACATGCTGGTGTTACAACAGAACAAAGATTCACGAAGAAAAGATCGACAGCGAGACAACGATTTACTCAAGGACGTTGCGATTTTAACCTTAAGCTTTTTATCTTCTTTTTTGAACATTTCATATCGAAACTTATTATCAATAGTTTATTCCAAGATGTCAAAACTTTCTTCACCACATTTGGAAATGTACTACAGCAACCTATCATTAATCTGCTGCTGAAGACCTTTCAAAAAGCTGGCTAATGATTCACTTTCGGATCGCTTACTTCCGTATTTTCTAACATGGACACTGCCTGCTTCTACCTCACGATCCCCTAACACAAGCGTATATGGTATTTTTTGCATCTGTGCTTCTCGTATTTTATAGCTTATTTTTTCATGTCTGTTATCTACCTCAACTCGAATAGCTTGTTCTTTCAATTTCGCTTCAACTGCTTTGCAATAATCCGTATGCACATGAGATACTGGAATTAGTTGTACTTGAACTGGAGCAAGCCAGACTGGAAAAGCACCTGCAAAATGTTCAATTAAAATGCCAAAGAATCGCTCAAGCGAGCCATATATAGCTCGGTGGATGACTACTGGACGAACCTTTTCGTTATTTTCATTGATATAAGATAGATCAAATTTATCCGGCATTTGAAAGTCAAGTTGGATCGTTGCACATTGATGGCTTCGTTCTAGCGCATCCTTAATGTGAAAATCAATTTTTGGACCGTAGAACGCACCATCTCCTTCATTTAATTGATAAGGAACTTCTAGTTGTTTTAAGACATTTTGCAGTGCTTGTTCAGATAATTCCCATAAATGATCTTCACCTAATGAAGGTTCCGGCCTCGTTGATAGCTCAACGATATACGTAAAACCAAAAGTACGATAAATCTGATCAATCAGGTTAAAAACCTGTTTAATTTCCGATTCAATTTGATCTTTACGTACAAAAATATGAGCATCATCCTGACAGAAAGTCCGAACACGCAGCATACCATTTAAAGCACCGCTATATTCATGACGGTGAACTTGCCCAAATTCCGCTATACGCACTGGTAAATCTCTGTACGAATAAAGTTTATTTTTAAAAATAAGCATATGTCCCGGACAATTCATCGGTTTAATTGCAAAGTTAGTATCATCTACTTCTGTGAAATACATATTTTCATGATAGTGATCCCAATGTCCTGATTGTTCCCAAAGACGTTGCTTCATCATTAAAGGTGTCTGTACCTCTTTATAAGAAGCAGTATTTTGCATTTCTCTGGAAAACTGTTCAAGTTCCTTTCTTATTATCTGTCCTTTTGGTAAATAAAAAGGCATTCCTGGGGCCTCTTCAGAAAACATAAATAACTGCAATTGCTTCCCTAATTTACGGTGATCTCGTTTACTAGCTTCTTCTAAGAAATCAAGATGCTTCTGCAATTCGCTTTTTTTATTAAATACATACCCATAAACTCGTTGAAGTACATCCCTTTCACTGTCTCCACGTACGCCAATATGCACCTGATACGTGTGAGAGCTTAAATGCTTTCACATATCCTGTACTTGGTACATGCGGTCCACGACAAAGGTCAATAAATTCCCCTTGATGATAAATGGTTATCTCCTCATGCTTATCCAGCTCTTTTAATAGTTCTAGCTTAAACGGTTCATTCCGCTGGGAAAAGAGCTGCATAGCCTCATCGTATGAAATAGCTTCCCGCCTTATTTCCAAATCTTCTTTAATGATGATTGCCATTTCCTTTTCAATTAATTGTAGTTCCTGCTCGCTTAACCGTTCATTTAACTTACAATCATAATAAAATCCATGTTCTATTACTGGTCCAATCCCGAGCTGGATATTATTAAATAATCTTTTTACTGCTTGTGCAAGTACATGGGCTGTTGAATGCCGTATTACTTCTAATCCTTCTTTCGTATCTGATGTAAAAATCTCCACGGATGCATCATCCATCAGTTTGTAGCTCAGATCAACTAATTTCTGATTTACTTTAGCAACTACTGCATTTTTTCCTAAACTAGTGCCAATCGATGAGGCAACCATTTTAACAGTAGTTCCTGCTGGATAGGTTCTTACTTCTTCGTTTGGTAAGTGAATGTGAATACTTGAGTTGTTCATGATACATACCTCCTTAAAATTTAAAAAACTCGGCTAGTGCATGTTGGATTTATACTGTGAACTGGGAATCTTACGGCACCTTACATGCGGGATAAAGTGAAACTTCATTCCGTGAAATGCTTTTTACACGGAATGTTAGTTGAACCAATCGGGCATTTAGGTGCCGTTGTCTCACACTTTGACTCTTTTGTATCAATTCAGGACTTGAAGTGGGAATCTTACGGCACCTTACATGCGGGATAAAGTGAAACTTCATTCCGTGGAATGCTTTTTACACGGAATGTTAGTTAAACCAATCGGGCATTTAGGTGCCGTTGTCTCACACTTTGACTCTTTTGTATCAATTCAGGACTTGAAGTGGGAATCTTACGGCACCTTACATGCGGGATAAAGTGAAACTTCATTCCGTGGAATGCTTTTTACACGGAATGTTAGTTAAACCAATCGGGCATTTAGGTGCCGTTGTCTTACACTTCGACTCTTTTGTATCAATTCAAGATTTGAACTGGGAATCTTACGGCACCTTACATGCGGGATAAAGTGAAACTTCATTCCGTGGAATGCTTTTTACACGGAATGTTAGTTAAACCAATCGGGCATTTAGGTGCCGTTGTCTCACACTTTGACTCTTTTGTATCAATTCAGGACTTGAAGTGGGAATCTTACGGCACCTTACATGCGGGATAAACCCTAAAATTTTATACTTTCATATAGTATTAAAAAAACACATTCTTCCCTCCTCATAAAGGGACGAATGTGTTATCCGTGATTCCACCCAACTTTCCAAAGTAATATAAGGGAAACTTTATCCAAAGATTGTTTTTTCCTTGATTGTTAGTACCACAAGGGTATGACGACCTCCAGGCCCTTGAACCAATCAGGCATTTAGGTGCCGTTATCTCCACCTAGATATCTTCGTATTCTATATCCCCTTAAAATAGGGGGTTACGGTACCTTAGATGTTTATAAATATTACCTTGGCTCATCTTTGCTGTAACGTAGCTTTACGGTATTGGTTACTCTTTTTCCCCAATACAGCTCGTGAGGTGGTCAATTATTTTTCATCACTAGGAAGTTCACAGCTCCTCTTCCCTCTCTGTTAGCTGTAAAAATAATCCATATCCTCGTCATCGCTATTGCATATTTCCTTTTTTCTAATACCCATGAAACAAAAACGCAAAAAACTTGTTTATCGACGTACATACTGGGAGAACTTCTGATATGATAAAGTGAACCTTCATTCAAGGATAGCTTTTCGCTTGAATTAGTTGATCAAAGACTAATTTTAAAACTTTCTTGATAAACAAGAACTCTTTTTCTGCGATGCTTAATCAAGAAGTCTTTCTCTCCTTGTCGCCCGAATGAATCAGACATGAAGGTGCATCTTCCGCTTTAGATATTTTTAATTATTGCTATGAGGGTCTAAAAGCAAATTACCTTAGCGAAATAAAATATCTTTATGTGTCGAACAACTTTTATGCCAATACTTATAGACACTAAAAAACACATTCTTCCCTCAATCATAAAGGGACGAATGTGTTACCCGTGGTTCCACCCAATTTTCCAAAACAACATAAATATTGCTTGGCTCATCTTTGCTGTAACGTAGCTCTACGGTATTGGTTACTTCTATTTCCCCAATACAGCTCATGAGGCGGTTCATTATTTTCCATCACTAGGAAGTTCGCAGCTCTCCTTCCCTCTCTGTTAGCTGTAAAAATAATAATTGACCTCGTCATCGCTTCTTAATTGCATTTTCTTTTTATTTTATCCTACCGCAATATGCTTAAAAAAGCAATATTTTTTAGTTTCATGAGTTTGTCAAGTGTTTTTTAGGCATTATCGCTCCTGAACCCGCAGTGGATTTACACTTCGCTTTTCGCAAGCAACGCCTCAATTTCCTCGGCTTTTTCCACTTCAGCAATTGCAACTAAAAATGCAGTAAGGATCATTGGCATCGGCTCCAAGATGCTTTTCTTCGTTCTTATTTAGACACTTATTCAACGCTTCTTTAATCCAATTTTTCTCAAACAACAGTTGACAATGGTTTCATAACCAGATAATATGGAGTAAACGTTTACTCTTAAGGAAGATAGTATGAAGAAATCAACGATAAAAGATGTTGCAAAAGAGGCTAATGTTTCTATTGCAACCGTTTCCCGAATTTTAAATGAAACGGGAAAAGGCTATTCTGAAAAAACAAAGCAGCATGTAATGCAAACGATTGAACGAATGGGATACTATCCAAATGCTATTGCAAGAGGTTTGATCAATAATGAAAGCGGATCGATTGGTGTCTTATTCCCTGAAGTATCCGCAATGGTTAGTGCAGAACTGCTCCATGGTATTGAATCCGCAGCGCAAGCATTTAGAAAGAGTGTAATTGTATGCAACACTTCCTCTGACCAAGAGAAAACAAAGCATTATTTACGATTGCTTTATGAAAAGCAGGTTGAGGGTGTTATATTTGCAAATGAAAGACTGACAAACAATTATCAGCGAATTGTTACACAAATGAATGTCCCATTTGTAACTTTGTCTGGAACAACTGAAATAAATCATATTCCAGAAATAAAAGTTAATGACGTCCAGGCTTCTTATGATGCTACTCGTTACTTAATAGAACAAGGACATACCCGCCTCGCTATGATAAGTGGGAACCCCAATGATTTAATTGCTGGTGCTCCGCGTATTGACGGCTTTAAAAAAGCACTAAAAGAAGCGAGGCTACCTTGTGAAGACACCCAAATTTGTTGGAATAATGCCTTCTATTTTGATGATGGTAAAATTGCTTTTCGCTCCATTATTAAAAACCACCCCAAGACAACAGCTATTTTTGCTGCAAGTGATGAACTAGCTGCAGGTGCCATGTCGGAAGCGCATGCTCAAGGCATAATGGTTCCGGATGATTTATCAATTATCGGTTATGATAATACAAAACTTGCGATGATGCTCATCCCTTCTTTGACCACCGTATCGCAAGAATTTGAAACAATGGGGTACAAGGCTGCTAACATACTTTTCCAATCAATGATGGGGGAAGAAGTAGAGTCACTTACAATGAAACATAAAATTATCGAAAGAGGATCGGTGAAAAGCGTTAACGAAAAGTTTAAAAACCAATAGACGAATAAATAAATGGTGGTCTTTTCTGTGCAGCTGTATGATGTTCAACAGCTGCCCGAATCTTATCGTCTATAACGACTCGATTCTTTTTGAAAACGAAAGGTTCGTATTACCTTTTTCTTTTTTAGCATTAGAGTAAACGTTTAACCTTATGGAAAGGATGATTTTTTTGACACAGGCAAATTGGTGGAAAGAAAGCGTTGTTTATCAAATTTATCCACGCAGCTTTCATGACAGTAATGGTGATGGTATTGGCGATTTGCAAGGAATTATTCAAAAGCTCGACTATTTAAAAAAACTTGGGATTGACGTGATTTGGTTATCCCCTGTTTATGATTCACCTAATGATGATAATGGCTATGATATTCGCGATTATCATGAGATCATGGATGAATTCGGTACCATGGAAGACTTTGATGAATTACTAGAAGAATCTCATAAACGAAATATTAAAATAGTGATGGATCTTGTGGTTAATCATACATCTGATGAACATGAATGGTTTATCGAATCAAGGTCAAGTAAAGACAGTCCAAAACGTGATTATTATATTTGGAGAAAAGGAAAAGCCAATGGGCAGCCCCCAACTAACTGGGAGGCGGCATTTAGTGGATCCGCTTGGAAATATGATGAGGCAACAGATGAATATTATCTTCACATGTTTAGCCAAAAACAGCCTGATTTAAATTGGGAAAACCCCGCAGTACGTGCAGATGTATATCAAATGATGCGATGGTGGCTCGATAAGGGAATTGACGGTTTTCGTATGGACGTAATTAACTTAATATCCAAAGATCTAAGCATGCCAGAACGTGAGCCCGACCCTGGAAAAGAGTTTGTTTCGGCATTTGAATTTCATGCGAATGGTCCACGCATTCATGAGTTTCTTCAAGAGATGAATAAAGAAGTTTTAGCTCATTATGACATCATGACGGTTGGTGAAGCACCAGGGGTATCTGTTGAACAAGCGAAGCTATATACTGGCGAGGATCGTAACGAATTAAATATGGTTTTTCAATTTGAACATATGGGGATTGGAGACGGCCCAGACGGAAAATGGTCCAATCTTCCATGGAAGCTTACTGAGCTAAAGCAAATTTTAAGCAAATGGCAGTATGGCTTGGAAAATACGGGGTGGAATAGTTTATATTGGAATAATCATGATCAGCCAAGAGTTGTTTCCCGCTTTGGTAATGATAAAGAGTATCGTGAAAAATCAGCAAAAATGCTAGCAACATTACTGCATGGAATGAAAGGAACTCCTTATATCTATCAAGGTGAAGAAATTGGCATGACGAATATTCAATTCCCTTCTATTGATGATTATCGGGATATCGAACTGATCAACTGGTACAATGAACGCCTTTCGCAGGGACATAATAAAGAAGATTTAATGGAAGCGATTTATGCGCGCGGCCGCGATAACGCTAGAACGCCAATGCAATGGAATAATGAAAAACATGCCGGATTTACTACAGGGGAACCATGGCTTTCTGTAAACCCTAATTATCAGGATATTAATGTAGAAAAAGCGCTTGATGATGCAAACTCTATTTTTTATTACTATCAAAAATTAATCTCTCTTCGTAAGCAGGAAAAGATTTTCACTCATGGAAACTATCAATTGCTGCTTAAGGATGATGAAGCTATTTTTGCTTATACAAGAACTTATCAGCAAGAAAAACTAGTTGTTGTATGCAATTTTACAGATCAGGCTCAAACATGTGAACTCCCTAACTTAACAGGTGACATTGAATTGTTCATTACAAATGAACCAACCGATGATCTGCATATACTTCATCATTTTACATTAAATCCATATGAAGCATTTATCTATAGACTTGCTTAAAACAGAAAGAAGGAGATTCTAATGAAACTTGTTTCTTCTCTAGTTATGTCGTTCACTACAGCTGCTTTACTTGTCGGCTGTAGTGATTCTTCTACTTCTGAAAACATTGTAGAACTAGAGCTATTTTCCAATAAAGCTGAAAATATAGCTACCTATGAATCGATGATTGATCAATTTGAAAAAGATAATCCTACTATCCGTATTCATTTATATGCCCCACCAGACGCAGAAACTTTGTTACGCACACGGCTTGTAAAGAATGATATGCCAGACATCCTAGCAATTGCCGGAAACGCTTTGTACCGGGAATTAGTAAGTGTTGATATGTTAGTAGATTATAAAGGGGAGCCTATGTTAGAGACTGTGCAATCTGCATATTTACAAACACTTTCTGATTTAGAAGGATCCGAGTCTCATGGGATACATGGTGTTCCATTTGCTGCTAATGCAAACACCAGGATTTACAATAAAGCAAAACTCGAGGAACTTGGTGGGGAAATTCCAAATACTTGGGATGAATTCATTCATCTATTGGAGAAAGCGAAGGAAGCTGGAGAAATACCTATATACTTCACATTTAAAGATGCATGGACAACCATGCCGGCT
Organism: Cerasibacillus sp. JNUCC 74; assembly: GCF_053667775.1. The sequence goes on along the minus strand of NZ_CM132207.1, from coordinate 436,794 downwards.
TGGAACTCACTAGCAGGGAATTTACAACCAAAACAATTCGCTGAACGAAAAACAAATCAAGAACTGTCATTTCAAGAGACACACCAAGAAGTGGCCGAAAAGTATTTACAACTAAAAGAATACGGCCATGATCGAATGTTTGGTATTGGCTACCATGATGGAAATCAGGCTTTTTCCCAAGGAGAAGGGGTGTTTTATTCACAGGAAAATTGGGCAGTACCTGAACTGCTTAAACTAAATCCAGATCTCGATCTCGGTGTATTTGCCCTACCCGTAACAAATGATCTAAATAAAAATAATTTGGTATCTGGGATTGATGTTCTGTTTGCTACCTTAAAAGAATCGAAACATCAAGAAGAAGCTAAAAAGTTTATTTCATTTATGATGGAAGAAGAACGACAAAAACAATATATGAAGGAGCAATCTGCCTTCTCTGTACGCAAAGATGTTATATCTAATGATCCTGTAATGCGAGGAATTCAGAAAAATTTCAAGGAAGGAAAAATAAGCAGCTTTCCAGATCACTTTTATCCTGCTGGAATGGGTGTACAAAATATGGTGCAGGAACTTCTCTATCAAGGTAACACTTCCAAATTGTTAAAAGACTTGGATCGAGAGTGGGACCAAATTCAATTAAGATATCAAGGAAGTGAGTCAATTGAAAAGTCGACAACGAGCTTTTTTGTTTATGACCATCCCGGCAGTTTTTTTGTTTTTTATTTTCCACACCTTCCCTCTCATTCAGGGTATATTCTATAGCTTTACGAACTAGCGAGGTTATGGTGAATGGGATTTTACCGGTTTTTCAAATTATATAAATGTATTTAAGGATCTTCGTGCTCTAAACGCATATGGATTTACGTTTAAATTTGCTATCGTCTCCACAATTTTAGTAAATATGTTTAGTTTATTAATCGCACTTGGCTTAAATTCCAATATTAAGTTTCAAAAAACGTTACGAGCTATCTATTTTTTGCCGAATATTTTAAGTATTTTAATCGTGGGTTTTATTTTCCAGTTTATCTTTACCATATTTTTACCGCAAATTCGGAAAGCCTTGGTATCCAAGCACTAGCAACCAATATATTAGGCAGCCCCGATCATACTTGGATTGGTGTCGTCAATATGGCGGTATGGCAAGCTACTGCATTTAATACCATCCTTTACTTAGCTGGATTGCAGACAGTACCAGGAGACGTTTATGAAGCTGCTGCCATAGATGGAGCATCCCCATGGAAAAGATTCTGGTCGATTACATTTCCCTTAATTACGCCATTTTTCACAATTAATATGGTACTCGCTTTAAAAACATTTTTAATGGTATTTGATCATATTATCGCTTTAACCGGTGGTGGCCCAGGCTATGCAACAGAATGTATTTCAGTATTAATTTATCGAGGTGGCTTTGAAGGTGGGCAATTTGGCTATCAATCGGCTAATGCTGTCATCTACTTTATTGTTATTGTTGCCCTATCGATTATTCAATTACGTTTCTTACAAAAACGGGAGGTGCAGCAATGAAAACAAAGAGAAACTGGTTCGTTACGATATTATTAATGGTTGAGACGCTACTGATTTTTTTTCCGTTATTTTTAACGATCACGGTCGCGCTAAAAACACCTAAGGAAATGGCTGGTTCATTACTATCATTACCAAAAGAATGGCGGTTCCAAAACTTCCTAGATGCAATTGAATTGACTAATTTCTTCCAAGCACTATCAAATAGTTTTATCGTTACCTTTTTTGTAGTTGTATTAACGGTGTTAACCAATTCTCTTGTATCCTACGCTATTGCTAGAAATATGCATAAGCGATTTGTTAGAGGATTATTCTATTATTTTGTTAGTGCTATGTTTGTACCGTTTCCGATAATTATGCTCCCACTTGTCAGACAAACAGCACTATTAGGAATGGATAACTTGGTTGGACTCATCTTTTTATACATTGTGTTTCAATTGTCCTCGTATATTATTATTAACTAGTATTTTTACTAATTTTAAATCGTTGTACCACTCAAGGTATAATGTATTTAGTCAGATAGAGGTTGTCGTAATTGTCCTTGAAGTATTGTCTTCGTTTTCAAGACTGACACCTCTTTCTTTATAGAACTATTCGAATGAGCTGGATGACATATTCGTTGTCGTATATCGAACGAGGTTGGATATCTATAAGGATAAGAGGATTCCTCCCATCTGATAAATAATAATTAGGTGGTGCTTTTATGTTTTATATTGGTGTTGATATTGGTAAGCGGCATCATCAAGTAGGTTTAATTAATGATAAAGGTGATCCCGTTGGGAAAACTGTCCGTTTCGCAAATTCCAAGAAAGGAAGCGAAAAGTTACTTCAATTTATCAACCAATATAAGTTAATACCTGATAACACAGTTGTTGGTATGGAAGCTACCGGTCATTATTGGTTATCTGTTTTTTCATTTCTTCATAAATTAGGATTTAAAATAACCGTTTTTAATCCTTTACAATCGGATGCCTTACGTCATTTTTATATTCGAAAGACAAAAACAGATGTGAGTGATGCCTACCTGATCGCTCAAGTCATCCGTATTGATTCGCCAGAGGAAACTCCTTTCGTTGAAGAAGATTTACTAGAATTAAGACATCTTGAGCGTTTACGGTATTCCTTTGTAGATCAGTGTTCAGACTTAAAACGCAAAGTAATTTCGTTACTTGATCAAGTCTTTCCCGAGTATGAACAAATTTTCTCTGATGTATTTGGAAAATCTTCTACTGAAGTTTTACTACACTCCCCTTTACCTGAAGATTTACTTCAACTTGATACAGAAAAGTTAGCTGAGTTATTAAGTAAAGGGCGTCTCGGTGAAACAAAAGCTTTTAATAAAGCGAATCAAATTAGAGAAAGTGCGTTGAATACCTTTGGCATTTCTATGGGTACAGATGTATTTAAACTACAAATTCAACTTCTTTTAGAACAAATTTCATTAATTGAAAAACATCTAGAAAAAATGGAAAAAGTAATGATTGATATTTCAAATCGCCAAGAACATTTTCTGACAACGATCACTGGTATTAGTGATGTTACCGCGTGTGTCATTCTTGGAGAAATTGGTTCCATTCAACGCTTTGAGCGTCCTGAGCAACTTGTTGCTTTTGCAGGCCTAGACGCCTCTGTTCATCAATCTGGTGACTTTAATAGTAATAAAACTCGACTTTCTAAACGAGGTTCTCCTTACCTCAGACGAGCTATTTGGCAAGCTGCGTTTGTAGCGAGTTTCCATGATCCTGCCCTTTCCTTGCATTACCAAAGATTGCGTAAGCGTGGTAAAGCACATGGTACAGCTGTTGGTGCTGTTGCTCGGAAATTAACACATATCATTTTTGCAATACTTAGAGATAAAAAACCTTATGAACCGAGACCAAATAATAATTAATAATAAATTAATCTAAGCTTTCTTTTTTAAAAAATTAATGAAGGCTTATTTGGTATGCTTAATTTTAATCGGAGTCTTTTATCATAATCTCAAAAATCACTCCATTTTTACCTTGACTTTTTATAGCTGGTCTTTAATGTATTCATATATGTGGGCTACATTAAATCTATTCCAGTTGCACTGGAAGAAGCAGCTGTAATGGACGGGGCAAATTCATGGAGGATTTTTTGGAAAGTTATCTTCCCGCTTCTTACACCAATGAATGCGACAGTGGCAATCCTGACTACATTATATGCTTGGAACGACTTTATGCTACCACTAGTAATTTTAACAGACTCGGAAAATGCAACCTTGCCATTGGTTCAATATATTTTTCAAACTGAATTTAGCACCAATTATAACTTAGCATTTGCTTCTTATCTGCTCGCGCTCTTACCAATGGTAATTGTTTATCTGATAGCCCAGCGCTGGATTATTAGTAACGTCACACGTGGAGAGGTTAAATAATTGATGATCAAACAAAGCATTAATCATTCCGGATAAGTGTTACGTGAATCCGATTTTATCCCGCTTGTAACTGACAGTAAAACCTCTACTCCCTTGCAACGAGGTGAACCTAGAGAATAAATAGAGGATCTTACTGCAAGTCAAATGTCCGATTCTGTTCAGAGGTTTTTAGGTCATACCCTTTTCGGTACTAACAATCAGTGAGGACCAAAGAGAAAACTTCTACTGATTAAAGATTCACTTTATTGGATACATACTTTACCTTTCGTCTTTAGCTGGTAATGTAAGCCTTACCCCCGTAATATCGAAAAAACAGCTATTACCTTAAAAAATGGTAATAGCTGTTTTTTGAAATATCGACTAGCTACGAAGACCTTGGATTCGAGGTTATTTTTCAAGAATTGTTTTTATCATGTATAAAGTAAACAATTCCAAATATAAGGAGATGATCTTTTATGAAAGAAAAAGATGAACGAACGTCGGGAAAGTAAACATGATGTTCAAACGGGTTTTTTGCGCGGTCGCCCGTAATGATAATATTGTGTTAATTAATATTGTCATTCGTTTCTATAAATAAATCATTGATAGTGTCATTTCTTCTTTGTTTCATCGTATAAAGGACGATTAATATCAGCCCAAAAGCAGAACACCTTCCCTGTTTCTATATTAAAACAGATCCAATTGCTTTGGAGCAAGACCATCATATTCGATCCCTAACAATTCTTGTAATTGCTTTGCATTTCCTGCTGCGTCACCACCGGAATTATTGTTAAACAAAACAATAATATCCTTCGATTCTATTTTCAGCTTTTCCAGTCGTGTTTTCCATTCTAAAAGTTCCTTTTCATTGTATTTATATAAATAGCGTATATCACGCCAATTCGTGTCAGCACTGGTTGGTTTATTCCAACCGTGAACATTCCTGCCATGCAGGCGAATCAAAGTTAAGTCATCGTTTGTTGCTACCAGGATGGTTGGGATTGACCCTTCACCAGCTTGTGGTTCATCCACAACCGAATGAATCCATCCTTCTTCCTTCATAAACATTAACGTACTGTCTCGAAAACGTTCACTAAACCAAGACTGATTTCTAAACTCTAATGCAACTGGTATATCGTTCATCATTTTTTTACAATACCGTAAATAAGTTACATTCTCTTTAGTACAATCAAACCATGGAGGAAATTGAAATAAAACCATTGCCAGTTTATTTGCTTGTTGATATGGCTTTAACGACTCTTTAAATGCTCGAAACATTTCTGCCTTTGTTGAAAATGGGTCATCTTCTCTCCGACGATGCCCCGTCATCCCTTGATATGCTTTTACGACAAAGCGAAAGTTTTCCGGGGTTTCTGAAACCCACTTTTCAGCATTATGAACAGGCTGGACAGCATAAAATGAGGCATCCACTTCTACAACAAGAAAATGACTGCTATATTCAGCTAATTTATCTTTCGGTTTAATTTGTGCAGGATATAAGGAATAATGATCTCCCCATCCAGTCAGTCCAATGTAAATCATGAAAAACCTCCCTATCACTACTTATCATAGCATAGGGAGGCTTCTGCATGAAAACTATAAGAGCTTACTCACTGTTGACCAGCTGTCAGCTCTGACTTCACTTGCTGAATTTCTTGCTGATCAGCTGGCATTGCTGGCTTATAGTGACCTTTTTGGGAAGCAAAACTATATACCTTTCGCTGACGAGCTTCATCATTATTTCTCATATTAATTAATGTTTGTCTAAGCTGTGCATTATTCGCTTGACTAATATAATCAGCATAGCTTTTTAAACTGGCATTTAATCCGTTTAAGTAGTCATTTACAATATCTTTATCCTGTAACAATGTTAGCCCTCCTATTGTAAAAATGGTAATAACTGCTGTTGTGCTTGTCTTGCAGCCTGCGCATCCTGAAGTAATATGGATTTTAACTCTTGATCCGTTGCTGACTGTGCATAGGCTTCGAGTTTATTGGCAATCATCCCATGTTCACTAATAATTTTTCGTAAATTCTCCAGTTCTGTCTGAGTCAAATTATTCATGGACGCAATCTCCTTTCTAAAAATTCAAGCTTAGTTTGTGCATTTTTAGAAAGGTTATACGTTATAAAGAAGGGTTAACATCTTTCTATATTGGACGGTGTTCATCCATATGAATGATTCGCTGATTTCTGCTACCGCGAAATGACAACGTTAAATCTCGTTCTGCTAAAATAAATGGGCCATCAACTAATACATCGACATATCTTAGCAATTCCAATTGATTCTCGTCTTTTATTGTTAGCAGTTGCTCAATCGTCCACCCTGTGTAAGCCCAGATGTTTTTCCCATGTTCCTCTTTAAGCTGTTTCGCAATTTTAGCAGCTGCTTTCGCTTGGAAAAAAGGATCACCACCACTTAATGTAATATCCGTTAATGGGTTAAGAGCCTCTTTGACAACTTCCTCAATTTGCATTTCTTTTCCATTTCTTATATTCCATGATTTTGGATTGTGGCATCCTTTGCAAAAATGGGGGCATCCTGCAAAAAAAATTACCGTGCGTAGTCCTTCTCCATCAACAACGGAATCATGATAGATGGACATAATACGTGCTGTTTCTGTTCCCATTATAAATGTTTCACCCGATCATGCTCTTCCATCGCCTTAGCCGTATTCCATTTATCCATTGTGCCAACAAGATAGCCGGTAATCCGACGTATTCTGTCAAATTCTGATTCCTCCGTCGTGTGACAGCCTGGACATTCATTATCAATCACCCCAGTATAACCACAGCTTTTACAACGATCAACTGGGTGATTAATACTACCATAACCTATCCCACATTCCGCCATTGTTTTAACAATGGTATCCATTGCTTTTAAATTTTTACTAATATCTCCATCAACTTCAATATACGTAATATGCCCTGCATTCGTAAAAGGATGATACATTGCTTCTTTTTTTATTTTATCCAATGCACAAATTGGATAATAAACAGGAATATGGAAAGAGTTCGTATAATAACCTCTATCCGTGACACCTTTTATGATGCCGAACTCTTTCTGATCTTGCTTGGTGAACCTTCCACTTAATCCCTCAGCTGGAGTAGCGATTAATGAATAGTTTAAATCGTATTGTTTACATGCCTGATCACATTTTTGTCGTAAAAATGCCACAATTTCTATTCCCATTTTCTGTGCTTCCTCTGATTCGCCATGATGCTTACCAATAAGTGCAACAAGACATTCCGCTAAACCGATAAACCCAACGCTTAAGCTGCCTTGCTTCAATACCTTTTCTAATGTGTCATTTGGGTTTAACTCAGAACTTCCCGTCCAAACTCCTTCACCATGTAAAAAAGTGAAATCCTTCACAAGTTTACGTGATTGAAATAAGAAACGATCATATAGTTGACGAATGACGATATCCGTATATTTATCTAATTTATTAATAAATGCTTCAAAAGTTTGTGATGTTAGTGCTATTTTTACCAAATTAATACTAGTAAACGATAAATTTCCGCGACCTACACTGTTTTCTTTACCATGGCGATTAGCCATAATTCGAGTACGGCAGCCCATATAAGCTACTTCAGAATCTGGTTTTCCTTCTTCATAGTACTCCAAATTAAACGGCGCATCGATAAAACTGAAATTAGGAAAGAGACGTTTTGCAGTTGTTTCCAATGCTAATTGATATAAATCATAATTTTGATCTGTTTTATAAAAGTTAACACCTTTTTTCATTTTGAAAATTTGAATTGGAAAAATTGGCGTTTCTCCTTTTCCTAATCCTGCCTGTGTAGCTAATAGAAGGTTTTTTATAATCATTCTTCCTTCCTTACTCGTATCCGTTCCGTAATTAATCGACGTAAATGGAACTTGACCACCACTTCGGGAGTGCAGACTATTTAAGTTATGAATAAATGCTTCACATGCTTGATAACAATCTTTGTTTGTTTCTTCCCATGCTAACATTTCCAACTCAGCTTGAGTAAGTGGAAGTTTATACGATTTCAACCTGTTCAAACGCCGTTTATATGTTCGTCTTACAAATGGAGCTAAATCATAATCAAACGCCTGAAAACTTTGCCCTCCATGCTGTTGATTCTGATTGCTTTGAAAAATAATCGCAGCTAATGCCATCGCACTCATAATTGTTTGTGGTGAGCGCATATAGCCGTGGCCTGTGTTAAAACCTTTTTTCAATAACTTACCTAATGGTATTTGACAACATGTTGCAGTACCTGTTGGCATATAGTCTAGATCATGAATATGAATGTAATTCTCCTTTAGTGCTTGATTTGCTTCAGTACTTAACAATTGCGTTTTCGCATAAAATTTAGCACTTTCATTGGCAAATTTATTCATTTGTCCACAAGGAGATCGTCCATCTACATTTGCATTTTCTTGAATTAAATCTTGATTAGAGCTTGATACAATTTCATGAAAAGCTAACATTAATTCGTCGTTTTTATTAATAGGCTCAGCTTTTAGATTCACCACATTTATTCCTCCTCATCTTCCTGTTTTAACGGAAGATTTTTATCCAAATAGTACATTAACCATAGTATGTAAAAACAAACACACTATATATAGTGTGTTAAAATAAAAAAGCATACTATATATAGTTATATAGTATATGTAAATCAACAAAAATTCAAATGTATATTTTATGACTTTTTTTATAAAGACTAATTTTAGTCTACACGAACAAAAATTAGAATCGGTCGGTAGCAACATACAAACCGAAGAACTCCCAATAAAATAAAAGCAACAGTGTCGATGTTAACTTATCATGGAAGAATAGCGGAGTTGGCTATAGCATGAGTGCACGCTTAGAAGATGTAACTACTTTCAAAAATATATCTACCATAAAGATACGGATATAAATTCCCCTAAACATTAAAAACTGTTGACCAATGGCTACTAATGCTTCATAGACTTATTGATCAATAATTCACATTTGAATTTAAACTTAATTAACTTCTTTTACACTACAGGTGAAAAAATAAATACAGCAGCTCTTCACTTTGACTCATACATTATAAATTCCTCTTACTTTATTTTAACAGCTTTTATAAAAAATAATACCTTTACAGCTTACTACATAATAATTAGCTTTTATGTGACAAGAACTTGACAATATTTAAATTTAAAAATACTTTTTATTAATACTACGAAGCTTCTTAATACCGTCATCAGATCTTTTTAGAATATGTACATGAAGTTACATTCCAATTTATGCTATAATTGCCTATAAGTGCATAAGGCTTTCATGGGTGGTGGCTCATCCCTTTTTAGAAAGGGGGTGAGGCCTATGACAGTTTTCGAAGGATTGGTCTTAATGATCTCTTTCGGAACGCTCATTGTAGCTATTCTGTCAGAAAAAAAGTAACCACCCTAGCCTGACGAGCATTTAATGGTTACTTTTTCTCAAATGTGAGTCGCCCCCTTAAAGGGCTATGCACAAAGCCGTTTGGTGTTTCCAGCACCAAGCGGTTTTTTATTATATTGTCTATCCCTTATAGTATACCCGATTCGTTTAAAAATGAAAACCAAGCAAAATCGATCCGAAAACTTGGCTGTCGACAAGTCGTTTAAAGATAAGCGCTAAGTTACATATAATTTGAACATTAATACTTATTGAGTCAACTGTTGTTAAAGTTTTATATTTTTCTAATGGAAAAAGTAAAATTTTAATGTGGACATACCCCGTCCACAGCCAACACAACAAACATTACAGTTAACTCTAACCAATAGGAGTTACATTCTGTATACCATATCTAACGTGCAATCTAATTAGAATTGCATACGAAAACTGTTAAATTCATGTACACCTGTACCAAACCTTACAAGATCATGTTCTAGTAGGTAAACAACTGCCCTATTCACTTCGTGTAAAATAGCTGGATCAAGTCCTAGGGTATTATGGGAACCAAATAATCTAGTCACCCCATCTATCTTAGAAATCCTCATCAATGACTGGACTAAATCAACCGGGTTGCTTGATGGGAAAAAAGCATAAACAGGCGTTTCGTCGTACAATAAAGTGAAACTTCATTCAGTAGGAGTTTTCTTCCATCTCCTACTGAATGTTAGCTTGAACGAATCGGGCATTTAGGTGCCGTTTTCTCCCACTTAGACCCTTTTGTATCAACTCAAGGCTCTTGAAGTGGGAGTCTTACAGCACCTTACGGGATAAATCGCCAGTAAATAAATATCCCCTGCTCCGATCAAAAATTACTATATGTCCTGGGAGTGACCTGGCGTGTGATAGATAATTAACTTTCTATTTCCTAGTTCAATAATGTCCCCATCTTTTACTATATATGTAGGAAAACCTTGAAACGGTTTACATGTATCTGGATCAAACGTCAGAGGTAGGTATAGTTATATCTCTAGCTAGATTTTTTCTGATTTGCTCTAGTGACAAACCTTGAATGCCATTGATGAGCCAATCTTTACCTGCTTCATGAAATGAATTTTATCATATTCTCCATGACTTCCTATATGATCCGTATGTACGGTGTGGCCAAAACTTCAATTGGTTTATATGTTTAATTAATCCGTTATTCGTTTCATGCTGTCAATTCCTAAACCAGTATCAATCAATACAGCCTTTCTTTCACCTAACACCAAAAAAGAATGTACCTTCTGCCAATGTCCATATTCACTAATAGCATATGTCTCACTATCGATTTTTTGAACGGTAAACCAATTATCTTTTAACAAAATAAAGTGAAACTTCATTCAGTAGGAGTTTTCTTCCATCTCCTACTGAAAAGCTTGAACGAATCGGGCATTTAGGTGCCGTTTCCCCCACTTAGCCCCTTTTGTATGAACACAGGGATCTTGAAGTGGGAGTCTTACGGCACCTTACATGCGGGATAAATCCCCCTCTCGTATTACTTTTTATATCCCTAATTAATGAAAAAACAGCTAATGTTAAAACACCAGCTGTTTTTTCGCCGTAATAAATTAACTTTTAGGCACGCGATGAAATATCTTTTTTGCTAGTTCCATAAAAATCACTGAGACAATGGCTAAGCCTGTCGCAATCGCCCATTCTGTCAGTCCAAATGCTGGAGGAATATTAAAGACACTTCGAGCAAACGGTAAAACAGTTATACCATACAACACAAATCCGAGTAAAACAGCTCCGATTACGTATTTATTGCTGAAGAAGCCGATTTTTATAGATGTTTCCGTATTTGATCTGGCAGCAAATGTTTGGACAGTCCTTGAGATAATTAAGGTTGTAAATGCCATTGCTACGCCCATTTCATTAGAATGAGATAAACCAATATAGAAAGAAATGACGACAGCTGCGGCAATTAAAATACCACGTGTTAAGACCGTTCGTAGGGTGCCGCCTGCGAATATTCCTTCATCTGTTGGACGTGGCTTACGCTTCATCACATTCGGTTCAGGTTTTTCCATACCAAGTGCAATGGCAGGCAAGGAATCATTTACCAAATTAATATAAAGTAATTGCAATGCAGTAAACGGGTTTGGCAAATTAAATATAACAGCGTATAAAATAGCGATAATCGCTCCTAAATTCCCGGCAAATAAATAACCAATTGCTTTTTTAATATTGGCATATACTGTTCTCCCAACCTGTACTGCATTTACAATTGATACGAAATTATCATCGGTCAAAATCATGGCCGAAGCATCTTTGGAAACATCCGTACCACTTCCCATGGCAATCCCAATATCCGCTTGTTTCAATGCTGGAGCGTCGTTAACCCCGTCTCCAGTCATAGCTGTAACAGCACCTTTTCGTTGCCAAGCACGAACAATGCGAATTTTATTTTCTGGAGATACACGAGCATATACTGAAATTTGATCCAGTTTTTCATCTAACTCTTTATCTGACATATCATCTAGTTCTTTTCCAGTAATCGCAATATCATTGTCTCCCATTAAGCCAATATCCCGACCAATTGCTTGAGCTGTTGTCTTGTGGTCACCAGTAATCATAATCGTACGAATTCCCGCCGATTTTGACTCTTCAATGGATCCATAAACAGCTTCTCTTGGTGGATCCATCATCGCAGTTAACCCAACTAATACAAAATCATATTCATCATCATGAGATAACTCCGTTTTATCCTCTGGCAAGCGTTTATAGCCATATGCTAATACTCGCAGTGCCTGGTTCGAAAACTCTTCATTTGCTCCTTCAAAACGAGCAAGTAAATCATCAGTTAATGGCTGCTCTTCCCCATCTATAAATACATGACTGGAACGGTGAAACATTACATCTGGCCCGCCCTTTGCCAAAAGGAATTTTGATCCATTTATCGTATGCACAGTCGACATGAGCTTACGATCAGAGTCAAACGGCAACTCCGCTTCTCGGGGAAAGTTTTGTCGCAAAACTTCATAATCTTGACCATGCTTATTAGCAAAGTTGATTAAAGCAACCTCAGTTGGATCCCCCACCTCCTGCTTGTCTTCATTAATGTAAGAATCATTACATAAAGCAGCAATATATACAAGCAAGCGCTCTGCTTTATTCCAATCATCTAGATTTTCTGGCAGGCGTTCATTTTTATTAAATGGTAAAAAATGATCGGTAACTGTCATTTTATTTTGCGTTAATGTTCCGGTTTTGTCTGTACAAATAATACTCGTCGACCCTAATGTTTCTACAGCAGGCAATTTACGGATAATAGCGTTTTGCTTTGCCATTTTATTCGTTCCCACTGCCAGCACAATCGTAACAATCGATTGAAGGGCCTCAGGTATTGCAGCAACTGCAATCGCCACAGAGAACATAAGTGCATGTAATAATGCTGTTGTTGTGTCTGCTTCACTATCCCCAAGCCAAATGCGCGCTGCCTGTACAGCAAAAATGGCAATACATAAGATTAAAATTCCAATCCCTAGCTTTTTACTAAAGCTATTCAGTTTTAACTGTAATGGTGTCTCCTTCTGTTCCGCTGTAGATAACATATCAGCAATCTTACCAACTTCCGTTTTTGCACCTGTACCAGTGACAACAAAAGTTCCACGCCCATATACAACTAACGAGCTAGAATACACCATATTCCGTCGATCACCAATAGTAACCTCTTCTTCGATTGCTTCGGTCGTCTTTTCTACTGCTTCTGACTCCCCTGTAAGCATTCCTTCATTAACTTTTAGAGAGCCGCTTTCAAGTAACCGACCATCAGCCGGAACATAATCACCTGCCTCCAAATAGACAATATCCCCTTGAACGAGCTCTTTAGCAGCAACCGTCTGCTTAACACCACCTCGGATTACCTTCGCTTCTGGAGCAGACATATCCCGCAAAGCTTCTAAGGAACTTTCTGCTTTTCGCGTTTGCACAACACTAATTACTGCATTGATAATTAGCACAAGGAAAATAATAAGTGACTCTACCCATTCTCCAAGCAATATTTGTACACCTGCAGCAGCCAAAAGCACAATTACCATAGGATCTTTAAATGTTTCTAAAAATAGCTTCCAAGTTGGTACTTTTTCTTTATCCTCAATTTCATTAAAGCCGTCACGCTTCAGACGAGACCGTACCTCTTCCTCTGATAAACCATGTTTTGTTGATTCAACTGCTTCTAGAACATCTTCTATTTTCCTTTGGTAAAATTCCATTTTTAATCTCCTTGCATGTCCAATTTTGCAAATGTTTACTAGTTATTATCTACTGCTTTCATTATCCGTATTCTTTGGTTTCACACGAGTGATCAGTAGCTTATCAACGAGTACTCGATCCATATCAACGACTTCCAATTTTAGATCTGCTACATAAACGCTATTCCCTTCCTTAGGGATATTTCCTATTTCATTCGTAATAAAACCTCCAAGTGTTTGAAAAGAGGTATTTCTTACAATTTCCTCATCTACCTCATCCTCTAAATCAAAATAGCGTAAAAAGGTATCAATGGATACTTGTCCATCAGCTAACCAGGACTGATCATCCCGTTTAATAATCGTTGCCCGTTCCCTACCTACTCCGCTAGATATTTCACCAACAATCACTTGCATAAAATCATATAACGTAACAAATCCTTCAATGCCACCATACTCATCCACTACAACCGCTTGGTGATGACCGGATGCTTTTAACGTTTCTAAAGCTTGGAATACCTTAACATGCTCTGATAAAATTAATGCTTCTTCTATACAATCATTAATCGAAAATGCTTCACCTGCATATAGCTTAGAAAATACTTTATTGGTGCTTATAATACCCAAAAAATGATCTAAACTCCCCTTTCCCACTGGAAAACGGGAATGTTCACTCTGACTAATAATTTTCATATTTTCCTCAAAACTACTTTCTACATCAATCCATGTCAACTGAGTTCGGGGTGTTAAAATATCACTAAGCCGTTGATCTCCCATATAAAAGATTTGATCAACCATTTCATGCTCGATTGGCTGAACACTGCCACTATGAACACCTTGCTCTACCATTAGCTGAATTTCTTCTTCCGTGACATCGGGTTCATTCGTTTTCTTTACCCTGAGTATCTTCAAAACGAAAGAAGTAGATTGATCTAAAATCCAAATAAGCGGCTTACCTATTTTAGAAAATAAGTGCATTGGTTTTGCAACAGCAAGTGCTACTTTCTCAGGGTTTGTTAAACCGATCTGCTTTGGCGTCAACTCTCCAATTACAAGTGTCAAAAATGTCGTCAGTGTTACTACTAACACCATACTGATTTCATTGCTCCAAGGTTTTAAAAACGTTATTTTGCTCAGATAGGCACTAAGGTCATCAGCTATAGCGGCTCCCCCAAAAGCACCGGATATAATACCAATTAGTGTAATACCAATTTGAATCGTAGATAACAGTTCATTGGAATTTTCAGCTAAGTAAAGAGCAGTTTTTGCGCGACTATTACCTTCTTTTACTTTTTGTTCCAGCTTAATTTTTCTTGATGTAACAATACCAATTTCTGTCATGGCGAAAATGCCATTAGCAATAATTAAAATGAAAAGAATAATAATTGATGCAGCCAAGTTATCCATTTATACACCTTTCCTTTTTTTGCCTCTTACGATTATTTTGCCACAATAAAATTGATATTCCCATTATTATAATCAAGTATGCACAAAACAACGATTATTTTATTCTAATCTTAGCTATACAAAAAGCCAAGCTGACATGTAGAATACTGTAACAGCTTGGAATGTTCAATTACAAATCGAAAATAATACCCATTAATGAATAAATAATAATTGTAGAAAATAGCACAGTCATATGGATAAGCGAATAAACAAACATCGATGTTGCCCATTTTTCCGAATTAGCTCTAAAACGATATATACTAAGTGTTAACCATCCTACACTTAATAATACCGCAACCAGCATCAATCCCAAACTTAACGTCCCAAACAAAAAACTAATGGCAAACATAATTAATAAATAGACATTTGTTTGAATATAGGTTCGCTTTACTCCTTTTACAACGGGAAGCATCGGGATTTTTGCCGCTTCATACTGCCTATGATTACGAATAGCGATGGCGTAGAAATGAGGCATTTGCCAAATAATCATAACTACAAAAAGACCGATGATTGCAGGGTGTGTTATATCTGGATATACTGCTGCCCAACCGATAAGCGGCGGCATCGCACCGGAAATACTGCCAATCTCCGTATTATACACGGTTCTACGTTTACTCCACATGGTATAAGGGATTACATAAAGAAACAGCCCTAAAAAAGCTAAAAAAGCAGCCAACCATGTTGTTAAAGCAAGCAGTAAAATTCCACTAATACTCATGATCACACTAAGCCATAGTACTCCTATTGGCTTAATTTCCCCAGTTACGGTTGGACGAGACTTGGTTCTGTCCATAATAGCATCTATATCTCGATCATATAGATTATTAAAGGCCCCAGCAGCTCCAATTACTAAAGCAGTTCCAAGTAATGCAAAAATAATTTCCGGAAATTTTTCCATTAAACTTATTTGATATGTATATAATGCTAAAGTAAAACCGGCGAACATAGGAATAAGATTCGATCGAATAATGCCCGTTTTTACTGTCTTAGCAAAAATACTTGCCCATTTTTGCTTTGGCACCTAAGATTTCCTCCCCAATTCATGATAACTTTCTTCCCCTTAAAACTATAATTCATACCGCTATTTTTACTGCTACTTAGTAGAATCTTGATAATAATATGATTCCCCTAATGAAGCAAGCGTTTATTCCTACGGTAACATTACAAGAAATAGTTAATATGTTGTTTTCGCTAAAAATACATAGATACTTAAAATCATCAGACATTGGAAGTAACTCCAAGAATGACCTGCCTCCATTATACGCTAACAACCTATATTTAGCATGTGAAAAATATGTGAAGGCGGGTGCAGTTATTGGTGTAAAATAGATGACATAAACCTTTCACTAATAGAGGTTTTCAGTAAACTATTATCCAATACGCAGTTAAACTTGTTAAATCCCGAAACTTTGTCATTTATACATTTAATAGTCTTTTTAAACATTAACAAACATTTAAATAAAAGCTTCCGAAATGGTTAATAATATTTGCTATACTAGAAATGGTGAAACATCCATCATAATGAGGAGGTATTTTTAATTGAAGAAAATGGAAGGAAAGATCGCAATTATAACTGGTGCAGCAATGGGAAATGGTAAAGGAATTGCAGAAGTCCTCGCAAAGCATGGTGCTATTACCGTCTTATTAGATGTTTCCAAGCAGGTACATGAAACTGCTAAGGAATTATTAGACAATGGGTTTGAAACTATGGCACTTCAAGTAGATGTTACGAAAAAAGAAGACGTAAAAGCTGATATTAAAAAAGTAATTGAAAAATATCAACGTATTGATGCGCTTATTAACAACGCAGGGGTAGTGCGTTTAGAAAATTTTGAGGACATGGATGATGAAACAAGAGATTTCCATTTTAACATTAATATTAACGGGGTTTGGAATGTGACAAAGGCTGTTCTTCCATACATGAAAAAAGCAAAGCAAGGCAGAATTGTAAATCTATCTTCTGTAACCGGAACCATGGTTGCTGACCCTGGTGAAACAGCATATGCCACAACAAAAGCAGCCATTCTAGGCTTTACTAAAGCACTAGCTAGAGAAGTGGCGCCTGATAACATCACTGTTAATGCTATATTGCCAGGTTATGTCTTAACGCCAATGGCAGAGCAAATGGCAAAAGAAACAAATCCGGAAAATCCCCAAGAAGTTATCGATGGTATCGCTAGTGGAGTGCCTTTAGGACGCTTAGGTAAAATAGAGGAAGTTGGCGAACTCGCTGCTTTCTTAGCCTCTGATGAATCCAGCTATATTACAGGTACATCCATCGTTATTGACGGAGGAAGTACGTTACCAGAAACTGTTTCTGTTGGTGTATAAAGGGGAGTATAAACTATTTTGTGTAAATGGGAATTGCACACAATAAAATATACAGGCTTTACGTGGAGAAGCGGGCGTGATACGCTCGCTTTTTCGTTGGCGATAGCTTTGTTCTTTAAAGGTATCTCCATCGCCAATTCATCACGCCCGCAGAGGCTCCATGTCAAGCCGGAACCAAACTACAGTTATAATGCAAGTTCGGTTTCTAGACGTTCTCCAAAATGAATGGCTAGCTGTGATATACATTCTTTCCATCCTTGTACTGGCATAGTCCATTTTTTAGTAATATCCATGGTTGCCAAATATATCATTTTTCTTAATGCATCATCAGACGGGAAAGCAGATTTTGTTTTTGTGACTTTTCTAAGTTGTCTATGATACCCTTCAATAATGTTCGTCGTGTATATAATTCTTCTAATTTCCCTAGGGTAACTGAAATAGGCGGTTAATTCCAACCAGTTTTGTTCCCAGGATCGAATAATAATAGGATGCTTTTTTTCCCACTTTTCTTTGAAAGCAGTGAAGGCCAGTTCGGCTTCTTCTAAGGTTAATGCTTGATAGACTTTCTTTAAATCCTTCATTACCTCTTTTTGTTCCTTATAGGAGACATATTTCATGGAATTGCGTATCTGATGGATGACGCATAGCTGTATTTCTGTTTTAGGAAACGCAGAACTAATTGCCTCTGAAAAGCCTGAAAGCCCGTCCTTACATGCAATTAAAATATCTTCTACACCTCTATTTTTAAGATCTGTGCATACGCCCAACCAAAAACTAGCACTTTCATTTTCTCCTATCCAAATGCCGAGTATCTCTTTTTGACCATCCATATTAATTCCTAAAACACTGTATGCAGCTTTATTTACAATCCTATTTCCATCTCGTACTTTAAAGTGGATTGCGTCCAAATAAACAATTGGATAAACCCGATGAAGAGGGCGTGATTGCCACTCTTTGACGAGAGGCATAATCTTATCGGTTACTTTACTAACCATGGTCGGAGAAATATCAAGCCCATATAAATCCTGCATTTGGCTTTCGATATCTCTTGTTGACATCCCCTTTGCATAAAGTCCCAGTATTTGGTCTTCTATTCCATTGATAGTCGTTTCATACTTCTTAATAATCTTTGGTTCATAGTCACCATTTCGGTCTCTTGGAATATTCAATTCGGTATCCCCGTATTTAGATTTTACCGTTTTCTTACTATACCCATTTCGGCTATTTCCAGTGTTATTGCCAGTGGTACTATGTTTCTGATAACCCAGTTCATCCTCTAATTCAGCTTCAAATACCCGTTGAATGGTATCTTTAAATAAAAGCTTCATCATCTCTTGTACATCTTCTACAGTACGACATTCTTTTACCAAATCTTTAATGGTTTTGTCATGAAAAAAGTCTTGCATAAATGATCATCTCCTTATTGGAAAGTATATCCATTTACACAAAACTTTTTACACTCTCGTATAAAGCAAGTTATTTTAATTAACATTGATTAAAACTTCCATCCATGCGGGCATTCTTTATGCTCACATGGATGGTTATCGAAATGGCTGTAATTCTCTTTAGTCTTAATTACTTAGTTACTACATGCCCTTCCATAGGTTAAGTCGTGTGACGTTCAATCATCCTGCCCCGATAGCTTTTCTTTCTTGGCGGAAAGCTTTCGCCGTTCATTCTATTCGTTAAGCAGGCAACCGCATCAGCTACCATTTCCTCTATATTGTTTTGAATACTGGTTAATTCCGGATATGTCGTCTTACAAATCGGGTGATTATCAAACCCAATAATACGGAGATCATCTGGTATGATTATCTTATGTAATCTGGCTGCGTGCAGTATACCGGCGGCAACAAAATCACTGCCAGCTATAATTCCATCTACCTCTATACCTTCTTGAAAGAGTTTGTTCCCTAACACTATCCCATCTTCAATCGTTCTTATCCCATCCAATCTGTTTTCGGTTGGGCACGGTAACCCACGGTGTTCATGTGCCTTTTTAAATCCACTCCAGCGACTTTGCTGTAATGGTGTTAACATTGAATCTGCACAGAAATAGATATGTTGACATCCCTTATCTAACAAAAATTCCGTTGCCTCAAAAATAGCATCTTCTTCATTTAAGCCAAACACATCAAGAGCCGTACCAGAAAATTGTTCATTACACACAATGGCAATATGATCACCAATCTTCTGTTTAATTTCTTTTTCCGTATATAAAGAATTCGTAATAATTAAAGCATCCAACTCTTTATGCAACAGCTTATCGTACATTTCCAATTCATTTTCACGTTTGAATAATGTTTCATGGATAATAATTCCATAGCTATATTTTCGAAAGCATTGAATGAAAGCACTAACAAGCTGACTAAAGTAAGTAGCATCAATGGTTGGAACAACAATACCAATCATTCTGCTCTTTTGTGTTCTCAGTTTTACTGCTCTGGCATTTCGTACATACGAAAGTTCTTGAATTGCCTCCATTACTTTCTTTTTACTAGCCTCGGAAACATGTGGATGATTGTTAAGAACCCTAGAAACTGTAGATTTAGAAACTCCACTTCGCTTTGCAATATCCAAAATCGTGGGCATTTTTTAACACCTCTATTTTTATTATTGACACGGGAACGTTCCCAGACCGTATAGTAAATGTAGATGAAGTAGGGCTTCATGTAAAAAGCTAATTAGAGAGCCTATAACAATGAGCAAAACTTTTTAGGAGGTTTTTATAATGACATCTACATTTCCTTCAACCAATAAAACGAATTATCTTATATTATTTGATTTCGATGAAACCTATTATCCCCACAAGCGTAGCCAATCTCAATTAGAGAAGTTAATGGAATTAGAAGACTTTCTGTATATATTAGCACGTGAACATCAAGTTAAAATTGGTTGGATTACTGGAAGTAGCTTAGAACATATTCGTTATAAAATGGAGCTGGCAAAGCTAAAATTTTACCCACATTTTATTGGCAGTAATCTAGGTACAGAACTGTTTTTTATAACAAAGAATGGGGATTTTCAAACATCTCCTGAATGGATGAAAAAAATAAAACGATCTGGCTTTTCCAATGATCAGGTTCACCATCTTTATAATGAATTAAAAAATACGTACGGTATTCAATTACAAGAGCAAACACAGCATGGTCAAAGCCCGTATAAATATAATTACTATTATTATATGGAGTCTGATGTGCGAACCGAGTACGATTTACTCATCATTAAACAGCAGGCTAAAAATCACAGCATTCAGGTAAACATAAATCGTTGTAATCCAAAGGCCGGCGATCCCGAAGAAGCGTATGATGTTGATTTTATTCCACAAGAAACCGGTAAAGCTGCCATTGCCGCATTTGTAAAAAATTACTATAATGTCCCGTACAACCATACGATAGCTTTTGGAGACAGCGGCAATGATATCGATATGTTAAAGAGTGTAAAACATGGATACCTATTACAAAACGCTACTGAAGAAGCAAAGTCCTTGCACCAGCAAATAGCCCCAAAACCTTACGCTGAAGGAATACTCTATGTTTTACGCAACTTATTTACAACTAAGGAAGTGGGTAAGGTTTGTACATGAGCTTTGACTATCAGAGCCATAAACAATGGCTGTTTCTGCACCCACAGAGGATTAGTATATGTTCCATATTTACTAACTGTTGATCGTACTACTAAACTTTTCTAATTTATAAAAAACTTTGACCTGAGGAATCACCTCATCACCTAACTATAAGTGAAACTCATACAGAAGCACTTTTTTCCTGAAGTAAAACAAATGCTAAAGTCGCAATGCCCTTGAAAAATCGCAATGTATCGCTGTCGTAGTCCTTTGTGTCCTTGAATAAAGAAAAGCACTTTTTCAGCGTGCGATGCTTATTCAAGAGGCTTTCCGTGTCCTGTCAACCTGAATTTGCAGTAAGACCTCCACTTATCCTCCTGGGTTTCATGGAAGTGTGGAGGTCTTACCGCAGTTACATGCAGGATAAACTAGCTCCTACAGGTAAAGTAACTTAAGATGATTCATGTACCTTTTCCGTCGCTTTCCCTTTTGTTGCGACATGCTCATGCATCAGCTGCGATAACTGCTGCTTCAAATCTTCAGACATAATAATCACTTGCCTAAAACCAATCCTAGTTTTAATTTTTAACACATACCCACCATTTGCCTCCTTGTATTGACCATAGTACCTATGATTTACATCTATTGGTGTAAAAGAAAATTTATTTATTCTTTCCCAAGGAATAAAACGGGTGCCTAATAATAACCCATCGTCTATTACTGCAAATAGATTTAATTGTAACATCAAATATGAATAGATCAGAAAAGCTAGCATAAACAGGTAATGATTCGATGCAAGAGCTTCCGTAATCATACCAATACCAAACATTGCTGCAATAAATAAAACTGCTAGTATATTTAAAAGAAATCCTGATTTTTGATATTTATAAGTAGGATTATCTACTGTTTTCTGAGGGTACTTTCTCAATGCTTTCACTTCTTGTACATTGCTTGGAAAGATGATCGTCTGTCGCATTTTCACCAACACCTGTATAAGTCTAAACATATAGTACAAAATGGCAACCAGTACAGTAAACTCGATTATCCTATCCAAACGAATCACCAGCCTTTTATACCGATTTTATCAAATAGTTAACCCTTTATACGCTCATACATCTTTACGGTCAATGAGGGTACATAATCAACAGCATAGGAAACACCTAGCTCCCGCTTTAACTTTTCTGTTAAAATCAGACCGTTTTCATTAAATTGCTTTTCACGTTCGCTAGCATGTGGAAGCAATTTATCTGTTTCCCAATCGATCCATTCGCCATATTGGAATGCCCAATTAGTTAATTTATTAGCTAATTCCTTAGAAATCGGCAAGTCTTCGCTGTCTAAATTACAGCCACATAACTTACACCAAATTGGATCAGATCCAAAATCGCCTTCTAGCTTTAAGTTTATAGTTTTACCACTTTTACAGCAACAGTCCATTGCCGCACCCCCATAAAATAGTTGCTATCAATAAATATAATATAAATTTAGATAAAATGAAATTTCCTTCTATAAGGGGATCGGCGAAAATGACCAGACTGATAATCGCGCCTTTACTTCCGGCTTGCCTCCTAATCACGACAATAAGAAACATATTCTAAAGGAGGCGTTTCCTCGTTTTATTAAAACAAAATCCATTGATTAATGGTAAATAGAGGGGTTATTTCTGGTTAAAGGGATAACAAGAAAATATTTCCATATTAAGCAAAGGAAACACGCTAAGACAAATTTAAAATAGGGTTTTTAATGAGTGGACAAGATTCGTAAAAAATAACATCGTAATTCATCCAATAAAAAAATGTATCCGTTAAAGCACCATCAAAAATATAAAACACAAAAGAAAATTAAACTACACCTAGATAAAGATCCAAATTAGAAAATTGACCTTCCTCATTTGATACCTATACACAATCCCTTTTTGTTTCCCATATAACATGATCCTTTATACCATAAATCCGTATGGCTACTTTTTCTATATCCACCCATAAATTCACAACAAACTTAGTATGGACGAATAAAGACAAGGTTAAAAGCGGATAACGTCTAAGACAGTGGAGTTAGACCACACAGTTGTAAGTTAAAGTTTACATCCTGTATTTCTGGACTTTTTGATTGATGATAAAGTGAATCTTCAATCAGTGGGGGCTTTTATCCTCCACTTATCCTCCTAGATTTCACCTGTAGCATGGAAGTGGGGATTACTGCCATACGTACAGGATTCAACTATCTCATGTGAAATTAAACTTAACTCCCCAATTAACGGACTTAATCATAAGCAGGAGCTTATTAGTATCATAGATATATGAAGATTTTGTAAGGGTTCTCCAAGTTTTTATGAGTTTTTTAAGAAGACTGTTTTTTCCAAAGCTGCATTGGGTCCACCTGACCTTCTCGCAATGGCATCTGCACCATAGAAAGAGAACGCTCCTCCTTAGGATTTTGCAAATCTTCATAAATCTTTTTTGATTTTCCTAACCCTGCTCTAGCCGCGTCATCTAAAGAAGCACAAAAAAATACTTCTTTAATCCCTGCAAAATACATCGCCGTCAAACACATTGGGCATGGTTCACCACTTGCATACATCGTATAACCTGAAAGATCGTTTGTTTGTATTTGTTTTTGCGCACGTCGAATTGCCAATAATTCTGCATGACCGCTAACATCGTAGGTTGTATGCAGTTCATTTACACCTTCTGCTACAATTGTTTCATCTTTAACTAGAACTGCTCCAAACGGCTGACCACCTTCCCGAACATTCGCTACAGCTAGTTCTACTGCTCGTTCCATAAATTTATCCATTTCCATCCCTCCATCTAATACTGAATTTATTTTCAACCTTTTCCGCTCGCTAATTGCATTTATGTTTGTAAATCTAACGATAGACGAACCATATCTCTGCACTGTATTCCATTTTCATATATGGTCTCTGGATAATGCTTCAGAAAGTAGTCTTTTTCAATACTAACCATGTTAAATCCACATTTCTGATATAAAGCTAACTGCCCTATACTAGAGTTTCCAGTACCAACTTCTATTGTTTTGCAGCCTTTTTCCTTTGCCACTTTGATTGCATGTCTGATTAATTGCTTTCCGATTCCTTTTCCTTGCTCTTCCTCTCTTACTGCAATATTAACTAGTTCGATAGTTACGGGTCTTGTTGGTAGCAGGACATACACACCGACAACTAGCTCCCCGATTTCTGCAATATAGCATTCACTTCTAGCAAAATAAGTTTCAATCATTTCCTTACAAGGATCTGCTAGCAGCAACAACTCGAGTGGCATTTGTTCTTTTATATCTAGCCTCCGAATCTGCATTTTCTATCTCCTTAAATAACAATTCTTTTTCTAAACATACCATATATACAACATAAAATCAGTTAATTTTCTTATAAATTTTTAATGAAAAAGATAATAAAGTGAATCTTCCATCAGTGGGTTTTTCTTTCATCCCCTACTGATTGTTAGAATGAACAGAATCTGGCAGTTAAATCCTCCACTTTCCTCCTAGGTTCCACCCGTAGTATGGAAGTGGGATAAACAAACTGCCAGTTACTTGCGGGATAAGCAGAAATCCGAAGCTTCAAAATTTCGAGTGACAGAACAGTATATACAGTTAGAAACATAAAGAGCAAAACCGCTAGAACTTTGATTAGTCCTGACAAACGCTAAAAATCCGATAAGGAGGCTGTCCGATCCAAAGTGGGATTGAAGCTACCTCGAGGACTAAAAAACACAGAGACATAATAGGTTAAATTTTAATATAGAAATTATCCACAATGAACAAATTTTATAATTTCCTAACAGCCAAAAGACTTTGCTGAAAACTTCCAATTGCACTTAGGACATTCATTCCATTCGCTTTCTTTACCACAACCCAAATCAATGTATTTTGTTGAATCTTTTGAATTTTCTTTAACATTAGACACATGTTAAACTAAGTTTATCAGGAGGTTAAAATGAAGTATAAAACGGTTATTATTGTATTGCTTAATTTAATTATTTTTACAGCTTGTACAAGCAACAATGATTCCTCTAAATCAAATGATAAGAAGGTGAGCGATTTGAACCAAGCGTTCATTTATTCAGCTGAAAAGGGAGATACCGCAAAAGTGACAAAACTTCTTCAGGACGGAGCAAATATTAATACAACTAACGAGCAAGGTACTAATGCTGTCTTAGCAGCTACTTACAATAATGAAATAAACACAGTAAAAGCACTCATCGATCAGGGCGCAGATATTAATATTCGGGATAACAACTTAAATAATGTACTTTTGTATGCAAGTGCCGAGGGATTACTAGATATTGTAAAGCTAGCAATAGATGCAGGAGCTGATACCTCGATTACGAACAGATTTGGCGGAACTGCGCTAATTCCAGCTGCAGAACGTGGGCATGTTGAGGTTGTAAAGGCATTACTCACTCGTTCAGAAATAGATGTTAATCATATTAATAATCTTCATTGGACTGCGTTAATGGAAGCAATTATACTTAGTGATGGCGGAAAAAAACATCAGGAAATCGTTCAACTGCTAATCGATCATGGAGCAGATGTTACTATTGGTGATGAGGATGGGATTACTCCATTACAACATGCCGAAAAACGTGGGTTTCATGAAATAGCAGAAATACTAAAACAATCAGAAGCTTAGTATTTTATTCGAAAAACTAAGCTTATCACCAAGTCTTTATGGCGAAGGCTATCGTTTTTCTTATACGATAAAGTGAAACTTCATTCCCGTGGAACGCTTTTCACACGGAATGTTAGTACCACAAGGGTATGACCTAAAGGCCCTTGAACCAATCGGGCATTTAGGTGCCGTTTTCTCCCTTGGCTCTTTGTATCACTCAAGATTTTTATGTGGGAGTCTTACGGCACCTTACATGCGGGATAAAGCTTAAAGTTTTATAGTTTTCTATCGTATAAATAAGGAGGCGTACTTTTTTATCATACGCCTCACTTCAAAATAAACAACTACTTAAGCTTCAAAACCCTCTATTGCTAATTTACCAATCATTTTTCCAGATTCTATTGTTGCATGAGCTTTTCTTAAAGTTGCTGCGTTTATTGGTGATAAGCTTTCTTTAAGCGTTGTTTGAACAACTCCATAATCGATCAAATCGCTTACGTTGTTCAATAGTGTATGCTGACTAATCATATCATCAGTCCCATATAATGAGCGTGTAAACATAAACTCCCAAACAAATGTCACACTTTTGTTTTTGAATACGTTTAAGTCAAGTGGCTGTTCATTCTCAACAATCGAGCAGACTTTACCTTGTGGCTTTATTACTTCACTCATTGCTTCCCAATGTTGGTCCGTGTTATTTAAGCAAAAAATAAAATCAACTTCATGTAACTGAATTGCAGCTAGTTGATCCTTGAAAGCTTTGTGATGATTAATTACATAATCAGCGCCAAGCCGTTTCACCCAGTTTTCCGTTTCTGGCCGTGAAGCTGTTGCAATGACTTGAAGTCCTGCCCATTTAGCAAGTTGAATCGCAATGGAGCCCACACCTCCAGCACCCCCGATAATTAAAATCTGTTTGAAACTATTTTCTTGTTTATTGTCAGGGTTAATCAATAATCTATCAAATAGCGCTTCCCAAGCAGTAATAGTTGTTAGTGGCATTGCAGCAGCTTCTGCAAATGTTAATGTTGTCGGTTTCTTTCCAACAATCCGTTCATCCACAAGATGATATTCGCTATATGTTCCCGGTCTGTTAATAGCGCCTGCATAATATACTTTATCTCCTTCTTGAAATAATTTACAATCATCTCCCGCTTCAACAACAACGCCACTCGCATCCCATCCTAAGATTTTCGGCGTTTCTTCTTTTTTTGGTTTCGGTGAGCGAACTTTTACATCTACAGGGTTGATAGAAATAGCATTTATTTTAACAAGTAGGTCTCTTCCTTTTGCTACTGGTTTTGGCGCATCAAAATCAAATAGACTTTTTTCTTTTTCAATTGGCAAATATTCTAATAAACCGATTGCTTTCATTTCATCATCTCCTTCATTTATTTAGTTTGTATTATAAAAACAAATTAAAAAATATGTAAGAGGGCACATTTATGTTGTATAGTAACATTAGTGTTACCTATATTGTTAAAATTAATAGGTGGTGACTTCATGAGAAACAGAAAAAGTGGCTATGGGTGTCCAGAAGGTTGTCCAGTAGAAGCGACCTTAGATGTAATTGGCGGCAAATGGAAAGGTGTTATCTTATATTATCTGCTCGAAGATAAAAAGCGTTTTAATGAATTACGGCGGTTAATCCCTGGAATCACACAGCGTATGCTATCATTACAATTAAGTGAATTGGAAAATGACGGTATTATCAATAGAAACGTTTATCCGGAAGTCCCGCCACGGGTAGAATATTCAATGACTGAATTTGGAATAACGTTAGAACCTATTATCACGCAAATGAAAGAATGGGGCGATCAATATAAATTGAAAATATTGCAGAAAAAAAAAGAAAGTCATGAATAGCTATCGGTCGGATATATGATGTAGTTTCACCACAAAAGGATGTTTAAAAGTTGATAAAAATGACGATCGAATTTTTCTTGAAAAGAAAAACACTTTTCCTTCCCGGGAATAGGTTCCAGAAAGCTGACCTAGCGCGTGTGCATTTAACTGCATACACTGTGCCAATCAAAACTAAACCGCTTCGCACTTCGGCTCGACAAGAGGTGTTCGGGTCGGCTTTTTGCAGTAGAACAGAGTAGGCTTCGACAGCAAAACAATGCATGCGGAAAAAGTATCCTGCTTTTTTAACGACGCCGGAGACCTTAGCCAACCTTTGTCCTTTTATTCTCTTTTTGAACACAATTATAAGTGTCTAATACTCTTTCTTTTTTAACCGTCTAAGTTGAACCTGGAAATAAACTCCTTACATGACCTTGTCCAAAGCGATGAAAAACACTTAAATCATCCCATATAATTGATTCATCTGCCCTTGAGACACCTCTACTAGTAAATAAAATTTTACTCTACTTATAACTCATTATGAAAATAATCTGGGAAAGAGGTTGTTATATCTACTTTTAGCCAGAGTAACCGAAAGTGTTAAAAGGCTATTCCTCCACATTTATGTAGTGAAGAAATAGCCATAATAATTATACGAAATGATAATCTCTTATCTCCACTTTCTAACACCGACACACGCCTTGATTATATATCAGGTAGTCACGCAATCCGTTTGTTTTGTGGTACTTTACAGACAGCATAGGGGTTGCCCAAGTCCGACATTAGAAGGATCAAATTCCCAAGGAGGCCTATCCTCTATGAAACGTTAAAACAAATCAGGAAGAGAATTCAACAATCCACACTCTTTGTGGCTAATCTCTTGATTTATCAACTTTCATAAGTAATGAGCGCATTTTTACACTTTGGTTATTTAAATGACCACTTTCTCTACGTTTACTACGCAGATGTAACATCGCCCAAGCAAAAAGCCCAATAATTGTCAAAGCAAGAGCTGGAAAAAAGTAAGGAGGATGATATACCATTTTAATATGGTTTTTCCCGCTGTTCAGCTTGAAGCCAATAAATGCGTAATTTGCTTTTTCAATGGCTTGCTCCTTACCATTAATCCAAAGTTTCCAGCCTTTTTCAAATGGAATTGGTAAAGCCATCCATTTTTCCTTTGTCTGATTATTGTAATGTATAGTTATTTTGTTCTTTTCCCACGTAAACGATGGTGAATGAGCAGCAGCTTTTACAGCTTCATGCAATTCCTTATAATCTTCTTCATAAAGCGATAAATTATTCAACTCATATTCCCCTTTTGGTAAACGAATAGAGATAATGTCTTTAGCTGGAACACGGATTATTAGGTCATTTATATTGGTTTTATAAATAGAATGGGCAGGTTTTCTAGTTGTACGGTATTTATTTACTTTTATAGGAAAACCATCACCATTTACGTTTTTTATAGAAAAACCAACATAAAAGTCTTTTGTGTTTTTTTGTACAGATCCCGGAATAATATCGATGCCTCCTTTGTCGTTGACAACCGATAAGTGGTTATTTTGGTATTTAGCACCTACTCCTTTAATAGTCGCTTGCTTGATAACATTTTTCTCTTTTACCAAATCTAACTTTTGTCTAGTTGCTTCTTCTTCAAACACTACTCCTGAAAGCATGGCATGTTCACGATCTAAAACAGAAGCTGTTTGCAACTGCTCTTCGCTATAAATGTTTTTACCTGTTCGGATAAACGGAAGGTAAAAATTGCTTTTATAAATAACATATTTATTGGATTCTACAAACTTTGTAAAGCCATAAGGTACATTCGCTTCCTGACTTTTTTTTCTCATCCAATATGTTGTCTGTAATAACGCATGCAAATTTGCACGATTGCCAAGGGTACCGTAGCGACTTACAGTTTCATGACCTGTATCTATTTTTAATTCCCTCCAGTAAAACCATAACAATGCTTTGTTAGCGATACTTGAATATAGACTCGTACCATTAAAGTTCTGTACAATCGGTGTGTTATATCGCTTAGGCGTCATCCAATCGATTCGGGACAATGAATTGGGCTCCTGCCTTTTCACTTGATCAATCAAATTCCTTTGTTCGGCACTATTATAATTATCACTCATTAAATAATTATGTGTTACTTTTTGAAGCCCACCATTGTCTGTTATCCCATATTTAGCTACTGTATTTACTGACACTATACTCCATAGAATGACAAATGATTGAATAATAATGAGCAAAGCCTTCTTTTGAAAATAAACATACAACATCATTAATATAGCCAAAATAGTAAATAGAGCAAAAATAGCAATTACAACCGCAGAGAACTCGGTTGTTGCTCGTTCTGGAACTTTTATATTAGGATCAAAATAATTGAAACTTAACAAATAGACACATAAAGAAATGAACGAGGCCAAGCAAAGAAAACGAACAGCTATTTTATTTAATTGCTGCAGGCCAATGGCAACACAACCACCTATTGTAAAGGATAATAGATATTCAAAGCGATATTGTGGAGCAGAAAAGCCATTGAAAGCACTGGCTGCCAAAGGGCTTAAGTGAAATATAAGCAATACGAAACTAAACACAGCAAAAAAGCGAAACAATCGATTACGATACAAAGGGAAGGTAAATATCAGTAACATAAAAACTACTGGTAACACAATATAGGGACTAGCAAACAATATGTTATCAATTAAATCGAACAGTGGAATCTCCCGATCATAAGGGGGTCGATAATTGTTGAAAAACCCATAAACAGCCGGTATAAACGCCACTGCGCTAATGCAAAAACTGATCAATCCACTTGACACCAAAAGTTTAAACTGTTTTATTCTAGGTAACTCATTGTCAGTAAGTGCAATTACCCAGCGGCCAAGTACATACAGAATTAAAAAAATGAGTTGGATATAGGCAAAATAAAAATTGCTAATCAGCATGGCGGACATAGCAAAAATCAGCCAACCTTGCTTGCCTTCTCGTATTAATTTCTCCAATCCTAAAACAACTAATGGCAACCATATAAACGCATCAGCAAAAAATTCCCAATAAACAACATGTCGCATGTACATAACAGAACAACCGTATACAACCGCCCCCGTAAAAGCCGGAAAGGCTTGGATTTTCATATATTGAAACGTGTAGGACGTAATAAATAAGATCACACTTAAGCGAATGATACTGATAAATAAGTTAGATTGAGCCCAAAATTCAACGTTAGAGGGATCGACCCATTGAAAGATATCCAGAATAAAAATAACAATAGTAGACACTAAAAAGACAAGGGAGGTGGAAAAATAATAGGCTAATTGACTGTAAAAACCCCCACCCAAGCCAAAATCCCAAGCATAGAAAAAATTACCACTTCGATAATTTTCATAAATAAATTTTTTAAACGTCACAATTTGTGAAAGACCATCATTCGGTCCAATCATCCAATGCTTATCAAGCCATTGCCGATAGAAAAAAAGATGTGTAGCTACCGAGACGAGTAGACTACCTATAATAAAAAACCATAATGTTCGTTTCTTCATCTATTACACTCTCTTCTTTTCAATATTTTCCCAGTTACCATAAATGTCATTGGAACTGTAATAAAGACGGCAAGGAGAGGTGTGATTTTACTGTCTACCTGAAATAGTTCTGTAAAAACAAACACGAATAGCGACGTGATACTGAAATTAAATAACTGAGTGATTGGAAATTTCAAAAACTTTTTCCATGTGGGCTTTACTTTAAATGTAAAATAAGTATTTAAGAAAAAAGAAACGACTAAACTTACAATAAATCCCGTTATATGTGCCGCCATATAGTAAACATTAAAAACAAGATGTAATAATAGATAAACGGCATAGTAATTAATAGTATTGACTACGCCGATGATGATAAATCTGAGAAATTCTCGACCTGTTTCGTTCATAGCCTTCTCCGTTTCTAATATTCGTTTCTTGAATTAAGTATTGAGGACGTTTCTTTGTTTCATAATATATACGTCCTATGTATTCCCCAATCACACCTAGACTTAACAACTGAATCCCGCCTAATATTAGAACGGCAGTAATAATCGTAAAATAGCCTGGAACTTTAATGCCATTCAGCAAAATTTGCACAAATATAATAATACTGTAGATAATCGACAGCAGTAAAATAAGCGCACCTGTATAGAAACAAACTCTTAGAGGACGATTATTGAATGACACAATTCCATCTAATCCATAACTCAACAATTTTAATAAAGACCATTTCGTTTTTCCGTTCTTCCGAGGAACATTCTCATAATCAACTATTTTCTGTGCCATGCCAATCCACGAGAACAAACCTTTTGAAAAGCGCGCACCTTCATCTAAAGATAATACTGCATAAACAGCACGCCGACTTAGCAAACGGAAATCACCCACTCCATCCTCTAACTTGACATCTACTACCTTGTTGATGATCCGATAATAAGCAGAGGATAGAAATTTACGAATTGGCTTTTCACCATTACGATTACGTCGCGCAATTACTTGATCATATCCATCTTCCCAACCTTTAACAAGATCTGGAATCAATGATGGCGGATGTTGTAGATCGGCATCCATGATTATAACAGCTTCCCCTTGTACATGACGTAGGCCAGCCAACATTGCCGATTCTTTACCGAAATTTCTAGAAAAAGAAATGTATCTCACATTTGTGCTTTTAGAAACTAATTGTTTAATTTGATGTAAGGTATTATCCGTGCTGGCATCATCAATAAAAATCATTTCAAAATGATAAGCCAGTCTATCAAACTCCCGCTTTACACTTTCATAAATTAACTGTATGTTTTCTTCTTCATTGTAAGTAGGAATAATAATTGAAATTAATTCCATGTCTTTGACACCTCTTTCGTGCTGTTAGCTACTCATTATTTTAATATATACCCAACTTTCGCACAGTGAAACTCGTAGCTAAACCCTGGATATATCTAGGTAATTCGGCAATTAATGTTGTAGTTAACTTTTAATTCGTGTTTTCATCATATTGATGCTAGTTCTAAAAAGTCCGATTAATTGCAGTAATGGTACAACCCAGGCGAGATAGCTAATTTCATCGTAAAATTTGCTAAGTGTCCGGTCATCCATGCTATCTTTATCTCATCGGTGTTGCCATCAAAATACAATATATCTTACGAAGGTAATACTTGTATGCTAATCCTTATTCAATAAATCACAAAACCAACCCCTTGAAACTCATTTTGTAAGTTTAATAAGGATTTGTTGTTATAAAAAGACTTCCATGTCCTAGGGAATTCCATAATTCCGGATGATTTATTAATCGCTAAGCAAACAATCAATACTTAAAATAGTTGGCCAATCGTTGTTTTATGATGAGACACCTCTCTGTATGTAAATTGTAATTAATTGCCATTTAAGTATACCAAACATTAAGGTGTTTTTTCATTTTTTTAATACAGTAAAGCACAAATAAGTTTAGAGGTTTAAGTCTCTACATTTATCGTTGAAATTAGACAACGAAGCAGAAATTTAATCCTATCACATACAGAAAAAGCAGTTTTCTTTTTCAAGGCTAAGGAACAAGTCGACGGCAATACATCGTAGTTTTCAAGTTACGATCTTTGCCAACCTTAAAATTTATTATCTTATTTATGAACACAAACTTTAAAAAACAGTTATATTAGGTCATCAAAAACATCCATCATTCCAATTTGTGAAAATACGAGCATTAGAAAGCTATGATAAGAAACTGGTAAATATAAAATAAAAAATGAAAGATTTTCGTTTTATTTGTCAAATTTTGAGCTATTTTGTTGAAACCAGTAAAAAATACCTATATATTGGAGGCGTAGGGGGAATTGTGTGAACAGCATGAACAGGCATAAAATTTCTAGCTTCTGCTGATCACAAAAAATAAAAATCGATAAGGAGATAGTAGAATGACAACACAGAGCCAATTTTCAATGCCATCGATTAATTTATTTGGACAAGGAGCCATACAAGAAACTGGTTCTCGTCTAAAAGATGTGAATGCAAAGAAAGCATTGCTAGTAACAGACCAAGGATTATTCAAATTAGGAATTGCCGAAAAAATCGCTGATATTATTAAATCAGCAGGGATTGAAGTAGAAATCTACCCTAAAGCAGAGCCAAACCCTACAGATAAAAACGTTGCTGACGGTGTAGAAGCTTTTAAAGCAGCAAAATGTGACTCCCTTGTATCATTAGGAGGCGGATCATCCCACGACGCTGCTAAAGGTATAGGACTAGTTGTGTCAAATGGAGGCACTATTCATGATTATGAAGGTGTGGATAAGTCAAAAAATCCGTTAGTTCCATTAATTGCTATTAACACAACTGCTGGAACAGCTAGTGAGATGACGAAGTTTACCATTATTACAGATGTAAAGCGTCAAGTGAAAATGGCAATCATTGACAAACATGTGACCCCACTAGTTTCTATAAACGACCCAGAATTAATGATCGGATTGCCACCAGCATTAACTGCTGCAACAGGTTTAGATGCTTTAACACATGCTGTTGAAGCTTATGTTTCAACTGCTGCAACACCAATGACTGATGCAGCTGCTGAAAAGGTTTTCGAATTAATTCCTGAATACTTGCCACGTGCTTTTGCAAATGGAAAAGATATCGAAGCACGCGAAAAAATGGTGTATGCTCAATTCTTAGCAGGAATGGCCTTTAACAATGCTTCATTAGGTTATGTACATGCCATCGCTCACCAAATGGGCGGTTTCTACAACTTGCCACACGGAGTATGTAATGCGATCCTTTTACCGCATGTGTGCCGTTACAATATTGTAGGACGTGAAGATCGCTTTGCAAAAATAGCAGAGTATTTGGGTGAAGCTGTAGAAGGTTTAAGTAAACGTGAAGCAGCAGAAAAAGCTATTGCTGCAATTGAGCGCTTAGCTAGAGATTTGAATATTCCAACCGGTTTTAAAGAACTTGGTGCAAAAGAGGAAGATATTCCTACTCTTGCAGAAAACGCAATGAAAGATGCTACAGCTGCAACGAACCCAAGAAAACCAAAACTTGAAGAAGTAATGGAAATCATTCGCAAAGCAATGTAAGTTTCTCTAAGTACAGAAACGTACCGTACCCAATGAGAAGCTACTGCTATTCATTGGGTATAACATTATTAATAGTCATGACATCATCATTTATAAGATCTAGAAGGAGTCTTCAACAAGAAGCTATCTAAAAAGCTATTAAATGCCTATAGGGCAAGTAATATTCCCCCTAAAGATGGTTCTAACGCGACTCCTTCTATTAAGACGAATCAACATTCAACCCTCCCACTTGCAGAACGCCTTTTTCCACTTATTCATTCGCTAAACGCGAAGGTACACACCCTTTAAGGTCATGGCACAGTTTATGTAAACTCAAATTATTTCTACACAATGAAACTTATTGTTTTTGGAAAGATCTATAAGGTTAAACTGCGCTACTCCTATATCTTCTCTTTTTGAACCCGTACTTAAAGAATTCGCATCTTATAAAGATGTACCATCTTTCCAAGCTTTACTTTTACCTTCTCTTATATTCGTTATTTTATCCGCTATAACTTCAATCCTAGCTATTATTTATGTTTCCAATAATGATAACCTTACTTAACAAGTAAATTATTACCTAAGAAGACAACATGCCCCTTAGTCAATACCTTCATCTATTCTTCAGTTAAACAGATTCTTTCCTAATCGAATAACTTCTTTCTACAATAAGAAAACATCATAGCATATTGAGATTGTTTTGTATTACTGATTATCAATTAGTATCCAATCTAGCACTATAACAGGTTATCTTAACTATTTCATCGAAAAGGTTTACTCTCAAAAAGCAATTAATAATGAAAATCATTACTTCCAAAATTCCTTAAACTCTTAAATTTAAAAGGGTTGATTTTAGTAGAGAGGACTCTGATTCTTCAATAATTCTCCTTATTAGTTGCGGTAAATCTTTGCTTAAAGTGGTATTTCCTTGACAAAAAACAACTACTAATTAATAATAGATGTGTGATTAGAATTATTATAGCTAAAGTTCTACTTGAGCTACTAGCAAAAATATACCTAGGAGGAAGATAATTATGTCTTTAATAGGAACTGAAGTACAACCATTTCAAGCAAAAGCATTCAAGAATGGCGAATTTATTGATGTAACTGAAGAAAATTTTAAAGGGCAATGGACAGTACTATGCTTTTATCCGGCAGACTTCTCATTTGTTTGCCCAACAGAACTTGAAGATTTACAAAACGAATATGAAGAACTAAAAAAACTTGGTACTGAAGTTTATTCTTGCTCTACTGATACACATTTCACACATAAGGGATGGCATGATGCTTCCGAAAAAATTAAGAAAATCGAATATGGAATGATTGGTGACCCATCACAAACACTTACTCGTATGTTCGATGTTTTAAACGAAGAAACAGGTCTTGCTGATCGCGGCACATTTATCATTGATCCAGATGGTGTTATCCAAACTGTAGAAATTAACGCTGATGGAATCGGTCGCGATGCTAGTACACTTGTTGACAAAATCAAAGCAGCACAATATGTTCGTAATAACCCTGGTGAAGTATGCCCTGCAAAATGGAAAGAAGGCGCTGAAACACTTAAGCCAAGCCTTGATCTAGTAGGTAAAATTTAAGGAGTGCTATAAAAAATGGTACTAGACCCAGATATTAAGTCACAATTAAAGCAATACCTTGGACTATTAGAAAACGACATCGTGCTTAAAGTAAGCACTGGTTCGGATGAGGTATCTAAGGACATGCTGGCTCTCGTTGATGAGCTGGCTTCCATGTCCTCTAAGATATCTGTTGAACATACAGAATTACCAAAAACACCTAGTTTTAGTGTGAACCGCGTCGGTGAAGATACAGGAGTTTCGTTTGCCGGCCTTCCATTAGGACATGAATTTAATTCATTAGTATTGGCTCTATTACAAGTGAGTGGCAGACCTCCAAAATTAGATCAGAATCTAATTGATCAAATTAAAGGTATAAGTGAAAAATATCACTTTGAAACATATGTTAGTTTAAGCTGTAACAATTGTCCTGACGTTGTACAAGCTTTAAATATGATGGCCGTACTTAATCCTAATATTACGCATACCATGATTGATGGTGCGGCTTTTAAGGAAGAAGTAGAGAAGAAGAAGATCATGGCTGTTCCTGCCGTTTATTTAAATGGAGAATTCTTTAACGGCGGCCGTATATTATTAGAAGAACTTCTTGAAAAATTAGGCCACGGTGTGGATGCATCTGAACTGTCTCAGAAAGATCCATTTGATGTACTTGTTGTTGGTGGGGGTCCAGCAGGTGCAAGTGCTGCCATTTATGCTGCACGTAAGGGGATTCGTACCGGTATTGTCGCTGAGCGTTTTGGCGGCCAAGTCCAAGATACGTTAAGTATTGAAAACTTTATTAGTGTGAAACGCACAGAAGGTCCTAAACTTGTAGCTAATTTAGAAGAACATGTAAATGATTACGACATTGATGTTATGAACTCCCAACGTGCTAAACACATTGAAAAGAAGGATCTTTTTGAATTAGAACTCGAAAATGGTGCAGTACTAAAAAGTAAAACGGTCATTATTTCTACAGGTGCTCGTTGGAGAAATATTGGCGTTCCTGGAGAAAAAGAGTTCAAGAATAATGGAGTAGCATACTGTCCTCACTGTGACGGTCCATTATTTGAAGGCAAAGATGTCGCTGTCATTGGCGGTGGTAACTCTGGAATTGAAGCAGCCATTGATCTGGCTGGGATTGTTAAGCATGTCACAGTTCTTGAGTTTGCTCCAGAGTTAAAAGCAGATGAAGTCCTGCAAAAACGTTTATACAGTCTACCGAATGTAACAGTTATAAAAAATGCACAAACGCAAGAAATCACAGGGACTGATAGTGTAAATGGTATAACTTATATGGACAGAGACACAAAAGAAGTCAAACATATTGAGCTTCAAGGTGTATTCGTGCAAATTGGCCTTGTACCAAATACAGAATGGCTAGAGGGAACTGTGGAGCGTAATCGCATGGGCGAAATCATCGTCGATAAACATGGCCAATCAAACGTTCCCGGGCTATTTGCCGCAGGAGACTGTACAGATAGCGCATATAATCAAATCATAATTTCCATGGGTTCAGGTGCAACAGCAGCTTTAGGCGCATTTGACTACTTAATCCGAAATTAGCCTTTAATCACAGAATAACAGCCATTACACTCTGGTAGTGTAATGGCTGGTTTAATTTGAAGTTGAATCGAATATAATAATATAGTTGTTTTGCGTTAAAGTAAAGTTTCATTCAGTAGTTTTCCATAACCCCTAGTTGAACAAACCCAGACATTTAGGTACCGTTATCTACCCACTTTGCCTTCTTCGTATCGCCTACAACTCTTGAAGCCTTACATGCGCACAGCTAAAAAATCCATTAGAATCATTACTAGCCCGGAACTTTCCTACTATTCTATTCACCAGTCTTTTTACAAAACCGACAGCACCCCCGTATATACTTCCAACGATATCCCATATTCCTTTAGAGATCTTATTATGTACATCCACCCATTCATCTGCATAGAATAATATGATTACATTTGAAAGGACTGAGCAAGTTGTATTATTATCCTTACGCATATCCATATCCTTATTATGTGAATCCACCAGTTTATTCCAATGAACGGGACCAACCAATGTTTCAACCTATGCCAATTCATACACCGGATTATCAAGAAGATTTTTGGCATGTAGCTGATGAAGATGATCGGGTTGTTTTAAAGGATTACGGAAAACAACCATTTGTAGTAAATATTCATAGAGCTACAAAACAAAATAAAAACTTTCGCACTGCGTTATGGACGGGCAAACATCTTCAAGTTACGCTTATGAACATCCCAGTTGGTCAGGATATCGGTTTAGAAATTCATCCTGATGTCGACCAATTCTTGCGTATCGAAGAAGGGCAAGGAGTAGTCCAAATGGGGGATTCTAGAAATAATTTATACTTCAAACGTAATGTATATGAAGGCTATGCCATTATGGTACCGGCTGGTACATGGCACAATGTAACCAATACAGGCAATAAGCCACTTAAACTTTATTCCATTTATGCCCCACCAGAGCATCCATTTGGTACAGTGCATCGAACAAAAGCAGACGCAATAGCAGCCGAAAGAGAGTATTATTAAACAAAAAGCTCATTAATTAAAAGAAGTTTAATGAAGATCATGCGGTAAATTCATTAAACTTCTTTCTTATATTATGTATTTAACTACTATGTTATTTTCCTTTACTAGGAAAAATTGTATAAGACCATGAATAGATAAAATCAGCAACAAAAGCGATTCCCCATATCATACCAATCGTAAACATCGTTTCATTTGGATAAGGGGAATCCTCCACATTCCCTTTTTCTATCCAAGAAAGATCCGTTAAATACATTTTCATTTCCGATATACTATCTGTTCCCATCGACCAAAAAATAGTTTGTACTGTTACAAAGAGTATGAAATGAATCAAGGACATGATGCGATACTTTTTTGCAATATATTTAGGGTCCTTGTTTCTTCTCATAATCGCATAGTCTTTTTCTGTTAGCAGTTCTACCCCGCGCAATTTACCAAGTTTACTACGCATCCAACGATCTAACCTTAAAAAATCAAAAATACCAAATGTACAAGCATATATCACAAAAACAGCGATAATGATTAGAAAAGTGGAAACTTCGCCTGTTTGTTGATAAACATATATGCCTAATAAGGCTTCTGCAGTTAATAATAATAGAAATAAAAGGATGAACATTAAACTAAGTTTTGGTTTACTAAAAAAATAACGAAACAAACCAAATAGAATCAATGAGCTAAGGGATAATAATTCTGTGGCTACGAATATTTCCCAACTGTAAGTTACAAGAAAATCCAGGTGATCTCCCTCCTTTTAATCAAAAAATCCGCTAAAGTACTCGATTTTCTACTTGATTAATCCAATTTAAATCGGCTTCTAAATGTAGTAAAGTGCCCGTCACTAATAAATATCTATTCTCATCACCTTGAATTAATAATTCAGTTTTTAATTTTGTTAACTCCATCACTTCTTTGACAATTAATTGTTTTTGTTGAGTCAACATCTTTTTCTCCAAGGCAAAATTAATTTCCCTGGCACAGCTCCATTTAAAGAAGAAATCTTCTTTTGTGTTGTTATAGGCTACTGGTTCTAGTAGCCATGTGTTTAATTCCTCTTTTCCCTTCCACTCAATATCATATAGCTTTCTTTCTTGCTCATCCATTCCTGGTGATGCCACAAACCCATCACGAGTTAAACGATCAAGCGTTGTATATATTTGTCCTGGATTAATTTTTCCTTTAAGCCCAAGAAGTAAATCCAATTCTATTTTTAATTCATAGCCATGATGCGGTTTAACCGATAATAATGTTAAAATCCCATATTTTACTGACACTTTAATCAACCTTCTTTTAGTGATGATGCAACGTCTAGTCTCATAGCGCTCTTACTTGAAATCCAAGCTGCACAAAGACTCAAGACAACTCCAGCAATCATAGCTAGTATAACGTTATTAACTGGCAATTGGAAAGACATAACCCCCTCCATAGATGCCGATTCACTTGTTATATAAATAAGTAGCGCACCAATCACAATGCCTCCAATTATCCCTGCTACTCCAATTAGCAAGCCCTCAAGAAGTATCATCGTACGAACCTGTTGCTTTGTAAAGCCGATAGATCGCATTATTCCAATCTCTAATGTCCTCTCAAGCGTATTCATTAATAATGTATTAGCTGTACCAACACTAGCTAAAATAATAATTAACAGCAACATAAATAAAATAAGGTCATTCATCCCTTTTATGGCAAAAGTAGTAGACTCTATTTCCTCTTCAACTGTTTGAACTTTTGATAAATGGCTATCAAAATCTTTCCATAACCGAGTACGTAGTTGATCAAACGTTTGATTATCAACTGTAAGCAAGATATCAAAAGAGTTAGACCAGCCAAAATTTGTTTGGAAATAATCACTATCCATAAACGCTACATAGCCATTGTAATGAGAAGTCTTCACTACATCAATGACTTCATATTTTCTGGGCCCAGAAGGAGTATTCATCTCTATCATTTGTCCAATTTCTCCACCCCATTCTTTAAATGCCCTAGTTCCTAGAACAAGCGTTGGCTTATGTACTAGTTTAGTAAATAAATGATGCTTATATTGATCATCAAATAAGGAGGAGCCATCACTGCTAACAGAAAAAACGGAAAATTGCCTGAGATCACCTTGGATTGTTTTCCAAGTAATTGAGGTTGCTTCTGCTAAAGGCTCAACTCTTGTAATAGACTTATACGATTGAAGCTTTGCTATATCCTCTTCTGACCAAGGTTTTTCGGAAGTAATTCGAACATCTCCTCCGTATGTCTCTCTAATTTCCTCGTTAAAAGTTTTAGGAGCTGATTCAATTGCCGCACCTAATAATAAGATAACGCCTATACCTATGGCAAGAATTGCAGCTGTATTTGCATTTCTATTCAACTGTTGGAACAGGTTTTTTGCAGCAATCAAGCCAGGATAACCAAAAAGCGATTTTAATACTGGTTCTATGATCCATTTTAGGCTGATTACTAAGCAAGGAAACAGCAAAATAGAGGCTGCTATAGTTGCAATATATGACATTGGGCTATCAATAACTAGAAACCCAAGCAGTCCAAAACCTAAAACAATTCTAAATAAAAAATGACGTAATGTGGTTTGCTTTTTGTTGGTTACCTTTATTGCCAATAAAATAGGTGTCTTACCCGCGTGGTAAATAGGAAATAATGAAAAAATAATGGGAAATATTAATCCAACTGCTATTGAACTTATAACTGGTAATTCCCATTGCAATGAGTACACCATATCAAATTTAAACACACGAAGCAGTGCTTTCATAAATAAATCCCCGAGCCATACTCCTATTGGCACTCCGATTAAAGTACCAGCCAAAGCCAACAGAGTAACTTCAATCAGTACTAGCTTAGATACAGAACTTCGTAAATATCCAAAGCTTTTTATGATGGCGAATTCTTTTTTTCTTTCTATAACACTTGTATAAATCATATTAAATATAATAAACCCACTTATAAAAATGGACAAAAACGCAACTAAATAAAAAAACGTGTAGAGTCCTTCTATATCGTTACTTTGTAAATCATCTGCAACTACAGGCTGAATATACATACTTGAGTCTTTCAATGACTCTTGCGCTGATTGAAACAGCTCTTTTCCATCCCCTTTTGTTTGAAAACGCACATAGGTAAGCTCATTTTCCATTCCCGTCCAGTTTCTTAGCATCTCTAATGGGGCCATAACACGGAAACTTGTCGATTCAGCATCTTGCCAATTGCTTGGACTTGCAAGTAACTGTGTATATTCCACAATTGCCGATACTTTTGCTGTTCCCAATCCTGTAAACGTAATAGTATCGCCCACTTTTTTATCCAATAGTTCGGCAACGACTTTAGGAATAACTAAACCCTGGTTATCCAAGCTTCCTTCTATAACAGGAAGCTCCAACAAAGGACTCGCTTGATCGTTTACCCCAGTTATACGAACCGATCTTTCCTGCAACGACCGACCTTCATCAAGCTCAAAAAAAGCGTGTTTATCAAGCACTTCTAATGAATTTTTAACATCAGGATCTGTTATTATATTAGATATATCTGCTTTGGGATAAGTACCTTGATCACTTAAAATCCAATAATCTGCATTACCTACATACATGTTTTCATAATAACGGAAGACATCAGTCGTTGTTCGATCAGCTACTAGCATTGCTGTTAAAAAAGAAATGCCAAAGATAATTGCTAGTAATGATAAGGAAAAGCGTTTTTTATTTTTCGTAATATTACGCCATGAAATTCGCCATATATTCAGCATAGTCTTCATCCTTTCTAGCAATTATCTTCTCAATAACACCATCCCTAAAAAGAATAATCCGATCAGCAAATCCTGCCGCAAAAATATCATGCGTTACCATAACAATGCTCTGATGCTGCTTACGGTTAAACATTAGTAGCAAACGAAGAATTTCTTCAGCTATCGCTCTATCCAAATTACCGGTTGGCTCATCAGCTAATAAAACAGAAGGATGATTAACAAGTGCTCTGGCAATGGCTACACGTTGTTGTTGCCCGCCACTAAGTAAATTCGCACTCTTTTTCTCTATTCCTTTTAATCCAACAGCTGTGATTAAATTAGTAATCGTTTTCTCATGTTCTTTATTTATTTTTCCATCCGCATAAAGAGGAAAAGCAATATTTTCTTCAACTGTTAAGGTTGGTAATAACTGATAATTTTGAAATACAAACCCTAAATGCCGTCTCCGAAAAATCGTTCTCTCCTTTTCATTCATGTTATTTAATAATTGTTGATTGATTTGTATATCCCCACTTGTTGGTAAATCGAGCCCACCCAGCAATTGAAGCAAGGTACTTTTTCCAGAGCCGCTTGGACCCATGATTGCAACAAACTCTCCTTCTTTAACATGCAAATTTACTCCCTTTAGTACTTTTGTTTTTTCTTGTCCTTGGAAAAATTCTTTGGTCAGATTACTAACACGAATCACATGAGACTCCCCTTCACATTTTGTTTATCACAATTATATACTTAGTATATAATTAATCAAGTGATTTTGTTGATAAAATGTTTTTATTTTACTATTTTAAACAAAAAAGGCCAAAAAAAATATATACTAAGTATATATTTTTGGTCTTAATTTAAATTGGTTAATACATAGCCTTGAATGTATTGTATATAATGTTTGTCCAGTTCCAGCTCTTATAATTTGGTTAATTTTTAAACCATTACCTTTTCCACTTCATTAAAAACTCTTTTTCTCCTGTCAACTCATCGAACAGTTCTTCACAAAGTTCAAAGCCATTCTTTAAATAAAAAGAAACCGCCCGCTTATTTTTTTGGTACACCTTTAAATCAATCTGTTCCCTTTTTTCCTTTATAAAATGTAGAAGTCTTTTGCCATACCCCTTTCCTTGACATTGATAGTCCACAAATAAAGCTGCTAAATAATTGTCAACCATAGAAATAAATCCTACTACCTTATTCTCTTCTGTGATTACATATGTTTCTGCCATTGGAAGATACGTTTCCCTCATCGCTTTCTGTTGTGACTTCCAATAATTTTGCTCAATAAAATCATGTGCCAATAAGGAACCCTCATACCATATATTTACTAACCTATCCAGTTCATTCACTTTATATGTTCTTATTTTCATCGTCTAAACACCTTTTCCTTTTTGTCCAAAAACTAATACATTTATATAACGTAATTTGCTACAAAGATGTTTCATTTTTTACATAAAGTAATTTTAATATCTAATTGGGAAAATATCATCTTTCGTATTAGTAAACCATTTCAAGTGTGACCCTAAGCTTAAATCTGCTTACCATTTTAACTAAAATTCATTTTTTTCTGTGAAGATTAACCCTTCTCTTTTTAGCCATGAACTTAATTAGCAGAAAACAATCTCTTAGATTCAGCTAATTTCATTAAATAATAATGCTCTTCCCTTGCCATATGATCTGCCATCGAAGCCGTAAACGTCCCCAATACTTCTGCACTTAACTCCATTTCTTCAAGTTCATTCAAAAATGTTTTAAATAACTCCATTTCTACCTCAACATCATTATTAAATCTATTTAATGCAGGAAATGTTTTAACATTTGCTCGTAAGTAACCCGTTAA
The DNA here is from genome assembly GCF_053667775.1 of Cerasibacillus sp. JNUCC 74. The sequence continues at coordinate 392,713 of NZ_CM132207.1, read as the reverse complement.
TTCCACAGCTTTTAGATAAAATTGGTCAAAATGTTTGGTAAACGTTTTGCTTTTCTCTTTCAATCTTTTCTCAACCCCATCCATCCGAGAATCTATAGCACCTGCATGACCAGAAGCATCTAAAAGCCAGATTAAATGATGGTGTAATTCGTGAAAAACAGGAGGGATTTTACCTTCTTTCAGATAACTTAACACAAGCTGGTATTCTTCTAACTCATTTACCATATGGTTCAAAAAGGTAGGTGTAAGGTGAATACCAATATCCCCAGTTAATTGGCGTTTAATAATGGAAAGTTTGAATATCTTTAATTGTTCAACAAAGGGTTCTACACTTATTGAAAAGGATATTGCATTTGATTCGTTTAACGACCTTGATTTATTTAAGAGTTGGTTGAAGTTTTGAATAAAATAAGAAGCCTTTTTAATATCCTGTGTTTCTGATGGGTAAAGGGAATCATGTATAAATCTAGCGTGATCTTCCAATACCTCAAGCCAAAATTCATGTTCAAATACAGCACTTTTTAAGTAATTTGCCATTTTATCATCTCCTTTAACTTTACTTCATTTTATTCAAGCGTGCACTAGATTATTAGTCTTTTTCGTCCGTAGCTGAGCCCCTAAATTTGGACAATATGAAATTTTAATAATATACCTGACTCATTGAAGAAGAGCACTCACTTCCATCTGTTAACATCATCATAGCTTGTTCCGCCTGTTAGTCATCGTTGAACACCATTCACAAGAAAACCCTCTCAAATAACTTTATTTTTAACCGGTTCTAGTTCGTAATAAATGTTTCATTTGGCAATGTATTCGTATTTTATTTGACTCTCTTTAAAAACAACAGAAGCAATATAAAATCCTTGATAAAGTCAAACTTCATTCCGTAGGACTTTTCCCCCATCGTCACGGAATGTTAGTACCACAAAGGTATGACCTAAAAGGACTTTGAACGAATCGGGAATTTAGGTGTCGTTACCTCCCACTTTTACTTCTTGTATCTCCTACAACTCTTGAAGTGGGAGTCTTACGGCACCTTACATCAGGATAAAATACTCGATTTAGAAATAACTGTTTTTCCTTTAAAAGCTTGCTTTCACCCCTTCTTTATTTTTCTGGTTGATAATACTAAAAGTACAAAATTTAAAAGTAGAAGTCACCCTCCACGTAACTAATTTCAATTATGACTATAAGGATAAGCTAGACAATGAGAAGATAGTGCATCGTGTTGCTTAATGTGGGTATAGAAGTGATTTAATTGCACAAGAATATAAGGACATCACAATTTGAAAATAGGCTCTGTAAATTTTATTGTTTAATACATTTTTTAAACAAGAATAATATCAAATGGGGGAAAAGAATTAATGCTAAGATATATTTTATTAATCAGTTATGTAGTAATATTAATTATTCCAACTAATAATTTGCAAGCATATACAGAAGAAAGAAAAAAGTATGAGAGGACAGGAGATGTTATATGGGAAGGATACACAAATGAGAAAGTTGTGGCAATAACGTTCGACGACGGCCCAAACACTATATATACACCTCTTATACTGGATACCTTAAACAAATTTGAAGCAAAAGCTACATTTTTTGTTGTAGGTTCCCAAGCAAAAAAACATCCACAAATTATTCAAAGGCAATTCCTGGAAGGACACGAAATTGGAAATCACACCTTTAGTCATGATTTAAGTATGAAAAGTTTAAAGGCTGAACTTGATAAAACCACAAAAATAATAAGTGAAATCACCGGTAATTCACCTACACTTTTTCGTCCGGTTGGTGGAAAATACAACAGAAAAATTGTCGATATTTCAAAAAGGCAGGGTTATACTTTAGCTTTATGGTCTTGGGATCAAGATACTGGAGATTGGAGGCAACCGGGCGTTGATAAAATAGTTAATCATGTTATTACTAATATTTCTCCAGGTGATATTATTCTTTTTCACGACTCAGGTGGTAACAGGAGGCAGACAGTAGAAGCGCTTTCAAAGATACTAGAATTTTTAAAGAAAAACAACTATCAATGTATAACCGTTTCAGAAATGATTGAGCGAACATCTTAGAGTCAAATCCGCTAATGCGATTTTTACAGTATATAAATAAAAAGGATTTTCTTTTAACCCCGACTGATTGTTAGTACCGAAAGGGTATGACCTAAAAGCCTCTGAACAGAATCGGACATTTGCCGGCAGTTGGACCCTTCGCCTGGGTTTCACCTCGTACCATGGAAGGGCAAGTCTTACTGCTAGTTACATACGGGATAAAGCTATAATTAATATACAAACTAAAAACGGAGCGGCTTATTAAATTACCAATCCGTCTACTATATTTAGCCCCCTCCTCCCTGCCGCTGTTCATTTAAGCTCAAGCAACTAAAGAAGAACAGGTATTAAGAAACCAAAAGCAAGCAAATATACAACCATAGAAACAATCAGACTCCAGCCGTTATATTTTAAATAGCCTATTTTAACCATCTTTTAGTTTAATGTGCAATTATTAACAACAAAATAACTACTATCCATTTATTTTTTAGTAAGTAATTTTAAAAATGTCCCCATTGAGAAAAGAAAGAAGGTATAAATTCAAAATTTCCGCTAACCCAATCGATTTAGGTTCACCTAAATCGATCAAATCTAATGAAAAAGTAACAATTGCATCACTAACCACGTTACAACATAACCTTTAAGCTTATGTTTAAAAGAATTGATCCGTAGTATTTATAACTAAGCCGACGTTATCAAGCAAAGATTCTACATTAAATATAAGAACCTGTCAGCTATAGCTAATTTCCCCCTTCGCTTACACCGTTGAATTCTTCTTATTATAGATATCTACTGCTTCGTTAATATATTCTTCTAGTTCTTGAGACATAATGGTAAAATAATACAAAGCATCATCCCCGAGTTCCTTCAGCTCCAGCTTTTCAAGTTCTTCCAACAATTCAGGTTCAAGTAAATCATTTCCAAATTCAATTAACTGCTGAATAATAAGTTGAACTTCTGCATGCTGTGGGGGAAATCCTTGATTGTAAAACTGTTGTATTTGATGAAGATATGCCATCACCTCACGTTCAATAGTTATCCTTTCCTCTTCCGAATGATGACGCATAAATACTTTTTCAATTACAGATTTTGAAAGATACTTTCCTAACCACTCTTCTTGATTGCTTTCTGTTTGGATAGCATGAATAATTGATAAAAGTAGGTCACTATTCATCTCCTTATGCTGAATAATCTTCTCAACGCGAGAAATAGTATGAATAACTTGGTCAAGCTGTTTCCATTTTTCTATCAGTAATTTCTTCTGCTGCTGTAGTGTTTCATGAATAGTATTTGCAGCATTTTCTGAAAGATGTTCTTTTATCTCTTTTAAGGAAAACCCTAAATATTTTAGCGTTAATATTTTTTGCATCTTAAATATATCAGCATGACTATAAAGACGATGGCTATGCTCTGTATAACTAGTAGGCTTCAGTACCCCTTTTCGATCATAGTATTGCAGAGTTCGCTCTGTAGTACCAATCATTTTCGCAAAACGTTTAACTGTGAAATAATCATCGCTCATTAGTTATTCCCCTTTACTTTTATCCTTCTAGTCTAACTTTATCTTATAACGTTACGTCATAATCAAGCTGATCAAGATTTATTTTATAATCTATGAAGCTTTTTTAACATATAAGCAAGTTTTAAATTATCATCACCTAACAAAGCTCTTTCGTAAAACTTCATTCTGAGAGAATAGCATGGTAAAATAGAATTATAGTCCATGTTCAAAAGGGGTTAAAAAGGATCAATTGGATAATCTAAAACATCCTTGTTGCAACCTGACACTACCACGTCCTGTTGAGTCGAAGTTCGAGGTGAGGTGGCGAAGTTTCGAATAGCTAGATTTTTCAGTAGGTCATGAGCACTAGCGTAGCTTCCTCGAGACTCGCTCGCACTCAAGAAAAGGGTTTCTCTTTTCTAAGGAACGGAGAAACAAGTCAATAAAGAACTTGGTTAGCGACAAGCGAAGTATAGAAGATAGCCTAGTTGCGCTTAGGCTGAGAACTTAAAAGTTTTAACTATGGTTGAATGAACTTCAACGCCACTATTTTATCCGTCTAATGTGCGAAGATTTGATGCATCATTTTAGCGTACTTTTTGACAATCTTTTATAGAATCGTTGTTTGTAAATAAGAAAGCAGGTGACAGCATGGCAGATTTCACACATTTTAATGAACATGGTAGGGTTAGGATGGTAGACATCTCAGACAAAAATGAAAGTGTAAGGAAAGCCATTGCTCGTTCTAGTGTAACAATGAACAAAATGGTGTATGAAAACATTGTTGGGCAGAAAAATAAAAAAGGGGATGTATTAGCTGTTGCACAAGTAGCCGGTATTATGGGGGCTAAACAAACAGCATCATTAATTCCGATGTGTCACCCTATTCCAATAAGTAGTGTAGACCTCTCTTTTACTTGGGTAGAACTTGATGCTTATGATGTATATCAGTTAGTCATTGAAGCAGAAGTAAAAACCGTTAGTGCTACAGGAGTTGAGATGGCGGCATTGACTGCAGTGGCAACCGCAGCATTAACTGTTTATGACATGTGCAAATCGATTGATAAAGGAATGACAATTGGTCCCACCTTTTTACAAGAAAAAAGCGGTGGAGAAAGCGGTGATTATCGCCGTAACAATAGTTAATTACTGTTCTTTTAAAGATGCCTGGATAGCCTCTAGCACTTACACAGGCATCTCACTTTAATTGTTCAAACCTTTAATAAAAATTAGGTAGCGACAAAGCTCTGGCATAATCGTTGCCTAGTGGTATATTGCAAAATTATGTTATTACGTCAACCTTTTAATGTATAAAGTGGCAATTGACTTATTGTCGGGCCGCCACTGACAGCTTAAGTATCTACCATACCATTACCTTAACAACAGCATGTCAAAACATATAATACTTACTTATGGATATATTTAATGACGTATGATTAACGAAACGATAAATAAATAAGGAAGTAATCATGTGGTCTGTATCCAAGGTTGTATATTATAAAACGATAAATTTGTATTCTTAACAAAAAGAATCTAAACCCAAAAGCAATTCTCCTAGTTTTGGATTCCTCAAGTAATTTTAATGCTTTTTGGAAAATGCAACAAAAAACCAAACTGTGTTTACAATAATCCCCAATCCACAGATCACAATTATGCTAATAAGTGTTGTTAACATGTTATTTAGGATACCGATGATCACAACAGCGACGATGGTCGATAGAAAAACTACAATACCAGTAGCACATAAAATTGCCATAATTATTTTCATCCACTTCGGACCAAAAACATATAAAGCTAATGGTACAATATAAAAGGTAAGAATTATAACAATTGCAAACCACATACCCAAAGAGTTAAATTGATTCGCATTTTCTCCCATTTCAGATAATGGAGATAATGAAGCAGCAATGATTAAAGCACAAAAAACAATAGCAGAAAGTAAGGTAACAATTATTGCTTTCTTTTTCTCACTCATTTTTATAAAGAACCCCTCCTTTTACTTTTAAAGTGACTACTACTACCAATAAGGTTATAGGATACTTATTCTTTATTTAGCTAAAAATACCATTTACAAAATTTTCCCTATTTAAACTCCCTCTAGTATATCAAGAAATCTTCAAGAATATAAGTCACGAGGTAACTGATTCATCTTGAATTTATTGTTTTTGTAATTGCCCCCCCTAAAAGTCGTTTCATTACATATATGTACGTATAAATTCCTACAATTCGTCTTTTTATGCTTGACTTTTCAGGGTTTTAATGTATACTTTATCCTGATAAATAATGAATTATATGGGAGTTGTCTTGATGTCGGTTTTGGTTCTTAACTAATTAATTGTATATGGTTTGTTCTGCATTTTTTGTCGATAACCCACTTTCTGAGGGCTTATTTGGTTTGGACAAAAGCAGACTGCCAATTAAGTTAAGAACACTACGATCATCCATTAAAATTTTATGACTATTAACTTAGCTGTTTATGCTTGCGATTTTTTTTCTGCATTCAGAAACCGGTTTGAAGCTAAAAAATCCCATTTATAGTCTATTCTTACAGGACAGAAGATGAACGAAATGTTCAAATTCTGTCCTGTTTTGTTTAAATAAAAGCATGATTGGATGACGCTGTGCTCTTACATTGCGAATAGAACTTTATCATACCGATGGAAAGAGTGATTCCGTGAAAAATTATATAGAGAAGGCAAATACAAATTTAAATCTTCAAGAAGGAGCTAAGGTAATTGAACAGCTACTGATTGAGTGTTATATAAATCCAGGAATTTCAACCAAACAATTGGCACGAAAAATACTTCTTCCCGTCCCAATTGCTGTTGCCATTAAGAAAGAATTCATAAAAGCAGGTATTCTTATGCAAGATCGAGGTGTGCGTTGTACCCATGAAGGGATAACATACATTGAAAATGAATTGGGGTATAGTGGGTTAGATAAGAGCTTGTACAAGAAATTAATGGACAGCCAAACCGATTGGAAAATAGAGCTTGCTGATCTATTATCGGTACTTACACAACTCTTTCAAATGCGACCGGAAGTAAATGTACAAATTGATCAGTCGAAATGCACTCCCACAACAAGTTTACATCGAGCAATCCTTTGTCTAAGGGAGCATTCATTAATTGGCAAAACTATTATATGTATTGGTGATGACGATCTAGTGAGTGTGTCAATCGGTTTACTACTAAAACGTTTGTTCCCTTTAAAAAGCTCTAACACGATGATTACAGTCGTAGATATCGATGAAAGGTTTTTACACTATATTCACGATATAATGAAGCAGGAGAAGCTGCCAATCAACTGTCACCAAATTGATTTGCGTCAAGCGCTGTCTGAGACGTTGCACGGGAAATTCGATTGCGTTTTTACAGATCCACCTTACACCCTACAAGGAATGGTATTATTTGTTTCCCGTGGTATAGAAGCAATAAAACAAGAAAAAAGTTTACCTATATTTTTATCATATGCTCATAAATCTCCTGACTTTATGCTATCGATGCAACGTGAATTTATACGCATGGGGTTATCCATCAAAGAGGTGATTTTACATTTTAATGAGTATGAAGGCGCACAAATGATTGGTAATAAAGGGCAAATGATCATACTAAAAACAACAGAAGCTGCAAAGCCAGTTATCTCAGGGGATTATGAAGATGCCATTTATACTGGTGAAGTAAAACAAATTTTACGAACATATGAGTGTAAACAGTGTCATCATTCCATACTTGTTGGCATTCGGGGTGATTTCTCAACTATAGAGGAACTGAAGAACAAAGGATGTCCCATTTGCAATATGAATAAATTTCGCTTAATTAAAAGGAAAAAGATGGGATAGGAACACTATGATAAGTCTTATGCATAAACTGGAAACTGTAAGAAAACATAGGTGTTTTCACGTAGTTAATATGCACCAATCATAGTTTGGGATAATAAAAGTATTAGTTAAAATAGCGAAAAAAGAGTTAAAAAAGGTATCGACCCTTGAAAGTTAGAGTGATAAATCGGGGTCGCCACCAATCAGCTCTTTTTTCGCTTTAAATATACGCTCTCCAAAAGCAAACTATCAATTAACAGCTGTCAATTGATAGTTATTACATAACTTATTCTGTAACCCTAGTTCTTAGCCTTCCACTTTCGTTATAAGTAATTTTATCTTTCCTTCCGGTGTCTCAACAGATACTAAATCATTTTCCTTTCGTCCCAGTATTTTTCTTCCAATTGGTGAACGATCAGAAATATGGTCGCTTTGTGGATCTGCTTCTGCCACACTAACCATTTGATATGTCTCTTCCAAACCATCAGGCAGTTCTTTAAAGGTGACATACTTTCCGTGTTCTACTGCATCTGTTTCTGTTTTCTCAATAATTACCGCTTGTTTTAACATAAACTCTACATCTGCTATTTGTTTTTGTATAACGTTTACTTCTTCTAAGAACCTTCTATGCTCCGGATCTTCATCAAAATCACAAAAGGTTTTCCCCTTCTTTATCTGGTCATTTACTTCTTTCAGCTTTACATTTTTTAAATACGTTAACTGATCCTTTAAACGTTGAAATCCTCTTTCAGTAACAGGAATTGTTTTTTGCATATAAGCTCCCTCCATTTCATTCCTATAAACATAAGCTAGAAGCGCTCGCTTAGCGACGTACAAACTGGAGAACTTCTGACGAGATAAACAGCCCCTGCAACAAGGGTTGTTTCCTTTAGATTCGATCAGAGTTGACTTTTCATTAAAAAAAACTCAAAGTTTGCTACAGCTTGAGCGCATAGGGACATGAAACGACTTTAAAAAAAGATATTCATATTTGTAGAAGCGAAATATACTTTCCTAGACAATAAAAAAGCAACAATGGGATAATATGCTACTCCACTGTTACTTTTTCCCTTTCCATAGCAAACAAATCTTATTAATCTCTTTAACCTAACTATATATAATAAAAGCTTATTTTTCATTCCTTATGCCTATGTGGGCGGTTAATAAAAAGAAAAACCTCCATTTGTAAATGGCGCATCTAAAGGAACCTGAAACAAAGCTTTGATCAATCCGTATACACTGTTCACTAAGATGATGGTCGCAATGATCATATAGGCAATTTGGAATTCATTTCGTGCATAGGCGATAATGGTTCCAATAGTAAACAGAATAATAATAAAGTGAAAAACAATCGTAAACTTCTTAGATCTTCTTTGCGCATTCATCCAAAAAATTCCCTTCTTCTATGAATAGCTTTCTAACAAATCACACTATCAGTAATCCCCTGACTTTATTATTATTTTCTATATATTATTGTAATTAATTTCATTGTAACAAAAATTGGATTAACACGCCGTCTTAAAAACCATTCGTTACTTCTAGTTCTCCTTCCATCCCAGCCTCTTGATGGCCTGAAATGGTACAAACATATTTGTATTCACCTGGAGTTGTTAAGGTATAGACTGCTTCACTTTTTTGTCTAGGGGCACTTTCCATTTGAAGGCGACTGTTTTTTCCTTGTTCATCCACACCCATAATTTGCAAATGATGTTTTACTTTACCGATATTATCTAACACTATCTTCACTGTTTGTCCTGCCGTTACTTCTATCTTATTTGGTGAAAAAGAAAACTCATCTGCTTGAACAATGAAGCTTTTCATTTGCATTTCTCCATTTTCCATATGATGATGTTCAGATGATTTAGAGGAAGATACGAACGGCCCCAGCTGTTGAAAAACAATCATAATAATGACAAAGATGATAAGTGAAACTAATGGATGGTTCCACAGTCGCTTGCCTTTTATAAATTCTTGTTGCATCATCCAAAATAAAATAATAACGGTCGCAATGAAAAACATAAACATGATACGAATAAAAGCGTCTTGGTAATCATACTTGATCATTTCTCCAAGCATTGCTCCCATCATACCGCCCATCATTCCAGATAGTGTACCGTCCAATACAGCCACTAAGCTTAACGGCATACCTGCGAGTAACCCGAATATAACTCCAGTCAGCATGGCAATTACCGTGGAGTAAAACAGATTACCTGCAAAAATAATACCTACAATTACCCCAATCGTTAACCCTGTACTCATTCCAAGTGCCATCGCCATCATCATTCCTGTCATACATTTAATTCTATGGCGAAATTTAATGATAATCCCAATCACCAAAGCTGATAAAATAAATATGCTTATTACTACAATTATTAATGGCATTGTCATCTTCATTTCCCCTTTTTACTTGTCCTACTCTCAATATATGTACATGTTCCATAATCAATCACTTACATAATTGAAAAAATCACTAGAAAAACAGCAACAAGAATAAAAAGGAACGTAATATCAAGAAAACCATATTTCTTCAGAAAATTTATGTAAAACGAGAGATGATCAGCTAGACACAAATTAAAAAAACTTTCATGTACCATATTTAAGTAACTTCCCCATTACCAATTAAGTTTGTAAAGCTACCTTGACATAAACAAATATTGAAATTATGATTAAATTACCTTTATATTTTATAAAATCGATATTTTCAAGTAACTATGACATTTAAATAACAAGCGTAAAAACACAGAACAAGTCATATGACATCTGGAACATCATTCCAAAAAGGGTAGGGGGTTATATAGTGGAAAAACAAGATTTGCTTAATATAGGGAGACAATTATTAGAGATGCAAGCATTTAGTAAGCTAATTGGAGCCGAACTAACTAAGTTTACTGCAGGTGAAGTTGTTTTAGAAATACCGGTAAAAGAAAGCTTATTACAGCAAAACGGATTTGTCCACGGAGGTATTTTAAGCTACGCTGCTGACAACGCATTAACTTTTGTAGGTGGCTCCGTTTTAGGGCCACATGTATTAACTTCGGAATACAAAATCAATTACTTAAGACCAGCCATCGGAGAAAAATTAATTGCTATCGGGACGGTTATTTATGCCGGCAAACGACAAGCAGTATGCCGTTGTGATGTACAAGTATTACGGAATGAAGAAAAGAAAATTTGTGCCACTGCTCAAGGAACAATCGTAACGATAGACCCAACGTAATAAGAGTTGAACAAAAAAATGTATTTATATTAGGAAGGAAGTAAAGTAAATAGTAGCCAAACCGTTGCTAAAAAATTAAAGACTGAACAAGAGTGGCTTGAGGTTTTTCCCATTATGAATCAATTACGAACCCATTTAAATGTAGATGTCTTTATTAACTTAGTCAAACAAGCAGTAAAAGAGAATGATTACAAATTACTAGCTTTGTACGACCATAATCATATCGTTGCTGTTTGTGGTTTTATGCCAATGATTACATTATACAATGGCAAATTCATATGGATTTGTGATTTAGTTACTGATGTAAAATTACGTTCTAAAGGATATGGGAAAGTTCTGTTAACCCATGTTGAAAACTGGGCAAAGGAAAAGAAATATGGAATTGTTTCCCTTTCATCTGGGTTACAACAAGCACCAGCCCATCAATTTTATGAGGAAAAAATAGGATTACGGTAAAACAAGTTATGTATTCTCTAAAAAATTATAAACCGCGATTTTGATCAAGATACCCCACTTAATGTTCTTGTACGTGACTTGACGTATGTACGTGTAGCTGAAAAGTGGCATTATGTCTGCCTGTTTGTCGAGCTTTTTAATCGTTAAATGATAGGGTACAGTGCAGGAGTAAACAAAGATTATCAGTTAATCATGAAGGCTTTCGCCATTATTCCAGCAAACCTGCCAAGAAGTCTATTTTTCACACCGATTGTGGCAATGAGTTTGATAACCAGATAGTTGATGAAGCATTAGCTGCATTTCGAATCGAACCTTCTCTTAGCACAAAAGGGTGTCCTTATGATAACGCTGTAGTAGAATCGACATTTATTCAAAACAGAGTTTGTGGAGAATAGAAATTTCGATAGTTTAAAACAATTAAAACTAGAGTTAGCCGATTATGTGAATTGGTTTAACCATTGTCGTGTACATGAAAGTCTAGACTATCTTACCCCTATTCAATTTAAAAAAGAACACTTAATAAAACTGTCTATTTAAGTGTTGACATACCAAGATTAAAAGCAAAAGCATTAGAATACCCTAATCAAAGTTCGAAAGGGGTTACTTTTAGATGTTCACTAGGCTGCTAACCTATTTTTGTATTTAAATTTCTAAAAATGATTTATGTAAGGGACTTTAAAAGCAAGGCAGACATTTGGTATAAGAATCCTTTTAAAAAGATATACTCTTTTCAGGGAGACCACCCCGTAATACCATTAACACAGCTACGTGTTTTTCTCTATAACCCCACTTCTTTGCTTAAATTAAGGTAATAAACTTAGGGTAGTTATGACACCAAAATATCTTCGAAAATATCAATATGGAAATTTCATTCACGGGCATATAACCGCATAAAGAGACTGGGAGCTAATTATTTAAAAAATATTTCGTTTGTATTAAAATTCGATTAATTATGGACTTTCTTCCTTCTAAATTGTTATTATATTAAAAGGACTTATAAACATAGAAAGGTGGATCTGGTCATTCATGGCAATTATTGAATTGAAAAATGTCAATAAAGGGTATAATGGAATCTCATTATTTAAGTCTGTTAATTTAAATATACATGAGGGTATGATTTATGGGTTTGTTGGTCCAAATGGTTCTGGAAAATCAGTTTTGTTTAAGATGATCTGTGGTTTTGTATTTCCTGACCAAGGTTTAATTTATGTAAATGGTAAAGAATTGGACAAAGGAAAAAATAGATTTCCCCAAAATATAGGGCTTATTATAGATAGACCGGGATTTATAGCAAATAAAACAGGTTTTGACAACTTAAAAAATCTTTCTATAATTAAGAACAAGATAACAGATAAAGAGATTATAACTACTATGGAAATGGTGGGATTACAGCCAGAGGCAAAACAAAAAGTGAAAAATTATTCTCTTGGTATGAAACAAAAACTGGCTTTTGCACAGGCTATTATGGAAGATCAGGATATTCTCGTCCTAGATGAACCATTTAACGGATTGGACGAAGATAGTGTTGTTAAAACTAGGGCTATTTTAAAAACCTTAAAAGAGAAAGGGAAAACTATTCTTCTTACTAGTCATAATAGAGAAGATATTAACATTTTATGTGATAAAGTGTTTAAAATAAATGGTTCTAAACTAGAATTAGATACCTCTACCCTAAGTTAACTTAATTTTTTCAAAAAATTATTACATTTTTACATAATTCGACAACATTTTTGTAAGTTAACTGTTATACTCCTTTCCAAGGAGGTGATATAACATGAAAAAATCATCTAAGAAACTAGCAACTTTAGGCTTAGCGACCATATTATTACTTACTTCAGGAGGACTTATATCTGCGGGTACTAGTTATGAGAGTTATAATGTTGATGTACCTCGCATGAACGGTAGTGCTAATACCAACAACCAAACAAAATCAAAAACTGATGCACGTGCAGATCTAAAAGTAAGTACACTTGGTAAGGCATTAGATGCTAGAGTTCGGTCAAGCGATGGCGGAACAGGAAAGTGGGTTAGAGTTTCTACTACAGGTACTTTTACTCTTCCTAACTCTGTTAAAAAAGGCAAAAAAGCACACGTACAGTTTAGCAATGACCTTTCTACAATTGTAAATGTCCGTGTAGCGGGATCATGGAGAAGTAATTAAAAAAAACGAATGAAGAAGAGCGGTTTTTATGACTACGCTCTTCTTGTCTTCATAAGTATCAGATAACACACATTTATACTATGAATAGGAGAAAGTTGGCTTTAAAATGATATTTCAACAAGTAAAAAATGAATTTAAAAAAACAATAACATTACCGCATATACTTTTGTGGACCATATTTATTTTATTACTTCCTACAATCAAATATATTCAAATAATAAATGGATATGTTTTTTATAGGCAACTTGATATTTTTTTAAGGGTAAATTCAGATTTTATCCCCCTACTATTTCCATTATTAGTGATTTTAGTTTATACTACTAATTTCATTGGAGAACAGAAAAACAACTATTTAACATATGTATGCCCCCGAATTCCATTGAATAAATATTTTTATTCAAAGTTAATTGTAAATGGGTGTCTTTCATTTACAGTAGCATTTTTAATGATCTTTATTCCATTTGTTTTTATAATGTATATTGAACCTTTATTAAACATAACTCAGTTAGATAATCCCAATGGAAATTCAATTCCAGTTACAACTTTTGAGCAATTATTAGTAGCAGGAACTTTAACATATGGTGTAGTGTACTCTCTTTGGATTGGGATAAACGGTATGTTGTATGCTTCTTTTGGTCTATTATTGTTAATGTTATCAAAAAAACCATTAATAGCTTTATCATTTCCTTTTATATATTATTTAGTATTCGACTTTATAACGCAAGTGCTTGGTGCCTTTCAGTTCTCACCAAGTGCTACTCTATTTCCAATTGCGATTTCACAACAACCACTATGGACAGTCTTAATTCCTTTTGGTTTATTACTAATCATCAATATAATTCTTGTTCTTCTAGTCAGAAAAAAAGTGAATGATAGTTATGAATAATTTTCAATATCGGTTAAAAATGTTTATGGAAGAGGAATCACCTATTAAGTGGTTTGCTACGGGAATAATTCTTTATATATATGGTTACTTTTTGCGTTTGGATTTATTCGCTCTTTCGCAGATGGAAAACGCTAGAATTAATGTTTGGGATTTCGTCATAAATTTCTCCAGTGATATTCACCTTATATTGTATTTCATAACACCTGTTTTATTATTGTCATCCTTAAAAAACATTCAAGGAGAATTTAATTATTTTCTATTAATTAGGTTAGGATCTTACCATAAATGGATTGTTTTTACACTAATTAAATTTATGAGACAACAGTTATTGATGTTCACTGTTTTATTTATAATTACTATGTTGTTAATAATAAGTATTCCAATAGAAAATAATTGGAGTAATTTTTCAGGAATCACTGAAGGAATACCTCTAAGTTTTCCAGCAAATATATTATCGTCCTATATTGGACATCCTGTGGTAGCTCTTTTTCTTCATATTATATTGTTTTTCATGACATATACATCACTCCATCTGTTATTAGGGATCATTTTTTTATTAACTAAAAAGATTAGCTTTTCAATTATAGCAGCGGTTTTATTTTGGCTTTTGAGTATTATATCTTTTAAATGGTTTACTTTAGATTTTTCTCTTTTTGTATTGCCGAACTATATGACTTATTTTCATGGTGTTAATTCATTTGGAAACACATGGACATCTTTTCTAATTGAGTTTATAATCTTAGCTTTTCTATTATTTTTGTCTACCAAAGTTGATAAAAAACCAAAAATAAATCTGGAGATTAATTTGAAATACGTGATTTATGTTGTTTTAGTGTGGATATGCCTTCTTTCAGGATTGCAGCGAAATTCCTTGCAGTCTATTGAAGATGTTTTTATTTCAATATTTTTCGGTACTTCAACAGAGGGGACAACGTTTATTTCTTTATTGACCTATATTGTTATTTTTTATGGGTTTACATACCTAATACATCTTTACTTAAATAATGAAATAAATAATCTGGGGTATTATAAGATTTTGAGATATAACTCTATAAATGAATGGATGCTTAAAAATTTTTTTAAAGTGCTGATATCAATATCTTTTTTATTGGTCGGTTTATTAATAATTATTCTTGTTCTTGCACGCTTTTTAGGACTAAGAGCTTTCGATTCGTCTCTAGATGCAATTACTCTTATGGACATTCTTTATCACTTTTTTATCAATGGATACTTACAAATAGTATTTTATATTTTATTATCCTTTATTATTGCCTGGATAACCAAGGAGATGTTTTATGGTTTTATCGTTCAAGTCTTTCTTTTAATCTTTCTAATACCAGGACTAAACCCATATCAAATTATTCCATCTGGATTAAATAGCATGGGATACTTATTGGATGATGTTTCACCTTATAAAATTTCTATTATTTTACTTTTTTACATAATTGCAGAGATTGTGATCCTATATAATCTTTTAAACAAAACAGATTTTAATATGTCTAAATAACCTTAAGGTTACCCTTAACTAAGTTGTGTCCATGAAACTATACTAGCATCAAGGCTTTATTAAGAAAATACAATAGCATTTATCAATTTAATATAGTTCTAAGCAATTACAGACAAACTGCATAGATTGATTTATTTTTGTTAAGTAGTTTTCACCTGTAATTATCACGTTTAGTTCTAATTTTGTCACATTTTGTCGAATTTTGTCGTTTCTAATACTATCTTTAGTGCTAAAATTAGAAGTGTATGTAAAAGTAAATTTCTAGGAGGACTAATAATGGACAAAGTAGCAGTAGTTACAGGATCAGCTGAAGGTTTAGGTAAAGGTATTGCACATCGCTTATGTAAAGATGGCTTCAAAGTGGTTCTTCACGATATTAATGAGCCTATTTTAAACAAAACTGTTAAAGAATTCAAAGACAATGGATTTGACATAATTGGTGTAGTTGGAAATGTTGCAAAACGCGATGACCAATTTAACTTAGTTAAAAAAACCGTCGAACATTTCGGACGATTAGATGTATTTGTCAATAATGCAGGCGTCGATGCAGTTACTCCATTTTTAAAAGTGCAAGAAGATGAATTAAATAGACTGTTCCAAATTAATGTAAACGGAACTGTCTTCGGAACACAAGCAGCTGCACAACAGTTTATTAAACAAGAAACAAAAGGAAAAATTATTAACGCTTGTAGTATTGCTGGCCATGAATCCTATGAAATGTTAAGTACTTACTCAGCTACCAAACACGCTGTTCGATCATTTACGCACTCATCAGCTAAAGAATTAGCAAAATATCAAATCACCGTCAATGCATACTGCCCTGGTATAGCAAAAACCAGAATGTGGGACAGAATCGATGAGGAAATGGTTAAATATAGCGATGATTTAAAACCAGGTGAAGCTTTTGAACAATACTCATCTGCAATCGCATTGCAGCGCTATCAAACGCCTGAAGATGTGGCTAATTTAGTTTCCTTCTTAGCTTCAGATGATGCAGATTATATTACAGGACAAACTATCCTAACAGATGGCGGACTTGTTTATAGATAAAATGTGATGAGGGAGGCTAAAAATTGACCGAAATGGAGCCTTGGAACAGGCAACTGTCCAACCTTCGCTTAGACGATGGATATTAATATATTAACTAACTTTAGCGGAAAAATTTTATGCTTTCTCAAACATAAAATCCGTCGGTAAGATTCTCTGACGGATTTTACTCTTTAACATTTAAACTTATTGGGGTCCTACCAACAAAAAGCGGAAAAACATACGCCAAGCAAAAATCGACAATAAGAAAGCCGATGTTTCCTACGTTAAGGAAGTATCGGCTTTCTTATTGTACACTAGTAAAATCCCATTTTTTATTTGACATTAACGTTGCGTAATACCTTAACCTTGTAATGTGGAGGTGAATTACGCTGCTTACAACTGGGGAAGTTTATAAACCTGGACTTACTGAACGTTCGTATAAGGTGAGTTATTAAACCAATATTTTAGGAGCTGGATCATATATTGCGGTAATACTTTGTTTGGAATATTAGAGTTTTTTATTATAAGATAGTCCCATCTGTACACTTTGCGCATTGATGAGACTATCTATCATACTATTTGAAGCGATAAGTGTTATATAGTTGTAACGAAATTAGTTAACAAAAAAACCTCTTTGCCTTAATAATACTCTATACAACTCTTCATCTTTTTTAAAAGGTTCTCTGCCATGTAACCAGAACAGATTATTTAACATTACAAGTTCCCCAATAGGTAGATGTAAAGAGACACAAGCATTAGATTGTTCTATTGAATGGAACAGTTCTTTAAAATACATCGCTTGTTCCATATTTTCCGGCTTGATATTCTGTTCAGCAAAACAAATACCCATTGACCCATTATGTTCAAAAAAAGTAGGACGATATTGAGGAGCTTCTACATTTTTACTCTTTGCCCCTTGTCTTTTAACCTTTTCTTGACCTATAGGATTCTTGCTGTATTTCTTCTGCTCTTCCCAATCATCTATGTGTAGCAATTTAGAATTTCCAGCTACAGCATTTTGTTCATCAAGCTTCATCATTAATAACCAGTCCACAATTTCCGCTTCATATGCACCGTCAGAGTGTAAATGTAAACTTTTATATGCTGATCTTAAATACGTATCACTTTCGTCAGTATGTTTTACAGCAAATTCCGCATAATAATTTCCAGTCATTGCATCAAACATTGATTTCCCAACGCAATGTGTAATTGCTGTTGATAATTTAATGAAATTAGTTTTATTACTTAGTTTACTATTTCCATTTAATGAAAATCCGCCATGTTCTCTATCTTTTAATATACCAGTTATAACAGATGAAAAATTATCCCCAACTAACTTATCAAGCTTATTTGCTAAATAAAACCTTTCAAATTCTACATATTTCAATCTTTGCAGATCAATTTTTTCAACCTCTTTAAAAAATTTTTCTAAAATTTCTTCTCTAATAGTTACTAAATATAAGCGTTTATGTTGAGAGTGTATTTCAACCTTGAAATTTTGTTTATTTTGAATCTGATTCGCTACTTGAGTTTGTTCAATAGTCTTCATCTATTTAACCTCCAATATATTTTGATAGTATTCAAACATTAGGACGTTCACAAACTAAACAAAAGACTCTATGGGGAATTATTAAATCCCCTGGAAATTCATTATTAAGTAACTTCTTAAGATCCATGTCAAAATTTTTTACACCTTCATCAGTTAAGCTTGCCCCTACACCTGCGCTAGCTCTAATCCTACCTCTCCACGCATCATGGCTAAAATTTACATTTAAATCAAATGTAAAAGTTTCAATATTCCTATAACCTGCTTCTGATACCTGCGTTAACCAATCTGGATAGATTCCGTTACCGCCATCGCCTGCCCAATTAGGGTTATATCGAAGTATCAATTCCTCAGTTTTTGAGACCACATTATCTTTAATAGGTAACCAATCTAAGTGTAAAATGATTAACCTTCCGTCTTTTTTTAGAACCCTTTTGATTTCATGTAAAACTTCTACACTATTAAACCAATGCCAACATTGTGCGGCAGTAACAATATCAAAACTATTTTTGGCGAAAGGCATATTTTCTGCTTTCGAACTAACATATGTGATATTTAAACCCTGCTCTTTATCTAACTTTCTTGCCACATTTAAAAGCTCATTGGCAATATCAATACCTGTCACTTCTAAACCTTTTTCAGCAAATTTTCTACCAAGAAAACCTGTTCCCGTACCAATATCCAGTAGTGATTGTCCTTTTTCTCCTAATCCAAATTCTTGAAGTTTATTAAACACCTTATCTGGATATTGTACCCTATACTTACTGTAATCATCTGCAGTTAAACCAAAATTGATGTTCATTTGTAGACCACCTTTTAAGTTCGATTAATTACACTTTAACCCCTATTTCAAAAAGTACTTTATTCTTGTTAATTTGGGTATTCGTAAATGCATCTTTCCCTGTAGTGCCGCTACACATAATCATACCTAGCCTATCCCAAGAACTTTTTAAAATAGTAACTTTATCACCAACCTTTATAAATTGTGCTACATTTAAAACTTCAGGTTTTATTTTAATTTCTTCAAACCCTTCTATACAATTTAAATAGCCATTTTCCTCAGCTGATAGGAAAGTTATTGCAACACCACGTTTTCCCTGTTGGTTAATTTCAGTCTTTTTATTTAAAAGGATGTCTAGCATGGCTGAATAGGGACAAAATTCATAAGAGATTTTAATCATCTGAAAAATATAATCGCCTGGAGCTCTTCCAGCACACTCAATAAGATAAGGTTTATCATTATCGATAATCCATTCCGCATGTAGAATTCCAGTTTGAATATCTAATTCGCTTATTAATTCCTCTATATTTGATCTCAATTTTTTTCTAGTATTGTCTGATAATTCACCAGGTAAATAGTGTCCTATTTCAACTGGAAACTTTCCGTCAATTGTTTCTTTTACAGTCACATTTAGAAATTTTATATCTCCTTTTTTAACAAGAACCTCTGTGCTAACTTCTTGACCAGTCAATAATTCTTCAACCAGAAATTCCTCTTTAATATCACGTTCAGTAACATGTATCCCTTCATCCAGGCCAAGAGAGTGATTCCACGAAGACGCAATATCTTTCTTCTCATAAACCTTAATTACTCCGGCACTTGCCTGTCTATTAGTAGGCTTAATTATAATTGGCCCTTCAAAAAATTCATTTACATCATTTATATTAGTAACTTTTTTATACCTTGGTTGACCTACATCCGTATTTTCCATCCTTTTTCTTAAAAAATATTTGTTTGTTAGTGTATTAGCAGCATCTACACCTAGGCTAGGCAAATTTAAAACAGAGGCAACATAGCTTGCCGGAGCTACAGAATATTCTAATCCTGGTATAATAACATCAGCCTTAATACTATTTGCATAAATAATAATGTCATTTAATTCTTCTTGCTCTTTGAATTGATATTCTAATAACTTAACTTCATTAATATTTGGATAATCATCTTCTGATATGCCTTTCTTTTTCCATAAATCAGGTTCTTCAATAACATATAAGTTTATATAGCTTTTATCATTTAGTGTTTCAGCCCATGATTTATTCAAACCTATAAGAAGTACATTCATATTTTTCAACTCCTATGTTTTAAATTACAGCAGTCCCTTTATCTAATACTTTATTATCCTCAGGAACTCCTGTACGCCTTATAAAGTAACAAATTTGATATAACCTTATAGCAATGAGCAACGTTTCTTCCGTAGGATTATGTCTTAAATTTTCAATGAAATTCTCTAATTCTCTTTCTTTTAATGGTAAAAAAGAATTTACTTCCCTATCATTTAAATTTTCAAACAATTCTTCAAGCTTATTCTGACGGAAATAATTTTTTAGATTTAATCTTAGAGGTCTTTTGGGAGTACTTACTGATTTTTGGCTCAAAATAGGCTTTAGCTCCTTTCGTAATAAGGGTTTAGTATCTTTTATATTTTCCTTATCCAAAGTATTCAGCATTTCCTTCGCGATTGAGGGGATATCTCGATGTAAAAAAGGTACTCTAATTTCAATAGAGTGATACATGCTAGTACTGTCTATCCTATCTAATAATGGTCTTAAGCTAACTATTTTTTCAGCAGCTAACAATTGGCTTACCACCCCAGTTTCTTTTTCTGCAAAACTATTTAGTTTTACAGTGGTTATTTTTTTTGTATAATTGCCACCATCGATCATACTTTCCACTAATTTAGAAGATGATTTTTCTAAATAAAAGTTAACAAAATTACTGTCTTGCTTCTTTATAAAGTCCAGGTAACTTTGGTAACCAAAGAATAGTTCATCAGCGCCTTCCCCTGATAAAACAACTTTTATATTTTCTTTAGCAGCCATTTCAGACAATAGATACGTGTAAACACTACTCATTGGGAAGCAAGGCTCTGACGTAATATTCAGTACCTTAGTAAAGGCTCTATTAATATTTTCGTTATTCGGACTAATGGTGAAGTGTGTCCAAGTTTTCCAAGATTCACCTGGCAAGTTTAATTCATTTAAGGTCGTGATTCCATCTTCTCCTAACAAGAGACTGAATGTTTTTATATTCTTGACTCCATTCTCTGCTAAAAAGTATGCAATAGCTGTTGAATCAATTCCACCACTTAGAAATAGACCTATTGGTTTTTCAGTATCCGCACATTCTATTACAGATTCTCTTAAAGAATCTATTAATGAATTATCATTATTATTAATTTCCTCTTTTTTTGTTTTTTCAATAAAACTGTAGTTAATATACTCATTCTCTTGCTTTAATTTAAGTACTTTGTCCGTTGGGAACGAATAAATATCATTGAATATTGTATTACTATCTAAACTCCTACCCAAAGAGAGATATTCAAAAAGCAGTTGAGAAGATATATTTATATCTTTAGGGTCCTTGAGTCCAAAAATTTTTGAACTAAATCTTAATTCTTTAGCATTACTTAGATAATAAAGGGGTTTTATACCAAATGAATCACGGTTTAAATATGCAAATCCGTTATTCAAATTAAAAAAACAATAAGCAAACATACCATCAAAGTGATTACTCAAAGGATTATGTTGCAAGCATTCCAATAAACTTTCGGTATCGGTTCTATTTGAATCTTTTTTAACGTTATAAATTTCTCCGTTATATACTATTCCCCAACTACTTAAATTATCGATTAGAGGTACTGGTACCATTTGTGGTCCAGTAATTGAGAGCCTTGTACCTCCTATTGCATAATTCCTAGTCTGCAATAAACCTAACCCATCAGGCCCTCTTTCTTCCATTCCTTTAACCATTGTGAAAATATCATTCACACTTTCCTTTTCTCGAGAGAATATCCCTACGATTCCACACATTTTCGCTCCTCCTTATAAGAAAAGGATATGCTTGACAAAGCAGTTTCGGCATTTGTTAGAGCCTCTTGTCCATTTCTTCCGGTGGTTATTGCATAAGCAATCCGTCCTGCATTTGAATCAATATCAGGCATAGAAACATTTAATTCCTGAATTACACTTAACTCCTCTAACCATTTAGGATAGTTAACAATTGAGGTTTCTGCTCCAATTAAAATCCCATTCTTTTTACTAGGTTGGAACTTTATTGCCGCACCCCTGTTGAGCCTAGGTGTTATTTCATCAAAACTTATACTTTCACCTATAGCTAATTTCCCGCAAAATTTGTATAGATTTATGCCTAACGACAAGTCAACTAAGTCGACTATACAATCACCGGCTAGTCTAGGATTTACTTCTATAATTATTGGTCCTTTCTTTGATAGTTTTATTTCTGTATGACAGGCACCATAATTAATGTCCAGAGCAGCACATGCTTTAATAGCAAGATCCTTTACTATTTCTAAAAGTTCTTTTGAATGTCTAGAAGGGGTACTGTGTCCTAATTCAACGAATGTGTTTCCATCGGAAGTAATTTTGTCTGTAATACTGATCACTTTATGCTCACCATTAAAGAATATAGTTTCTACACTTAATTCAGGGCCATCAATGTACTCTTCAATTAATACCTTTCCAATAATTGACTCTTTTATTGCATTTTGAAAAGCTTTGTTTATATCTTTCACATTCTCTATTTTACTCACCCCTGCACTTGCTGAGCGATCAACTGGCTTGAGTATCATACATCCCCAATTATTCAGAGATTGTATCGCTTCGTTTGGTGAGGTTATTTCAGCCCAACGAGGATTTGGAAGTCCCTTTAAGTCAAAACACTGCTTTTGCAAAAGTTTATTTGTGGCAATTTTAGCTATTTCTTTATTTAAAAATCTGAGGTCCAATAACTCTGCAAGCTCAGCCGTTTGGACCAAAGCAGAATCATTAAAAGTTAGAATTCCATCTGGTTTACCTACTTTATTAATAATAATATTATACAAATCACTTAAGTTCTCAAGATCGTGAATGATAACATGATCAGCAAAGCGTAAAGATTGATTTTGCAATTTATCCACAACCACGATTCTCCAACCTAGCCTATAAAATTCTCTATACGCAGGCATTCTAAGCGGTAATGGATAACCAGATTTTATTACTAAAAGATTTTTCACTTTTCTATCCCCTTTAGATTAGTCTAATTTGAAAATACTAGACTACGATTGGATTCGAGTAAGCTGTGATTATAGTCAGGCGATAAGACAATATTTGTAAACGAACCTTTTCCAGAAACATAGTGGTAAGAATGCTCTATAAATGCAGGAATAAAGACAGTTGCGGGACTATGGGCAATATGTTCTTCCCCATTCATTTGTACACAACATGTTAGACCTGTCCCATCGGAGTTCGCTCCCCAGAATAAAAAAGCACTATCACAATGATGAGTATGTTTATCAACATGTTTTTCAGGATTTTGCTTTACTTCATCAAAAAACCTCTGAATAACATAAAAAGAAGCTTTGTTATCGACCCTTGAATCTAAATGAACCCAACGTGTCCCAGGTCCATCGGTGTGATACTTTAATTCTGATGCCCCCTTTATAAATGGTTTCTTTATTGAAGGTTTAAAAGGCAGTTTTCCGACTGGCATAGTTGGTCTTTGGTCTTTAAGAATCCTTTCTCGACCTACAAGTTTAGGGTCAAATGGTTCATATGTCTCCGGATTACTTTGAACTGCTTTCACATGGTAAACTGAGGTATGTGTGAATGCGTTTTTTCCTATAATAGGTCTAGTATCATCAGGTTTATATCCTGTGGACAGTGAAACTGACCTGGCTAATTTTTCAACTAACTCAAGTTTAAAGTTTTTTTGATATCCAAATTTAGTTAAAGCTGTGGCTAATTGAATTAAATCTACAATGCCTGCTCTTTCACCAATTCCCATAACTGATGTATCAACTATATCCACCCCACAATCAATTGCTGCTAGGGCATTTGATAAAGAGAGGCCTAAATCATTATGTAAATGCACCTCAAAAATACAACTATATTTTTTTCTTAAATAAGTAACAAATTCTCTGCAAGTTTGATTATTAAACACCCCTACTGTATCTGCGATACTTATACAATCTGCACCAGCATCAAGTGCTACCTTTACTATATCGTCAATAATTGGAAGATTCGTTCTGGACGCATCCTCAATTGTAAACCTAACTTTTAGATTAAGTCTTTTTGCTTCTTCAATTGCTTGTTTTGCTTTCATAAAGACACATGATATGTCTTTCCCTCCAAATTTATTTTCTAGTGAAATGTTATTAAACGAAGCCCAGATACCTACCCAATGAGCTCCCGTTCTCTTTGCTGCTCGTACTTCATCTAGATTAGCTCTTGAGTGCATTAATATTTCAGCTTTACGTGAATTCGAAACTACCTCTCTACATATATTTTCATCTTCTAAAGATATACCTGGATGACCAACTTCAATAATATCAACACCGAATTCTTCTAATAGTTTCATAATATAAATCTTATCTTCGGCCGAAAATCGTATCCCTGATTGTTGTTCACCTTCTCTTAGCGTTGAATCTAATACTTTGATAGATTTATTCATTTAATCACACTCCTAGTGTAGATTTTTTTTCAGCTTCTACTCTAACTCTATCATTGTAGTCTTTAATAATACTTACAGATGACCAATCACTAAATAATAGGCGGAGATCATCTTCATTAAAACGCTTTTCCTTCCCTCTGTTTCCATACCAAGCTAATAAGTCTTCTTTATTAATTTTCCCGTGAGGTAATAAACCGCCTTCTAGAATTGGTTTCGCTTTTGAGTAATCAATGGTATTATTTTCTTCATCCCAAAAATCAATAGACATGTTATTGTTCCTTGAATATTCAATCATTTCCTGATCCATCGGATACATCCCTATCTTTACAGTGGACTTCATTTTTCCATTATTATTTAAAATACTATACATGTTCTCTTGAAAACATTTTGTTTCATTTGAATCAAACCTATTAATTAATGTATCGGAACAAATTAGATCATAGCTCTCTCCCCAACCGCTAAAGTCATTTACTACATCTTGATTAATGACTTTTGTTTCTGTTGAAATATGGTCGCGTAACTCGACACATATTCTAGAAGAGAAATCGACAACTGATAGACGAGCCCCTGTTCCTTCTATAGCCTTAATTAGATCCACTGTAGTTCCTCCTACAATTAAGACGCTGCTAGTCTTCGTTACGTCTTCCATGTACCAATCTAAAGTGTCTCTTGATGGTTTTGCAGTATCCCTTCCTAACCTCCAAAAATTTAATCCCACAGAATCCCATGCAACTTGTTTCATATAGTCCCTCCTATTAAAAAATTATCGGTTATCTAAACATAGATTTTGTACCTATTATATCAAAATCATATATAAATTTCAAAATTTCCGACTATTAAACAGATAACATAAATGATGAATTATCCAACATCCTCTTCTTTATAAGTATTTAACTGATTAAATGATGGTAAATTCCATGCGATAATACAAGGAACTATAGTTATCACTCCTAACAGAAAGAATAAATATCTAAACCCAATTAACTCAACTATAGAAGCACCAACTAACGCACCAATAGGAATACCAATTCGAGCTAGTAATCCTCTTACTAGAAATACCCGCCCTCTTATCTTTTCAGGTACTCTTTGTTGATATAAAGTCGTGTTATTAATGTTAAAAATAACAATAAACAACCCATATAATAAAATGTAAATAAAAGCTAAATAGAAATTTGACACACTTCCCATCAGCATTAAATTCAATCCCGAGAGTGTAAGTGCTCCTAACATAATAAGTTTTAAACTTCCAATTTTTCTAAAGGAGGATACTAATAATGATCCTAGTAACATACCAAATGCTATACCCGAACTAATAAACCCATATTGAAATGAATTCCCATTCAACTCTTCAAGTACAAAAGGTAATAACATTGGTTGTGTTGCTCCCGATCCAAAATTTACAAAAAATATTAATCCTGCAATCCATAAAAATAATCTATTTTGTTTAAAGAAGTTTAGTCCTTCTGTAAATTCACTTAACCAACTTGTTTTCCGTTTTTCTTCATGTACCCTATGTCTTTTTTCTTTTGGTATCAGCAGCAATATAAATCCAGAAAAGGTAAAGATCATTATCAATGTTAAAATTACTATTTCTGGTTTTAATATTCCTATCATAAAACCTGCTAAGGAAGGTCCCACTACCATCATAATTTGTAAAACAGACTCTAGGGTAGCATTCGCCTTTAATAAGTGATTTTTTTCAATTATTGAAGTTAAATATGACATACATGTTGGTCTAAATAACGGCTCTATCAGCCCCAGTAAGATTACAACTAGATACAGTATTTCTGCTGTCAAATTCTGATTTATTAAAGTGATGAATGGAAGAATGAAAATTATCGCTTTCATCCATTCTGAGAATATCATGATATACTTTTTATCATATCTATCAAGAAAAGGTCCCGAAATAATATGACAAATTATCATTGAAGTAACATAGACAAACCAAATAGTCCCCATCGCAAAAATTGAACCTGTTAAATCATATAGTAACCAGGACATTAAAAATACGGAAAACGTATTTCCTAAACCTGAACTTCCCTGTCCAAATACAATTAATAAAAATGATTTATTTTTAATTAGTTCAGTCATCGTATACTCCTTTTAATTTTTTATAATGAGAATATCGCGAAGATTAATACCACTTGTCAGATTAGGAAATTAAAGTGCATAGGTGGAGATGCCAACCAATAATTATTGATGCAGTTGATGTACCCGTTCAAAGATGTTTGGATCGAATTGTAACAAACGTAGGATTAAAATCTCCTTGTTCTTTAACACTTCTAAACCTTTCTTGAACCACTTTTAAATAATTATTCCCTATATTCATCAAAATTCCCTCCCAATTTTTTCACTAAACGACATTTGAAGTACAGTACTTTACAATCCTGTGTATTAATAACATCTTAACAAACTTTTTTATTAAATAACATTTTATTGAAAATAATTAATATTTTTTAAAAATTATAAAGCATTATTAAGAGGTACCGCCAACATTCATTTTCGTTTTGCTGTCTGTACCCCAATTAGGTTTAGGAATAAGAGTTTGCTATCGTTTATAAAAGTACACATTTACGAACAGCTTATAACCTTCAATAAATATTAAAATTACCAATTCATAAACATCGTAAAATCATTTACGGACATTCGTTGATTTACATATACTTTTACGAACAAAATATAGTATAATATGGAAAAACGGAAGTATGGTTACATTCGGGTAAGCAGCAAAGACCAGAATGAAGCTCGCCAAATTATTGCAATGAGAGAAAAAGGTATTAATGATCGTGACATTTTTATGGATAAGATGAGTGGGAAGGATTTTCAAAGGGAACAATATCAACTTTTAAAACGAATTCTTCGTCCGGGGGATGTGCTGTATATTCACTCTCTTGATCGATTTGGCCGGAATAAAGAGGAAATCGTGCAGGAATGGAATGCCATTACTAAGGAACTTCAGGCTGACATAGTTGTTTTGGACATGCCACTGCTTGATACCACGCAATATAAAGACAGTATGGGAACCTTCATAGCCGACCTTGTTTTGCAAATTCTCTCCTGGATGGCACAAGAGGAACGGGAGCGAATACGAAAACGCCAGCGTGAGGGAATTGATGTAGCAAAGAAGCAAGGCAAAACCTTTGGTCGTCCCAAAGCACGGATTACAGATGCGTTCATGGATGCTTATCACGAATGGAAAAAAGGTAATATTTCGGCAACAAGTGCAATGCGACAAGCAGATGTTAAAAAAACGACGTTCTACAAGCTTGTTAAACAGGTGGAAAAGGATGCTGCGGAAGTTTAATCTCTCTTTTATTTTGCAAGCAATAACAATAACCCCTTTGTTAATGAGTAGATCAAAGAGCAGAATTTGTGCAAATACCAATGAATATGACTGAACGTGAATTAGAAATCTATTATACCTTTTCGCAATATGATCTTGAAATAATTAATCGACACAGAAGAGACCATAACCGTTTAGGGTTTGCTGTCCAATTATGCGTTTTACGATATCCAGGATGGTCTCTCTCATATGTTGAACCTATACCGGTTTATGTGATTCAATATATAGCAAAACAAATAGACACTGACCCTGACTCTTTTTCTTTATATGCAAAACGTGATCCAACCAAGCGTGAACATTTGGAAGAAATTCGACAAGTGTATGGTTATCAGAATTTCTCAACAAGTAAGTATCGTAAAGCTGCTCACTTTTTATTGCAACACGCCTTGCAAAATGGGAACTCCCGAAGAAGCACGAAACTTTAGTTTATCCTTGTACAATATGTTGCCGAAGGTAAAGCTCACTGATCTTTTAATGGAGGTAGCCCATTGGACAGGATTTGATAAAATGTTGGTACATGCTTCCACCAATCGACCACCAAGGGAAGAGGAAAACCCTATTCTGATGGCGGCACTTATGGCAATGGGAACAAATATTGGTCTGACTAAAATGGCAGATGCTACACCTGGAATTACTTATCACCAAATGGCTAATGCTGCTCAATGGCGCTTGTATGATGACGCTATCAGTCGGGCACAAGCTACATTGGTGAATTTCCAGAAAAAATTAACTCTTGCTTCATATTGGGGTGATGGCACCACATCTTCATCTGATGGAATGCGAGTACAGGTTGGTGTATCATCTTTGCACGCCGAATCAAATCCTCATTATGGTACAGGCAAAGGTGCAACCATTTATGGTTTACAAGTGATCAATTCTCTTCTTTTTATACGAAGGTCATTAATACGAATGCGAGAGATGCTGTACATGTAATCGATGGGTTACTTCATCATGAGACAGAGTTAAATATTGAGGAGCATTAACTGATACAGCTGGTTATACCAATCAGGTTTTCGGTTTGAGCCATTTGCTGGGTTTTCGATTTGCACCAAGAATTCGTGATTTAACTGACGCTAAACTATACACAATTCAAAAGCCAAGTGATTTTCCTAAATTGGAAAACTTACTTCGTGGACGGATTAATACAAAGGTTATTCAGGAAAACTTTGATGATGTACTTCGATTAGCCTATTCTATTAGAGAAGGAAAAGCATCTGGTTCACTTATTATGGGAAAGTTAGGTTCATATGCAAGGCAAAACAAATTAGCCACTGCTTTACGAGAAAATGGTTTGGCAAGAGCATTATTTTTTGGGAAAAGAGGCGAGTTACGGGAAAGGGGCTTACAAGATCAGTTGCAACGCGCAAGTGCTTTAAATATTATAATTAACGCAATTAGCGTATGGAATACCGTATACCTTACCGAAGCAACTAAAGTGTTAAAGGAAAAAGGAAATTTTCGAGAGGACTTATGAAAACATATTTCACCACTAGGTTGGGAACATATCAATTTTCTTGGGGAATACACCTTTGATATGGCAAAAATAAAAAACTTAAATTCCCTGCGCCCTCTCAATCAATAAAATGAAAGCCGAAAAATTCCTTAGCGTAGGAAAATCGGCTTTTTTTATGTCGAATTTTGCTTAGCGTACATTTTCCGCTTTTTGTTGGTAGTACCCCTTATTTAACTTGTCAAAATAACCTCTCCCAAATTGATTTTAGCTGCTTCCATATAAAGCGGACTACTTCCTTCCATCTAATAAACTATATCCTTGCTTCATTAAAATTACTTTTTCTTCGGCAATTAATGTAATCAAATTCTCGAAGTTTTTTTAACATGTATGTATAGAAATCTGCTTGTTGCCATGTCTTAAATGAACTAAACGAATTTATCTTCGCATTCAATGAAATCGTACTCCAATTAACGGGTCCCCCTGATAATAAGCCTAACGTTAAATATTCTCCATCAGACTTTCCTCGTTATTTGATGACTTGCTGTCTGTTTCTTATTAGGAGGCATTTCCGACGTTTTAGCAAAGAAACATAAGCAGCACTAACATTTTTGTTTGTCAGTGCTGCCGGCTTCATCAAAGTGTTTATTTATTCATAACGCAGTGCATCAATAGGCTTCATTTTCGCTGCCTTCATAGATGGAAGCAATCCAAATACAATCCCAATAATCATGGAAAACAACACAGAACCAATGATCGCTGGAACTGGAATAGCAAATGGAAGTTTAGCAAAATGAGATATGGCTTTCGCTCCACCGATTCCTATTAGTATGCCGACAATTCCTCCAATGCTTGTCAGCACAGCTGCTTCTGTAAGAAACTGAGCTAATATCACTCCCTGCTTCGCTCCTAAAGCCTTTTTAATACCAATTTCACGGGTTCTTTCTGTTACTGATACAAGCATAATATTCATCACGCCAATTCCCCCCACTAGCAGAGAGATACTGGCAATTCCGCCTAGAAGCAATGTGAAAGCACGGTTGACTTCTTCAATATCGGCGATAATTTCATCTACATTTGGAATACTGTAGTGCCAGGTAGATTCAGTTGGGATATCTTGGTTCAATACGTCAGCAACTGCTTGCCCTGCTGTCTCTAAATCATCCGAACGTTTAGCCTGTACAAGAGCTTGCGGCAAGTCGTTAAAGCTACCTAAATGAGACCAGGCAGCTTTGGGAATCAGCATTTTGCCTTCACTGTCATCCATCATCCACATACTATCTTCATTAACTTTCTGATCTACATAGACTCCTACTACTCGAAATGGAACTGCATTCACCTCAATGACTTTATTGAGCGCCACGCCATCTTCTGGAAATAGGCTATCTCTCATCGCTTCATTAATTATTGCTACCTGACGACCTTTATTATATTCTAAAGCGGTTATTTTTCTACCTTCTAAAATATTTATTGGAAAAGATGTCAAATAACGTTCATCTGTTGCATAAATTTCTGCATCCAAGTAGTTGTTTAAATGAAACACTTCTGCATAATTTTGATAAAAAAGTGCAACATTTTTTACGGCATCTATATCAGCTGCTTCTTGCAAACGCTCTTGCGATACAGGTAACAGTACATCCGGTGGCGGATCTTCCTGCACATCGCCAATATATTCTCCCGACATCATGTCAACAGCACTGTCCGATTGAAACATGACTGTAACCGAGTTATTGCCCGTGCCAATCATTTCAGACTTTAAGCTTTCTTTCTGCCCCTCTATCATGGATACAATCGTAATGATGGCTGCAATACCAATTATCACTCCGAGCATTGTTAAAATGGACCGCATTTTATGGGCAAAGATGGACTGGAAAGAAAGTTTAATATTATCAAGCATTGACTGCTCTCCTTTCATCCTTAAGAATCCGGCCGTCACGAAGGAAAATGGTTCGATTTGTATACACAGCTATTTCCTGCTCATGTGTCACTAAAACAACCGTCACTCCTTCTTGATTGAGTTTCGTAAAGATCTCCATCACTTGCTCGCTTGATTTAGAATCAAGCGCTCCAGTCGGTTCATCCGCGAGCACAAATTTTGGGTTATTGACAACAGCTCTTGCAATTGCCACCCGCTGCTTTTGCCCACCTGAAAGCTGAGTTGGTCTAAAATGCAGCCGATCCCCTAAACCTACTTTTTCAAGTGCTTCAATTGCCCGTTCTTTCCGCTCTTTTTTATCTACTTTTGCATATATCAATGGCAATTCCACATTTTCAAGTGCTGTTGAACGAGGCAGTAAATTAAAGCTTTGAAAGACAAAACCTATAAAACGATTGCGGATTGTCGCCAGCCCATTATTCTTGCCGGCGAGCATATCCATCCCTTCCAGTGTATATTCTCCTGAAGTAGGTGTATCCAAACAACCAATAATGTTCATGATAGTAGATTTTCCCGATCCAGAAGGCCCCATAATTGACACATATTCCCCTTGCTCAATGGTTAGATCAATGTTATGTAGAACCGGGACTTGTTCTTTTCCTTGTTTATAGGATTTAGAAATCTTCTTCAATTGAATCATCAATTGTAACCTTCTTTCCCTCTTTTAATGAATCTTCCGGGAATAGAATGTAATCATCGGCCTTCAATCCCTTTTTCACTACTATCATCATGCCATCTTCTTTTTCTGCTCCCAATTCAACCTCTTGTTTAACAAGCGCTTCATCTTTGACTTTCCAAACATACGGCTTCTCTTCTTCCTGCACGATATATTCTGTTGGCAGCACTACTTCTTCCCCTTTAGCGCCTTCTTCAGCTAATTCAATAAATACATGATATCCAAATTCCAACCCTTCATGACTCTTCAGCTCCACCTTGAACGGGTATTTAGAAGCGTTTGGATTGCTAGGATCTTCTGAATACATGTCCATTTCAGCACCCTCTTCGGACTGTTCTACTGGCAGCTTACCGATCTCTGCAATCTTCCCAGGCCATGTCTGTTCTGGATCCTTTCTACTGGCAACATTAACTTCAAGACCAACTTTTAAACCATCTTTCACAAGCTCATTGACGGTTCCCTCTACATAAGCAGCTTCTGTATTCACAATTTGCATAAATGTGCCTCCTGAAGGTTCTGAACCAGTTTCCTCATCAGTTTGCTGTTTTTGCTGCTGTTCTTCATCGATTTTTTGAACAATACCGTTTACCTTGGCTGTCACTATATTATTATTTACTTTTTTCTGTTCCTCTTCATGCATCATTCTAGCTTTTTGTGCATCCAAATTCGCCACTATCAAATCTATTTCTGCCTGATTTAACTGCTCGCGAATTTCCCCTTTTTCCTCATCTTCTGCTTTTGATAATTGCTTACGCAGGGAATCTACTTCTTTACTTTTCTGATTAATTGTTATATTCGCCATTTCTAAATCAATTGCTTTTTCTTTTAATAGCATTTGTCCTTCAGGATTATGATAAGAAAAGAGCTTATCCCCTTTTTTGACTTCGTCTCCCTCTTTAACAAAAATCTCTTTCACTCTGCCACGTTCCGGCTCCAGCATAATTTTCTGCGTTTCCTTTGGTTCTACCACACCAGCAAATAATTCACTTCCTGAACTCATCTCACCACTTAAATCACTTACCATCAACGGCATGAGTTCTCCTTCTTCTACTGCGGTACTTGTTCCTCTAGTAAAGAAAAAATAACCTCCAACGCCCACTAAAACAACTAGGGTAATTATAGTCGTCAGAATAATCTTTTTCTTCTTGCTCATTCTTTCTCCTCCTTAACCTTTAAAACAATGTCCTAATCTTCAATAATGTCAGATTCTTAAACAGTTTTCACAGGGATACCCAAACAAATTTGGAAAATATTATATAAACTATTACAAAATTATTACTTATTTTACACTAAAGTTAATAATGTTTCAATAGATTTTCAATTTAACATCCAGTTATCTCTATATAAAATAATTAGATAGTCAGTTCAAAAGTAAACGCTCATAAATCATGCATCAATTTGTTAAATTTGTAAATAGTTCTTATAAGAGTTTATGGAGAAGTATAGAAAGAGAGTAATTTTAATACCGTACTAAAAAGTTCTCCCTTTCTTCTTTAAGGACGAACAGGGAGAACTTGTTTTATATAAGAGGTATGTATAAGAACTTAATCAAGGCGAATTTTCGTTAAGTCCTTAAAGCAGCTACAATCTTGTGTAGAGAAACAATTACTGATAAATCTGTCTTTTGAAATAAAAGGATTAAAGCGAAAATTAAGTACCAAAAAACTCAAACAATAGTGTATTTTATATCTAAAATTTATAATAAAAAGGGATAGTAGATTGTCTACTAAATATTTATGTAGTGCAATTATTTCATTATAATTAACATTATCTATCATAACTCCAAAGACAGCTAAAACAATGAACCACATAATCAAGCCATCCGGTATTGATAATGTCATCTCCCAAGAAGTAAAACCAGATTACTATCTAAACAGAGTAGTAGATGAATACTTAAATGAAAGCGGTATAGCAGAAAGGTCGTAGGTTAGTTCACCTAATTGTAAAACCTTAGACTTAAAAAATATTGTTGACTTGATCTAAATTTTTATATGTAACGCTAGTGATATTTTAGTACGATAGAGTTAGGGATGAAGAAACCATACATTCTGAAGAAGGTACCGTGACAATGAAACTGGTGGCAAAAATCATCGCACTACATGAACAACATCATATGTTACAAATAAAATAATTCATAGGAGAATAAAATGAAAATTCGTTTTGTCAAAAGTTCCGACTATTACATCTTATCACCGTTAATTAATAAATGGTGGGGCGGAAGAA
Source organism: Cerasibacillus sp. JNUCC 74 (assembly GCF_053667775.1). The sequence continues at coordinate 358,466 of NZ_CM132207.1, read as the reverse complement.
ATATGTCAGATATGCTGCCAAAGTTGTTTTTTGATCATTTTACAAATACAAGCTTTATTGCTGAAATAAGTGGAGAAATTGTAGGTTTCCTCATTGGATTTCTCTCACAGTCTAAACATAATGAAGCATATATCCATTTTGTCGGGGTTCATCCTAAATTTAGAAAACAGAAGATTGGGAAGGAATTATATTACCATTTTTTTAAAGTGGCCCAACAAAATGACCGTCATATTATACGTTGTGTAACATCTCCTGTTAACAAAACTTCCATTGCCTATCATATGAAGATGGGGTTTGTCATTCAAACAGGAAATAAAAAAATCGATGGAATCGAAGTAACGGCTAATTATGATGGGCAAGATCAAGATAGAGTATTATTTGCAAAAAACTAATTTAATTCATCGGTTGGGGATGAGAAAAAGTTTTTCTGCATACGATGTATCGTTGTCGAAGTTTTTGCGGTGTACTCCTTCAAAGCTTCTCTATCCTTGAAAAAGAAAACCGCTTTTTCTACGTGCGAAGTATCGCTGTCGTGGGTTTTCCTTGTCCTGTTGACATAAACAAACTGGGCATTTAGGTACCACTAATCTCCCCTTAAACTTCTTCGCATTCTCTATAACTCTTGTAAGGAGAGTGTTACGACACCTTAGATGTGGGATAAACAGCCATATCGTTTGTTCAACTACGGAATGTGTAGCCTGAACTGCTAATCTTGCATCGCCAAATATTCACGTTCAAGTATTCCCATATGGATGATATCATGCCACTTGCCATTGCGAAACAATGCTTGTCTACTCACACCTTCCTGTTTAAAGCCCATTTTATTATATAAATGAAGCGCCCTTTCGTTAAATGAAAATACGCGTAATGATACACGATGTAAATTCATTTCTAGAAAGGCATAATCAAGCAGTAATTTTAATGCCTCTTTACCAATTCCCTTTCCCCAATAATCTTTTTCGCCAATATCGATAATACATTCTGCGTTTCTGTTTTTTTGATCCATGTTAATTAATGATGTGATACCAATTGCTTTTTCATTAGCTTTATCCTGAATGATATAACTTTTTGAAGAGCTTGAATTTAGGATAACTCCTTCAACAAAAGCTTTTGTTTCTGGTAATGTGTACAAATCCAATAAGGGGTTGGTTGAAATCATTACATCAACATCATTTCTCCAAGAATGATATCGTTCTACATCCTCCATTGTCATTTTTCTTAATTTAATTCTTTTAGAAACAAACAAAAAGACTCCTCCTCTATATGTTCAAGTAAGTCTTACTGCCAGTTACATGCGGGATAAAAATTTTTATGATGTAAGTCATGATGGTTCATTCCATAACAGTTTTTATCTTTAGGCAGCTTATTCAGTTCATGAATAAATGTCTCCTACTTCCGCATTATCGCCCTACTAACACTAATTGTATCTGTAAAAAGTAATCCGTTATTCCAATCTTTCCTTTTTATCTTTTCCTAACGTCTTACCCCAGCTATAGAAAAGGTTGGAGTTCCATTCTTCATCGTTGGAAACGTCAACAAATTTACTTTTAGCTTTTTCAAATGCTACTACCCAACAAACTTCTTCATTATTTAATACTACTACTTCCAAGAGCTTTCCATTAATAGAAACGAGAGGGGCTGTTACATTCACTCCAGATTCAAATAAATATATAATCCAGTCTAACTCCGATTCAATAGAATGTTTTTCATACATGGAACTCGGATAATACTTTATCATAAATGTTCCTCTGTCGCTGTTAACTTCAAAAACATTGTTTGTAAACCCGCCAATTTGTTTTAAGTCAGATAGATTAACGCCAAATCTTCTTGCTCCTTTAGTTAAAAGAATTTGATCTATAATTTTCAACCACCACCTTTTCTATAACTTACGAATAAGATAAGAATAAGTTTCATCATTAACAGCAAATAGTTTCTATATCACTTTCTATCACTTAAATTGATATCATACGAAGAGGTTGAATCTCTTCGTACATTAGAACGGTTGAAATTTTTGCGTTGAAGTCAATTCAAGATAGTCAAAAATTTTTACGTTCTAAATATAAGTGTAACTAGGCTATCTTATAAGCTATACTTGCCGCTAGCCAAGTTTTCTTTATTAGCTGTTGCTCTCTCCTTGGAAAAGAAAAACACTGTTCCTGCAAGGAATCTATACCCGCACTCATGTATCTATCTGCATACAATCTGACAACTTGAAACTTCTTCAGATCAAATTTCAACCAGTTAAGACGTGCTAGCATCAGAGTTGCAAAAAGGATTTCTAAGACCTGAGATGAACACGATCTTTTTAAACTCTTTTTAAACTCACAATTTAAGGGAATATGAAGAACTTTAGATAAATATTGCACATTTTGGCAGGACTTTACAAGCAAAAATTGAAATTAATAATAGAGTACGAGAGTTTAATTCAAATAGGAGGAGGTTTTACTACAAATTTACAAAATTTTAACTCAATAATTACATCAACCTAATACATTTGAGCTTATGATAGAAATTAAAAGGAGGGAATCTAGCAGTGAAAAATAAGTTGTTTCGTAGTTTAATCGTAAAGTTTATGCTAACTTTAATACTATTCTTTTTGATGTTGCCAGTGCAATTATTTGCTGAATCGAAAGTACCCATTAAGGAAAATAATCCAGAAGAGTACACTCAAGCTGAAGCTAGCATACCACAGCAAGATGTAACGGAAACAGAAAATAAAACCGATCCTAATGAAGAGGCACAAGCTGATGAACAACCAACGAATCACGAAACTACATATACAGAAAAAACAGCAGAGCCAACAAAGGAAAAAGCGTCCAAAGAAACCGAACTGCAAGAATTAGAGAATGAACAACCAACAAGTGTAACACGTCCAAACGACAACAAATCCCAAGCTAATGTTGAATCTATTTCATCTTCCTCTGAAGAAAACTTCGAGTTAACCGTTATGCATATGAATGATACGCATGCCCATTTAGATAATATGCCAAACATGTACACTGCTATCAAAGAAATCCGTGAAGAAGGCAGCTCTCTGCTTTTACATGGTGGCGATGTTTTTTCTGGTACATTATATTTTAATGAATATAAAGGTCAAGCAGATCTAGCATTAATGAATTTAATGGGATTCGATGCAATGGTTTATGGTAACCATGAATTTGACTTAGGTTCACAAGAAGGAAATCATCAGTCATTAGCAGCATTCGTTAAAGGTGCGAACTTCCCTTTATTAGGAACAAATGTTGACTTTTCAAAAGACACTCATATGAAAAATTTTGTACATGCAACACCTGCTGTTGAAAATGCAACCGGTGGAAAAACGTATCATAGTATAGTGAAAAATATCGATGGTGAAAAGGTAGGTATTTTTGGATTAACTACAGAAGATACAGCAGCCATTTCCAGCCCAATGAATGTACAATTTAAAAATTATCTACAGTCAGCAAAAGAAGCAGTGAAACAATTGAAGGATGCAGGTATTAATAAAATCATTGCAGTAACTCATTTAGGCTATGATAGTAATCCAGCAGTAGGAAATGACTTAAACCTAGCAGAAGTTAACGGAATTGATGTTATTGTCGGCGGTCACTCTCATACTGCATTACAACAGCCTGTTACCGTTACAAAAGATAATAATGGCAATGACAAAGACCCTACAGTAATTGTACAAGCAGGTCAATACGCTGAGAATTTAGGACGATTAGATGTCGTTTTCGATGAGGAAGGAGTCCTTCAAAAACATCATGGTAAATTGATCCCTGTAAAAGAAAAACAAGCAGATCGTAAAATAAGTGAGGCACTAAAGCCATATAGCGATAAAATCGAATCCATTCGAAATGAACCAAGTGGAGCTATTGCTCTAAAAGACATCTCTAACCCACGGCAAGAAAAACCAGGGGATGACAGTGTTCGCGCAAATGAAACAGAACTTGGAAACTTAGTTACAGACGCGATGTTAGCTAAAGCAAAAGAAAAATTTCCCGAAACCGTTATCGCCCTGCAAAATGGCGGTGGTATCCGTGCCCCAATCGATAAAGGTGAAATTACAGTTGGTGAAATCATTGAAATACTCCCATTCGGAAACGATCCCGTTGTAGCAAGTGTTACTGGTAGTGAACTGAAAGAAATTCTCGAACATAGTGTACGTCTGGCACCAGCTGAAAACGGGGGGTTTTTACACGTATCTGGTATGAAGTTTATGTATGACAGCAGCAAAAAAGCTGGAAATAGAGTGCTAAACATGGAAGTAAAAAAAGATGATACATACGTTCCAATTAACATGGAAGTAAAATATATAATAACAACAAACCAATTTACTGCTCAAGGTGGAGACGGGTTTGATACATTTGCCAAAATTTATGCCGCCGGACGAGTTAAAAATATCGGTGAAATCGATTGGCAGCAGCTTCGTGATTATATGGTTAATGAAAAGTATTTAAATAGAAAAGTGGATCCGATTCGTGAAGGACGAATTATCGATATCACTCGTAATGAAGTACCTGAAAGCCCGGAAGAACTTAAAAATCCTGAAAATCCTAATGAAACACCGACAACATCTGAAAATCCAAAGGACGCTAAACAACCAGTAAAACCTGATAACAAAGACGAAACTCCCGATAAAGCGAGTGATGACAAGCCGGGAGTAAAGGATGATAATAAAAAAGGTGGTAGCATGATGGTTGACAATACGATTAATAAAGGTATAGGAGGAAAACAGTTGCCGAATACCGCAACACCAATCTATACGACATTATTAATTGGCAGCTTACTAGTTATCATTGGTGCAGCTATCTTCATATATAGAAGATATAAATTAAAAGAACAGTAGTTTTGGAACGGACCTATTACATTAATTTATAAGATTATGTAATAGGTCTTTTTGTGACGGATGTATACTGTAAACTTTGTTCTCCTATGCAGGAGAATTCCTTTTACACCGTTTTTTTTAGGATATTCATGACCAGTTTTTCCTATTGTACTGATAATCATTGATAACAAACGTATAACCTAATGGTCAGCTTTGCAATATAGAAATGAATTCTCCCTCTATCAAATGTTCCAAGAGCACCGCTTGATTGATCATAAAGTCTTAAAATAAAATCTTTGTGTTTTGATAACCCGTTTCTTTTCACATTTCTGAAATCTCACTTTTATATTTGTTATTTACACTTAAAAGCTGTTCTTGATATTTAGCATAGTCAGGACTTAACTTGCACATTGCAGGAATAAAAATATTATAATATCCACTTGATTGCATAAACTGTTTTAAACGATTAGAAAGTGGTTTGAATTTCAAAAATTCATCCGTGTTTTTTATACGATTATATTGTTGGATGATAGATTTATTTTCTCTTATCCAAGTTTTCGGGTTATTAACAAACTCTATCTTTTCTTTATTCCAGTTCGAAATCTCTTCATCGTTCATGGATAAATCAGTCATCAATAAAGTTACTTCATTCAATAGTTTTTGTATTTCCACTGATAGTTCCATTTCCTCCAGATTATCTAAGAATCTAATCACTTCATTATACGCTTCTTCTTGTTCAGTAGTCTCTATGGGAACTTCCAAATATGTACCGAAATGAAGGATAAATAATTTGCCAACGTATCCAGGAAATTTATGTAACAATCGCTCTTTTATGGATAAACTTTTTTCCATTGCCTCTAATTCCTTGTTAATCTCGCTCGGATGATGGCCTTCAACTAATTTCCTCAACAAAACTACTTTCCTTTGTAACATTGACTGCTGCAACTGTTTTGTTTCTTGCACTTGTAATAGCACTTGATTAGGTTCTTTAGAATTTAAAATTTCACTAATTTCACTTGTAGATAATTCCAGTTTTCTTAATAAGGAAATTTCCTTTAAAGTTTTTACATCATTATTTGAGAAAAAACGATAACCGTTCTCTTCTTTTATCGGGTCGATTAATCCTTTCAATTCATAGTATTCAATTGCCTTTCTAGTTAAACCTGTTTGTGCACAAACGTCTTTTATTTTCATCTTCCCACCTCCTGCTTTTACTCTAATGCACTTCCTAAGGGGCAGGTCAAGATATAAAGAAAAAAACCTTCATGAAATAAGTCAAGAAATATTAGCTATCGGGTCTTCATTTAATAACCAAGTCCATTCTGTTTTAAAGCTCAGTTGCAAAACAGGGAGTGGCATATCCTCAGCACAAATATTAAATCTTTATCAAATCAAAAGTAACATTTTCAACTTCTATTGTGTTTGGATTATCCCAATCTGAATCCATACCATAATCTCCCTCGATTATTTTACCAAGACTAATGTATAAACGTAATCCTCTCTTTGCGTTTCACCAACCTCCGATAGGCGAATTGGTTTAAGTGGATTGATTCCAAATATTTGAAATATCTCTAAAGCAGGCGAAGCTAAATACCTGCAAGTTTCCATATAATTTGACAAGATAAGTAATAACAGAGCTCTATATCCTTGCTATAAAAATCCCTTTCTTTTTCATATCAACTTCCAGTAACCAACTCCTTAAACGAATTTGTTTTATTTTTCCCCTCTCATAAACTTTTTTCCTTTTCATCTACAGCTACCCGATTAAAAGCTTATAATTCCTGGTCAAAAATATATACAGCTAATCTTCTTCTCTCTCAATGTTTAAACCCGGTATTTGATGAAGTAAATTCCGATAGTACTCAGAGCGGATAGAAAATCCCCCACATTCTTCATGAGTGGTACATGAAAACCATGCAAAATTATTCTTAGTAAAGGTTAAGTCTTCTGGCAAATTTGGTGCTACCCAATCATAAAGCGCATTTGCTGATTGCTGTATCTTGATTGGCTTCTATCACATAGATCGTTGCAGCTGGGCCTTTCGTTATCGTATGAGCCCATTCCTTTGCCTTATAAGTTTCAATTAGGTAAAGCGCAAATTTATCCAATACCTTTTGACTGTACTTCAATTCTTTTCTCGTTACAAAATAGAACTTATCTGAATTGTCACAGAGCAATCTTATTAATTGTTGATATATTTCTCCAGTAGGATTTCCAACTAAATTCCAATATTCCATTTCTGCATCCTTAATCTAATTATAATTAACACTAATACGTGGCTACTATAAAAAGTCTTATCAACAGTAAATATAGTACCAATATAAATTACTCATTTGATTTAGCATTTATTTAAATATAATGCCTATACATACATCCTCCTACTTGTCTCACCTATACTCAGCTATTTTAGTTTACTTTAAATACACCCCCTTTAATTTAATAGATATGCTAACTAATCTTTCACCCAGTATTTGGTACAATCTCTGCTACGCTCCATAAATTCATAGTCAATTAAATACCTTCTAAGAATAGCAAAATCACTGTATATAGCTTTTAATATCTCATTCACTTCCATTTCTGAGTAAATAATACTTGGTTCAAAATGCCTTGAAATATTTTCATTACAATTAACTTTCTTTTTTCCTTACTTGGAAAAACATCCAGTCTCTCATCAATTCCCTGTTTAAAATATACCTCTAATATCTTTTTCTTTTCTTCTTCCGTAATTACATAGCGTTCATCCATAATAATTTTCCCCTCAGCAAATAACATTTTTTGATTGACTTTCTGCTTATTAAACTATCATAGTTCTTTAACCTCGTTTTGGCTATGAGTAACGCAGGTGATATAATACATTTAAAATGCAATAGACCTTCTTGTCCTTGATTAGAAGAATGCTTTTCTTCGTGCGCCTCTCCACCTACTTATTTTTCCCATAAATCTGTTAGTCAAATTCCCCCATTACGTTTCTATAGTTACATCAATCATTTTTCTAAAAGTTTCATTATCTTGCGACGATGTTTTAAAACCATTCATTTAGACAAGTAAAGCCGTTATAATAAAAATGAATAAAAGAGGTGAAAAGATGAGAAGCTCCATAACAGAAGAGCAATGGCAAGCCATTATAACAAATGACACTTCTTATGATCATGTCTTTCTATACGGTGTTTGCTCAACGGGCATCTTCTGTCGTCCCTCCTGTAAATCGCGAAATCCCAAGAAGGAATATGTTCGTATCTTCAAAGATGCCCAGCATGCATTGGCAAAAGGATTTCGTCCTTGCAAACGGTGTAAACCATGCCAATTACGAATGCCAGATGAGGAATGGGTTCTGCAAATTAAAACGTATATTAACAAGCATTACCACGAACCATTAACATTAGCTCTGTTAGCGGACCATTGTCATGGCAGCCCTTACCATTTACAAAGAACGTTTAAAAAAATCACAGAGATGTCACCAGCCGATTATATCCAGCGTGTACGGATAAAGCATGCAAAACGGGAATTGATCCAAACCAACCGCTCTATTGCAGAAATTGGTGTAAAAGTTGGATTACCGAATACTTCCTATTTCATTACCTTATTCAAACAACAAACAGGGAAAACCCCTAAACAATACCGAATAACTTTTGGAAAGGAGCAGCTGGAATAATAGGCTTAGATTATAGTAAAATGACCCAATATACTAAATTCAGGAGGCGATTGAAAATGACCGTTTATTCCACAACGTTTCATCATAATGGATGGAGTTTTGATGCAGCCGCAACGGGGAATGGATTGTGTTATTTAGGCCCACACCATTTAGCAGCAAATGAAATGAAACCATTTTTTCAAAAATATTTGCCAAATGAAAAAGTGGAAGAAAATGAAAATATACTGACCCCATACATAACTGAACTGAAGGAATATTTGGAAGGAAATCGGCAAGAGTTTGGATCAAAAGTCGATCTGTATGGTACACCCTTTCAGCAACAAGTCTGGAAAGCTTTGCAACATATACCCTTTGGAAAAACAGTTACTTATTCAGATATTGCAAAGTTCATTGGAAAGCCACGTGCTGTACGTGCTGTCGGAGCAGCTATTGGAGCCAATCCAATATTCATCATTGTCCCTTGTCACCGCGTTATTGGAAAAAACGGAACACTGACAGGCTTTCAAGGCGGACTCGATATGAAAAAGCAACTTTTATGGTTGGAAAAAGGAGAAAACAAATGAGGAAGTTACCGCCTTATCTATTAGAAGGAAACCATTATAATAGATGTATTAGAACTACAATCTATCTAACTATAAAAATGTAAGGGTTGTATAAGTAACTTGGGCTATAGGGCAGAAGCTAGAAAGAGTAGCAGTATAAACTGGAGAACTGGTGAGATAAAGAAAACATGTCCGGTAACTGTGGCATGCCGATATTGACTTTTCGTCTAAAGAAGAGCAAAGTTTACTAGGCGCTACTAAATATAAAATTTAATACAAAAATTCTCCACATTAAACAAATTTTATAATTTCCCAAGCAGTACAAAGCACATATAGATAAAATCGCTCTTTTTCAAGTTTTTTATCTATATGTGCCCGTTTATTTTAAAGTCATTCTTTTATTTATCCGTTGCATTTCTATTTTAACCACCAAATACATCTTTTCAATCTAATGATTTAAGATTGTCGGAGTTTCACGCTGTAAAACCTCATTGCTCTTGGAACGCCTTCTATTTCAAAAATACCATTCATGATCAAATATCTTACTCTGTACTCAAAAAAAGCATCACCGATATATTGATTCAAATGTCCAATGACTTCACCAATAAGTCGAGCTGATTTTATAAATTCATTGCTTTTTCTCTTGTTATGCAACTTTTTGGCTGTATCAATTATATAGTCATCATAGTAGGCTTCATCAACACTGCGCACTTCCTTATTTGTCCATATCCTTAAAACTTCTTATTTAGTAGATATCTGTTCCCATTCCATTTCAAACTTTTGATGGGTTAGTCATATTGATAGTTACATTATAATAAATTGCTATTCATCTTCAGACACTACATAAAATTCTTTATTAAATCCAATGTTATTCCAAAATGTTTGTGCCGATATATTCTCTACATCCACAAACACTTGAATATTAGAAACATCCTTTGCAAGCAGCCATTTTTTTAAGCTGTTGACAATTGTTTGTCCTACTTGCCGTTTACGATATTCTTGTACTACATACAGTTCGTCTATTAACCCCATATACCCTTGAGTTACCATATCTTTTTTAATTGATGCAACTCCATAACCAACTAATTGTCCACCATCAAGTGCTATATGAACGGTTCCATAGTCGGACCGACAACATAAAGCAAGCTGCTGTTGAATAGCTTTCATTTCTTCGTTCGTTAACTTACAATCCGCTGTCTCTACACAATTTTCATTCCATAGTGAAACAACCTCAGACAAGTAATGACTTTCCGGTCGTAACGGCTCAATCTGCATCATAGTCAACTTTTCCTTTCTATGAAGATCATCATTTTTATAATTTTACTAAAAATTCAATTTTATCCTTTAAGAAACTATCATCCGATTCAACCCCCCTTGACCTCTCATTTTTGTAACAAATTTACCTCATATATAAAGCCAAAATTTATATAAGTTCATCTTAAAGAAAAGCTTTTACGAATATACTACTGAAGAGGTTATCTTTAAACAAACTTTATTTTAACTATCCAACTTTAATTTAAATTGACATACCAATATTGCTCCATAGTAACACCCTTTTCTTAAATAATACTTCTCCTAGTGAATAAGATTATTTAAAAATCCGATGTTATAATAGACAATATCACAACAGCGAGCTCCACAATCTGACCGGTTTGGGTAGGACACCAGCTGAAATCAGTAAAGAATTTTATATATTATAAACAACCACTTTCCCGAGTAAAGATTTTTATTTTCATGAAACTTGGCTTATCGACGCAATTTAGAGTTGCATCGGAATAACGGACGCAAGTGATGAAGTACTCGTACACTTCAGGAGCGCGATAGCGCGGTATTCTTCTTCCTTAACACTGATTTCATTATTTTTTAAAGAGCATCCTTGTCATATTTTTTTAACACCATGCGTATCATCCCAGCCAGTGTAGCCCTATTAAAGTATAGATGACCAAAATGAAATGAAGCTCTCTCAAATTCCTCATTTATTTATTACTTCCACATTCTTAATGTTTCTTTCTCTAGCTTCCTCATCAAAAGATTTACCGTTATTAATTCATATTCTTTAAATCCTTCTATTGCCCAAAATGTATCATAGAAAGGAGTTCTATATGCTCTAATCCAATCCCACATTATTTCAGGATCGCTTACATTTGGATTCCCTATATGAAAGCGTTTACGAATAAAAACTAAGTTATCAGCTGAGTCGTCACCACCCCCTAGCGCTTCAGGAACAATGTGACAACGTTCTAACCGAGCCTCATAGCCACATCTCCAACATCTCTCAGTGGCTTCACTTGCATCTACACTCAATCCACATTATCTACAATCTTAAACCAATAATCTGCAATTTGTTCTTTTGTTGTTCTTATATTTCCCATAATCAGTCCACCATTCACTTATCATTATATAAATAATTATCTACTTCACTAAAAATAGAATAGACCACCTTTCCTCACTGTAGCACATCTTAACTATCACCTACGTTATAGCCTGTCACCTTCATTAAACCAATAATCTCAAGAAGTTACTCTTAGAAAAATCCTGTTAGTCTTTCATATTGTTAGACAGCAAAGTCACTTCGATATTCCATAAAGTAGTTATCATATAATAGCTAATCATCTTCTTTTAAACGAAAAAAACGTCCCTTTAGATAATCATATCCAAAGGGGCGAAACAGTGCAACTTTATTTTAAACTTACAATGACTGTGCTTTGAAATAAAATTTAATCAAAAAACCCACAAAGCCGTATTTTACCGCAACAGAAGAATCCATATTTTTTTACCGTGATTTCCGCTGCCCTCACTCCTTAAAAAACAAAAACATCCGTTCGCTTATTTTAATTATAAGTGAACGGATGTTAAACTTCCATATTTAAACAACTTTAATATTTTTTAAACAATTTTATTGTCAATCAACATTATTTAATCAATAAAGCATCATTTACTCCACTGTCACACTCTTCGCCAAGTTACGCGGTTTATCCACATCACAGCCGCGATGTAATGCAGCGTAATATGCTAACAATTGTAGCGGTACTACACTAACAAGCGGAGTTAATAGTTCATGGACGCGCGGAATTACAAATGCGTCAGTATCTTGCTCTAAACCTTTCATACTGATCACCATGTCACTTGCTCCACGAGCAACTACTTCCTGTACATTACCGCGAATCGCATAATTTACATTTTCTTGAGTTGCTAGTGCAATAACTGGTGTTCCTTCTTCAATTAAAGCAATGGTTCCATGCTTTAACTCACCACCAGCAAAGCCTTCTGCCTGAATATAGGAGATCTCTTTTAATTTGAGTGCTCCTTCCATACATACATGATAATCTGTACTGCGCCCGATAAAGAAAGCATTACGAGTAGTATCTAAATATTTACGTGTTAATTCTTCAATTGTATCTTTTTGAGCAGTTAGAACTTCCATCGCATTAGCAGCGATCGCAAGCTCTTGCATAGGATCAAAATCTATTGAGAATCCCTTTGTTTTTGCTGTGTCTACAGCCAAAATAGCTAAGACAGCGATTTGTGCTGTATATGCTTTCGTAGAAGCAACTGCAATTTCCGGTCCTGCATATAAATTTAGCGTATAATCCGCTTCACGAGAAAGGGTTGATCCTGGTACATTCGTTATCGTTAGTGCCGGATATCCCATTTCTTTAATCTTCACGAGAACGGCACGACTATCTGCTGTCTCGCCACTTTGTGAGATGAAAATAAATAGCGGTTTATCTGATAACAATGGCATATTATACGAAAATTCGCTGGCAATATGAACTTCTACTGGAATTTTAGCCAGCTTTTCAATAAATTCTTTTCCAACTAAGCCAGCATGATAGCTGGTGCCGGCTGCAATAATATAAATACGGTCACAATTATTCATTGCTTCTCGTACATTTTTATCCAGCTTTAGCTGGTTATCTTTTGTTTGATATTCATTTATAATTTTGCGCATAACAAATGGTTGCTCGTCAATCTCTTTTAACATGAAGTGAGGATAGGTTCCTTTTTCAATATCGCTAGCATCTATTTGTGCAACAAAAGCTTCACGATGAATAATTTGTCCATTTAAATCCTGTATTTCCACATAATTACGACGAACAAGTACTATTTCTTGATCATGGATTTCTATATATTGATTCGTTAAGTTCAATGTTGCCATAGCATCACTAGCTACAACATTAAATCCATCACCTAAACCGACTAATAATGGGCTTTTATTTTTAGCAACATAAAGGGTATCATGATCCTCACGATCAATCATCGCAATGGCATAGGAACCTTTTAATTGACTCATTGCTTTTCGAAATGCTTCTGCTGTATCATTTATTTCTGTAAATAGCTTTTCGATCAGCTGAACAATAACTTCTGTATCTGTGTCACTTGCAAAATGAATATCCCGTAAATATTCTGCTTTTAAGTCCTGATAATTTTCAATTACTCCATTATGAACAAGTGTAAATCTGCCAGACGCGCTTTGATGCGGATGTGCATTCTCTTTACTTGGCACACCGTGTGTCGCCCAGCGGGTTTGACCGATTCCCATTGTTGCATGTATAGAGTTATCAACGCTTTCTCTTAGCGCTGCAATCCGGCCCTTTACTTTAAACAGATGAACTCCTTGATCATTTAAAGTTGCAATTCCCGCCGAATCATATCCTCGATATTCCAGCTTCTCCAGTCCGTTTAATAAAATCTCTTTCGTGTCATCCTGTCCAATATATCCTACAATTCCACACATATTAAGCCCTCCTTAAAAAAGGGGCAGGACAAACGAACCTTCTCTTTCAAATAGTGAAAATAGGGGGCGTTGTTCTGCCCCTTTCTCGTGATTGTTTATCATCTTGCCTTTTTCCTTTGTCCAACAAGTTGCCTCGTCGTTTTAAGAAAAAGCGTAACGATTGAGATGAACAATCGGGAGGCACCCGCCGAAAACTCGATAACCTCCAACCTCGTCAACTATGCTTGTTAGCGAACGATGCATAGTCCTGGCGCTTTAAACTAAAAATCTCCTCTTTCAGGCTCCTTTCTATCTTTAAATCATTCCACCATCACATTTTAACCTTGATTTAGTTATTACGTCAATCATTTTTTTATTGATTATTTATATTTTATGATTAAAATCTATTTGCGTTCCTTCGAGAAATATAAAGTAAATCTTCAATCAGTGAGAATTTTCTTTCTTTTACCTCCCGCTTATTATTAGAATGAACAGAATTGGGCATTTAACTTGTAGTTGGATCCTCTTATCCCCTCTAAGTTTCACCCCGTAGCATAAGTAAGGCTGTTACTGCCAGTTACATGTGGGATCAGGTAAAACTTCATTTCAGCAATGTTTTCCTCAACCGCTACTAATTGTTTAACAAATTAGGATTAGATCTATCCCCACTTTGATTCTCCGTATTCTCTTTCTCTCTTGACAGAGCACCTTAGATACAAAGTAAAAGAAAAAAGTACCTGTAAATTGGTACTTTTTCATAAAAATTTCTTATTTGTTTGATATAATCGCACAGCTGAATACATAGTGAGTAACCATAAAATAATACTAGTAACGGAGACAGCCAACCAAAATGACATTGGAGAAAAGGTGAGTGTATCATTATAAAAAAACACCGTAATACTGATCAGAGTAAAAAATAGAATCGTAGTAAGAAATAGATAGATGAACAAGCCTATATAAAAGTACAGCAACTTACGATTTCGCTTAATTATTCCATCCCGAATTGGGAATGCTTTTAAATCTTTCGTGTGTCTTTTATTTTGAAGAATGCACCAGCTGCCTTTATGGCAAACCGCCCTCCATCCATTATGTTGCAAGATATTAGAAAACAAATGCTTCTTGGTCTTATCATAAGCGATATGATAGTGAATTACCTGAGGATCGTTCCCTTCTTGAAAGATAAATAATCGCTTTAATGGTCGTATATCTTCCAAAAAGCAACCTTGCAATGCCATTATTTGTAACCAGTTTTCTGTTTTCTTTGCATCATAACTCCAAAACGGCTTATAATATTTTTTCACTCTTATGGCCTCCATCCCCGCCAATATTTATGAAGTTATTTTTTCCCCCTTTAAATTAAACATATGCACTTATTTATAAATTATGACGTTTAATAAAAATCACGCATGATTGATATGTCAGAGCCTTTTCTTATATACAATGTTAAACTTAAGAATTTCTATCTTTAGACTCGCAAGTTTTGCACAGCTACATCATCAATCATGCCACTCCCTTTATTACGTTTTAAACATTTTAATTTACATATTCATTTTCCTATGATTAATTTCTCTCCAACCTATATCTAACTCCTGCGTGGATTTTCCGTTCTTCGTTTGTGTAGCAATTCTACCTCCCCATGACTCATTTTGATTATGGTTAGGAGGAAAAAACATTAATAGAAAAATTGATACATATTTTTGTGTTATTTTTTGGGTTAAATAGAAGGAAATGGTTGAGTTGCTTCGTACAAAGATGTATAATATAAGCAAATTTTTTAACTTCCTAGTGTAATATCCGTGATGTTTATATAGAAAGGTGAATATATTATGCTGTACAGAGCGTTTAACTTCGGTCTTTCTCTAACTATATCTGGTTTTATTATGATATCTTTTGCAAGAATTATATCAGATGCAAGTCTTGTTGGGTATGAAACCGATATAGATGATTTTTTTGGTATTTTTGATATTAGTGCATATTACATACCTTTTTCATTTTTAATCATTGGCTTACCTTTTGTAATTATTATTCCTTTCATATGGCTTGCTAGATGGGCTAAAAAATAAATAAGTGGGGCTATCACAAAAATAATAACCTTTGTGACAGCCCCAATATTTATTTGAGTATTATTCTGGATTCTACTCCTGTTTTCTTTTTAATAGTTACCGTCTTTTTTTCTTTGTTTTGGATTTACGCCCATCAATGCTAACCCATTGTCTCATAGTTACTTTATAATGTATTGATAATCAATGGCCATATAACTCATACTAATACTAGCCTGTTTGCCGTATTTATTCATCTAGCCTACGCGCTTTGTAATACTTAACTGGACATTCCTACAATATGTCTACGTCTTTAAATTACTAGAATGGTGATAACCGATGTTTTCCGCATCGTATGTATGTGTGTCAATATAGACCGCTGCAGCTCCAATATGCGGTAGACCTTTCGTTATCATATATGGCCGTCTCCTTTTTGACTTTTAAATAAATACTCGTCCAGGGTTCAGCCTTCTGTATACCGTTCTATTTTGTCCCGTATCGTGCTATATCCACTTCACGCCTGTTTTTCCGTCTTACCCATAAATCATAAACTCGCTTTTTAGACTAAATCATTTGCCCTAACCCGGTATTCCTGTCGATCAAGAAAATCAGCACGTCACACTGTACCAGTTCTGACATTTTGGTGTACGTTTATAGCCACGCTTGATAGACAGTTTAAAATTTCTTAGATTTCTTCTGCTGTCCGTAACGGCTGTACATTGACAATGCGGTCTTTTTGGTCATGTTTTCCCCTCTTCATTTATGTATTAATATGTATTAAAAATCATATTTCATAAGGTAACATTACATTTATCATGATAAAAAATTGGAAATCCCATCAAGTTAATATAAAAAATGTATGTTTTTATCTAGTTTATTACATTTATGTGTAATACTTGATTTAAAACTTCCATGTCCATCAAAAGCTTGGAGCAGTGACGCTAACATCTAATTAAGAAATTCGAAAATATTCTATTTTAATAAATCGAACATTGACAATTATTGATTGTTTTGTAATTTTTCTGTAAAAAATGTTTAATTATTACATTAACTAAGATATAGTAGAAATTGAGAAAGGAGGACATATCTAAATTGTTTGAATGGTTCAAAGTTTTATATAAACCTATAGATACCTTGGAAAAGATTCGAAAGCCTAGTGTAAATACAACAGTTATCATCTTATTTATGGCAATTATTCAGGGGATCGTTGTCTATAACCTAATTAATTCAGATTTATTAATTCAAATGGTTGATATAGAAGAGAATATTCCCCAAGGATTACTAGTTTCTATTATCACAGTTTTCCAATTGTTCGTTACCTTTATTAATGTGGTGGTAATGACGCTTATTTTTAAACTTATTAGTAAGTTTTTTTTTGGGTCTATAAATATTGCAAAATTAATGTATCTTGTACTTCTTTCTCAAATTCCCATATTTATCGGGTTACTAATTAACTCTTTTTTTACCACAAGTATGACTTCTCAGGGAACTATTCTGTCAGTATTTAGTCTTGGATATTTAGGTTCTCTATTTACGGAAAACGATTTATTACTACAAACCATGAACGTTTTTGAACTATTTGATGTCTGGGCTGCACTTATTATAGCTAGAGGTTTATATGTTTTTGGAAGTACAAAAAGCTTAAAGTCTAGCTTTATTATTGCGTTTTCCTTCTACTTTACTATAAGTATTATGACAACATTACTGCTTTGAAAGGAGGTGAAATAAATGATAGACACATTAAATGCACTAGTAGCCCTTGGCATCCCACAAAGTGCGGCTAAGGTAGCTGCAAACATGGTAGACGCAGGAATGGCTATTGGATCTATCGTGACTATGCTTAGCGGAATGGGCGTTGGTCTAGCTGCGCTTAGAATGGCCCTTCGTAAATCTGGGAAAAAAGCTATTGTAGGTTAATTTACTTCGTTTAGTCTAAATCACATTAGTTGGGGCTAAGAGGTAAACTATTATCTTAGCCCTTTACTATGTTTTTTATGCAACCAGGGGGGATATTATGAAGTTACTCTTTAATTTTAAGGTGTTATGTGGTTTATCAATATTGTTATTTGGCAGTTCTTTTTTAATTGGTTATCTTATGGGAGAATATACATCTATAGTGAAAAACCAAGAAGAGTTAATCATTGGATCTACGTCAATATTTAGGACACAAAAAAGTTAACTTTTTATTGCGCTTTGAAGCTTTACTTAAATATATATGTGAAGACTTGACATGGATCCTCTGTGGGTGTGGTGATTTGCGAAAGAAGAAAGGTTAGTAAAACACGCTAGGCAAAAGCCTACCACGCCCACCTCTCCAAGTAAAGCCGTGTTCTAATATTAATTGGTGCAGTTATGCTGCTTGATGGAGCGCTGAATCTTCCATCTCTTGTGGAGTCAGATAGCCAATGCTGCCATGTATTCTTTTACGATTATACCAACCTTCGATATATTTAAATAACTCTACTCTCGCAGCGTTGAAATCTAAGTATTGTACATGATTTACTTCTTCTTTCCTTAAAATTGCATGAAAAGACTCGATACAAGCATTGTCATAGGGTCTTCCCTTATGACTGAAGGAGTGCGTCATCTTATAGCTCTGAATCTTTTCTGCAAAGGCATCGCTTGTATATTGTGAACCTAAATCGGAATGGAACATGACGCCATCATTAGGTTTCTGTGTGACATAAGCATTTTCTAAAGCTTTCTCTACCAATTCAGTCGTCATCGAACGTCCAAATGAGTACCCAATCACCTTTCTAGAATGCAAGTCTAAAACAGATGCAAGGTAACACCAGCCATCACGCAGTGTGTGAATATACGTGATATCGCCAACCCATTTTTGGTTGATTGTTGTCGTAGAAAAGTCTCTGTTAATGATATTTTCTCGTTCTTCCACCTTTTCTTTACTGGGTGTCGGACGGAATTTTTTAACGATAATAGAACGGATACCAGCTTTTTTCATGAAGCGTTGAACTCGCTTTAAACTGATTTTGTAACCTTGTTTTTCAAGGATTTCATGTATTTTTGGCGCACCATATCGTTTCTTACTTTCTTTATGAATCCGGACAATCTTTTCCGTGAACTCACGGTTCTCATGATCGCGATTCGACTCGGTCTTATTCAAAGATTGGTAGTAGGTACTTTTCGGTATATCAAGCATTTCGCACATGGTACGAACGGGATAATCATCTTTATGTTCTGTAATAAATTCAGTTAGTTCTGAGTCACTTACTTTCGAGCGAATATGGCCATAGCCTTTTTTAAGATTTCAAGCTCCTGTTTCAAACGAAGGTTCTCTTTTTCAATGGCATCGACTTCTTTTGGAGTGATCTCCTTACCGTCAGTTCCTTCAATTGGAGTTAAATCCTTAATCCATTTATAGATAGTTACATCTGATACGCCATACTCGCTGCTTAAATCTTTTACAGAATTTCCATATTGATAAAGATCAACAACCATCTTTTTAAAATCATCGTTATATCGTTTGCCATTATTTCTGGTACGCATGGGACACATCCTCCTTGAAATTCATTGTATAAAATTTAACTTAGATGTGTCCATGAAACTATACTAGCATCACATACATACCCCAGGTTTAGAATTAACTTTAGACTTATTTACAAATAATATAACTATCTGTCTATTATTATTGTTGGGAATTGTTACCTTTGGAATTCCTACATTGTTCTACTTATTGCTAAATGGGTTTGTATTGGGTATAGGAGTAAATGATTTAATTAGTATAGGAATACCTTTGAATGAATTTTTTATGAAATTGTTACCTCATGCTATACTAGAAATACCTGCCTTTATCTTGTCAGGAGCTATTGGGTTATATGGATTTACTTTTTATTTAGGATATAGAATCCAAATAAGACCATTTTTAAACTATACGATAATTATAATAACAATGATATCATTAGCTGCATTTATTGAAGGATATATTTCAACTTCCTTTTAAAAGTCGGTGATAAACGTGAGAGTATTATGGAATTGGATAAAATGGAAGACATACATAAGATGGAAAGATACGTGGGGTACTTTTTTTTTCACAAAAGGGAAAGTCAGTTCAACCATAGGTCTTATAGCTGTTTTAATAGACTGTGTTAAAGCTTTATTTTTCTCTGTTGCTTATTACTCAGTATTTAAGTTGGTTTTATTAAATAGATCTATAACTCAATTTGAGAGTGAAACACCTATAATAAAATTCTTTTTGCAGGAATTAGCTATAATACAAAATAATGAAATCTATTTTTGGAACTTATACTGGTTAGTCTTATTTATCTTTTGCTTGTTCGTTGGCTACAAATCTTCCAGGTGGGCTCAATTTTCGGAGGATAAATTTCTACTAGAAAGTCACTTAGGTCTGCCTGATAGACAAGTAAATTTCTTTTTATTCCTAGAATCAATAGCTTGGAATTTTAGAACTTTTATAATGAACCTATTGTCATTAAATATAGCCTTGTTACTTGCAACAAACTCCAGTTTTTTTGATATTTTCATTTATATATGTAGTTCAGTTCTATTATATATATTTCTAAGTTTATTATTTACATGTTTACATTATTTATACGTGGTTTACCGTACTCATTGGATAAATGGTAGATTTCTAATTTTTCAATTAATCTCAACTAAACTTCTCGCTATTTATATAGGATTCCTATCAGCATCTCAACTATATAATTGGGTCCAACAAGCACCTTTTTTTTCTAATGAATTTACTTCACAGGAATTAAATGATTGGTATTTTATGGGGATTGAGAGGGTCGAGGAATTATTATTTTTTCCTATAAGGTTTGTAGGTCTTCCTCATAATTTTTGGAGTATTAATCTGTATCATGATAATTTACTAGTATTATTTATTTGTTTATGTGTTATTTTTATTATAATCATCTTCGTTTACAAATCTATAAGTATGGTTAAAATTGATACGTATAGTACTAATACAGGCTATGTTATTTTACCTATTTTGGAAAAAATACATCATTGGTTTTTGTTTAACACAGGGATTGTGAGGAAAAACGCCAATTATTTAAAAACATTTTATAGATCTCCCCTTATGTTAAAAAAAATAAACGGTTTTGGTGGAGATTTGCTCTTTTGGATTTTAACTGGAGTTTTTGCAGGATTATTAGGAGGTGTTTCATTTGAGGGAAAAGGGGGAGTGTTGTTCATATTTCTTCTTAGTTATTATCATGTTTTTTTCTATTGTGAAAGCTTCTTCTCATCTTATAAAGGTTTAATTTCATTAGATGGTGAAGGTCAAAATGCCTTGTTATACTCATATACTATTGATAATTTATGGATTCTATTAAGGAAAAAAATATTCACAGCAAACATATACATTGGGACAACCCTTCTATTCAGTGATATAGCGATTTTTTTGATTTCCTCTACTGACCTTATAGTTATGATATGGATACTAATAAATCAGTTCATTGTAATGGCAGCCTTTAATATACTGCTTTTTATCCCTAGCGTATATAATCCTCATTTTAACTTTTTTAATATTGAACAGCTAGACGATTACGCTGATAGAAAGTTCACGTCATCGACTGTGACACTAACAATCGTTGGAATATTATTACCAATAATGATGATACCATGTATTTTTTACATGATTGGTAGTTTTGATTTAAAAGCTCTGTTACTATTCAATGCTTTGAGTCTTTTGATGATTATTGCAATAATGATTCCTGTATTACTTATGTTAAAAAAAAGAACTATTAAAAAGGATTTAATGTTTTCGAGGTGAATTATGAAAGATCAAAACAGAACGATACTAGAAGTATCCAATTTGGTTAAAAAGATAGGCCAGCAACACATTCTACAAAATATTTCATTTAAAATCCCAGGTAGAAGTAAAGTGGGATTTTTAGGGTTGAATGGAGCGGGAAAGACCACTACTTTAATGGCTATAAGCCATATTATTTCTGTAGACGAGGGAAATATCGTTATAGATGGAAAGCAAATGGCTCATGACAATAGTAATTCTATCATGTTTTTACCTGACAATCCGTTAGTGTATCCAGTATTAAAAGGTAATGAATATTTGTCCTTTATGAGTGAACTGCTAGATTTTGACATACAAGAAACATACCCTTTGATTGAGAAATTGAGTTTACAGGAGGTAATTAACCGAAAAATAGGTGACTATTCTTTAGGGATGAAGAAAAAAATTTCCCTAATACCTCTATTAATAAAAAATCCTAAAGTAATGCTATTAGATGAATTCATTTCTAACATAGACCCTATAAGCATGAGAGAAATAAAAAAAGAACTAAATACGTATGTTCAAAAGGGTAATAGCCTTGTTTTATCAACTCATCAGTTAGATGTTGTACAAAATTATTGTGATTACGTATTGATTATAAATCAGGGTAAGATCGTAAGTAACCTAACCAGGGTATCAGAAATCTTACAGACCTATGGTTCCCTAGAAGAGTATTTTGAAGGAAACATAGAGTAATTCATTAGACAGGAGGAATCCGTACATTGATTCTATTGCTTATATTGACGATTGTATGTGCTGTTATGACTATCATATCTTGGAATAATAAAAATGCAAGAAATACCTATGCTGTTGCTACAATATTTATGATTATTATTTCTACCATCAATTTTATTATAGTTGAAGCTAATTAGATAAATATTATTGAAGTTGTCCTACATGCATTATAGGTTTTGAAAATTCATCTTTGAACTTGAAAGGCTTACTCCAACTTTGCATAACCTGTTTCTAAACTTGATTAACATTACCTAAACTCAAAGATTAGTCCGCAAAGTGGATCTTGTGTGTAACAATTTAGGTACAGTAAAAATTTTATGATGGGGAATGAAAATGGTTACAGTGTTATATAGGGAATTTATTAATTCTTTCAAGAGTATCCGATCAATATTAATTATTCTTTTTTTGACTTTTGTTTCTTACCAGTCAGCCAATTTTTTAGAAAACAACCAAGACATTATCAATATCTTTCTTGAAGAAGGTCTTGATGAGAATACGATCTATAATGTGTCGATATCATTCATTATCCTCTTATTTGGATTTTTGTTTGTGTCTACAATTTCTCACGACCTCATTAACAGTGAAACAGAAATGAATACAATACGGTTGCTTGTTACAAAAATCTCAAGATTAGAAGTTATGCTCGGGAAATTAGTGGGAACACTGCTATTCTGGATTGCAATAATCTCAATTTCTTACGCTATAGTTTTTGCCCTTTCCGGCACATGGTCGATGAATAAATATTTGCAGACACTCGTATTATTGTTTTATATCATCTGTTTCGTGCTTTTAATCTCAACGATTATTACGAAGGCTAAATTATCTATGTTTCTTGGAATCTTTTCCGGTATTTCCTTGCCTATAATAGGTCTGGTAGCCACTATGTCGAATGAATGGTATTGGATGCCATTCAAATATATCTTACCTTTTAATTATTTGTCTAAACCGTTTGGTTATATGTTTATCCCATTTGCTGTAGGGATGACTCTCTTTGGCATATCTATGTTGATCATAAAAAGAAGGGACTTGTAAGTGATGAATGCAATCGAAGTGAACAATCTAACCAAAAATTACGGTGCTACAGAAGTTCTAAAGGGAATTCAATTAACAATACAAAAAGGAGAAATATTTGGATTCGTTGGCCATAATGGTTCGGGAAAGTCAACATTTATCCATATACTAACAGGCATTTCTAACAAAACTTCGGGCTCCTTCGAAATCCTGGGGGTACCGGATAGAAAGCTAAATCAAGTGAAGAAAAGAATAGGCGTAATGCCAGATGTAGCGAACCTGTACCATCATATGAGGGGCATAAACTTTCTAAAATATATGGGGAGCTTGGTTAAGGATCAACGTTCAGAACGAAAATACGAAATACTTTTACACGAGTTGGGATTACAAGGTGCTGAAAGGAGAAAAATAAAAACCTATTCCTTCGGTATGAAAAAGAAAATCAGTATTGCCCAAGCACTTTTAGGGGACCCCGAATTGATCATTCTTGACGAACCCACCTCCGGGCTTGATCCAGAATCAACTATAGAAATTCGAAAGGTTATTAAACGACTGCAAGAGCAGGGAAAAACGGTTTTTCTGACGTCTCATAATCTTGATGAAATTGATAAAATCAGTGATAGAGTAGGAATTTTAAGCGACGGCATCATCAAGAAATTGGGTACGCCACGAGAATTGAAATCGGCAACTAAGGAAGGAATCAGGATCTCTGTTAGAACAAAACCCGTCCTCACAGTTGATAAAATTCAAGAGCTTAATACCAAATTTAAGATAAATGTAACTTTCGTAGAAATTAATAAAAAAGTCACACGGCTAAATATAACATCTGATGATGAGATTTCCAGGTTGTCCAAAGCGTTATTCCAATCAGATTTTTCCCTTTACGAGATAAAAATTGACGAAAATTCATTAGAAGATGTGTTTATGAACTCCCGATCGATAAAAAATAATGCTTAAGCCTCTTCAGCCGGCACCATTGAAAGAGGTTGCCATTAAGCACTGGACATAAAAAGCTCCTCCTAGAAATAACAGATTTTATTTTTTTAATCTGTCTACCTAAGGGAGCATATCATTTTGGTGAGGGTTCTTTTTTATGGGGAGCATAAAAAGTTTCGTGTGATGGATATCAATTCCAATAAGAAAAAGAATCATTTATGTAAGACTTTTCTCATGAGATAACTGTAAAAGAATTGGCAAAGAAATGCAATACTGTAGAAGATGTTCAAGAAATGATAAGTGTTTATTTAAGGATACCATTCAACAGGTATTTCAAGCTGAGTCAGTTGTCATCTGTTTAAATTCAGTAGTATACTTTCTGGACATAAAATGAACTCCCTCCTAGTAGCAAGTTTATATTTTTTAATCTGTCTACTTAGGAGGGAGCATATCAAAATCACACGGATTTTTTTATTTGAGTATTATTCTGGATTCTACTCCTGTTTTCTTTTTAATAGTTACCGTCTTTTTTTCTTTGTTTTGGATTTACGCCCATCAATGCTAACCCATTGTCTCATAGTTAATTTATAATACTTAAAACATTTCTTACCTGAAATTGCCCTTTTTTACCTTTAGGTTTTTTCTAGAAGCTGTCGTTTCTATTGTCTTTGTTTTATCAAAGCTTCCCAATAATCCAGCCCATCACCCTTTATAATTAATGAATTTCCCACGGATAATACTATGTTCCTTATATTCCATACCAATTCAAATGATCATCACTTAAATCCATCCATACACTTTTTGTCTCTGTATACATATCCATAGCTTGAATGCCTAGCTCTCTTCCAAACCCACTCTGTTTTGTTCCACCGAATGGAGATACACTATCAAGCATGCTAAAGGTGTTTACATATACTGTTCCTGCTTTAAGCCCCTTGATCATCCGATGTGCTCTCTTTACATTTTCCGTCCAAACTCCAGCAGCTAATCCATAAATGGTGTCATTGGCCTTTTCTAAAACATCTTGTTCATCTTTAAATCGGATAACTGATAAAACTGGTCCAAAAATCTCTTCTTTTGCAATTGTCATATCTGTTGTAACATCTTCAAAAATAGTCGGTGTAAAAAAGTATCCATTATTGACAGGAGCACTTCTCTTTCCCCCAAGTGACAATGTTGCTCCCTCTTCTATACCAGATGCAACATATTTTTCAATACGTTCTAATTGTTGTAAAGATATTTGCGGTCCCATCTGTGTACTTGGATCTAATGGGTCTCCCACTTTAATTGTTTTCACCTTGTTCGTGAACGCATCCATAAACGTATCATATATACTTTCCTGAACGAACATTCTTGATCCAGAGGCACAAACTTGCCCTTGACCAAAATAAATACCGAACATGGATCCTCTAATAGCATTTTCTATATTGGCATCCGCAAAAATAATATTAGGAGATTTTCCTCCCAATTCTAGACTGACTGGTTTCAAATTCTTACTTGCCGCCTGCATAATTAATTTTCCCGTATGTGTCGAACCTGTAAAAGCTATTTTATCAACATCAGTATGTGAAGAAAGTGCTCTCCCCGCCCCTTGTCCATATCCTGGAACAACATTAATTACCCCATCCGGTATTCCAACCTCCTGAAAAACTTTTACCAATTCTAGTGTACTTATCGGAGTTTGCTCAGCGGGTTTAATCACAATTGTATTCCCTGCTGCTAAGGCTGGAGCCAGCTTCCACATCGTTAACATCAGAGGAAAGTTCCATGGAACGATAGCGCCAATCACACCAAGCGGTTCTTTTAACGTGAAATTAAACCGATTATTTGGAGAAGCTAGCGTTTCCCCTTGAACCTTAGTCGCTAACCCAGCGTAAAATTCTAATACATCAATCATGGACGGAATTGCAATATGCCTTGTTTCATTAATAGGAAGTCCGTTTCCTCTGGATTCTACTTCGGCAAAAAATTCTGATTTATTCCTTAATTCTTGTGCCACTTCAAATAATAATCTTCCCCTATTACTTGGGGACATATCTGCCCAAGGCCCAGATTCAAAAGCGTTTCTCGCCGCTTTAACTGCTCGATCTATATCTTCTACTCCACCTTCTGCAATTGTAGCATTGACTTCCCCTGTTGCAGGATTGAATGCCTCAAATGTTTTCCCCGAAACAGCATCAACCCATTGACCATTAATAAACATTTGATAGGAACGCATAATGCTCTCCCCCTTATATTTTTACAGACATATAAAAATTTAGTATTAAAGAATATCCTTCCGCCCATTCTATTGCCAAACTTATATTTTAGGTTTGCATGCTTATCAAATATCATAAGTGTGCTTTTACCTTTTAAATATCCCATAAAACTTGAAACAGATATTTTTGGTGGAATACTTATTAACATGTGCACGTGATCAGGCATCAGGTGCCCTTCGGTGATCTCTACCCCCTTTATATTTACGTAGCGTTCGTAGTATTTAAATAAATTAGATGGATCAACAAATATTCATTTTCCGCTTGAGATTGGTGCTAAAAAGCAACCTTGTTTTATCTTTATTTACTGTAAAATTCGTAATAACAGATGTGTGAAAAAATTATTCTACAGTTGGCCTTGCAAATGGAACCATAGATTCCCTCCTAATCATCCTATCAAAGAGAAAGAGGATTAAGCAGGTTTGCGTTATCCTTTTTTTAGCGGTAGTAATCCCCGTGAAGTATACTAAAACAAAGCATTTCAAGCTGCTGTCCTTCCCAAACTTTTAACATGACCAAGCACAAAGAATTATCGAAATATTTCCACACCTAATTATACCTTACTCATTTTTGTTTGAACAGCTTATAATTTAGCTAAATTTTTACGGATAACCGCAAAACTAATGAACCTTCTTACATAAAGTGAAGTTTCATCCAGTAGCGACTTTCTTTCATTTATCTTCGAATGACAAAAGTAGATCAAAGGCTAAAATGTCGGGTGGAAAAGAAAACACTTTTGCTGCATGTGATATGTAACTGTCGAAGTTTTTCTTGCCCTTATAAAAGAAGTACACTTTTGCTGCGCATGTTTTTTCAAGAAGCTTTTTCTGCCCTGTCGTCCCGAACTATTCGGCATTTAGGAGCAGTTTCTCTCACTATCTTGTCAAAAATGATAAAATTACGATCCTTACATGAAACATCCCCCCTGCAACAGGCGGATGCCGACGCCTGAGCGGCAAGCCTGCTTTAGATTCAAGCTGTAGTTGACTTATCTCAGGAATAAGAGCGAGGTTTGCTACAGCTATAAGGTATAAGCTTTAGGCGAGGCTACCTTTCAAAAAGGATAGCCAACATGTATCGTATTCTAGACAAAAAAGCATCCTCCTAAATAATAGAAGGATGCTCAGCTAATATAAAATTTCTATTCCGCTCCAATTAATTTTTCTATCCGCTCTACAATTTGATTTACATATTTATCGCACTCTTCTTTTGTTGGTGACTCAACCATCACACGAATTAACGGTTCCGTACCAGAAGGACGAACTAATACACGACCTTGTGTGCCTAATTCTTGTTCTACTGCTTCGATTTCCTGTTTAATCTCAGGGTGATTTAATGCTTTCTCTTTATCCGTTACTTTTACATTCTTAAGTACTTGGGGATAAACTGTCATTTCACTGGCTAATTCGGATAGAGGTTTACCCGTTTCTTTCATAACATTGACTAACTGTAATGCTGATAGCATCCCGTCACCAGTTGTATTGTGATCTAAAAATATAATATGGCCGGATTGCTCTCCACCTAAATTATAGCCGCCCTTTCGCATTTCCTCCATTACATAGCGGTCTCCTACTGCTGTTTTATCGCTACGCATTCCATTTGCTTCTAATGCTTTATAAAAACCTATGTTACTCATTACCGTAGATACAACTGTATTGTGGCGCAGGAGTCCTTTTTCATTCATATACTTAGCGCAGATGAACATGATCTGGTCACCGTCAACAATTTTCCCTTTTTCATCAACAGCAATTAAGCGGTCACCGTCACCATCAAAAGCTAAACCTACGTCGGCTTCTTTTTCTTTGACAAACTCCTGCAACTTTTCTGGATGAGTTGATCCTACACCATCATTAATGTTTAGACCATTTGGCGAAGAACCTATAGAATAAATATCTGCCTCTAAATCAGCGAATAAGTGGGTAGCCAGACTTGAGGTAGCACCATGTGCACAATCAAAGGCAATCTTTAAACCATCAAATTCATTATCAACTGTATCTTTAAGGAAAGATAAGTATTTTTGCCCTCCCTCAAAATAATCATTTACAATCCCAATGTCTCCACCAATTGGTCTAGGTAAGTTATCTTCGCCCTCCATAAGAGCTTCAATTTCTTCTTCTTGATCATCCGTCAGCTTAAAACCATCAGGTCCAAAGAACTTAATACCATTATCCTCTACTGGATTATGCGAAGCGGAGATCATTACACCAGCCTGCGAACTAGTTGCCTTTGTTAAATAGGCAACACCAGGTGTAGAGATGACTCCTAAACGCATTACCTCAGCACCAATTGACAGCAGGCCGGCAATTAACGCCCCTTCCAACATATAACCAGATACGCGTGTGTCACGACCAATAATGATTTTCGGACGCTCTGTTTCTTTCGTTAACACGTAACCGCCAGCCCTTCCTAGCTTAAATGCCAACTCTGGTGTAAGGTCCTTATTAGCAACTCCTCGTACACCATCTGTTCCAAAATATTTTCCCATGTAAAATTCTCTCCTTTTTATCCATTTCCACCGTTTCTCAAACAAACGTAACCAATATATTAAGATTCATTAATTTCAATCGTAGCTTGTTTAAATTCAGGTTTTACAGTTACTCCATCAGGCGCGTCCACAGAGATCGGCACGTCATGTGTGCCTGCTTTTAGTCCTTTCACATTGACAGATGCTTTGAAATCATCTTTTTTTAACCCTGCGACAACAGACCTGTTTTCCGAAACAGTAATATTCATCCCCCCATTAGCTGGCTCCTTAAAAAAAGCTTCTAAACCATCACCTATGCCCTCTATCTCGATTGGCAAATTAGCTATTGTTCTTGTTTGGGTTGTTTCTTGACTAGTTTCTTGACTAGATTCTTGATTTGTTTTTTGGCTTGTTTGTCTTGGTTGTTCCAGTTCAACTGTAACTTCAACTTTTTTTCCTCCAGCGACACTTACACCTTCTGGTATGGCAAGATTTGTTTCAATGGTACCTGAATTGGTTATTTTGGATAAATCGATCGCTTCTGTTCTAATTTCTTTTAAATTTTGCAAAGCACTTTTACTTCCAAACACTTCCACTTCTTCTACATTAGCAGAAATTGAGTTCAATTCAAACCCATCAGGAAGCTTTCCACTTGTCTCTACATTTACTGGAACCTTTTTACTAAAGTTACTGACATCTGCTGATACGACCACATTTTCAGGCTTTACATTGACTCTCAATTCGTTTCCTTGACTATCATATACATTAACAGGAACTTCCCGATTATCAATTGGTGCATCCAGCCCACTAACATCAACATAAGCCTTTACAATTCCTATTTTATCAATCACACTCTTAGCACTTGTAATCGTCACAGTTTTTGGATGGACTTCATAATCTCCCAGTTCAAATCCCTTAGCCATTTGATCTTTATTTAAAAAGTCAACTGTAACATTAAATTCTTTTGTAGCCTTTTCTTCAATCACCACATCAATCCGCTTTGGTTCAATATAAGCATCTAACTTATCCGATAGATTGTGCTGTAGTTCTACGGTATGTTCTCCAGCACCTAAGTCTCTTAAATCAACAAACACTTCAAAATTCCGATTGCGAATAGTCGGTTTCAATATAGAGGCTGAGCCTTCCAATGAAACAGATACATATTCAGGTACACCGCTAACTACATATTTCTCATCATCAATTTTAATATTTACTGGAACATCATCCAATGTTTCCAAATTTTGCGCTTCATCTTCAGAAGAAAATGTAGCATCATTGTTATCCGGTAATTTATCTGCTTGATCTACGGTTACGAAAACATAAAAGAAAACGGCAAAAGCTAAGGAAACGACACGGACAAACCATTTACTTCTAAACCAATTATCCATTTTTGTTTCCCCTCCATTTTTTTGACTTTTTATCAGGGGTCTTTATATTTATTAGCAAGTTAGACCTTAATAAATTCCGTAGACTTTCCTGACTAAGATCTCTATGTAGCTCGCCGTTTTTCGTACAAGATATACCACCAGTTTCTTCTGATACAACAATGGTTAATGCATCCGTTACTTCACTTATGCCCATTGCAGCACGATGTCTCGTACCTAATTCTTTTGAAATAAACGGGCTCTCAGATAATGGGAGATAGCATGCGGCAGCTATGATTGTATCCCCTTTTAAAATGACTGCGCCATCATGTAACGGGGTATTCGGTGTAAATATATTCGTTAGAAGCTGATGGGTGAGTTTGCCGTTAATTTGGATACCCGTCTCTGCATAGTCACCGATTCCTGTTTCTCTTTCAATGGAAATAAGAGCCCCAATTCGTCGTTTAGCCATATAATTACAGGACTGGATGATGGCATCAATATTTTCCTCAATTATTTCTTCTTCAGAACGCGAGCTGCGACCAAAAATATTTCCTCGACCTAATTGTTCTAAAGCTCTCCGTAGCTCTGGTTGGAATAATATAATAATAACAATAAGTCCCCAGTCAATTGCTTGACTAGTAATCCATTGTACAGTTTGTAAATCTAATACAATACTTAACAGCCATACAGCTAGTACAACCGCTATCCCTTTTAATAACTGGATAGCCTTTGTACCTCTTATCAGCATGATTAATTTATATAAAACATACCAGACGAGAGCTATATCCACGCCTATCCTAAGGAGCTGTATTAAATCAAATCCCCCATCAAGCATGATTACACATCCTTCTATATAAAATTCTATGAAAAATTATTTAAAAAGTCAGGTTCTTCGTAGTTTGCTTTTAAACTGCTTACGTTATTCGCAAAACCTATGCGAGAAGTATAATTCGTTATGACAAGCGAGCAGAGGAAATGTAAAAGCCAACTCCTTGAAGTCATCCGTATTGACTATACTCTATAAGTAAAGTACGCCTTAAGCTTAAACATATATACTTATGTACCAAGCTTTCGTACTAAATCACTCCCTAAGTTGCCTGGTTATTTTGCTAATAATAACTTAAATCATAACGACATGTAAATAATTCGAAATAACAAGTTTATTTTTGACCTAATTTAATTAAAAATATAAGAGCTAAAGCACCTTACTTGATTAAGGAAACGTCGATGTCTTACCATTTACTTAACTATTTGTTATATAAAATAAAGTAAAGGTATTGAATCAGAGGTATTCATAATAATATAGGTTCTATAAAATGCAATAAAGTGAAACTTCATTCAGTAGGAGTTTTCTTCCATCTCCTACTGAATGTTAGTACCGCAAGGGTATGACCTAAAGACCCTTAAACGAATCGGGCATTTAGGTGCCGTTTTCTCCCACTTAGACCTTTTGTATCACTCAGGTCTTGAAGTGGGAGTCTTACGGCACCTTACATGCGGGATAAAACTTGCCTTATCAACATTTAATAACATTCTTATTGTAACATAAAATTACCAATGAGATGTACGATTTATTATGCGGTTAGCTAGCAAATTTTTCATATATCATCCATTTTAAAGGACTACAAAAAATCACATTAGGAAAGGTTGCTTTCCTAAAAACAGAATTCCATCTCTGAGGAAAACATAGTTAACGTGGCTGACCTGACAATTTTCTCATCTATATATACTGAAAATCTTGATTCCTTTACTGAACGAATCGAGTATTTAGGGGATATTTCTTTCACTAACTCGTCAAGATAATAAAAATGTTTAAAGCGAGAGAAATACGGTTCTTTACATTCGAGATAAAGAAAACATGCCTCTAAAACAGGGGGATGCCGACGTCTTAAGCGACAAACCGCTTTATTCCCTTCCATTAGATCCGAACCGATGTTAACTTATTGGGAGAAGGAGAACGAAGGGGTTGCTGTTAGCCTAAGCGCTTAAGCTAACACTAAAGCTGGAATCACTCGCTTAGAGACGTACAAACGGATATAAATTCCCTAAACAAGAACAAAAACCTGAAGTACGGGAATATACCTTCGTCCTTCAGGTTCGCTTCGACTAAAATGAAAAAATACGTTGGAACAAATCCTTTATACTGTACCATACCCATTCAAACATTTGATCAACTTGCTCCAGCTCTCCATTTATCTCACCAACTGATGCCCTCAGCCCGTCTTTATCAATCGGCTCTTTAATTAGTTTGCCGTTGATTAACGTTACATTACCGTCTACGGTTCCATTTATAATTAAATCGCCATTTTTAACAAGCAGATCACCTTTTACAGTTTCATTTGCTGGTACAATAACTGTATCTCCTTTAATGACGAGGTTTTCCTGTTTAGAAACGATCAACTGATTGTCCTGATTCCATAACGAAAATAACCCGCTTAACATAAATATAAAAAATATGGCAGCAGCCGTTAAAAAAGGATGGGCTTTAAACCATCTTCTATATTTAACACGCTTTCGTTCAGCGGGGAGCTTTTCCATTACACTCGCCGTAAAATTAGCAGGTGCTTTTATTTGTTCTGTACTTTGGATTAGTGTGATCGTCCGCTTTAATTCGTGAAAATGCTTTTGGCATACTTCACAATTCTCTAAATGGTGACTAAGAGCCTTTTCTTGCTCTTTGGTAATTTCCCCATCTAAATAATAATGCATTAATTCTACAGCTTCTTTATTACAATTCAAGTGAGCCACACTCCTTTACACGTGACGAAGCTTTTTCCGTAAAGCTTCCCTTCCACGATGGATACGGGTTTTTACTGTTCCAAGTGGGATATCCAGGATCTCACTAATCTCCTGTAAGGAAAACTCTTCAATGTATCGTAGCATAATGATACTACGGTACTTCGGAGGAAGCTTTGATATTTCGTATTGAATATAGCGTTGCAGTTCCAACCCCTCTACTTCTTCCTCAGGAAGACGACCTTGATCGGCTAACTGCGAGTACATATCTAATCCTTCTGTTCCCTTTACCTCAGCATCAAGATAATGATCCGGTTTTCGCTTTCGAAGTCGATCAATTGTTAAATTTGTCGCTATTCGGTATAGCCACGTTGAAAACTTTCTCCGGTCATCAAACGAATGGATATTTACATATGCACGAATAAAAGCTTCTTGCGCTATATCTTCCGCCTCGTGCGCATTACCAAGCATACGAAAACAATGTTGGTAAATCTTATTTTGAAAGAATGAGACCACATCCTCAAAAGCGGACTGATCTCCTTTTTTCACTTGTTTGATTCTGTCTCTTATCATTTCATCCATATTGGTACCTCCGCTAACTATGCGGTAAATTATATTACGAATCGGTTCGCATAAAGGTTTCAAAAAGCATTAAAAAAATGTAAATGTTTATGATTGCAAAATATTGGTTACTATCCTACTATAATTATACTAGATAGGAGGATAGTTTTGTGAGTAATTCTAGGTTATTGGAAAAAATTGAACAATGTCGTAAAGAAATGATTTCACTTACTAACTCGCATGCATTGACTTCTGAGCCAGTCATCTCCTCAAGTATGAAATTAGATCAATTAATTTTAGAATATTTAAACAGCCAACATAATGAAGCTAAAAAAGAGTTTTGGGAGTAAATGTACGCATGCAAAAAATCCCTGCACGTAAATTCTAACAAAATAGAGAACATTTAATAGGGTTAAAAAAGACATCAAATTTCCAGTTTGAAATTTAATGTCTTTTAACGTTTTGAAAAAGTAAAGTGTCAGCTGAAAATAGATTTACCATATTACTTCAATTTTTCACCAAACAATGAACCCATAAGCCCAACTGCCAGAATAGCAGTTTTATTTTTTTCATCTAAAATTGGATTTACCTCTACAAATTCTGCTGAAGTAATTATCTCTGCTTCTGCTAACATCTCCATCGCTAAGTGGCTCTCTCGATAGGTCATACCCCCAATAACCGGTGTGCCTACTCCTGGCGCCTCTGAAGGATCAAGTCCGTCAACATCTAAACTCAGATGTACACCGTCCGTACGATCTTGTAAATAAGCAATCGCTTCTTCCATTACTTTTGGCATACCAATTCGATCAATTTCATGCATGGTAAAGACTTTGATTCCTTTATTCTCAATCAGTTCACGCTCTCCTGGGTCAAGAGATCGCGCGCCAATAATAACAATATTTTCTGACTCTATTTTAGGAGCATATCCGCCAATCATTGTCAGCTTTTCGTTTCCTAATCCTAAGCTAGCAGCAAGTGGCATGCCATGGATATTTCCAGATGGTGAAGTTTCTGCTGTATTTAAGTCTCCATGTGCATCATACCAAATCACACCCAGATTCTCGTAATGCTTAGAAATACCTGCTAAGCTACCAATCGCAATACTATGATCCCCACCAAAAATTAGTGGAAAATACCCTTTGCTTATTTCTCTATCTACCATATCGGCAAGTTTCTGATTTGCTTCAACTACTTGCTGTAAATTTTTTAAATTACTTACTTGATCCGACGATTTCCTATCAGGTTTAATAATAGGAATATCCCCAAGATCATGTATGTGATAGCCCAACCTTTCCAACTTCTCCATAGCACCGGCATACCGCATTGCACTTGGCCCCATGTCAACGCCTCGCCTGCTTTGACCTAAGTCCATTGGAACCCCGATAATCGATATGTTTTTTTTCATGAAAACGCCTCCCTTCACTCCTTATTGTAGACAAAAAAAGGGAAGTGACTCAACTTAACATAAAGATGTATAAATATGCAAAATATTCTAACTGCGGCTTTTTATTTGCTTGCTTGCCTACTCGAAATATAGTGAAATTTCATTCAATAGGCTTTTCCCTACGCCTACTGCTGAAGTAAAATAAAGGCTTTAATCTCGTCTTTGAAAAATCGCGCGATGTGTGCCTGTCAAAGTTTTCTTGTCCTTGAAAAACTCCGATGTATCGCTATCGTAGCTTTCCATGTCCTCGTATATTATTATTAACTAGTATTTTTACTAGTTTTAAATCGTTGTACCACTCAAGGTATAATGTATTTAGTCAGATAGAGGTTGTCGTAATTGTCCTTGAAGTATTGTCTTCGTTTTCAAGACTGACACCTCTTTCTTTATAGAACTATTCGAATGAGCTGGATGACATATTCGTTGTCGTATATCGAACGAGGTTGGATATCTATAAGGATAAGAGGATTCCTCCCATCTGATAAATAATAATTAGGTGGTGCTTTTATGTTTTATATTGGTGTTGATATTGGTAAGCGGCATCATCAAGTAGGTTTAATTAATGATAAAGGTGATCCCGTTGGGAAAACTGTCCGTTTCGCAAATTCCAAGAAAGGAAGCGAAAAGTTACTTCAATTTATCAACCAATATAAGTTAATACCTGATAACACAGTTGTTGGTATGGAAGCTACCGGTCATTATTGGTTATCTGTTTTTTCATTTCTTCATAAATTAGGATTTAAAATAACCGTTTTTAATCCTTTACAATCGGATGCCTTACGTCATTTTTATATTCGAAAGACAAAAACAGATGTGAGTGATGCCTACCTGATCGCTCAAGTCATCCGTATTGATTCGCCAGAGGAAACTCCTTTCGTTGAAGAAGATTTACTAGAATTAAGACATCTTGAGCGTTTACGGTATTCCTTTGTAGATCAGTGTTCAGACTTAAAACGCAAAGTAATTTCGTTACTTGATCAAGTCTTTCCCGAGTATGAACAAATTTTCTCTGATGTATTTGGAAAATCTTCTACTGAAGTTTTACTACACTCCCCTTTACCTGAAGATTTACTTCAACTTGATACAGAAAAGTTAGCTGAGTTATTAAGTAAAGGGCGTCTCGGTGAAACAAAAGCTTTTAATAAAGCGAATCAAATTAGAGAAAGTGCGTTGAATACCTTTGGCATTTCTATGGGTACAGATGTATTTAAACTACAAATTCAACTTCTTTTAGAACAAATTTCATTAATTGAAAAACATCTAGAAAAAATGGAAAAAGTAATGATTGATATTTCAAATCGCCAAGAACATTTTCTGACAACGATCACTGGTATTAGTGATGTTACCGCGTGTGTCATTCTTGGAGAAATTGGTTCCATTCAACGCTTTGAGCGTCCTGAGCAACTTGTTGCTTTTGCAGGCCTAGACGCCTCTGTTCATCAATCTGGTGACTTTAATAGTAATAAAACTCGACTTTCTAAACGAGGTTCTCCTTACCTCAGACGAGCTATTTGGCAAGCTGCGTTTGTAGCGAGTTTCCATGATCCTGCCCTTTCCTTGCATTACCAAAGATTGCGTAAGCGTGGTAAAGCACATGGTACAGCTGTTGGTGCTGTTGCTCGGAAATTAACACATATCATTTTTGCAATACTTAGAGATAAAAAACCTTATGAACCGAGACCAAATAATAATTAATAATAAATTAATCTAAGCTTTCTTTTTTAAAAAATTAATGAAGGCTTATTTGGTATGCTTAATTTAATCGGAGTCTTTTATCATAATCTCAAAAATCACTCCATTTTTACCTTGACTTTTTATAGCTGGTCTTGAAAAAGACATCCGTTTTTTCTGCGTGCGATGCCTATTCAAGCAGTATCTCTAGTCCTATCGGCTCGAACAAATTGGGCATTTAGGTACCGCTATCACTCACTTAGACTTCTTCGTTCTATAATGCTTGAAGCGGTAGTTTTACGGCACCTTAGATTCGAGCCAATGTGACTTATCGTAAGAAGAAGAGCGAAGTTTGCTAGCAGTATGAGTGCTTAAGTTAGACAAAGTACTTTCGCCATGTTCAAACGGATATCGTTTTCTACACAATCAAAAAAACGCCTGGACAACCCCGAGTCCATGCGCAGTTTAAATATAAATATATTGTTATTTTAATTGCACTCACGCTTTGATAACTTTTGCCCCATATGGATACGGTTTTAAAGAAAGGGGTTTAATCCCGACGTCTTTCCATGCTTTAATTAATTTATCAGCCGCTTCTTTAGATGGCATAAAAGCAATACCGCAATCGCCTCCACCAGCTCCAGAAGGCTTTCCTGCACCACCAAACGTCTCTGCTAAATCACATAGTTTAGTTAATAAGGAAGTTTCAATATCTACATTAGCATGTCGTCCAACAGAAGCTAATGCTTGGCGATTTTCCTTAATTCCCTCAAGCAGAATTTCTGTCTTATTTTCCTTCATACCTTGTAATACCTTGTTAACAGCCTGCTCACTTTGTAATAGAAAAGTTGAAAACTTATCTGGATTCTTCGTTTTTAATTGCATAAGCTCATCGACTAGTTTCTTTGTGGATGCTGGTTTTCCAGTCCAGCCAATACAAAGATAAATAGAATTAGGCAGCGTAACGGGCTCTAGTGACGCATAAATCCAATCACGTTCCAACAATTCGGTTAACGAGCGGGATTCTTGATAAGCTTTTTGTAACCAATCTGCTTGAAAGGAAGAATAATTCAAGAAGCCCCCATAGGATGATGCGGCAACATCAGCGCCAGACCCATTACCTTGCGTCAACACATGCGAAATAGATGCTAATTGATAAATAAGCTTGGGTGAAGGAGTAAAGGAAAGAAACTTGCTTAAAATCGCAGTAATCACAGAAGTAACTACTGCTGCACTTGATCCTAATCCATACTTCACACCAGATTCATCATCTAGCTCGCTTTTAATCAATAATTGAAAAGGGGTAACTGCATATCCCCTTTCCCTCAAATAATTAACAGCAACGGTCATCGCTTCTTCAACAAATTTAGTTCTGGAATCATCTGAAGCAACAACTATTCTATTGTCTTTATATTCCCAAGTTGTTTCTAATTGAAAATCTAGGAGATGAAGATAATTTTTTTTACTATGATTAATAATTGCATAAACGTACCGATCAACCGCCATTACAATTAGATGCTGATTAGGCTCTAATACTGCAAACTCTCCAGCAACCATTAACTTCCCTGGTACTTCTACTTTCATAGATGATTGTGACACCATGTTTCAGCCCCTATAAATATGTTATTCCTTGGCCGGGTTTACTTAAGCGAATATCGCTTACACCTGGTAAACTGGCCAACGTTTGCTTCACCTGATCCTCGTACTCAGGTAAATAGAGAACTTTTACATTTGGGCCAGCATCAATCGTAAAATATACCGGTGTACCTTGTAAGCGCATTTCCCAGACCTTTTGCATGACCACTAATGTTGCATCATGCCAATATGTAAATGGAGGAGAAGCTCCCAGTGTAGTTGCATGCATTTTCAAGCAATTCGCTTCAGCAATTTCGCCAACTTTTTCAAAATCTCGAGTTTGAATTCCTTGTTTAATTTCTAATAAATCTTTGCCAATACTATCCAACCATCCTTGGAAAAATGGCGATGTCTCTACAGTTCGGCGCATCCCTACACGACTTGAAACACTCTTTTGTGCTGAAGATAGTACAACCGCAGCAACACGGATATCCCAATAATCAGCTGGAGCAATTGGTACTGCATAAGAATCAGAACCATCCTCACGCATTCCCATCTCCCATTCAGCAAAACCACCGTAAATGGAACGACAAGCAGAACCCGAACCTTGACGTGTTAGTCGGGAGAGTTCTTGATCATTTAATTTAAGTCCGATAGCCTTTGTACCAGCAGCAGCCAATGCAGCAAAACCTGAGGCTGACGAAGCAAAACCAGCT
Source organism: Cerasibacillus sp. JNUCC 74 (assembly GCF_053667775.1). The sequence goes on along the minus strand of NZ_CM132207.1, from coordinate 319,465 downwards.
GCAGTCGGCACATCATTTACGGATTCAACATGTGCAAACACTTGCTTTCCAGCCATATTTCGAATCAGATCAAGAAAAGCGGAAACACGGTTGTACGATTCTCCTGAAACGGTTAGCCCGTCCAACGTAAACTCATCTTTAGATAAGGAATTATTATACTCAACTGTTGTCGTTGTAAAATAACCATCTAATGTAAGGGAAAGGCTATTATTAGTTGGTAAAATAATCGACTCATTCCGCTTTCCCCAATATTTAATAAGGGCAATGTTTGTATGTGCTTTAGCAGTTGCTTTCATTGTTATTCCCCTTCTACTTGAGCTTTCAAGCTTATTGATCTTTCTTTCCTTTTAGAACAAATGGCCATACCGCTTGAGCCCCAAACTTCCTTAGCTTATCTGCCAATTGTCTGGAGTGTACTTCATTTTGGGCAAGCGCAATAATGCAGCCGCCATTACCGCCACCAGTTAATTTAGCGCCCAGTGCCCCCTCTTTTCTGGCAAAATCAATTAATCGATTCAGTCCTGTATCACTAACTCCTAAAGCTTCTAGCTCCTTTTGAGCTTCATTTAACATATGTCCTAAAATATGCTTGCCTTTTTTCTCTAATGCTTGTTTTGCATAGTGAGTTAATTTGCCGATTCGTTCTAGCTTTCGCTGTATCTTCTTTGGAGCAGATTTCAATAATCTTGCAACAGATTCTACAGCTAAACGAGTATCGCCTACTCGTCCAGAATCTGCTACAACAAAATGAAAATCATCACTTAGCTTAATAAAATTTATTGGATGCTCCTTTTCATACCATACTGGTGATTGTGTTGTAATCGTCAATGTATCAATTCCTGAAGGAGCTCCATGCGCGTAAGTCTCAGCAATATTAGCTAGTTCTAATAGCTCTTCATCTGTGTAAGTTTCATCATAATAAGCAAATAATGATCGAACTACAGAAATAGCTACAGAAGCACTTGAGCCCAATCCCTTACCGGTTGGAATCGATGATTTAATTCGAATTAACATGTCCTGACATGGAAAGCCCAGATGATTCACTGTTTCCTCAATACATCTAACAATTCCTTCTAACGACCGAGGAGCGTCTTCTATAGGTCCATAGTAAAACTCGGTATCAATTATTACCGATCCTGGTACATGTTCCACGATTGTCTCAACGCCTACTAATGGAAAGGGTATAGCAATTGCCGGCTGTCCGTGTACAACCGCATGCTCTCCTATTAAGATTAATTTACTATAAGCTACTCCGATAGCTGTTTTTTCTGTTGTTGTTACCTTTTCTGCACTCATTTTGTATACTCTTCCACCAATTCTTTAGCTTTTCCAACACGGATTTCGTTTAGTTCTATTAATTTTTGTGACACGATATCAATCAACTCCCCAGTAGCTCCTGCTGCTATAGCAACAGAACGAGAATGCAAAGCCATATGACCTTTCTGTATACCGTCTGTAGCTAACGCTTTTAATGCACCAAGATTTTGGGCTAATCCAACAGCCACAATAACTTGAGCAAGTTCTTGAGCAGATTCTACACCCAACATCTGAAGTGATGCTTTTGCAAGTGGATGTACATTGATTGAACCTCCAACGGTTCCAACAGACATTGGCAATTCCAGCTCTCCAACAAGATTTCCTTCATTGTCAACTGACCAAGTTGTCATAGAGGAGTATTGTCCATGACGAGCTGCATATGCATGCGCGCCTGCTTCTACTGCTCTCCAGTCATTTCCGGTTGCTATAACAATTGGATCAATACCATTCATAATCCCTTTGTTATGGGTAACTGCTCGGTAAGGATCAGCAGCAGCAAATTCATATGCATGAATAACCCCATCTCTAACTTCTTCACCAGAGAAAGCCCCCGTCTTCAATAAATGTGGTGGGATAACACATTTTGCACGAGCAAGACAACGATCAGCCAAGTTAGATAATATACGTAGATACACTTTTCCCTTTGTTATTTTCTCAACAGTAGGAGCAAGGGATTCGACCATCGTATTAATAATATTCGCTCCCATTGCATCACATGTATTGATATATATATGAAGCACAAGCATTTGGTGATAGGTTGAGTCTGTATCTTCATTTAAAAGACGAACTTCTAAATCCTTCGCTCCACCACCACGTTTTACAATACTTGGATAGGAAGCATTTGCTTGTTCCAATAATGTAGCTTGTTCATTAAGTAAAGCTGTTCTTGCTACTTGGTAATCTGGACACCCTACTACTTGGATCTGTCCTATCATAATCCTCTCAGTAGCTTCCGTTGTAAACCCTCCAGCTTCCCTTACTATTTTACCGATATGACTAGCAGAAGCTACAACTGAAGGTTCTTCAATGACCATTGGCACTAAATACTCTTTCCTGTTTATCAAGAAATTTAATCCTAAACCTAAAGGAAGAGGAAACGTTCCAATAACATTTTCAATCATTTTATCTGCTGTTTCAAGTGGTAAGGGTTCCTTAGCAATAAGATCTTTTAAGGTTTCTTCGGAAAACGCATCCATGTTTTTTAGTAATTCTCTGCGTTCGGTTATCGTTTGCTTATAAAACCCAGGAATTCTGGAGGTCTTCATTGCCGCTCATCCTTTATAATAAGAAATAGTTTTTCTATTTTATTTCAAATATTCCTATAGAAAAATTATATCATGATTACATGCTATTTATAAAAAACATGAAGAATATAGTTTAAACAAACACATAATACCATAGTATCCTAAGTAATATAAAGTAAAACTAACTGGGTATTCATTATAATCTCTATTTATGTATATTTGATTCTTATTTAATTGTTTTATTGAACGTGTGCGTATTATGTTTTGAGGAAATGGTTTTTAGAGGAAACAAAGTTTTTATTTATATTTATATTGAAAAGCTTTTAAAAAACGTTTATATACCAAGCGTTTGGCGTAGATTGATAACATAGTTACGTTATACTCAGGAGAGTACAATTTTACAACACCAAAACAACTTCAAATTTTAAGTTCTTTTACCGTTTAAAAAACTGGCTAGCCTCAAGCCTATGGCATAAGCGATTGTAGCTAGTTATAGTTTTTTTATTACTTGAATACTTCTAATTTTTTCCACGACTCAAACCTCTTACTGAATCATACTTTCTTAAATCACTATGAAATGAAAATAAACAAGGCTACTTACTGTTCATACGACCTTGTTTATCAAGTATTTGCATTATTTATTGTAGCATAATATTAAAGTGGTGAGCCATGGAGGATTCGAACCTCCGACCCTCTGATTAAAAGTCAGATGCTCTACCGACTGAGCTAATGGCTCAAATATTTATCAGTTGATTTATGGTTTTGTTCTGTTAGCTGATCCCTGCTTCTTTTCGTCTTTTCGATGCTAAGTGCATCGGGGTTACTCGCAGGTTATTCGGCAGATGCAATGCTCGTTATTCACGAAATATATGTAAAAGCTTGTCTAAAATAAAACAAAAAAATGGCTGGGCCACTAGGATTCGAACCTAGGGTACACGGGATCAAAACCCGATGCCTTACCGCTTGGCTATGGCCCAACAATAAAAAAGTGGTGGAGGGGGAGAGATTCGAACTCCCGAACCCTGAGGGAGCGGATTTACAGTCCGCCGCGTTTAGCCACTTCGCTACCCCTCCATATTATTTACAATAATTTATTGTTTATTCACTGATTTTTAAAATGGTGCCGGCCAGAGGACTTGAACCCCCAACCTACTGATTACAAGTCAGTTGCTCTACCAATTGAGCTAGGCCGGCAAATGATGGAGGATACAGGGCTCGAACCTGTGACCCCTTGCTTGTAAGGCAAGTGCTCTCCCAGCTGAGCTAATCCTCCTAATGGTGACCCGTACGGGATTCGAACCCGTGTTACCGCCGTGAAAGGGCGGTGTCTTAACCGCTTGACCAACGGGCCATGCATCAATTATCATTTGTCGATCTCAAGCCTTCTATGTAACGTTTGTCGAAACCGACGAATTTCATTATACCTAGTTCTGCAACGTTTGTAAAGGGTAAATTATATTTTTTTAAAATTTCTTAGAAAAAACCTGTTAGAATAAGCTTTTCTCCTTCTTTTTAATAGGGATTTAATAAGTTATCATGAACAAAAATGACCCTGAAATGTAATTTCGTAGGTTAACTTGGCGATACTATTTCCAAAGAAACTAAATCAGAGCTACAAAGGAGCCGTTAATATGGATGGTATCACAAAATATGTGGGTATAGACATCTCAAAGGAAAAAATTGCTGTTGCGGTTGTAGATACTAATAGAGAACGATCAAGATATTTAGTATTGACCGTAAAAACACACCGAGCCTTACGATGTACGATGCCTTAGATCCCAGATAAAACGAATATTGCTTTCTTTCAAAATGCAAGTTAAGTTATAATGTACAAAAGAAGCAATAATGGAGGTACGTTAATGAGTAACTTATTAGAAGGAAAAAATATTGTAATTATGGGTGTTGCAAGTGAACGAAGTATCGCTTGGGGAATAACTTCTTCATTACATAGAGCTGGAGCAAACTTAATTTTCACATATAGACAAGAGCGTTCTTATAAAAAACTAACAAAGCTATTAGAACAAAATGAAATAGATGCACAGTTAATCGTCCCCTGCGATGTAGCAAGTGACGAAAGTATTAACGAAGCTTTTTCCACAATTAAAGAAAAAATAGGGATCATTCATGGTGTTGTTCATTCGATTGCCTTTGCTAATCGGGAAGAGCTAAAAGGGGAATATACAGATACATCTAGGGAAGGATTCTTATTGGCTCATGAAATTAGTGCATTTTCATTAGTCGCTGTAACAAAAGCAGCAAAAACTCTGATGACAGAAGGCGGAAGCATAGTAACACAAACATACCTTGGAGCAGAACGAGTTATTCCAAATTATAATATTATGGGTGTTGCTAAAGCCTCACTCGAAGCAAGTGTTCGTTATCTTGCTGAGGATATGGGTAAATACGGAATCCGTGTTAACGCTATTTCTGCCGGTCCTATTCGTACACTATCTGCAAAGGGAGTTTCTGGATTCAGTAAAACATTAAATCTTATTGAGGAAAAAGCGCCACTGCGAAAAAATGTCGACCAAGACCAAGTGGGTGATGCAACTATGTTCTTTATGAGTGAGTTATCACGGGGTATCACAGGGGAAGTGCTTCATGTCGACGCTGGATATCATATTATTGGCGGGTAACTATTTTTATAATTTTAGTTTTAGAAATTCACAGTTAGTGTTTTTAGAAAAACTTGGCTTGTCGCAAGTCTTTAGCGAAAGCTATAGTTTTTCTTATACTATAAACCATAACGTTTACTTTCCTATAGTATAATAGTATAAAAATATCAATTTGAGGTTTCACTTGAAATCTTAACACTAACTATCACAATATATAACAAAAAATAGACAGCGACAAGTTGGCTTTTACGTATACCAACAATGTCGCTGTTTCATTTTAGTTCATCTGAACTCCTTATTCTGCATCTTGTGAGAACTAAATTATATTACCCGGAAAAATACCTTACATATTGGGAATTTCCAGTAATATATAAACCTGATTTTAATTTATACATTTTAGATCCATTTACTTGCAAGTCGTCTAATACTGTAAATACTTCTCCTTGATTTACAATGGAGTGTTTCGCATTCCAATCCGGTGCGTCATATACCCAAAGACTTGAAGTTATAACTTCCACATACCCTGTACCACTAGAAGCAGAACCGTTAACGATCAGCACTTGACCAGGATAAATAGTGTCATCAGAGAGATTATTCAATCTCTTTAATTCATTAACAGACATGTTATGGGCTTGAGCAATTCCCCATAATGTGTCTCCAGGTTTGACTGTATAGGTGTTTCCACCGCTCCCTTCTTCTTGCAATCCTAAATAGGAAGCTATAGCGCCTGCTAATGATTTTCCAGTCTTATCCATTACTGAATTATTACGCATTTTTACAATATCAATCGTAGAATCCATAAAGCCCCCTTCAATTAAAATTGCTGGCATTCTAGACTCTCGTACCATATGAAGATTAGCTGATTTAATTCCACGATCGCGTAAGCCCATTGCACCAACAATGCTAGGATGAATGGCTCTTGCCAAAGCTAATCCAGTAGATGAACCCGGATAATAATAGGTCTCGGTTCCTGTCCAAGAACCCCAATTTCCTGTATTCGCATTATGATGATAGGATATTAAAATATCAGCATTTGCATTATTTGCTTTATTTGTCCTAGTTGTTAAAGGAACATCGGTTGCTCCGGTTGAATCATCCAAACGAATAACAGATACATTTGTATACCCATTTAAATACTTTATTGCTGCAGAAACTACTTTATTATTGAATGACCACTCCCTTTCTCCTTCCGGACTCCTTTTACCCGGTGTATTTATTCCATGTCCAGCCCCAATAGCTATTTTTGCCATTGTAAATCACTCCTTTTAATTTTTATATAAAAAAACAGCTTGCCCGTATGGACTAACCGTTTTTTTACTTTATTAGATTTGATTTTTCCAGTACTTCTTTTTGCTGCTTTCCTCTTAAAGTAATATAGTTATTTTTAAACCAGGCCCATACCGATGCCAGAAAAGTTAGTCCATATGCAATGGACTCCTCATCTAACACTGGAACAGGCTGCAAATTATAATTGACTAGTAAAATATTCAGCCAAGTTACTCCTAAAAGAACTGTTCTTACTATCGTTCCTTTATCCATTCTCTACACCTCCTTTCATTAAAAGTGTTGAATCATTAAAATTATTAGTGTAAGAAAGGCAAAAAGCCATCCCCCCCATAGGCGGACAGCTTCTAATACTGTTTTTTTACCTTCCGTTTTCGCCTCTATACGCTCAACCTTTTCCTTCACTACCCCTAGTTCTTCACGCAACCCATTGTACTTTCTAATAACATTTCTCGTTTCTTGCATTTCATGACGCAAGTCCTTAAAGTCAGCACGCAAGGAGTTTAATTGCTCCCATAATTCTTTATTTGTATACCATTGTTCTCTCTCAATCATATTTACCTCCTTGGTTTTGACATAAAGAAAACTAGACGTTTGCCTAGTCGCTTAAACTTAAACCCTAATTTTTACAGTCTTAATCATCTTGTTGCTTTAATTTTATACTATTGAAATCAACTGTTTCTACTATTAATAATATTCTATCTTTTCAGTTTGAACTTCCAGTAGGGTTGGAATTTTCCTTCATCCCTTACTGATAGAAGTAGAACAGAGGCCTAGAATCTCGGGCGTCCTTGAAACACCGCTATGTGTCGCTTCCGAAGTTTCTCGTCCTATTGCAACGCCTTTGTGATTGACATCCTTTAAAAACCGGGGTGCGTCGCTACGTAGCTTTCCTTGTCTTGCCGATCCGAACGAATCGGGCTTTAGGTGCAGTTATCTCCCGCATAGACTTCTTCGTATTATTTAGTGGGAATCTTACGGCACCTTATATGCAGGATAATAACGTCTACTCGGAGACTTCTTCCTTCTCTCCTTTTAACTCTAAAATTTCTTCCTGCTGTGCTGCAATAATTGCCTCATGATAAGCTTTTTCCCTTGAAAGTTGGGATACTTGATTAGATAATGAATTAACGACATACTGCAAATTAACTTCCTGTCCCATTTAAGACCACCCTTTAACTGTTTTTTCTAAATTATCAATGCGGTTAATTAAATCTTTAACAACATTAGCAACATGTGAAATCATTGAATATAAATTAACAGCATTTCCTGATACATCTAATATTTCGATTGGGGCTTCCTCAGCAATGACTCCATATTTTTCATTTGGATCAGCTTCTCCCTTGTAATTTAGTCCATTATATCTTTTGATATCCATATTTTGTAACACTCTATAGGATTGGCTGACATCACAATCGTTAATGTTTGTCTTTGCTTTTTTTGTAGAGGTTTCATTAATATTTGAACTATAAACTTGCCATAATGGACGAGAACTGATCCCTACATATCCACTGTTGTATCGCTCAGAAAAAAGACGTGGGTGCCAATGCCCATCCGCATCTTTATACGCCGTCATATGCCAAAAATTAGAATTTGGTCCATTGTTAAATGCAAATTTGTGTGAATTCGCCCAGTACAGCATTGATTTTCCAGAGTACAAGGACATAGAAACATTTCTATTTTGGCTACCAATTATAAAATCATCATTTACATTCATTCCTATACTGGCTACGTTACTACCATTCCCACTAAAAAACCTTATTGTACTAGGATCTGACTGTCCTTTGCCAGCAATATCACGTATGCCAATATGAATACGTACATTTCCCTTACTATCAATTGACTCAAAGCCTTTATCATCAATTTGTATAGCCTGTATACCATTTTTAACTCTAATAGACACCTTAGACGCATCTAAAATACCAGTCCTTATTTTATCAGCGCTAATGTTAGAAATCTTTGCACTTGTAATCGTTGCATCAGCAATTTTAGCTCCATCTATCTTTGCATTTCCTGCAATAAGCTTGTTTGTAATTACGCCATCTTTTATAAAAACTTTTCCATTTCTAACAACTAAATCCCCATCAATAGATACCCGATTGGCACTGATTTTAATCTGTTCTGGAGATTGATTAATACTAGATACTACACCGTTTTTATTTACTTTGGTCAAAATATTATCCGCATTTTGCTTAATAGTTGATTCTGCTTTACTCACTTTAGCCCTAAGTCCGCCTATATCCGCGTTATATTCTGTTTTGGTTACCTTTGACGCTATTTGATCAGCATGCTGTTTAATCGTTGAATTCGTTTGATTTTTAAATGTAGAATAGTCTGTTTCAAGAGCTGTTACCTCTTGCTTTATTCCCTTGGCTGTTTGTTCGATTTCGGAAGTGTGTTGTTTAACAGCTTCTATTTTTGCTTCGGTGTCTTCTGGTGCAGGTGTCCAGTCAGTAGCTTTGTTGCCTTTTTCTATTTTTCCATGCCAAGCGATAAAATCTAAAGGCCTATTTTTATCTGCCTCCGATACTCTAAATTGTAATTGCAAATGTGATCTTCCATTTCCAGTAACATAACAAATTGCTCTCTTAGATTCTCCTTTTTTTACTTGTACATGATTTGATGGAGCATTTGCCCCAACTACAACAGGAGTATCTCCTAAATTTTTAACCCATACGGATGCTACATATTTTACGCCTTTTATAGTTGTTGGATCATGAAAGGTGTCGACATTCCTGTGTAATTTAATATGGTGTGAACTACCAGTTACTTTGATTCTTGTTGCGTCTGTCGCACTCCATTCCGGTACAGTTATATTTTTTTCAACAGTATAACTTGCGTCCTTCCATGGGTTTAGAAGACTGAAGTTATTGCTGTCAGTTAATAAGTTCCTTCCACCAACCTCAATCTTTCCAATCTCACCTTGAACATACGTAGCATCTACTTTACTTTTAATACGATTAGCATTTTGTTCAATTTTGGATTGGTTTTCCTTGATATCTTTAATTATGCCTTCTTTATCTGCTTTATATTGGCTACTGGAAACCTTGCTTACAATTGCTTTCGCGTTTTGCTCGATAGAAGACTTGTTTTCATTAATGGATGTCTCCAAGCTTTTTTTATCTTGCTGATACTGCGTATTGGACACTTTTGTTTTAATGTCTTTTTCAGTTTGAGTAATACGTGATTCTTGATCTCTTAAATCAGTAATAATACCTTGTTTATCGGATTCATAAGTAGTTTTGGAAACAACATTATCGAATTTATTATCCAGCTGCTCCATCGTATAAATATCATCTTTATTCGCTTTAGATATTAGTTGTCCATTTACCCACTCAAGATCCGCTTTATCAGCTATATCTGCAATAATTTCATTAATATGTTCATGATAATCGGCTAAAGAAACAGCGCCAATATCGCCGGCGTATTCTGGAGCAAGCGGCTTCCATGTTTCGCTTTCTTCATCCCAATGATGTAGTATATTTGGATCTTTACTGATATCCAGCCAATATTTATAATCTTTTGAACTAGGAGCTTCTTCACCTTTATAGATTCCATATTCAATAAAATCGGGAACAATATTCTCTATATCTGGCAAATCCAATTGTACAGTTGAAGCGCTAACCTGTTCAGAGTACTCGCTTGCTGTACCATGCGTGTTAACGGCTCGCACTCGGAAGTACCACTTTTCATCTGTATTGGCATCAAAATTGTAAGCTCCTACCTTCCCGCGAAAGACTAAATTCGTAGAGTCTGGAACAAAACCGTTCATTTGGCTAGCATAAACCTCGTAGGCTGCTATCATATAGGTAGATTCAAATGTCCACGACAGCATAATCTTTTTGAATAAGCCAATGGCTGAAACATTCTGCGGAGCATCTGGGACAATATCTGGAAATCTCTCATCCGTAATGGGACCACCACCAGCATCCCAATTTCCGCTACCTTCTTTCACCTTGTCAATTACCCATTCGATTTCACTATCATCTGGATCCAAGTCCAAGATATTTCCTAAAACCAGGCTTCCATCTCTGGGATTACCAATATCATATTCCCATGACATAATTCGCGCTTCAATCAGAATCATTGGCTTCATGTCTTTATCTCTAGCAATTCCTGTATCACCAAGAAACACCTGTTCATGCTCATAATCTGCTATACCATAAAATGTAATGATGTCCATTTCATATTGAACCTTTGGGTCTTTTTCATGTTGGACAGCCTGCCATGTTTTGGCTAGTAACCTTTCCGGATCTTCTTCTTCATTATCTTCAAATAAGCCAAAGCGGTGCATCAGCTTCCCTGTTTCGTGATTGGGAACACCGTGTTTCTCAAGTGCATCAGGATCACCAACCCATTCTTGGCCCTTGGGTTTATTAGTTGGATCGCCATTTTCCTTAATCCACTCTACATTACGAAACGTAATCTTCCCGGTGCCCTCTTTTTCTGATTGTATGGATTTACCATGTCCATATAAAGCTGTCTTTGGATAGTAGAGCACGGTTCTTGTAATATTTTTTATATCTTTATCCATTTCAAAGCGCTTCCCTGTATCAGCGCCCTTTCGTTGTACAATGTCCAAATAACGGCCGGCAATTTTATTCCCCGCTATTTCTACACGATCAACGATTTCACCGCCCCAAAGCTCCGTTAATTTCCCTAAACACATATAAGCATTTTGATACGAAAAGCTTATTGTGTTTAACCCTAAATCTGCTACATTACCGACTAGCCAGCGTGATTTTTTTAAAATAGCACCTAACACAACGTCAGCTGATTCACTTTCAAGTACATTGTTTTCAACCATCACATCAGCTAATTCTTGCATAGCAGGCATACATTGGACAATCTTTTCCGAAGACTCTCCATCAACATCATCGACTTCACGGATGGTAAACAAGCGGAATTTCCCTGTTAAATCTTTAAATGCAACTTGGTTACCACCAATTAAATAAGATGCATCATCATCAGACATCGGAAAAGTAATTGTAAAAGAGACGGGTTTTTCAACCGTCTCTTCAAAAACTGCTTCAACATAATTGTGAGTGATTGCTAATAGCTTATCGTATTTATCAAAAATGAAAATTCTTTCTTTCATTTCTACAACCACCTCTCTGTATACTTAACCTCCAATTGCATTGCTGGAACTGTGCTTATTTCATTTAAGCCAGGTTTTAATCTGAAAAAATCAGCATAAACGAGGTCAATTGTTTCCATTTGCAATTGTTCATTAATAAATACTTTTTGTTTAGAAAAGTCTACTCTAACCACATCATTAACCTTAAATGGGTAGTGCAGTCTTAGCTTTTGGTCATCTACACTGTATTCCACATAAGGTATTTCTTCTTTTATCACCGAAGTAATGATAGGAGCTGTACGGACTGTTCCTTCAACATTTACTTCATTCCTTTGAGCTATCTCTATCCAACGCATTATTCCTCACCCTCTGATGGAGGCATTTCTTGCTGACCTTCTAAAGCTGTTAATCGCTTTTTAATCCCTTCTATTTCGCTAGAGATGAAAGAAATGGTCGATTTATGTTCTTGACTTATTTGAGTTAAATTATGAATACTCCCCTGCATGGATGTAGTTCTCTCATTTATTGCTCCAATATCAGTTGTATTTCTCGTGATATTATTGGAATTTGCACTGGTATTCTCATGGATTTGATCAATAGCTGTTTTATTTGTTTTTACTTGTTGATTGACCGCTGCTAAATCGTTTTGTACTACCGTCATATCTTCCTTCGTATTATCTAAACTTGATTGTAATGCTTGATCCCTATCCTGAAGCCGCTTTGCTTCTCTATCGATTTTATCTGCATTTTGCGCAAAGTTAGCAATGGAAACATCGATTTTATCCGTTATTTCCGGCTTTACTAACTTTAAATTTGGTGTATTAGTTGCCAATTAAATCACCCCACTTTTGATCTCTGTATTCTTCCCAAGTAAACTTTTTTAAAGAAATCGTTTGGTGTGTTTTACCATATTTAAATGGATCTGAGCATAAAAAAACTAGCTCGCCCACCAAACTATTTGCAGTTTCCTCGGGTACATCATTTGCCGATAATGTTGCATAAAAAAAAGCCTCTTCGTCTGTAAAGGCTAATTTTCTTTTTGAACCTTGCATTAAATAATTCAATTGATTATATCGCCCTCTAAACCCTTCTTTTGTTTGATCAGATAATTTATATTTCACTGTAATTTCTCTTGCACTCCATGTTGGATTATTTGCCTCCAACATTCCATGAATTCCAGGTACTTCAATTGTAGTGATTCGTTGCTCCATATTTCCTCTTCCGGCAACGGTTAATGTTATAAAGCTCCCTGTTTTATCGGTTAATCGTTCATCTAGATTAATCCCGTTAAATAATGTCTGCAAAAGCGAGCTTTTTCCTCCACTCTTACTACCTGCCACCGTATCTTTAAAAGTATACATCATGCACCTCCTACCAGCCTTGTTGTCTTGTTAGATTCGTTTTTCTTGATTGGGCATTCGTAATGTCTTCTACAAACGCGCTAAATTGCTGCTTGCCAATAGATACATTTACCATTGCAGGCTGCTTTTGTACATGCCATTCATTTAAAACCTGATTCGACAGTTTATGGTTTGCTGCTTGATTTAATTGATGAACCTGTCCAGAAATAGCTGGTAAAGCGAATTGAGGATCAAACGAATCCTGTACTTTATCTGAAACTGTACTCGCTGCTGCAATTACACTTTTAGCCATTTGGTTAATTCCTAAAGCAAAGCCTGCCATTGTGTCATCTCCAATATCTCTAAACAGGCGCGAAGGAGATTTAATCCCTAAGAAACTCAAAACACCGTCTACAGCATCTTTTGCAGCTTTTAGGACTGCTTCTCCCACCTTTTTTGCATTATCCTTGATTCCAGTTATTAGGCCCATAATTAAGTCCTTTCCGGCTGAAATCATTCTCCCGGAAAACTCAATTACCTTCCCAGGCATTTTGGCTATTTGTGTTCCAACTTCGGTAACAGCCTCGGTAAGTTTTGTTCTTATTGCATTAAACACTTCCTGAAACTTTTGGCGTACAGTAGAAACAATGGACTGAGCTTTTTCTACAGCATTTGACACCATCGTTAAAAACCCTTGGACTACTGCATCTTTTGCATTACCAATTAAGGTTGAAATCGTTTCTTTGACTTGAGTAAATTTAGTCTGAATCGTTTCCCATATCCTAGTTGCCATCGTAGTAACGAACTCTTTCATGATGCTCCACACATTTTGAAAGGTAGACTTAATCGTTTCCCACGCCCCGGACCAATTACCGGTAATGACCTGCATCACCGTTCTAATGATTCCCATAACAATGGTCATAGCGAGTTGAATGACTGTCTTGATTGTATTCCAAACCGTTGTAATTACGGTTGAAATCGTTTGCCAAGCTGCTGTTAAAAAAGGCATTAAGAAGTTCATTACTGTTGTGATAACCGCTAGGATTGCTCCCCATATGGTCTGAAAAGTTTGCAATATTAACGCTTGATTTTGAGTCCACCACGCGGTTAGTTGTCCCCAAACACTCATGACAAACCCGACTATTTCTTGAATAATTGGCATGATGAAGGCTAATATTGCTTCCCAAACACTCATCATGATATCCCGGAAGGTTTGGCTATTTGTCCAGAGATATACAAATGCTGTCGCTAACAAGGTAACTAGTGTAATAATTAAAGCTAGTGGATTAGCAGCTAATATAGCAAATAGCCCCATCACCGCCTCCTTTAATACCATCATCTTTGGTAAAAAGTTAGTCATTACTGAAGAAATCGTAAGTAGCAGTGTGGACATCCCACCAATCATTCCAAGGAACGGCTCAAGCACTGCCTGAACTTGAGCGATTCCTTCTGACATTCCCGGAATAAACCCTAATGATTGCTCCATTTCAGCCAATTTATTAACAACTGGGTCTATTTGTTCCTGCAAAACAGCAAATGAGTCCCCCGCACTTTTTAAACCGTCTGCTTGTGAGACAAAAGCTTCCATAAACCCACCTGCTGCATTTGATTTATCCCCCATAAGGCACCTCCTTTTCAGAATTAACCTGTTTAGCAAGATCCGCTAAACGCCTCATTTTATCATTTAAAATCTTTGGTTTACTTACTTCTTTTAAATGCTTTTCATAATCAAAGAAATCTTTAAACCGTCTATAAATAGGCACTTGCTTTTTCCCCTGTTCCTTTGTAAGTGTCACCTGATGATTAAGCCAAGCCTGTTTATACATCCTGTATTCTTTATCAATTTGCTGTAATTGGAATGCACGCACTCTTAATGTGTATTCTCTTAATGTTAAAATCTCAATGTGATAAAGACTTGTAAAATTTAAATAACGAAAACAGTTAATGATAATTTCATGATAGGTTTCCTCTGAAGTCAAACTTCTTTCACGCTGGCTGCCTGAAGCTGTTTGATGGTATCCTTCATAATTGGTGACTTTCCCAATTCATTCTTTAACTCCGCAAATAGATCACCAAGTCCATCATTATCTATTGCATACTGCTCAATTGCTTTTTCAATTTGTTTATTACTTGGTGGCGTATCTAAATGTGAAACGGCAGCTTTCAAGATGTCTTGAAGAACTGCTGGATTTAATTGCTGAAGATTCATAAAAGCCATATTCACACCCATGCCAAATTTCATTCCCTGATAATCAATTTCGTATATTTTATCTAGTTCACGAATAAATTTAATCCCAAATTTCAATGCATATGCTTTTTCGTTTATCATAAATTCCATTTTGTATCACCTTTCTTTGTAAGAAATGTTATAAGAGGATGGTACAAATCTGCTTTCATTGCCTCTATTTGCGGGACGTTTTTTAACTTTAACTCTAGCGTTCCTACAATGATAGCTTTTTTTATCCTCATTTTTAAAAAAGTTCAATAATAACATATGAATTCATCTGGTGACAGACGAATTCATATGTTAATAAAAAGTCGTCGGTAATTCTCTTTACCTACGAACTAATTAAGAAACTAAACCATTGTTTATATATAAATCCTGCTTTCTTGTGCGATAAAAACATTACAATTATTGTCCTTATCATCACAAGCAGCAAACTTATTGATTCTCTGCGCCTTCAGCCAATTCTGCTTGCGTATCCTGGAATGCATATTGCACGGCTAATTGCTGCGCATCTGTAAGCGTTGCTTCACCAAATTGCGGCTCTAATTCCACTGTAAAGTTAGCAGAAATTGCTGCATTTTCCTCGGCATTTGCGGGGTCCTCCCATGAGTCTAAATAGCCTTGTGCATAAATTGCAGGGTACTTATTATCTGGTGATTTCAATTCGTCATCTACAGCAACTTCCCATATTTCTAATTTTTGCCCATTAATCACAGATTGACGAAGCATATTAGCAACCGGATCATCCATTGCTTGAATCGCTTCAATAGCAACTTCGGATTCTAACCCTCCAACAAGAATTAACGATCCATCCTTTGTAACAATCCTTTCCAATTCACGAGAATAGCTAAATGTATGTTCAGTTTGAAATACTAACTTTGCAGCTTCCTCATCTTGTTTTTCCAATAAGCGGAATAATAAGATTTTATTTTTTCCTTTTTGCATTTTAATTTGTGTATCTGTCATTTTTTATATCCTCCTAGGTATTTTTTAATAAATTAAAACAACTACATATCTTCTACTACCATCACCCATGCATTACACCATTTTCATCACCTCCTTAAGTTATTTAAGAAAATTTTGGCTAATGCCTAGTCTTCAGGTGATCACCGGTTGCGCTTAAACATAAAAGTTTACGGCAGTTGGTATCCATGCAATAAAGTGAAACTTCATTCAGTAGGAGTTTTCTTCCCTCTCCTACTGAATGTTAGTTGAACCAATCGGGCATTTAGGTGCCGTTTTCTCCCACTTTGACCCTTTGTATCAATTCAGGTCTTGAAGTGGGAATCTTACGGCACCTTACATGCGGGATAAACCATAAAATTTTATACTTTCCTATAGTACAAAAAGAATATCCATCTTGTACAAAACGGATATTGTCTCCCTCCATAATAAAAAAGCCTCAAATACCATTCTGGTGAATTTAAGACTTTGCTCTTTGACTATTATGCTGTTTTTTAATAATTAGTTTAACGTCACTTTCGAACAAGACTTACTTCCATATTATTTTCTTAACTAGTAATCGTTGCTTAATCAATTAACAAATCTTGCTGGTTCTATTGTACAATTGGTTTGATTTCCCTGTCATCTACTGTGAAGACTGTGTAAACTGTAACATTTTGTCTATGATAGAATCTCTAATCGAATAAATATGCTTTCTTGATAACCCCATATGTTTACTGATAGCGCTTATCGTCATTCCATCTAACATACATTCTAACACCGCCTTTTCTCTCGGCTCATCAACAGCTGGCAAGCGCTCTTGAATAAATAGTACTTTTTTTTCCAGCTTCATTAACCACGAACTTTTCTGCTCTCGTCTAATTACTTCCTTTACAACTGGATTACCGACTATCCCTTTTGCTTTAGGCAGTGTGGACTCAAGACCAGAAACAGCAACAACTCTTGTGCCGATATCTTCATTAAGTATATCCTGCTGTCTTTTTATTTCTCTAATCATCCAATGATAATCCTTTAACGTCCGTTCCATTTGTTGTTTGTTCACAAAACCCTGCCCCTTTCTTAAACAATTGCTCTGCATATTCACTACGAATAACTGGAGACAGTGCTCCTGTTCGTTCACCCTTTCTATAATCACTAACAACCCAATGAATGTCATTATTAATTCTCTTATTTATATCTTGTTTGTAAGCCATCATCATCTCCTCCAATCGTTCCAAATTTTAACTATAGAACGTTTGTTCTTATATTACATTGCTAAAATAGAAATGTCAAATTGTGTCCTTGCTAATATAGAAATGCTTGTTTCTTTTTTAGCAATCATGTTATGATTTATTTGCTAGTATAGAAAGTGGTGTCTACATTGAAAATTGGAAAACGAATTGTTACATTAAGAGAAGCTAGGAACTGGACGCAACGTGAGCTCGCTAAACGCATGAACATAAATGTCAGTGTGATGAATCGAATTGAATCCGGAGATAGACCAATAAAAGATCGTGAATTAGACAAACTAGCAACCGTACTAAATGTTACCACCGACTATTTACTAGGCAGATCCGATAATCCTAAGCTCACAGAAGAAGAAGCATTTACAGCATTTCGTAATGATCCTTCACTAGAAAGATGGTACAAAGAATTACCAAAGAGTAAAGAAGAAGATCTACGAAGATTAAAAAGAATATGGGAAGCTTTTAAAGAAGAAGAGAAATAAGAGGATGTTCAAAAAGTCTGGTAAGAATGACGCGGCGAATTTATAAGCAAAAAAGAGCTTTTCTTTTTCAAGGGGTTAAAAAAAATGCTTCGCCAGCGACACACCACCATTTTCGAAGGAGATTGCGATCCTAGCGACATCAGATTATTTATTTTTGAATACGCACTTATAGTGTATTTGATGTACACTATTTATTTTTCACAAGTAAACGAACATACATTCTGTTTAGGGGGATCTAATGTTTCATTACACACGTACAGAGGACTATGTCAAACAATTACTATTAAAATTAAATATGAATCAGCCTTCTGATTTAACTATTGATAAAATATCCAATGCATTACAGATTCCCGTTTATTATTGGGAATTTAGCAGTGAAACGGTTTATCGAAACGGGAAATGCCTTATTTTCTTACAAGCGACAAACAGTGAACAAGTACAATGGCAAGAATTCAGCCATGAAATTGCTCATTTTTTGTGGCATACTGGAAGGCAAGAATTCTTACCACCCACGTTTATTGAATTACAAGAATGGCAAGCTAATTATTTCAGCTACCACCTATGTATACCTACTTTTATGTTACAACGGATCAAAACGAAAATAACACCAAAGTATGTGATGAATTTATTTAATGTTGAATACGAGTTTGCCTGTAAGCGTTTAGAAATGTATCGCAACAAATGGCTCGCTTCTATCTGAAACGAGCCTTACATAATAGACTTACTTTTCATTTGCAGTTTGTTAATAATCACTTTGGCCGTTTACCTCCCGCTCTACTTAGAGTACGCTTTAGAGCGAAGAGCCAACTGTCATATACTAACCAACGCGTTAATGAAGAAAAAATTTAGTTCGTGTAGATAATTGACCAGTTGTACATATACTGCATAGAAAATTTTTCGTCGTCGAATCAACCCTATACGAATTTTTTATTCTAGCAACAAGATTACTTTTGAGAGGCCAACTGTTTATTTCTCACTTCTTTTGCAGCTTGCACCATAACTTTTAAGGCGGCAATGGTTTCGTCTTCTTTTCGTGTTTTTAAACCACAATCTGGGTTAATCCAAAATTGGTTAGGTGCGATCGTTTGTAATGCACGATGAATATTTTGTTTAATTTCATCAACAGATGGAATACGTGGACTATGAATATCATAAACACCTAAGCCAATTTCTTTTTTATACGTATTATCTTCAAAGGTAGAGACCATTTCACCATGACTCCGTGACGTTTCAATTGAAATTACATCTGCATCAAGATCGTCGATACAATCAAAAATATCTTCAAAATTGGAATAGCACATATGTGTATGAATTTGTGTATCGGCTCTAGTGGTTGCCGTAGCGAGGCGAAAGGCAAGTGACGATTCTGTTAAATATTCATCCCACTTTGTTCGATTAAGCGGCAACCCTTCACGTAAAGCTGGTTCATCTACCTGAATAATGTTAATTCCGTTTTCTTCCAAATCTTCCACTTCCTTTTGCAATGCTAGAGCAATTTGTTTCATAATTTCATAGCGTGGTGTTGTATCATGAACAAAAGACCAGTTTAAAATGGTTACCGGCCCCGTTAACATTCCCTTCACCGGACGTTTTGTTAATGACTGTGCATAAACGCTCTCCTTCACTGTTATCGGTTTATCCCAAGACACATCTCCAAAAATCAATGGCGGTTTGACACAACGTGAGCCATACGACTGCACCCAGCCAAACTCTGTCACAGTAAAGCCATTCAATTTTTCCCCAAAGTATTCAACCATGTCATTTCGCTCAAATTCACCATGAACGAGAACGTCGATATCGAGTTTTTCCTGAATTTTGATCCAGCATTTAATTTGCTCCTTCACAAACTGTTCATACGCTTGATCCGTAATCTCACCTTTTCTCCATTTGGTACGTGTTTTTCTCACTTCAGGCGTTTGCGGCAAACTGCCAATTGTCGTTGTCGGCAGTAACGGCAATTGTAAACGTTGCTTTTGCTTTTCAATCCGTTCTGCAAATGATACGGTTCGGTGTGCATCATCACTTGTTAAATTGGCTACTTTTTTTCTTACCTCATTATTGGATTGATACGTCTTTATTAATTGTTTAATTGCTTCCTTCGCTTGATCGAATTCTGCTTGAACGGAGACTATACCATCATTCAACCCTTTCGTTAATGCAACTGCTTCATCCAACTTCTCATCAGCAAACGAAAGTCCTTCTAAAATGACCTGATCCAGCTTTTGTTCTAATGTTTTTGTTACCGGAACATGCAAGAGCGAACAAGATGGTTGAATAATAAGCTGGTCATGATGAACTAGCTGTCTAATCACTCCCAAAATCGTATGCTTTTCTGGTAAATTAGCTCGCCAAACATTACGTCCATCAATAATCCCGGCTGCTAACACCTTATCCTTGGGAAATCCATATGTTTTTAATAGTTCTAAAGAATCTCCGTGAACAAAATCCATGCCAATCGCTTTTACTGGAAGATTCACTATTTTTTCATAAGCAGTTATTTTTTCAAAATACGTTTGTAGAATAATTTGCGCATGAGGTACGTGTTCAGCAAAAGTCTGATACACTTTTTCAACTACTGCGATTTCTTCTTTCGATAATTGCGTTACTAAGATTGGCTCATCTATTTGAATCCAAGATGCCCCCGCTTCGACAAGTTCCTGTAAGATCTGTACATATTGTGGTATAAATTTTTCCACAATTGTTGAAAACTCTTGCTGATCATAACCCTTTGCCAGTTTTACAAATGTAACTGGGCCTAAAAGGA
The DNA here is from genome assembly GCF_053667775.1 of Cerasibacillus sp. JNUCC 74. The sequence goes on along the minus strand of NZ_CM132207.1, from coordinate 298,926 downwards.
CAGGCTTTCCATCAATACCTAGTTTTTCTTTAGCTTCTTGATAAAAGCTTAAAGCACGGTTCTCTACTAATGAAGGCTTAACGCCATTTAATTCCGGAACGATATAATGATAGTTTGTGTTAAACCATTTCGTCATTTCTGAAGCGACTGCCCCATCTGTTCCGCGTGCAATAGCGAAGTACGTGTGCCTATCTACTTTTCCACCAATATAGTTAAAACGTTTCGGTACGATTCCAAACGTAATGGCCGTATCTAAGACATGGTCATATAAGGAAAAGTCATTTACCGGAATTAAATCGATTCCTTTTTCCTGTTGTTTTTTCAAATTGCGTAAACGGATTTCTGTTGTTTTTTCAATTAATTCCGTCTCAGAAATGACTCCCCTCCAAAAATTTTCTAATGCTCTTTTCCACTCGCGATTTTCTCCAATTCTCGGATAACCAAGATTCGAACTCTTTATTTTTGACATATATACTCCTCCATTTTTTATATGTGATCGAAAATCATGAGATACATATTATTGATTATTGACATTCTCTCTCGGGTTCCCAGGTTCTAGGGTAGGTTAATTAATTATGTTCTAAACGACTATCGTTTAGATTTTGATGTATACTTATCCTCAAGCCCTACACCCTAAATTAATGTAAGGATAAGCTTGCTTGCACTCGCATGGCATTTGTTTTTTGATGAATATAGTTAACTAATTCGACGATCATATCATAACGCATAAACGGAGTGATAAGATATATCCCGTGAAAATGTTCAAAAGCTGTATCAAGTAGCTCTTTCGAAATAGCAATACTTTCTTTTGTTGATTGTTCTCGGTTTCCTTCTGCTTTTTTCATACGCGATCGAACTTCATCCGTAAGCTTTATCCCCGGAACTTCATGATGTAAAAATTCAGCATTTCTTGTAGACGTTAATGGCATAATTCCAATAAAAATCGGTGTCTCTATATGTGAGGTCGCTTGTTTCAAAGCAATTATTTTCTCTTTGCTATAAACGGGCTGTGTCATGATATAATCAGCACCACTTGCTATCTTTCTCTCCAATCGAGCAACCGCTTTTTCTACATTATTCACATTTGGATTAAAAGCTGCGCCAACTGTAAATGAGGTATGTTCTCTTAGAGAATGCCCGGAGAATGACATGCCCTTATTTCCTCTTTTAATTAATTCAATTAACTGAAACGAATTAACATCAAAAACAGAAGTTGCTCCGGGGAAACTGCCAATTTTAGTTGGGTCCCCTGTTATTACTAAAATTTCATGAATTCCTAAAATGTCTAAACCCATCAAATGCGACTGTAAACCAATTAAATTACGATCTCGGCAAGCTATATGGACTAACGGTTTAATTCCGTGCTCTTTAATAATTGTTGCAACAGCTGTATTACATATTCGCGGTGTTGCAAGCGAATTATCAGCAATTGTCACTGCGTCGATTCCAGCTTCTTTTAACGCTTGTATTCCCTGGTGATATTCTGTCATATCTAAATGTTTCGGAGCATCTAATTCAACGATAATGGTATGTCGTTCTTTTGCTAATTCTGCCAGCGACTTTTCTTTTCGTTTCCTTTTTACAATTACTCTCGCTCGCTTCGGAATTTCTACCACTTTTTCTGTAATGGGGGCCGTATCTTTTAATCCTTCAGCTAATGCTTTAATATGATCAGGAGTTGTTCCACAACAACCACCTACTAAACGTACCCCCTCTTCTCGCAATTGTCCGGCACACTGTTTAAAATAAGCCGGTTCATTTTCGTAATAAAGTACACCATCCCGATATGCAGGCAAGCTTGCATTTGGATATGCAGCTAAAAAGGCCTTTTTTGGTAAAGGAACGGATTGTAAGGATGTAATCATTTGGGATGGTCCAAAACGGCAATTAACACCAACAACATCCGCACCTAAAGATTCCAGTTGGTGTAACGCTTCAGCCAACGGTATTCCATTTTCCAAAACTCCCGGAACATGCATGGACACATTTGCAATAATAGGAATTTCTGTTTCCTCCCTGGCAATTTCTAACACCATCGTTAACTCATCGAGATTATAATAGGTTTCTAAAATAAGCCCATCTACTCCCTCTAAAAGTAAACAATATAATTGTTCTCGAAAGCTTCGTTTAATTTCTTCTTTTGTTTCATTTAATACTTGAACGCCGTGAATACCGCCAATCCCCCCTAAAATATATACTCCTTGTTGACGAGCTTGCCTTGCAATTTGTACTGCTTTTTGGTTAATCTTTTTAACTTGCTCTTCTAAGCCGTATCGTGCCAATTTAATATAATTTGCACCATATGTGTTTGTTTGAATGACTGTTGCTCCAGCATGAATATACGCTTCATGTACCTGTTGAACTTGATCTGGATGTGTTATGTTTAATTGTTCAAAACTTTGATCGATGCCATACGAATATAGCATCGTTCCCATGGCACCATCTGCAATTAAAATTTGCTCTTGTAGTTGTTGCAATAAGCTCATGTTTGTTTCACCTCCTCCTTTACGATTAAATCAAACGCTTGATTTAAATCTGCAATTAGGTCATCTGCGTGTTCGATACCTACTGAAATCCGCAATAAACGATTAGACAAACCATATGCATTGCGAATTTCTTCCGGAATATCCATATGTGTTTGGGTAACAGGATACGTAATAAAGCTCTCTACTCCTCCTAGACTCTCTGCAAAGGTAAATAATTGTACAGCCTTTAAAAATGGTGTTACATAAACTTGATCAAGAATTTCAAAACTGACCATGCCGCCCCGACCAGGATAATAAACACCGGTAACAAGCGGGTGCTGTTGCAAATACGGAACGATTTGCTTTGCATTGGCTTCATGTTTTTCCATTCTAACGGCTAACGTTTTTATCCCCCGGATTAGATTAAAACAATCAAATGGCGATAGGACAGCTCCTATTGACTGATGGAGAAAAGCAAGTTGTTCACTAAGCCTTTCTCCTTTGACAATGACCAATCCTGCTAACACATCATTATGCCCAGCTAAGTACTTCGTTGCACTATGAATGACGATATCTGCTCCTTCTTTAATCGGCTGTTGAATTAACGGAGTGTACAGCGTGTTATCAACAATTAAAAGCAGACCATGCTGTTTAGCGATGTTCGAAACTTTTACTAAATCAACCGTTCGCATTAACGGATTCGTGGGTGATTCAATAAAAATTGCCTGTGTATTTTCTTTGATGTTTGAAGCTAATGTATCGTAACAATCGCCTTCCCAGTAGGTAAATTCAAACCCGTATTTATCTTGAAGCATTGCAAAAAACCGATAATTTCCTCCGTAAATGTCTCGTGACGAAATAAAATGCGTATTTTTATGAAACATGGAAAATACTAAATGTACTGCTGCCATCCCAGAAGCTGTAGCAAAGGCTTTGTCTCCGTATTCCAGCTGGGCTACTGCTTCTTCAAGTACATCACGAGTAGGACTTCCACAGCGGGAATAATCATAGCCCTCATTCGAGCTAATTTCCGTATGGCGAAAAGCAGTAGAGAAATAGACCGGCGTACTTACCGCATGAAATGGCTCATCTTTACGATTTCCAATTTGCGTGACAAACGTTTCTTGCCTACATCGTTTCGTCATTATATAAGCTCTCCTTTCTATGAAATAACAAAAATTTGAACAGGGCTAGCGTGCCTCGTCCACACGCGTACCTTTTCGCTGCCGAATCCGTTTTTGAATAAAAATTTATACTCTCTTACGTATAACGATTTCCCGACATAGAAAAAGGCATCCTACACCTTCTCTAATAATTTGATAGGTGAAAGATGCCTTTAGTTGTCTAATCGGCAGTAATTATTTACATTTTTGCAATGAACGATTGCTATTATTGGTAAACCGCTTTTTCTCCGTTGTGTCAATTTGCGTAACCCTTCCATCATGGACGGTAATAACGACAGATCCGTATTCCATTTCATCTAAGCTTTTCTTTAAATATTGCCATTGTACTTTATCTAATTTACTCATTTTCTCATCTTCCCTTCTTTTCATTGTAAAAAGTACAAGCACCAAAATCATTTGGAACTCGTAAAGCAATTGCCCATTTTATTTAGGAAGAGTTACCTATTATTGAATGATCCAATAAAAATATAAAAACCTCTTCCTAATAGAAATAAGAAGAGGTTGGTTGATTAATGTCTTTATCACTCTTCTTATCTTTCAGGCATTGTGCTTGCTGGAATTGGCACAGTACTTTAACAAAGTCTGTTGCCGAGGCTTCACTGGGCCAGTCCCTCCACCTCTCTGGATAAGAAATACATGTATATTAAATTTGTTTATTACTCTACACGGAAAATATATGGTTGTCAATATTTTATTTGAAATTTGCGAAAACAAGTTAAAAAACTGGGAGGTTATTTTACATTTACGATTACAAGCTTTTCAGTTATGTTAATAAGCATAGCATTATCTACTTATGTTTGTTATGTGGATAAACTTGTGATGCTTATTTTACTAGTAACTAGAAAGGACTTCCTATTTTAACACTGGGAAATTTGACTTTTCATCATGTCATTTCCATCATGTTATAAATCAGATTTTCCTGAATCTACTCCCAAAAGATTTCCTATTTTGAAATTGTTTCCCATATTATAAAAATTGGATGATAAATACTCTCTATTGCCGTATAATGTTCCTATGAAGTGCTCCTACAATCTATTCGTTTTTTCACAAACTGTCATTATTTAGTTAGGAAAGCACTTCTTTTTTATTCCTTACCACTTGAAGCCTAGGTGGTTGACATTGAATTTAAAAATTTACCAGGAAGCAGGTGAGCTTGATGTATACGGAAAAAGTGCTGTCATTAAAAAATGTATCTATGAGTTATGGGAGCAAAAACGTATTAAATAACATTAATCTCGATGTATATCCAGGACAAATTATTGGATATATTGGACCTAATGGTGCCGGAAAAAGTACCACCCTTAAAATTATGCTCGGATTAGTGGAAGAATATAGTGGTACGGTGGAAATCTTTGGCGAAGATATTGCAACAAGTGATTATTCATATAAGCGTAAAATTGGTTATGTTCCAGAAAATGCGGAGATTTATGATAATCTGACTGCAAATGAATATTTAACATTTATTGGTGAGCTTTACGGCATGGAGCAAAATGAAGCAGAAAACAAAGCCGAAAGCCTCATGCAGCAATTTGGCATGGAAGATGTTTTACATACACGTATTTCTTCGTTTTCCAAGGGGATGCGGCAAAAAGTTTTAATTATTTCCAGCCTCTTACATAACCCAGATTTGATTTTTCTTGATGAACCATTAAGTGGACTGGATGCCAATAGTGTGATGATTATAAAAGACATCTTAGAGCAGCTAGTCGCACATGGGAAAACGATTTTTTACTCTTCGCATATTATGGATGTTGTCGAAAAGATTAGTAATCGCATTGTACTCCTTCTAGATGGAGATATTGCCGCAGATGGAACGTTTGAAGAATTACGAGAGCAGAATAAGCAAGGTTCCTTGGAAGGTATTTTCAACCAATTAACTGGGTTTGATAAGCATAAACAAACAGCAGAGAAATTTGTACGGATTGTGACAAATGGTGATAACAATGATTAATTTTTGGTTAAAATTACTTGATTTGCTTCAACCGTTTTTTCGTATGCTCCGAATTGATTATCCAATGATGCGCAAAATACTTGAAGTCAAGCTAACGATGGACGGACGTCGAACACCAACTATTTTTGCTTCAGACGTATCCAATAAAAAGAAAGACGGGAATCAGTTTGTAAAATCGTTATTTATTTATGTATTATACGGCTTAATACTCATTCCTTTTATATTTTTTGAGGAAAATTATATCTTTCAAATCAGTATCATATTTGGTATCTCCATGTTTATTTTAATGACATCCATGGTTTCTGATTTTTCATCGGTACTTTTAGATGTGCGAGATAAAACCATCCTTCACACTAAACCTATTCACATACGTACAATTAGTGCTGCGAAAATTGTCCATGTTGCGATTTATATGAGCATGCTAACAGGAGCATTTATTGGAATTCCATCCATCGTTATGTTAGGAGTTCATGGTATCGGCTATTTTCTCCTTTTTTTAGCAGAGGTCGTTTTATTAAATTTGTTCATCATAACTATCACAGCATTAGTATATATTTTTATATTACGTTTTTTCAGTGGTGAAAAACTAAAAGATATCATCAATTATGTGCAAATTCTTTTATCTGTAGGAATTATAATCGGTTATCAAATTGTCATTCGTTCCTTTGAATTTGTTGATTATAATTATGTGTATAATTTCCATTGGTGGCATGTAATTATTCCGCCTATTTGGTTCGGTGCTCCTTTTGAATTATTTTTAAATGGGAATACTTCATATGGAATGATTATCCTATCTTCTTTGGCAGTGATTGGCCCAATTATTTCCATTGTTTTATACTATCAATTGATGCCAGCATTCGAGCGTAATTTGCAAAAGCTAATGGGAAGCACGGAGAAATCTAAACAGAAACGTCGGAAGATTCATTCTGTATGGGAGCGTCTCTTTTGCAGAAGCAAGGAGGAACGCCAATTTTTTCGATTCTCATCGATTATTATGGCTCGAGAGCGAGAATTTAAGCTGAAGGTATATCCAACATTAGGATTTTCACTCATTTTTCCGTTCATTTTTCATTTTAATTACTTAAGTCAAAACTCCTTTGAACAATTGTCAAATAGTAACCTGTACTTCACGATCTATCTTAGTAATATTTTTATTGGCGTTGTTGTGATGATGCTACGTTTTTCAAGTAAATATAAGGGAGCATGGATTTTTCAAACAGCACCGATTGAACATCCTTCGGCTATTTATAGCGGAACATTAAAAGCTTTCCTCATAAAATTATATTTGCCGATTTATACATTATTATCAATTGTTTTTATTTTTCTGTTTTCTGCACGAATTATCCCTGATCTTATAGTTGTCTTTATTACAGGTATTCTACACACTTTAATCAGTTATAAAGTTGTTAATAATCGGAAATATCCATTTTCAGAAGCCTTTGAGTCCGCACAGCAAGGGGGCTCTACAGTGAAAACATTCCTGCTCATGTTTGTGATTGGCTTATTTTTCTTCGTACATCAATTTTTTAGCCAAATAGACTACGGACTGTATATGTATCTCGTGATTTTACTTAGTGCAACCATTATCTCCTGGAGAGTAGTATTTAAAGTGAAGTAGAGTGATAATTTCCTAGGGATAAATAATACAGCATTAGCTTATAAACCTTGATTTCTTATGGTGGTTTCAAGAAGGAATATATAAGGAATTAAATTTAAGTGACGCTGAAGATTAGCGGTTTAGTTCATATTGGTGATAACGACTAAGTCGCAAATGATGGTGCAATTGACGTTATGGCTTACGGGCATCTGGGTTTAATTAATGTGGTTAAAAAGTGAGGGGTAATTTTGAAAAAAACTCTATTTTTTATGTTAAATGATTATGCAGACAGGGAAGGAGCGTATCTTTCCAGCCAATTAAAGAGAAAGAAAAATGGGGGGAAAAACAGCTTCTGAATAGCAAGAAGTTAAAACAATTGGAGGGTTTAAAACAACTGTCGATCATTTGTTAGAGTATATTCCTGAAAATCCCCATCTGAAAATAAAGATGGGGAAAATACCGGTGAAAACAGCTTGCTTACATAAGTAATTAAAGCATCAATATCTAATACGTCAATTCAATTTTTTCTTTTTCTTAACATAGACTTTTCTTACTAGATCCTTCATTTCGTAACTGTTTTTTCTACTTGATCTATATTTGTGTTTTGATTATAAAACTCCACGGATGGTTAGACCGCAAGGGTATCACCTAAAGGCCTCTGAACAGAATCGAAATTGGACTTAGCAGTTGGATCTTAGGCCTTTCCTCCTAGATTTACCTCTTAGCATGGAAGAGCAGGTTTACTACCAGTTACATGCGAGGTAGATACAGTTATTATTCATAATAGTTCTTAAAAACATTACAGAAAGAAGTAACTTGACTAGAAATCCTCGTCTTTTTTAGCCATATTGACTTTTATGATTAAGTATTAATATACTTTGCTGGTGTGACGTGTCTAATGCCAATTATTCCGTCGTATTGTTCAGATACAATAAGTTTACGTTTATCTGCACCTGATTCGTGTTCAATCAGCTCATTATTAAACCACTTTTGGTGATCCATGCTTTCAAAAGATTCTAATATGATATCATTATTGCTATTAGAAAAAAGATTGTTTTCAAGGCTGTTTTTTTTATGCCTTTTTATTTTATAGGGTCTACCTATATTGTTTGCAATTATTCCTTTTTCCATGTAAATGCCTAAATGATAACTATCCTTGTACTTTTCTGAATAGAATTCACCTAATGATTTTTCATTTAACCAACCCTTGCTTAATGAATTATTTTTTCTAATATGATAGTTATGTGCCCAAATTATAAATTTATCTTCAGGCCATTTGTTTACTAAAAAAGAAAGATGCTCAAACATATACCTATCTCGATAGTAAGAATAAATTTTAAAATTCATTAAACATAATTCTATCATTTTTAACCTATTCTCTATAGCTTTTAGAATTATAGTGAAGGTAGTCTCACTAATATCTTGACTTAACATAATTTCTTTTTTCATATCTCTTAATAAGATACATACATTGCAATAAATTAAATCCAGCCTTTTCTTCTTTAGCAACATTTTCTTTTTCTTAAAAATTTTCATACTTATGGTATCTAACGTTTTCTCAGCATATGAAAACTCATTTGCTAAATCATGATCATACTTATCTATAGTTGAAAAGATGTAATCATGAAAGTAATAATTTTGGAATTGTAGATCCATACCAAAAATCGCCAATTCCCTATTTTGTATGATTCTAAATAAATTGAATAATTCCTTCGTATGCCACACATCATACAATGAATTCATTAAAAACTCTTTGGTGGACAAATGGTGTTTATGATGATTTGCAATTGCAATTTCTCCAATACCGCTCTCAAAGACAATCTTATTAAAACCAAAATTTTCATGCAGGTGTTCAACAATTTTTATTTTTAGTTTTTGTATTTCAGAAACGCCATGTCCGTTTTCACCAAGAAAAATGATTTTCTTTTTTCTAAAAACATCTTTATAAATACTTAGTTTTTCATTTAACTGTTGTAGATCCATAAAGTAACTCCTTAATAAAGCAAATCTTCAATCAGTGGGGCGCTCTTTTCATCCCCCACTGATTGTTAGAATGAACAGAATCGGGCATTTGACTTGCAGTTGGTTCCTCCATTTATCCTCCTAGGTTTTACCTCGTGCATGGAAGGGCAAGTCTTACTGGCGGTTACATACGGGATTAAATTTTAATTAACCCACTTTTTATAAACACGGATCGTGGGAAAATATTTGATATGGAAGTACAAAAGGTTGTCTTAATACGGTAGCAGATGCTACATTAAAGCGTTTAAAACTAAATTTGTGGGTAAAAGAGAATTTGATGGCCCAAGACAATTACAAATAGAGTTAGCAAATGATATACATTGGTTTAATCATCACCGTGTACATGAACATTTCCATTATTTCAGCCCTATCCAATTTAAATTACAACACCTCAAAAAACTATCTAAAAAGTATCGACATACTCCCTTTTCAAAATACACTTATATTGTTTATTCTTTTTGTAAGTCCGCTTCTATACATCTATCTGCTTTTTCAGCAATAGTATATGCTATAGTTTGAATGATAACTAATCCCATTAGTATCAAAAAAGTATGTTTCAGACCGATTGTAATATTCAAAACAAGTAGAATTAAATACAAAACCAGAAAAATATATTTAACTTTTTTAACACTCCTTCTTTTATTCCCGTTTTTAGATTTATGGAAATCAGGTAAGGATCACATTTTATGATCAAGATGGTACAAGATAGTCAACATTTTATAAAGAGAAAGATATATAGCTTGGTTCTAATTAGTTTAACATTTTAATGTTTTGCTTTCTATCTCTTATCGTTTAAATTTCTTTGTCGCTAATTGTTGGTACCATCACTCTGAAAGGACTTATTATGAATGGCTTTTAAAGAAGTAATAGCGCATCTACATCTAATATATCAATTCGCTTATGACTTTTTTTCCTAATATAACCTTTCATTTCTAATTCCTTTAATACTCTGCTAACCGTTTCCGGCGTGGTTCCCAGATAAGAAGCCAAATCTTTATAGCTCATTGGTAGCTCTACTCGTTGATTATGAACATCCATATTTTCAACAAGAAACAGAATCAACCTCGTATCGACTGGCTCTGTGGCAAAACGAGTGGTCTGTGTTTCCGATTGTTCCAACCTGTTAGCAAATTCCTCTAGTATTTTCAAAGAGATGGAAGGATATTTTAATAATAAATTTTGCATAGCAGTACGACTAATCATGCAAACTTTTGCTGGTGACATTGCTTCAGCATATGCTTCATGCACCGTATCTTTAAAAATAGCTAATTCTCCTGTAAAATCACCAGGTTGTAACATACGAACAAGCTGCTCCTTACCACTCTCTGAAAGACGATAAATCCTTATTTTTCCTGTATTCACAATATACAGCCATTCTGCCTTGTCTCCCGCATAATAAATAATTTCTCCTCGTTTATAAGTAAGTGAATGAACAGCTTTCATAATTTCATCCATCTGTGATTTCTCTAAATGATTAAAAATAGGTACGATCGATACACAATAGTGTTCCGATCCATTTTCACAAGTGTTTTGAAAAAGATTTTCCTGGTTATTTGACGCCATGACATCCCTCCTTCCAATCAATATCCAATTGATTAGATGCTTTACAGAAAATTGGCTGGTTCCAAACTTTTAGCGTCGTTAGTCTTCCTAGTTAATTACCATTAAATCTCCACTTCATCATCTAAACTTTAGCGCTAAAGTTTTATCCATTATAACATGCGATTAATGTCATGTTTTTTTATATAAAATTTTAAGTTTCTGTTACAACAAACTTCTACACTAATATTCAAAGCTATTTCATGTGAAACACAATTAGGTAATCCAAGCTCTCTTAGTTTTTATATTGTTATTGTAGTTGAGTTGTTTTGTTCATACTTTCTTTGACTGTTTTAGGGTCAAACCGAATTAGCCGCATTCCATTTAGTATAACTAATAATACACTTGCCTGATGAATAAACATACCTGAAGCTAGATGAACAGAGCCATTCAGAACCCCTAATAGCAATAGGAAAACGGTACCTACAGCCAACCATGTATTCTGTTTTACATTACGATTTGTTGCTCTTGCTAACGCATATGCGTGCGATAACTGTGTTAGTTTATCTGCCATGAGTACAACATCTGCTGTTTCCATAGATATATCCGTTCCGCCATCTCCCATAGCTATCCCAATGTCTGCTATAGCAATTGCGGGTGCATCATTAATTCCATCTCCCACCATCGCAACAGTATGGTCGGCTTTCTTTAATTGTTTTATAAAGTTTACCTTATCTTCAGGTAATAGCTCAGCATGGAAGCTATCCAGCTTTAATTTTTTCGCTACGAGTGCAGCTGTATGCTTATTATCTCCAGTTAGCATAATTATCTGCTTAATCCCATCGCTTCTCATTTTTGCTAATGCGAAAGAAGCATCCTCTCTAATTTGATCTGCTATGGACACAAGTCCAGCGATGGTTCCATTTACCGCAGCAAAAACAACGGTATTTCCATTTTTCTCTTGTTTTTCCTTATAATGAAGCATTTCTTCATCCAACATAATGAATTCTTGTTTCATTAAACTTTCATTACCTATAATTACTTCCATCCCATCAAGCTTTGCGCGAATCCCCTTTCCTTTTATAATCTCTCCATTTGCCGAACCTTCATGTATCTCTAAATTTCGCGCATTTGCTTCTTTGACAATCGTTTGTCCAATATGATGTTCAGATACCGTTTCTGCTTGTGCAATAATGCGAAGAAATTCATTTTCTTGCAAACCGTGATCCCATAATTTAATTGCAGTGACTTCCGGTTTCCCTTTTGTTAATGTTCCAGTCTTATCAAAAACAATCGTATCCACGTTTGCAAACCGATCCATTACTTCGCCGCCTTTAACAAGTACACCTTGTTTCGCCCCATTTCCAATACCAGTTACATTTGATACTGGAGCCCCGATAACAAGAGCACCTGGACAGGCAATGACTAAAAACGTAATAGCCATATGAAGATCTTTTATCAAAATGTAAACAAGTATTGATAGAACAACTACTGCTGGGGTATAAAATTGCGAAAATTTATTTAAAAACTTCTCTGTTCTTGATTTGGATTCTTGAGCTTCTTCCACTAGTTCAATAATTTTTGCAAAGGTTGTATCATTACCAACTTTTTTAGCAGTAATTTCGATATATCCTTGATCAACAATCGTTCCAGAAAATACATCATCATTTGCTCGCTTTGCTGCTGGAATCGATTCGCCAGTAACTGCCGCTTCATTAATGGAGGCATGCCCTGTCACTATCTTCCCGTCCACTGGAATTTTTCCACCTGAATGAATGATGACACGCTCGCCAAACTTTACTTCTTCAGCAGGAATTTTTTGTGTCTTCCCATTACGAATAACATTAGCTTCTTGCGGCGCCATGTCCATTAATTTCTTTAATGATGCTCTTGTCCGTTCCAGTGTACGTGCTTCCAAATAATCCCCAAATAAAAACAAGAAAGCAACGACTGAGGATTCAATATATTCTTGAATAAATAATGCTCCAATTATAGCAATAATGACTAATAGTTCGATACTAAATACCTTCATTCGTAGGGCCTGGTAAGCTTTTATCAGAATTGGTATCCCTGCAATAACCGTGGCAACGATTAGGAAACTATTTTTTATCTCCTGCTTACCCAAAATGCCTAAAAGTATCCCGAGCATAATAAACAGAAAAGATAACACGGTCTGATGCTTTTTATATCTTTGAATAAAAGCAAACACGTTTCTCATCTCCTTTATGAAATATGAGTAACTCTATACTTTTATCCTAATTGCTTTTTTCTTTTAAGTAATTGAGCTCTATCAAGTTCGCGATTGTTTTTAGCAAATGAAAGCTTTTACTGTTAACTTTAAAAAACTGTCTGGGATACAAGAGGCCTCGTTATAGCTATACGTAGAATAGCAAGATTACACTGTGGCGTCATAACTTCTAGCACTAAAATTTTCTATGTATAAAAAGCTTAGAATTCCTTTTACAAGGATTTCTAAGCTTTCATGTTATTAACCCAATACGACACTCTTTTAGATAAAGTGAGACTTCAATCAATGGGAGTTTTCTTACATCCCCCACTGAAATAGTAGATCAAAGGCTAAGTTCGCAGACGTCATGATGTAACCCTTTGCGATCAACATCCTATTGCCACCGAACGAATCGGGAATTTAGGTGCCGATATCTCTTACTTAGACTTCTTTGTATCGCTCTCAACTATTGAAGTGGGAGTCTTGCACCTTACGGGATAAAACAGTATATCCTAATTTCGTAATCGTTTTTTCTAATTGTTCTATATTTGTTTTTGCATCATCAAACTCCACTTTTGCCTTGCTTGCATGGAAAAGAACCTTTGCAGTTTTTACTCCTGTAACTTTTATCAGTGCTGTTTCGATTTTTTTAATACATGATGGACAGGTCAATGGCTCTAATTGTAAAATTACCTTTGTCATCTTTAGAACCTCCTTATTTATGATGTACCTTCATTTTATTTGAAATAATAAGGAAATGAATTGACCTATATCAAGTTTATAAATTATCTAAGTAAAGTAAATTTTTATATAATTTCTTCAACGCCATTATTATCTTTGTAGCATAGGAAATTAATAACATACACTTATTTGTAAAAGCTTTTCCACTCAATAGTACATTTAGCATTCATATTTTAGCTTTTTTATTCTAAGGAACAAAAGATAGAAGCGCTCGATTAATGGCGTACAAGCTGGATAGCTTCTAACAAGAAAAAGTGAAACTTCATTCTAGGATTATACTTCTTGAAATAGTAGACCAAAGGCTAAGTTCGCAACCTCCTTGAAAAAACGTCCTTGAAAAGGAAAGTACTTTTCATGTGCGATGTGTCTCTGTCGAAGTTTTTTGTCCTGTCGCCCAAACGAATCAGGAATTTAGGAACTGTCTCCCTTAAAGGTCGTAAGATAATAAGCGTTTTTTTCAAATGAGAGAAATACATTTGGATTCGAGGAAACACGGAGAAGAAAGGAGCCGATGTTAACTTATATAGAAGTCTGTTGCTTCCTTCTCCATATCTTTCCGAAGCATATGTTGCTGCTGGAACTCCACAAAATGTCGACATGTCGACAAAAACGTCATAAAAAAACATAGGCTCCTACTCTTAATAGAGTAAAAGCCTATGATATCAACGTTTATAAGAGAGCTTCCAAGCGGACTTGAACCGCTGACCCCCACCTTACCATGGTGGTGCTCTACCGACTGAGCTATGGAAGCATAAAAAGGCTCCACAGGTAGGATTCGAACCTACGACCGATCGGTTAACAGCCGATTGCTCTACCACTGAGCTACTGTGGAATAATCTAAATATATGAGATAGCCACTGTTTTTCAACAGATAGCATCAATAAATATTATACCACAAAATAGATGTATTTATAATTATTTTGAGATTTAATATATACACCTCATGCTATATGTATTGAAAAATGCCTGGCGGCGTCCTACTCTTGCAGGGGCAAAGCCCCAACTACCATCGGCGCTGGAGAGCTTAACTTCTGTGTTCGGTATGGAAACAGGTGTGACCTCTCCGCTATTGCTACCAGACATGATGTTTATATTGTTCTAAAAAATAGGCACAAGCCTTATTATAATTGTTTTCGTAAAAAAAGCAAGTACTTTTTATCAAAAAATATGGATCATACCTTAAAAACTAAATAAGAGATCATTCAACGACTATCTTTCCATTAGATTTAGTTAAGTCCTCGATCGATTAGTATTCGTCAGCTTCACGTGTCACCACGCTTCTACCTCGAACCTATCTACCTCATCATCTTTGAGGGATCTTACTCACTTGACGTGATGGGAGGTCTCATCTTGAGGGGGGCTTCATGCTTAGATGCTTTCAGCACTTATCCCTGCCACACGTAGCTACCCAGCTGTGCTCCTGGCGGAACAACTGGTACACCAGCGGTGTGTCCATCCCGGTCCTCTCGTACTAAGGACAGCTCCTCTCAAACCTCCAACGCCCACGACGGATAGGGACCGAACTGTCTCACGACGTTCTGAACCCAGCTCGCGTACCGCTTTAATGGGCGAACAGCCCAACCCTTGGGACCGACTACAGCCCCAGGATGCGATGAGCCGACATCGAGGTGCCAAACCTCCCCGTCGATGTGAACTCTTGGGGGAGATAAGCCTGTTATCCCCGGGGTAGCTTTTATCCGTTGAGCGATGGCCCTTCCATGCGGAACCACCGGATCACTAAGCCCGACTTTCGTCCCTGCTCGACTTGTAGGTCTCGCAGTCAAGCTCCCTTCTGCCTTTACACTCTGCGAATGATTTCCAACCATTCTGAGGGAACCTTTGGGCGCCTCCGTTACCTTTTGGGAGGCGACCGCCCCAGTCAAACTGCCCGCCTGACACTGTCTCCGGACCGGATCACGGCCCTGGGTTAGAAGGTTCATACAGCCAGGGTGGTATCCCACGGGTGCCTCCACGTAAGCTGGCGCTCACGCTTCGATGGCTCCCACCTATCCTGTACAAGCTGTACAAACATTCAATATCAGGCTACAGTAAAGCTCCACGGGGTCTTTCCGTCCTGTCGCGGGTAATGCGCATCTTCACGCATCGTATAATTTCACCGGGTCTCTCGTTGAGACAGTGCCCAAGTCGTTGCACCTTTCGTGCGGGTCGGAACTTACCCGACAAGGAATTTCGCTACCTTAGGACCGTTATAGTTACGGCCGCCGTTCACTGGGGCTTCAGTTCTACGCTTCGTACCGAAGTACTAACGCTTCCCCTTTACCTTCCAGCACCGGGCAGGTGTCAGCCCCTATACTTCGCCTTTCGGCTTCGCAGAGACCTGTGTTTTTGCTAAACAGTCGCTTGGGCCTATTCACTGCGGCTCCTCCTACAAGGAGCACCCCTTCTCCCGAAGTTACGGGGTCATTTTGCCGAGTTCCTTAACGAGAGTTCTCCCGCTCACCTTAGGATTCTCTCCTCGCCTACCTGTGTCGGTTTGCGGTACGGGCACCTATGAGCTCACTAGAGGCTTTTCTTGGCAGTGTGAAATCCGGAACTTCGGTACTCATTTTCCCTCCCCGTCACAGCTTAGAATGATCGGACGGATTTTCCTATCCGACTCCCTTGCTGCTTGGGCGCACGCTTCCATCCGTGCGCTTTCCTTATCCTACTGCGTCCCCCCATCGCTCAAACACTCATGAGGTGGTACAGGAATATCTACCTGTTGTCCATCGCCTACGCCTTTCGGCCTCGGCTTAGGTCCCGACTAACCCTGAGAGGACGAGCCTTCCTCAGGAAACCTTAGGCTTTCGGTGAAAGAGATTCTCACTCTTTTTTCGCTACTCATACCGGCATTCTCACTTCAAAGCGCTCCACCAGTCCTCACGGTCTGACTTCACTGCACATTGAACGCTCTCCTACCATTGTTCCGAAGAACAATCCGCAGCTTCGGTGATACGTTTAGCCCCGGTACATTTTCGGCGCAGAGTCACTCGACCAGTGAGCTATTACGCACTCTTTAAATGGTGGCTGCTTCTAAGCCAACATCCTGGTTGTCTATGCAACTCCACATCCTTTTCCACTTAACGTATACTTTGGGACCTTAGCTGGCGGTCTGGGCTGTTTCCCTTTCGACTATGAACCTTATCACCCATAGTCTGACTCCCAAGGATAAGTAGTTGGCATTCGGAGTTTGACTGAATTCGGTAACCCGATGAGGGCCCCTAGTTCAATCAGTGCTCTACCTCCAGTACTCTTTCCTTGAGGCTAGCCCTAAAGCTATTTCGGAGAGAACCAGCTATCTCCGTGTTCGATTGGCATTTCACCCCTACCCACACCTCATCCCCGCATTTTTCAACATACGTGGGTTCGGGCCTCCAGTCAGTGTTACCTGACCTTCACCCTGGACATGGGTAGATCACACGGTTTCGGGTCTACGACCGCATACTCTGTTCGCCCTATTCAGACTCGCTTTCGCTGCGGCTCCGTGTCTTCCACTTAACCTTGCATACGATCGTAACTCGCCGGTCCATTCTACAAAAGGTACGCCGTCACCCATTAACGGGCTTCGACTACTTGTAGGCACACGGTTTCAGGTTCTCTTTCACTCCCCTCCCGGGGTGCTTTTCACCTTTCCCTCACGGTACTGGTTCACTATCGGTCACTAGGGAGTATTTAGCCTTGGGAGATGGTCCTCCCGGATTCCGACGGAATTTCTCGTGTTCCGCCGTACTCAGGATCCACTCCGGAGGAAGTTCCTTTTTGATTACAGGGCTGTTACCTCCTTTGGCGGATCTTTCCAGATCGCTTCATCTAAAGAACTTCTTGGTAACTCCTATGGAGTGTCCTACAACCCCAGAAGGCAAGCCTTCTGGTTTGGGCTCGTTCCGTTTCGCTCGCCGCTACTTGGGAAATCGCATTTGCTTTCCTTTCCTCCGGGTACTGAGATGTTTCAGTTCCCCGGGTCTGCCTCCTCTACCCTATGTATTCAGATAGAGGTACTGTTCCATTACGAACAGTGGGTTCCCCCATTCGGAAATTCCCGGATCAACGTCTACTTACGACTCCCCGAGACATATCGGTGTTAGTCCCGTCCTTCTTCGGCTCCTAGTGCCAAGGCATCCACCGTGCGCCCTTATTCACTTAACTAACTCGCTTTATGTGAAATAAGCTAGACGCTTTTTCGCCTTTATTGCTTTTGGTTAATCTAGCTTCCGCTCATAGCGACTTGCCTGACTTCCTTCCCCTTCGTACGATAAGTCAACATCGATTCGCCTTTCGGCTCTTCGCGTTTCCTTTATCTCCTTCGGTTCAGTCCAGTCCGTATGTCGCTAAGCATTCGCTTCAGCTTTTGGTTTGATGTCGTTGTTACTCTTATTTAGTTTTCAAGGTACAAAAATGGAGCCTAGCGGGATCGAACCGCTGACCTCCTGCGTGCAAGGCAGGCGCTCTCCCAGCTGAGCTAAGGCCCCATGTAAATTTTTATGATCAGATGGTGGGCCTGAGTGGACTTGAACCACCGACCTCACGCTTATCAGGCGTGCGCTCTAACCAGCTGAGCTACAGGCCCATCTTCGAATGTAAAAGTGATAAATCACTCTCTCAAAACTGAACCAAACAACCTAATATGTCTTCCGTATAGTCAGCTCAAACGTCTATCGTCGTTTTCGCTTTTTATTATTCCAGCTCCAGCGTTCAGCGACTAGTGAAACTTCCTTCCCCTCCGTATGATAAGTCAACATCGATTCGCCTCTCGGCTCTTCGTGTTTCCTTTATCTCCTTCGGTTCCGTCCAGTTCATACGTCGCTAAACGAACGCTTACGCTTTATCTTATTCCTTAGAAAGGAGGTGATCCAGCCGCACCTTCCGATACGGCTACCTTGTTACGACTTCACCCCAATCATTGGTCCCACCTTCGGCGGCTGGCTCCTTACGGTTACCTCACCGACTTCGGGTGTTACCAACTCTCGTGGTGTGACGGGCGGTGTGTACAAGACCCGGGAACGTATTCACCGCGGCATGCTGATCCGCGATTACTAGCGATTCCGGCTTCATGCAGGCGAGTTGCAGCCTGCAATCCGAACTGAGAATGGTTTTGTGGGATTTGCTTGGCCTCACGGCTTCGCTGCCCTTTGTTCCATCCATTGTAGCACGTGTGTAGCCCAGGTCATAAGGGGCATGATGATTTGACGTCATCCCCACCTTCCTCCGGTTTGTCACCGGCAGTCACCTTAGAGTGCCCAACTGAATGCTGGCAACTAAGATCAAGGGTTGCGCTCGTTGCGGGACTTAACCCAACATCTCACGACACGAGCTGACGACAACCATGCACCACCTGTCACTCTGTCCCCGAAGGGAACTCCCTATCTCTAGGGCCGTCAGAGGATGTCAAGACCTGGTAAGGTTCTTCGCGTTGCTTCGAATTAAACCACATGCTCCACCGCTTGTGCGGGTCCCCGTCAATTCTTTTGAGTTTCAGCCTTGCGGCCGTACTCCCCAGGCGGAGTGCTTAATGCGTTAACTGCAGCACTAAGGGGCGGAAACCCCCTAACACCTAGCACTCATCGTTTACGGCGTGGACTACCAGGGTATCTAATCCTGTTCGCTACCCACGCTTTCGCACCTCAGCGTCAGTTACAGACCAGAGAGTCGCCTTCGCCACTGGTGTTCCTCCACATCTCTACGCATTTCACCGCTACACGTGGAATTCCACTCTCCTCTTCTGTACTCAAGTCCTCCAGTTTCCAATGGCCCTCCACGGTTAAGCCGTGGGCTTTCACATCAGACTTAAAAGACCGCCTGCGCGCGCTTTACGCCCAATAATTCCGGACAACGCTTGCCCCCTACGTATTACCGCGGCTGCTGGCACGTAGTTAGCCGGGGCTTTCTGGTTAGGTACCGTCAAGGTGCCGCCCTATTTGAACGGCACTTGTTCTTCCCTAACAACAGAGTTTTACGATCCGAAAACCTTCTTCACTCACGCGGCGTTGCTCCGTCAGACTTTCGTCCATTGCGGAAGATTCCCTACTGCTGCCTCCCGTAGGAGTCTGGGCCGTGTCTCAGTCCCAGTGTGGCCGATCACCCTCTCAGGTCGGCTACGCATCGTCGCCTTGGTAGGCTTTTACCCCACCAACTAGCTAATGCGCCGCGGGCCCATCTGTAAGTGACAGCTTGCGCCGCCTTTTAACGTCTCCTTATGCAAGAAAACGTATTATCCGGTATTAGCCCCGGTTTCCCGGAGTTATCCCAGTCTTACAGGCAGGTTGCCCACGTGTTACTCACCCGTCCGCCGCTCGTTCCACATGCGTCACCCCCGAAGGGGTTCTGCTTGCTTCCCGCGCTCGACTTGCATGTATTAGGCACGCCGCCAGCGTTCGTCCTGAGCCAAGATCAAACTCTCCACAGAAAACTCACTTTTGGTATTTGCAAAAGTAAAGTTGCACTTGTGCAAATAAGAAACTGGTTTCTTATTTGCCAAAAAAGTTTGTAATGAAAAACACCGTTCTTCATTATTTCTTAGCTTCTCTCAAGATCTCTCTTGAGTTATTTCTTAGAAAAACAGAGACTGCTTTTCTTGACATACTGGTTGTTTTGTTCAGTTTTCAAAGAGCAATTTTTTATTTTGTCGTTTTTTGCGACAAGATATAATTTATCATGGTTTGAAGTGATTGTCAACAGTTTTTTAAATATTTTTTGCTTTGTTTTCTCCGATTATTGATTGTGTCATTTGTTGACAACAGAAACTAATATAGCATATAAACACATAAATAGCAATAGAAAAAACAAAAAAATTCTTTTGTAAAAGAATCTGTCTAGAAAACTAACATTATATCCATATAACACCGTCAAAAAAGGTTAACAATTTTATTTTTATTTACTAGGAGTAACCGTTTCTGCGCACAGACTTTAAAAGAGAGATAAGCTCGTGACAAAACACATTAATAATAACTCATACTATTTACTTAAATTGTATTTGTATTTCCAAAACAGGGTGATCTTACACCGCTCTCTAGACTTTCCTATCAGATTAAAAGCCCCCTAACACTTTTGGAAGGAAAAAAAGCGTTAAGCGCTTAGGTAGCGCCGTACAAACTGGAGAACTTCTCAAGATAAAGCGAAACGGCATTCAAGAAGAGCTTTTCTCTCTGAAAAAGATGCGAAGTTTATTCAAGAAGCTTTTCTGTCCCGTCGACCTAAAAGATCCGGGAATTTAGGAGCCGTTTCCTGATAAAGTTCAAAAAACAATAAACGATTTTTCAAACGAGGGAAATACGGCTCCTTCCATTCGTCTTAAAAGAAAACACGCCTCTAAAAACAGGGGTATGCCGACTCCTGAGAGGGCAGGCCCGCTTTTCGTCGACCTTCCTTTAGATTCGAACCGATGTTGACTTATTGTAGGGCACAAGAGCGAGACTACAGCTCAAGCTAGACAAATCTACTTTCAAAAACGATACCTCCAAAAAGCAGGTAAAAAGCCGCTCGAATTCTTATGGTTTAGGTCAGATAAAGTTAAATGTACCATCGACATTATGCTACTTTGATTTTCTCAATTTCTTTTTATTTCTTTTGAAAAACGTCCTTTAAGACATGAAGGGATCCTTACTTATAACACAAACTATAATTCATCACTTCATCTAATTAAATATCAACATTATAAATTAGACCCGTTCCTTTATAAGGAGAAACTCTCTTCCGTGAGATTTTTACATAACCCTGTTGATCGGTAGTAGAATAAAGATTAAAATCTCGGAGAGCATCCTTGAAAGAATCACGATGTGTTGCTGTGAAGCTTTTTCCTTTTTCCTTGACAAGCTTCTCTGCCCTGTCCACCGGACCAAACGAATTAGGCATTTGGGTGCCGTTATCTACTACTTATAATTCCTCGTATTTTCTATAACTTTTGAAGCGAAAATATTACAGCACCTTAAATATAAGTTAGAATGTTCATTCCGACTTTTCCCAAAAAAGACATTCTATTCGGTATAGCCAAGCTACCATATAGAATTATTAAAGACTTTTCTTTTCTCCACCAACACAGCTGTCATTATTGGTGATTACCGCTATGTTTTGGCATATATTTTAAGCACTCCCTCTCACTTGCTACTCTACGAAATAATTGAAACAACATTTGGTACCTTTCTCTCATAGCTTCTTTAACTATATTATCAATACGTCGATCTTCTAAATCCATTAATAGTTCCTCTAACTCTCTTCTAATTAAATATTCTAATTCCTTTTGTTCTGTGTCATTGATCAATAAACCTAACAATTATATTCACCGCCTAGAATTTTTATGTAATTATGTTCATTATTAGTTTAGACAAAGGCTATTTTAGAAATAAGAAAAAATTTCCCTACTGGTAAAGTTAACTTCTATTCACTTTTTTCTACGTAACGGACGGGAGCTGGGGATTTAACTTTTCATAAATAGATATAGTAGAAAAAGCTCCTTTTGGTTTAGAGCTTTATTTGAGGTAATGACTATCTTAGATAAAAACAAACATCATATACAACTATTCGCATCTTATAGCGAATTATGTCGGTTTTTAGCGATAAATACTTTCTTTTTTTCTTATACTTAAAAATTCCACTAACTTTCAAGCTTATGAAGCGAGCAAATCATCCAGTTGCCATTGTAAGCTAAAATTTTCTCTCTATAATCAACCTATTAAGATTTTATTCTTCGTAATAAAGCTCCCATCTATTCATACTTTTAAATGATTGTTCTTAATTCATTGCTGATTACATACGTTTTTAATAAGGCTTGTTCAAAAAAGTATTGTCATGCTGCAGAATACCCTACTTAATATTTTATGAACATACATCAGATAAAGAAAATCTTCATTCAGTAGGGCCTTTCCTTCACACCACTACAGATTAGAAAGGAACAGAGGCTAAATCTCGGGAGCCCTTGAAAAAGAAGTACGCTTTTTCTGCTTGTGATGTATCGCTTCGTAGTCTTTCTTGTCCTGTTTCCCTAAATGAAGCGGACATTAGGTACTAATATCTCCACTTAGACTTCGCCGTATTCTCTACAACTCTTGAAGCGAGCGAGAATCTTACAGCACCTTAAATGGGAGATATACCAAGATGGAAGAGGAGGTAGTAAAATAAAATGGAGCACTTCTATGTATGGCGCTTTAACAAATGGAAGCGCTGGGTTACATTACTGATTATCGCTTTTTTTACAGCAACGTTAATTTGGCTTGAAAGAGATGGATCCTTTTCTGTGTTTTCCAATAATGAACCTACTGCAATGACGAAAGGAAATGCAAATGAAAAAAACATCGCTTTAACTTTTAATATTAGCTGGGGAGAAGAACGAGTGCATGATATCCTGAAACAGCTAAAAGAGAAAAATATCCAAGCTACATTTTTTATCAGCGGAGAATGGGCAGAGAGGCATCCGGATATCGTGGAAAAGATTACAGAAAATAAGCATGAATTAGGGATTCTTGGTTATCGCTATAAAAGTTATTTGGAACAAGAAATTGAAACTGTTCAAGCTGATTTACGAAAAGCGCGTGAAGTATTTGATAAAATGGGGTATAAAGAAGTAAAGTTGCTTCGACCTCCTAATGGCCACTTTAATAAAGAAATTATTGAGTTAGCTGAAAATATGGGATATAACGTCATCCATTGGAACGTTAATCCGAACGATTGGAAAAGTCCTGGCACCGAAGCAATCGTTGATCATGTAATGAAAAACACGACAAATGGTGATATTATTTTGCTTCATGCATCTGATTCAGCAAAGCAAACCGCAGTAGCACTAAAAACGGTCTTACCAGGTTTAAAGAACAAAGGTTTTAACTTTGTTCCGATGACAGAATTAATCAACCAAGCACATGCCAATTCAAAACTGGTCGACTAATTCAAAAGTAGTCTATCGTTAACAAAGGGAATACCTTGGTACACATACTTACAAAATATTTACGACATAAATTCGACTACATCTTTTGTTTTTAAATATAAACAAAACGTCGGTAAGAATTCATCTTACCGACGTTTTAACATTTTTGCCACTTTGTTTATTTTTTGTCTGCTTGTTTACAGTTCCGGTAGATTTAGAGTTGGAATTATCACGATTAATTCGATGTAATGCCAATAGTTGGTATGTATTACATGAAAGTAATGGAATAATCATTAACCAAGCATAATCTGTCCCCTCTGTGCGTAAGCCAGGAACCCACTCAATGGTGGTTATGACTACCATTAAAAACAAGGCTGGAATAAACGCTTTCTTATTCGTTTCTTTAGCCTTTAATTTTGCCACGATTAAGCCATAAGTTAAAATTGCTGCTGACATGATGATATACCAATAAATAGCTACCTCAGCTTTCATAGCTTGATACGGAAAATAAACCAAGTCAAAAACAACAAATGCGATTAATAAGACTTGAACAGTTGGCCAAAATGAGCGAAATAAGCTTAACCCAAAACGATTGATAAATAAGTAAGCAAAAAAACCGGTTTGGCTCACTACACTAAATACTAGTCCTAAACCTATGAAAAATAGAATGAGTCCAAATAATTCCATCCAATTAATGGGATTTAGATTCGCTGCATACTCCTCAGCTTTTACAAAAAAGCTGGTGAAAAGGCCTGTAAGTCCGCCAATAAACAAGGTTTTAAAAAAGAAATGCACTAATTTTCGACTATTCAAACCCATTTCCCCCTATATATGTAACATAAGTTGATTGTCTTTGTTTGAAAAAAGTTCCCTCCCTTCCGTATTCTATCATGAAGTAACCGTTTTTTCCTTACAAAACGAATATTTTTTACTTAGTTACTCATATTAAGGAGGAAGGAGGGAGGATTTCCAAATGATCATAAATCGGTTTAAACTAAAGCTTATATTTATCACCGTTATCGTATTAGCTGTCATGCTTATCAGTGGCTGTAACAATGGAAATGCCTCTGACAAAGAAGGAGATTATGATGCAACTAAGAAAATGGTTGTTGATATATTGCAAACAGAAGATGGTAAAAAAGCATTACGTGAAATTATGACAGATGAAAAAATGAAGCAAGAATTAGTTTTGGAATCAGATATTGTAAAAAAATCTATAAACGAAGCACTTGTATCCGACAAGGGGAAACAAATGTGGACTACTTTGTTTCAAGATGTCGATTTTGTAAAAGAATATACAAAATCAATGAAGGAAGAACATATTAAACTGATGAAAAGTTTAATGAATGATGCTGATTATCAAAAACAAATGCTTGAACTATTGCAAAATCCAGAAATGAATGAGCAAATGCTCAAAGTAGTTAAGAGTCAACAGTTCCGCGAACACCTTGAAGAAACGATCCAACAAACATTGGAAACACCACTTTTCCAAGAAAAAATGCAGGAAACCTTGCTTAAAGCAGCAGAAAAACAAGGTAAACAACAACAAGGAAAAGAGGATCAAGAACAGAGTGCCGGCGGCGGTGATGGCGGTGGTGCCGGTGGTGGTAGCGGTGGCGGCGGTGCCGGCGAATCAGGTGGCGGCAGCTAATTACAAATTTATATAAAACAAAAGGGCGCCTCAAATCCAAATTACGGATGAGACACCCTTTTATTTATTTCTCTAATTGGGCAACGATTCTAGCGGCAATTTTATGGTAAGCTTGTCCAATTGGATGATCCTGTTGATACACAGATGGTGCAAATACATCCTCTTCTTCATACGGCTGTTGTAGCGGTAATTGACCAAGTACCTTTGTTTTCAATACTTCCGCGAGCTTTTTTCCACCTCCGCGACCAAATACATACTCCTTCTGACCAGTAAGTTCACTCTCAAAATAAGCCATGTTTTCAACTACACCTAATATTTCATGATTTGTTTTTAACGCCATCTGCCCAGCGCGAGCTGCAACAAATGCCGCGGTAGGATGTGGTGTTGTTACAATTACCTCCTTACAAGATGGAAGTAATTCATGTACATCCATGGCAATATCTCCAGTTCCTGGTGGCAAATCAAGTAATAAGTAGTCCAAGTCTCCCCACTCTACTTCTTTAAAAAAGCTATTTAGCATTTTGCCAAGCATTGGACCACGCCAAATAATCGGCGAATTGTCCTCTACAAAAAAGCCCATAGAAATCACTTTTACTCCAAATCGTTCAACTGGTATGATTTTCTCTCCACGCACTTTAGGACGCTCTTCTATTCCCATCATATCAGGTACACTAAACCCATAAATATCGGCATCAATTATTCCGACCTTTTTCCCTAAACGCATTAAAGAAACGGCTAAATTAACAGTTACTGTGGATTTTCCGACACCGCCTTTTCCACTGGAGACGGCAATAAATTTCGTTTTGGTGCCCCCCCCCATTAGAGCAGCCTCTTGCTTTTGATCAGCAACAGGCTGATACTTCCGAATAATTTCTTCCGGCAACTGTTCAAACCGTAAACCTACTGTTGAAGCACCATTTCTTTTTAGAATTCCAACAACTTCCTGCTGAAGCTGCATCTGTTCAGCAGTATTGGTCTTAGCAATGGCAAGCTTAACACTGACATGTTTTTTCTCTTCCCTTATGGTTACTTCTTTTACGCCCTTCGTTTCTTCAAACGTTATATGTAAAAACGGATCCTTAACAGGGTTAAGCAGTTGGATTACTTCTTCTTTAGTTAGCATTCGAATCACCATCCCTTTGTAAATGCATACAACGTCAGTATAACATAAAATAAAGTGAAACTTCATTCAGTAGGAGTTTTCTTTCATCTCCTACTGAATGTTAGTTGAACGAATCGGGCATTTAGGTGTCGTTTTCTCCCACTTAGACCCTTTTGTATCAACTCAGGTCTTGATGTAGGAGTTTTACGACACCTTACATGCGGGATAAATCATCCATCAGTTTATGAGTTTGCTCCATTATCACCATAAAATTCTTTTAAATGAAAGAAACTAGGATACCACTAAACCTCTGGTATAATGATTCCCTGCTTTAAAATGTTTACTTACTTATATGTGTTCAAATAGGGCGAAGTAACTGAAAAATGAAACTCTTTAAACGGGACTTTTCCTAGAATTCCTACTGATGAGAAATAGAACAAAAGCAGCACTCGGTGCAATGTACAAACTGGAGAGTTTCTGTCAAGATAAAGTGACATTCATTTCTTGGAAGCTTTTCCCAAGAAAAGTTAGTACCGTAAAGGTATGACCTAAGACCTCTGAACCAATCGGGAATGTAGGTGCCGTTTTTCTCAACATGACACAAAATCTTTAACAGATTTTAAAACGAGAAAAATACAGATTCTTACATTCGGGATGAAGGAAACATGCCACTAAAACAGGGGTATGCCGACGCCTGAGCAGCAAGCCGCTTTTAGTCGGCCTTCCTTTAGATTCAAGCCGATTTTTATTGTAGTGGGAAAAGATTTAAGTTTACTAGTCGCTCAATCACATAAGCTAGACAACAGCTACTGACAAAAAAGGTGATGATCTCGGGTAGCTTTTGAAAAATCGATATACCGCTGTCAATATGTTCTTTTATGCTTGAAATACTTTTTCTCAATACATGCTTATTCAAGTAGTTTTCCTTTCCTGTTGTTCCGATCGGATATGCATGAAGTACCGTTAACTTTTTCACTCGAAGACGGCGACCTTAATGCAGCATAAGTTACTATAAGCTAAACAC
Organism: Cerasibacillus sp. JNUCC 74; assembly: GCF_053667775.1. The sequence goes on along the minus strand of NZ_CM132207.1, from coordinate 271,573 downwards.
TTCTTAATTCTTCGTTTCTTCATTTTCTACGTCTTCCGTTGCGTAGCGTAAAATCCCTTTGTACACGCTTGCCGCTACTTTTTGCTGATATTTTTCATCTTTTAACAGCTCGCGCTCAGGTTCATTTGATAAAAACCCTATTTCAACTAAAGCCCCTGGCACTTCTGCATGCTTTAATAAATAAACATTATTAATAGCTAATGCTGTCCGGTTGGTATTTTCTAAATTACGAATTAATTCCGCCTGTATCATCTTAGCTAAATGTCTATTTTCATCCTTACGGGGGTTGTAAAATGTTTGTGCTCCCCTCCACTTCGGTGACGGTAACGCATTTAAATGTAAGGTTATAAAAAAATCCGCTTCTTTTTCATGAATAAAAGCCAAGCGATTTCGGATATCCTCCGATTTGCGTTTTGAAAAGCCTTTTGTTTCACTTGAAGCTAAGTCTTTATCCGTTTCCCGCGTCAAGTAAACAAGTGCACCTACTTGTTGTAAATACTTCTGTAGCATTTTAGAAACCTTTAGCGAAATATCCTTTTCCTGTGTATTGTCTTTGCCTACCGCACCTCCATCTGGACCACCATGCCCCGGATCAATGACAATCGTTTTTCCCGATAAAGGTAATGAAAAAGAAGATCCTGACGTACTCGCCTGATTTTCCCTTATTGGCAGCCATATGAGATATACTAATAAAATTGCTCCCGCTATCCAAATAATAATTTGGTAACCTCGTTTCATAGTCTCGTCCCCTTTTAATTATCGTGTTCTAGTTTATGGGACAGGCAATGAAAATATGTCAATAAACAGTTTACTGCTTGTTTACTTTTCATTATTTCGTGGCATATTAACGAGATACATATCTTGTTTTTGTTAAGGTCATTAACTGTTATACAGCGCTTAAGGTTATTAAAAACGACAGCATTCCATAAATTCAGTACTAAAATTGCCCTTTACCATTAAACAATGCTTAAAAAGTAATTCGATTCATCGGAAAAACGGGATAAATGACGAATTCAGGGCAATTCACCTTCGATTATTGAGCTTCTAGTGGTGAAAGGAAGTTTATGGTTGGCTAGTTAAAACGACTGTTTAGCGCCACCCTTTAGAATGATATTAAGAGTATGATTAAGCAAAATTAGGGGATAAATATGTGCGAGAAGTATTTTTTGAACAGTAAATCTAAGCTACATTTACGACGTACTTAAACATCCGTGATATGATTAAAATGTCCTTCCCCGTTCGAAACGTTGCAAATGGAGTAAAGAAAATGTTTGTAAAAAAGCGTTACTTCATAGGCAACCATTTTAGAACTTTTGTAATCCGGTTTTAGTGAGAAGCAAAGAATTTTTACCAAGCTTGAAGAAAGGAGCTTTTTAGCGAATGGATTGGTTAGGAATAGGAGTTACAATTATTGGTATTGCTCTATTTGTACTTGTGATTTTATTAATTAAACCACTTTTAAATTTAGCAGGGGTGTTACGGAACCTACAAAATACGACAAGTAAACTCCCTGAGCAAGTAGAAGAACTTACAGACCAAGCGAAAGATACACTTCATATGGGAAATAAGACACTTCATGAAGTCAACAAGCAAGTAAAGGAATTAACGCCTATTTTCCATATGGTAGGAGATGCGACCCGTGCTGCAAATTCAATCTCAGCATCGATGACAAATGCTATCATGCAAGTTAGAAATTCCAAATCAGAAGGAAATGCATTTACAAGCAAGAATCACTTAGAAGGCATATACGGTCTTGTAACATTAGCATATTTTATTATGCAGTATAATAAAAAGCATAATACCATCGATATGAACTAAACGAATACTTAAAGAAAGCTAGTAATAATTGACCTATGTTAGAGCTTGGCAAGGACACTGGTTGTACATCTACCAAGAATCAACATGTTTACGATGTAACATCAACTTCTACGCTTCTTAACATAACAAAAGCTAGAAGCGCTCGGGTGACGTACAAACGGCAGAACTTCTGACGGGATAGAGTGAAACTTCATTCAATAAGTGCTTTTCTCCATCCAAAAGGAAATCACTTTTCTGCGTACGATGTATCGCTGACGTAGCTTTTCTTGTCCTGTAATTTTCAAACGAATCGGGAATTTAGGAGCCTTTCCTCTCTCATCAAGTTCGTAAAATAGTAAGCGGATTTTTCAAATGACAGAAATACGGTTCCTCACATTCAAGATAAAGAAAACATGCTCTAAAACAGGGTCATACCGACACCTGAGCGAAAAGCCCGCTTTCTAGTCGGCCTTCCTTTGACTCCGAGCCGATGTTGACTATCGTAGGAATAGGAAGAAGGTTTAACTTTGCTAGCAGCATGAAGCGTTTAAGCTAGACGTAGCTAATTTTCAAAAAGTTTATTGCCATGCTGAATCATATATAAATTTTTAGACAACGTAAAAAAGATCAGCCCAAGTAGTTTTAAATGAATGGCTGATCTTTTTATATGAACTATTGATCGACCTAAGCGGAGGGCGTCATAATAATTTATCAATTCGGAAGAAAAGTCTTATGAGATAAAAACCGCAACGTATATTTCTTAATTAGCTTTATAATTATATACAGGCTTGATTACTTTTTCAATCGTAACAGTATCGGCAATTTTATCGATGATTTCTTCTTTCGGTTTATAGACGATTGGCGCTTCATCCATGGTACTTTTTGTGACTGAAGAAGTCCATACATCTTTCATAGACTCCTTAAATTCCTTGAAGCTGACACTTTCTCTAGCCTTCGAGCGACTCATTACCCTTCCTGCTCCATGTGGGCCGGAACAATTCCAATCCGGGTTTCCCTTTCCGGTAGCCAGAATACTACCTTCCTTCATATTTATCGGAATGATTACTTTCTCTCCGATTTGTGCAGAGATAGCACCTTTACGTAATATCTTCGTATCCAAGTCGATATAATTATGTGCTGTTGAGTATATCTCACTCGTTATTTTTCCATCCCAGCCCATATGTTTACATATTTCCTCTAGCATCACCTTTCTGTTTAACCAAGCATAGTGCTGTGTAATTCTCATATCATTCAGATAATCCTCTAGTGCGTCTCCTTGTAAATACGCTATATCCTTGCGTATTTTTTTCGGTATTAATTTCTTAAGTTCTGCACTAATTTCTTCTTCCTTACCTTGTTGTTTAAGTTTCAGAATAAGCTGCTCCCGTTTTAGGGCAATATCTGTCAGTTGTTGGTATGCTAGGTTTTGATAATAAGAAGCAATTTGATTTCCTAAGTTACGGGAACCAGAATGAACGACTAGTGCAACCTTTCCTGGCTCTACTTCATTTAACTCCAAAAAATGGTTACCACCACCAAGAGTACCTAAACTTTTTTTAATCCGATCTACCTTTCTTAAAGGAGCACGAATACTATTAAAATCATCAAACACATTTACAGCAGGGTGTACGCGCCCTCTTACTTTTTGTCCACTTGGGATCATCTTACGAATTACATCATCTAGCATTTCATAAGGTATGTCATTTTTATCTACATTAATAAACGTATAGCTTAAACCACAACCTATGTCGACGCCAACTAAATTGGGAACTACTTTGTCTGTAATGGTCATCGTTGTGCCAATCACACACCCTATACCTTGATGCACGTCTGGCATGATTCGTATTTTACTCCCCTTAGCAAATTCTTGGTTACAAATATCATTTACTTGCTGAAGTGCTCCTTCTTCAATATTATCAGTAAAGATTTTTGCACTACTATAGCTCCCCTGTATTTCGATAAAATTTTTCAATGCTATCCTCCTACACCATGAAGTAATATCTGTTATAGTCATCGCCCTCACCTTCTGAAAAAATCATTTTAGATTATTCGGCCGTATGACTGACGTTTTCTAAGAGTACAATTGAACTTCTTTTCCTAGCAAAAGTAATAACCGCTAATATCTGTAATACATAATAGATCGATTAACATTAAATGAATATTCTAACATTTTAATAACGGCTTTATAAAGCTTCATCCCATTCACAAATCTTTTTTCCTAAACATAGGAGTCTCACAGAACCTTAATATGCCGTGATAATTTTTTGCATAAATTAGAAAAGGCAACCTATTTGAAGTAGATCTCTAAATAAGCCACCTATTTCTTTCATTAATATCGGTATTTATTTGAAACTATTAAAGCGTTATATTGTTTATTTTTCTATTGACTAATCTATCAAGCAGATAACAAATAGATCCTTTTTTTGTATTCTTATTTACAAAGACATCTTCACTTCTAACAACCGGCTAACCAGCGCTATATAATCCTTCTCTAGTCACCGCTCTTATCTAAGCTAATGGAATTTGGTCTAATAAGGATACCTACTTTTCCTCAGTATGGTTCGTTGTTCCTTCATGCGGTTGCTTTTTTTGCTGCAGGCGTTTTTTCAACCAATAATAGCCCATAGCAAATGAGCCATATAGGCCGCCTTTATTTTTACCTAGTTCATCTTTTGCTGTTTCTGCTTTGTTTTTTAGTGTCTCTGTTACATGAACTAACGAGGAAGAAAATTTTTGTGTTACATTCCCTACATCGTTCATCACATAAAATAACGGACTCAATTGTTTCATTTTATCATTAATATCTGCTAAAGTATTATTGCTTTCACGAATTAATCCACTTGTTTCCTTCACCATCGAGTCCATTTGATCAGGTAATTTCTCGATTGTTTTCTCCACCCCACGTAGTACGCCAGCTAAATTATTTAATACATGACTAACAAAGATAGCAATGACTAAGAAGGCTACTCCAATTAGTAATACTCCTACCTCTAACATGTTATCCCTCTTTCCCAGTATGTTTCATCGATACGTTGGATACTTCTATATCCTGTTCTTTTTTCTTCCACTTGTTATATAAATAAAAAGCTGTTTCTGTCCAACGAATTCCTTCAATATATGGCTTCGTTTGCTTCTCAAACTCACTGCTAGTTAATGTAGAATCCGCCTTTTGTAAGGCTTGATTGATATTGTTCACAGAGTTACCAAAGTTCTCTACTGTTGCAAATAATGGATCGGTTGATTTTAACTTTTCTTCTACATCACTAACTGCAACATGGGCTTCATGAAGTGTATTTTTTAAATCAGGAAGTACTTGTTTCATTTCTGCGTCAACTCGTCCTAATGTACCCCCCATTGTTTTTAGCAACTTCGCTACACGGAAGAGCACAACCGCAATATAAATAACCGTTATGGCAAATGCAATTGCAACGATTAATAGCGTCAAATATAAAATATCTTCCACTTTGGGACATCCCCCTTTCTCTATTTTGCATTATACCACTCGCCAAGTGGAATGAAACGTTATACGTGTTCCCTGCCCTTATGTAACTAAGACTAAGTAACGTTTGCATAATCCAAACGAAGAGCCCTACCTGCAAATTGCAACACTAATTCACCATCTACACTACGTACAAAAAAGTAACATTCTTTATTATCTATCTTCTGCTATCAAACCAGCTTTGAAGTAGAAGGCATTTCATACTTGTTCGCCTTGTCGCTCTAGGTCTAACCCTTCACATGATCATTACTTTTATGATTGCGAATATTGTTCTGGTATTTGGTAATTCATTTTCGCTTTTTTAGATGCTTTTTTTGACTTTACACGAGCTTAGACTTGTTCTTTCAAGCATTAAGATGGCTTATCAGCTTCATTATATTGACTGGATTCCTTCTTATTTTATACCGATTTGCGCTAAATAAACAGCTTTCCTTTAACCATATTTTTCCTAAAGCAATTACTGCAAGTATTATGGCAGCTTATCTCTCTTGGATTCTCCTTCTATATTAGCAATTTCGGCAACTATTCTGCAACTTATGGCAGTCTTGGTGGTATTATTATTTTACTTCACTGGTTTTTCCTATCGGGATAATTTTTTAAGCGGTGAAATTATTAATGTTTGATACCATAATAACCAAACAAAAAAGCTTGATGATCATTTATCACTTATCCTCTTTTTAAACCCGGTCCAGCCGACTACCTTACTTGGTTTTTCATTGTAAAAGCACTTTTTTAATAAAACATACTAAACTGGAGACATTTATTCTAACGATATAAAGAAAACTTCATTTCATAGGGCTTTTGCTCCATCCCCTATGATGGAAGTAGAACATAGAATAAAAAATCTCAAGCGGCTTTCAAAAAAACACTTTTTCTGCGTGCGATAACCGTTTTATTAGCTTTCCTTGCCCTTGAAGATCCCCCGATACCCTCACACTTTTCTTATTCACCTAGCAACGATACCTGTAATTAAAAATTTATACCAACTAAATCCTCTTGGTGAAATCGTATGCTTAAAGCCATTATCCCAACTCAACGGTGTAATAAATTTAGCATTATGTCGCAACTGACTTTCTGGTTCTGTAGCGACTATTTCTCCAGTAAGTATACCAGAGGTTAGCTCAACCCTATCGTCCTCGACAATTCCCGTTTTCACTTTTTGTTTTATGAGCCTGCCTTTATCTGTCATTTTCCATACCACGCGGTGATGAACAGCTTGATCAGGTAAGGTTGTAGCTCGTTGTGAAGCCTTTGTCGTAATTGCTAGATTAACATGATAACCAGGTAATAATTGCTCGACAGCTTGTGCCTGTTCTTGTGGTTTTTGTCGCTTGCTAGTTTCGTTTTCTTCATTGCTATCGGTTAGCTTTTTTTGAGCTTCGTTTACTAAATGAGCTTGATCTGTTGGCGTTTCTTCTGTACCAGTACCTTCGTTTCCTTTCTGCAAATCAACCATAAACGGATATGTACTTTTTCTCTGGACAGCAGCCGTCTCTTTCGTTATATCACTGACGTTGGAAACTGTTCCTTTCAAGTTCATTTTTGTTTCTACTACCTGTACTTCCACTGGAAGATCGCTTTTTACAATCGGACGCTCTTTTTCAGAAAGTTCCCCCTTCACGTGTAAATCATTACTGGCAATCGTTACAATTGGGTCCTCTAATTGCTTTGATACATGAGTTACAACTCCTGCATAAGAACTCTCAACCGTTATCGTGTCCTCACTAGATTGAAGTTCATTTAATTGGCGTTTGACATGAGCTAAAGTTGCATTTTTTTCAGCTAATTCTTGCTCTTTCTCTAATAAAAACTGCTCTTTTAATAAATTTGCCTGAATGGAGCCTTGAGGAAACTCAAGCTTTAGCTCATCCTCGGTAATTGCAAAACTTGACTCTCTGTTTGTATTCGTCTTTGGTATTTGAAAATCTGTCATTTTCCTAATCGATTGCTCGATTGCAGCAACTTCCGCCTCTAATTGATTCGTTTTCTCTAATAATTCTGCCTCTGTTTGATGATACTGAACTACCTGATAGGAAAATAGCGGATCGCCGCGTTTTACACGACTGCCTTCCTCTACCATAAATGATTTAAAGCTTCCAACATTTTTATCAAAGTAGATATTGTGCTCCTCCTTGGCTTCCAGCACACCTTTTGTATATAGCTTCTCTTCTAAGTTTGCTTCAAAAGTTTGAGTCCAGTCAGATATAGAAGCTAGACGATCTACCCTTCCTTCATTATCGACATAAACCAATATAAAATTCATAAAAATAAATAAGATCACACCTAGTTGAAGTAATCGTTTTTTATATTTTTGCATTAACCAAACCACCTACTTAGTAAGTATTGATCAGCAAATACGAATACAGCCGCAATCGCCCAAAAAAACAGATGCCAGCCAATGACGATGAACCATAACCATTGGTGCCTTATATCCGATAGAAAACGCAAGTACTTAACTTGAAAATATATAATCCAAATTTGAAAAAGCGAGATCATTCCAAAAAAGTAAATAAAATAAACATGCTCCGTCAGATAGGAAGCAATAATTCCAAACGAAAGCGGGGATACATACCAATCTAACCCATTAAAAACAGCTAATGGAATCCAGATCAGGCGTTCTGTTAACATTACAAGTAAAACTACTTGTTGCATCACGATTAATTTTTGCAAGGAGATACCTAAAAGTGCGTAATAAAAAAGTGATGGGACAAACAAGACAAATCCTACAAACAAAGTGGCGTATACCATTCTACCAATCATAAACCAAAACTTCTGTTGCTCGTATTCTAGCGGACTTAGATTTGCGATATGAGGTGATAGAATAGCCGTCCCCATACCTAGATAAGCCATCCAGCCATATATTAGAATGGCACATACCAATAGAATACCATTTACCTTCCAAATATGGCGGATTTTCTCTGCCTGCTTAATGCGAAATAAATGATCGTCCATGGAAAGAAGAAACTTAAATAAGTTGTTATGATAAATCATTGGTCACAGCCCTTTTCTATATATCAGCGATTATAATTTGCAATATTTCTTCAATTTTAACGCAGAAAAAGATAAAAAGCTATTATTTTTGTCAATTTCTGCTAATCTTTTCATATAGTAAGTATATCGACAATAAGATTCTTCAATGAAATGATGATCTGAAATTTGATTAGTTACCTTTTAGCGAATTATTTTTTAGAAAAACTTGGCGACAAGCCAAGTTTTCTGGCAAAAGCTATCGTTTTTTTTAGTAAAGTTTTATACTTTTCTATAGTGCAAAAAAACATACTATTATTTCCATTTGTTTGTTCTGATAATATACTGATAAAGTGAATCTTTACTCAGTGGGGTTTTCTTTTTATCCCCCACTGATTATTAAAATGAACAGAATGAAGCATTTGACTAGCAGTTGGATCCTCCACTATTCACCTTGTAGCACGGAAGGAAGGTCTTACTGCGAATTACATGTAGAAAGGTAAGCACTAGAAATGAAGACGCTAATTAAAAATTTCTACTACATCAAATTAGCTTTCATAAAAAATTGTATATGATCTTCACGCATGACAAAATTCGCTACGTCCATTTTCGTTCCCAGGATTTATGAACATCTCTTAAAAAAGAATGACAGAAGAGGCAAAGAGAGAAAGTTTCCCTTTACACAAAAGGAGTCTTTTAATTGCTTGACGCTCATTTTTTTTGAAAACATTTATAGCTATCCGTACGCTTTATTTTCCTACATCGTTAAAGTACTTTTAGTAATAACTTCTTCATGAGTGGCGAAAAATGCTCTGGTAATTCTGCAATATTCGGTACAAGTACCCTTTCCCTGCCATAGATATTTCTCATAAATTGCTCCTCTGTCTCGTCTACCTCTCCATTTGTAAGGAATATTCCGATCACCTCAATGCCTTGTTTACGCGCTTCGATTACGGCTAAATTTGTATCAATAATTCCATTTTGATTATAATTAGCAGCAGCCGGCTCTCCATCGGAAAATACAAGTAAAAATTTATACTTTTCTCGTCTTATAGCAAGCTCCTCCGTGGCTACACGAATACTAAAGCCATCCCGATTATCCTCTTGGGGTTCAAGTTGCATAATTTTCGGTCCATGTTGCTCATAGAATGAATCCGAAAAGGAATGAATCACATGAAAATAGTTTGGTTGGTAATACTCTTTTACTTCCATCGCGTCTTCCCAAAAGCCAACAATAGCGTGAGGAATATGAAAAGCTTTTAACACTTCATGAAATAGTACGATCCCGCGTTTTGTTTCCTCCATTTTCCCCTGCATGGATGCAGAACAGTCAACAAGCAGGGTAAATACTGCATCCAATTCTTTAGACGTTTGGTTTTTTTTATAAAAAATCCGCGGTTTTTCATCTAAGATAACCGGCAAAAGCTTTCTCGATAAACGGCCTGCCATAACATCTTTTCTTGGTGCATTTTGCTTATGCTCAATCGTCTTTTTCAATATGGCTTCCAGCTTTCGCTTATATGGCTCAATATCTTTCTTATACTCATCATACAAAGCTATATCTTTTTCTGTTGGGGGTACAGACGGCTTTATTAATTTAACCGCATCTCTGTTTTCTTCTCCATACACATTCTCTCTCCGCTGTCCTTTTTTATTTTCCTGTTTATCCAATGCTTCCAAATCCGAATAATCTTTGTTTTTTGTTTGTCCTGATGCGCCTTGAATGGTTCCCATTGCTTGATCACCATCTTCGGTTTCCCTGGCTCCTTTTCCTTTCATATTTGTTTTTGTTCCAACCTCTAATTCAAACTGCAAAAAGGTTTGCTTACGATCACTATTTTCATTTTCCCGATGCCATGTCGAAAACGTTTCATCAATATATTCATTTTTATCTTCATCTAATCGTTCTTTGTCATCATTTGCTAATTCATCCGTTCGAGTCAGTTCATCAAATAATGTATTTCTCGTAAACATCTCGACATGTTGAATTGGTAGCACAAAATAATCATGAATCATGTCGGTATAATTAGTTGCTAATTGATGAACAATAGCCAATGAAATTCTGGTAATATCGTACGTGCTTTTTGCTTCAAATACTTCATAAATGAACGGTCGGATTTGTTTTAATTGTTCAAGCTGTGTGGAAACAGCTCTTGGAAAGTCCGGCTCTGGGCGGTCAGATTGTAAATTTAAATAAATAAGGCAAAATAACTCATCTAACGGAAGGCCTCGTGTCACATGAGCCATTCGCTCGTTGGAAAACTTATGCTGATAATAACTTTTTCTTTTAGCAAATACTTCTTTCGTTCCGGGACGTTCCTGTTTAATGATCTCCTCCAGCCGTATGTCTTCAAATAAGGTGAATAACTGTCCGGCAAATTTGATTAAAGAAGACTCCTGTAACACTTCTACAAAGTCCTGCATTGCTTTTACATCTGTATAATAAAGGGAACCAATTGTTCGCAAATAAACGTCCGTCTTTAAGCCGGCCTCTTGGTATTCCGGCTTTACCGTATCCCATGCTTTACTTGCTGTCACTTGTCTTTCTACTAAATCTATAGACGAACCAAAACTATACGCAAGAGTAAGCCGGGGAATCCTGGATAACACCGTAGCTAAGTCCTGTAATTGACGTAATACATTCGTATCAACAGTGGAATGGTGGAATCGGTACATTCGCTATACTCCTAACTAAAATAGTGTTTCTGCCAAGTTCATAATGAACGCTCGCTCACGATCTTCATCCAGTTTATCCGCAATCGCTCGTTGAATGGCACGCCTTGCAGGGATGGCTGCACTTAAATCGCAAGCATCCAACAAAGCACGAATCGACGCCGCATCCTCTGCAAGCTTTCCTTGGGCCACCGCCTGAATTAAATCATTAGATAATTTTACAAATAGATCAATCATCGTCTTATCCGTTAACTTTGTATTACTCTTGATCAGCTGCTTTAGCTGTTCACCTTGGATATAAGGAATTTCAATGACGATAAAACGGTTTTTTAATGCTTCATTCAAAGGGACTGTTCCTACATAACCCTCATTAATCGCGGCAATCACATTAAACCCTTGATTTGCCGTAACAATCTCATTCGTAAAGGGATTCGTAATCGAGCGCCTATAATCAAGCACTCCATTTATGATTGGCAATGTTTCCGGTTTTGCCATATTAATTTCATCAATATATAAGAAAGTTCCATGTTGCATTGCATTAATAACGGGGCCAGGAATAAATTCAATCACTTGCTTTCCATCTTCATAGCTAAGTGTTTTAAAACCGAGTAAACTTTCTGCATCTATATCAACAGACGAGTTGACACTAAACATTGGCTGTTGGAACAGGGCAGAAAGGGTTTCAGCAAACTTTGTTTTTCCAGCTCCAGTAGGACCCTTTAACAGTATATTTTTCCCCATACTAAGGGCTGTAATCGCATCTATTAAAACCTCCTGATTTGGCGGTAAATAGCCGCCCGGGCGGATTAACTCGGGATAAGTATCAACATTTCGCTTATAATGCTGCAATTGTTCTTTCATGTTCTCTGGTAAGTCATAATTCATTTGCATTTGTATATTACTCCTTTCAAGGTTATTGTAACTTGTTTAGTCGAATTACAAAAGCTAGAATGTTTTCTCTACGAACACAAAGTTTTCTGCCAAAAATAATGAGAGCGTAAACTATGAAAAATGTTTACGCTCTCAAAATATTGCCTTAAATAAACAAAATAATTACTATTAAAATAAACAGAATCGATATAGCTCTAATAAATAATTGTTTTTCACGGTGCATATCAAATAACAGGCTATAAAACGCATCCACCCTCAAAATGAAAATAATAATACAGGATATGAAATGACAATGGTTCCTAATTTGTTAATTGTCTCATTAACCTCAACACTATTATAGCTAACCATAATGACGATAGCTAGGACAAACAGGAAAAGCGTAACAATCACAAAAAATCACTTGATTCATTAGCCTCTCTGCCTCTACACAGTTTCCTCCTGTTCCGCTACTTTAACAAGCTGTTTTCCAATGTTCTCACCTGTAAACAGACCAATAAATGCATCTGGAATTGAGCTAAATCCTTCCCGAATCGTCTCTTCAAACTTCAAATCACCGCTGGCAATTGCTTTCCCTAATTCTTCATACGCTTCTTTAAAGTTGTCCGCGTAGTCACTCACTATAAAACCTTGCATCTTTGCTCTTGATTTAATCAAGTATTGCTGAACTCGTAACCCAACGTCATATTCTCCCTCTTCTAAATTATAGGAAGAAATAGCTCCACATACAGGCACACGCGCGAATGTATTCAATAATGGCCATACGGCATCTGAAATTTCTCCACCCACATTTTCATAATAAACATCAATTCCGTTTGGACATGCTTCCTTCAATTGTTGGTGCACGTTACCTAATTTATATTCAATGGCATGGTCAAAACCTAATGTATTTGTAATATAATGCGCTTTTTCCTTTGAACCAACAATCCCAACAACACGAGCGCCAGCTTTCTTAGCAAGCTGCCCCGCCACTTGACCAACTGCACCGGCAGCTCCTGAAACGACTACAGTTTCATCTTGTTTTGGCTTTCCAATATACATCATGCCAAAATAAGCAGTTAATCCTGGCATTCCTAAGGGACCAAGTGCGACGCTAGGACGTAAGCCAAATGTATTTACTTTCCGTACCTGATTTGCCTCAACAACATGATATTCTTGAAAGTCCAGCATACCCGTAACGATATCACCAACGGAAAAATTTTCGTTATTCGATTCCACCACCTGAGAGACAATACCACCGTTTAATGGCTGACCGACTTGAAATGGTTCAATATACGAAGGTCCATCTGCCATTCTTCCCCGCATATAAGGGTCCACGGAAACGTATAGTGTTTTTAACAACAATTGATTTGTCCCGGGACTTCCAACCTCTACTTCTTTAAACGCAAACGTATCTGCATTTGGTAACCCATTTGGTCGCTCATGTAAAATAAGTTGCTGTTGCTTCATCATTAACCTCCTCCAAATTTCAATCATACTTTTTATCTGTTTACCCCTTTTTAACTAGACCAACACTAAAAAGTATCATTCTTTCAATTACAAGTATTGTACAATACTTGTACAGGACATTCAAAAAGCCAAATAAAAATGACACAAAGAATTTCCTCATAGTTTGTTCTCTGCTAATCACGTATCTTAAAATTATCCATCAAACTATGCTATGTTTCCTTAAAACTTCACGTACCAGGGATTTTTTAGTACACCAGCCCCTATCTATGCCAAGTATTTAACCCTCTTTGAACTACATCTACGCTTTTGTATATATACAGGTATAAAACACGAACCTTTCTGTCGCGCTAGGTCTTTTTAAACCACACTTTCACTAATATTGTATGAAGTATAACTTTCATTCCTCACAAATGCCGAATTTTATACTTTCTCCAGACTAGTACAAAGGTGCTAGCAATTCATTCAATGATTTCCTATAAAAGATTTATCTGGAACAAGACTTTGGTGGCGATCTCTAGTTGACTTATACTCTATACATTAAAAATTTCACTGTGTCTTCATAACATCCCTAAAATAGTATACTCTTCTAATGCATAAATAAGACTCCTTGCTAAAACTTTTCAACAAGGAGTCTTCTCTTTCCATTTAAATGTTTGGCTGTAACCTACTTTGTATACAAGGTTTTTCAACCATTGACGTTCTTTAAAATCTACTAAGCATGCTGAGATAGCATTTTATACAGCATACGCTATTTTTGCCCATATGTTCTTAATTGACCATACGTATCGAATTTATCAATCACTTTGTCAAGGTCATCTTCTGACAATAATACTGGGTTCCCTATATTTCGTGCTCGATAGTACAGTTTTGCAATAAATTCAATATCTTTTGCCACTGAAAAGGAAGAGGGTAAGTCTTCCCCAACTGCAATAACACCATGATTCCCTAAAAGTAATCCTTTATCATTTCCAATACAATTAAATACTTCTTCAGCTAACTCATAAGTACCAAACGTTTTATATTCACAACAGCGAATTTTGTTACCGACTGACCCTATAATATAGTGAAGAGGCAAGATTTCTTCATGCAAACAAGCAAATACTGTAGCATATTCAGAATGAGTATGCACCACAGAGTTAATATGATCCGTATTTTGATAAAAAATTCGATGCATGTCATACTCACTTGAAGGCTTACGATTACCCTCCAATATTTCTCCATCTAAATTTAATAGAACAATATCTTTTTCTGTTATTTCTGGGTAAGCAATACCACTTGGTGTAATCAACATCACTTGATCTTCTCTAATAAAGATACTGATATTACCACCGGTTCCTGTCGTTAGTTTTTCTTCTAATAGTTTTTTTCCGTATTCTACAATCTGCTTTCGCTCTTCTACATATTTCATTCATTATCACTCATTCTATATATTTTTTTACACTTGATCACACTTTGTAATTTAGTGCAACCTGTGTCAACCATCCTTTCCATATGATTAATATAGGAAAAGGCTTAATAAAAACGCGCCTGTTCCTCTGAAAAATAAGCATCTAAATCATAAGGGGAGTACACACCTCGATCTGTCACAATTCCGCTAATTCGAGATGGTCCCGTGATGTCAAAAGATGGATAAATAGCTTGCACATCTGCTAAAGTATTAGGAATTCCTCGATATTCTAAAACTTGTTTAGGGTCACGTTCTTCAATTATAATATCTTCTTTCGAATATTTATCGGCATCAGGAATACCAGTCACATAATAAGGGACTTCATAATGCTGGCCTACTATCGCAATTTGGTTCGTTCCAATTTTGTTGGCAATGTGACCGTCTCTTGCAATGGAATCAGCTGCTGAAGTAAACACATCAATTTTTTTGTATTCCATCGCATAAGCTACCATATTGTCGGTAATAACAGTGGTTGGAAAACCCAGGTCAATTGCACAGCTAGACGTTAATCTTGCACCTTGAAGATATGGCCGGGTTTCTGCACAATATATATCCAAATTCTTGTTTTCAGCTTTCGCAGCTCGTAAAAAAGTACCAATAATGGTTTCTCCAAAACATTGTGTTAAAATGCGACCATGATTGGGCATTAATTTAATCAAATTTTTTCCCACTTTATCCATAATTGTGTAGCGTCGGTTTAAAGATTCAACCGTGGATAAGAAGATTGCCTCAACAGGGTTAGCTCCTTTTGCAAGTGCCGATCTTCCGACTTCTAGACAACTTTGCGTAATTTTTCCCATTCGGTTTGCAGTCGTTGGTCGAGCATAAGCAATGGCGTGAGCCGCTTTTTCTAGAAAAGCTATTTGTTCTGCCTCTTTTTTCCCTCGAGTTTGATAAGCCGCTAAAGCCATTCCCATACCAGCTGCTGTATACGGGCCTGCGCTTTGCGTTACCATGTCGGTTATTGCTTGCGCGACTTCTTGATAGGTTGTACACTCGACAAAACGAACCTCAGTCGGATATATCCGTCGATCTAATATTCTTACTTTGCCATTATCATACCAAGCCACATTTTCATAAGTTAATAAAAAAGGTAAATCATAGTCTGCTCGTTGCATCTATTCTTCCTCCTAAACTACTTTTAACTAATTATCATGTTGAAACGACGAACTAATTCCGTTCCTGTTGTTATCTCGGCACGCTGAATTATTAATTCTATACCCATTTTAAGCAAAGCTCGTTCCATTTCAATTCGTTCTTTTCCTAGAGGTGCTTCTGATACTTCTTTCACTTTTGAATCACCTATTACACGTCGAATCATTTCTGTTCCAGCATAACCCAATGAATCGGACATCACATGATCAAGATAAGCCTTTTTAAATTGATGGTTCGTATACAATGGCAATGTAACTCGCTCATCGTAAGTATCAGCTAGTTTGCGACTCACCCCATCATAAATATCACGAATCGTATGTTGTAACCATTCACGAAAATTTACATTTCCATTGTAATAATGAGCACGTGCTAATGGGAAAAATAAATTACCGATGACATTTCCAATGTCGTATCCCATTGGTCCGTAGAAAGCAAACTCAGGATCAATAACTTTTGTTCCACTTTGGTTAATAAAGATGGATCCAGAGTGTAGATCACCATGAATCAATGCTTGTGCGTTATTCATAAAATTGTTACGCAAGTTTGCAACATGATAAATCAATTCATCGTTTCGGTAAATATGTTCTTCAACAAATGGTATGTTTTCATCCAAGATAACATTTTGATCCTTGTAATTATAATATGGTTCAGTGAAGACAAGATCCTCACTAATATCACACATATCCACATTGGTGAAATTCTTAACTAACTCTTTCTTCTCATGACGTTCCCAACATAAGTCTGTTGTTGGCAATAGCGTGTTAGCTAAAAAAGTACTAATATCCTCTGCAAAATTCGGAAAGATATGTTCATTCATCAACTCAAAGCGTAAGTTCTTATAAGCTGAAATATCTTCCATTGTTAATGCACACATTGTTTCATTATAGTCATAGACTTCAGGAATAAATTCCGGCATTAAATCATACTGAATTTTCAATATATCTGCTTCAATTTTATTTCGTGAAATATCGAGTGGGCGTCCGGAAGATCGAAGCAAAACATCTGCTTGTTTTACTACTACACTTTTCCCGGATTTCATATCTACTACTTTAAAAACATAATTGATATTGCCATCTCCAATTTCACTCACATTCAGATCTGCGTTATTGGTAAATAAGCCAAGCTCATCGATTACGTATTCTTTTATATCTTCAGGAGACATCAAAAAATGGTTTGTAAATTTAGACATTGTACTTTCCTCCTATTATACATTCCCTGATTTCATGACTACATATAAGAAGTCTCCCTTTTTCATCACGTGAGGACTTTAACTCAACGATAAAGAGGGGGATAAACTTTGTTTTTAGTCAACATACATTCCTTAGACGTGTAATTTAAACGATCATATGTTACTGTTACTTATATAAGTTGCTCTTTAACAACTGAATATATAAGGTTGCATGGAGAAAACAACATGTTAACCTTCCATGCGTAAAATATTCAAGGTACGAAAGAATATTAGACTTCGGGCATCCGAGCAGAAACTCCCGAAGTAACACTTATAAAGACGAAGGATTGTTTTCGTCATAGATATGAGAAACTCCCATTTAAAATCTTAGGCCTAATGGTGAGTAATCTCCCTTCCTTAGCTTACTTTTGTATCCTTACCTTTTGGAAAACCGATGGCGATAGAAATTAAACCGACAACAATCATTAAAATAGAATACCAGTTATACGGCATAATACTTACAGGTGAGACCCCTGCCATCCCTCCAATTACTAGCAATTGGCCTGCATATGGTAATAAACCATTGAATGCAGAGGAGAATACATCTAATAAACTTGCTGTACGAGAACGTGAAATACCAAATTCGTCTGAAATATCTTTTGCTAATGGGCCTGCTGCAATAATTGAAATTGTGTTATTCGTAGTCGAAATATCCATTAAACTAACAAGGGCCGCAATGGATAGCTCTCCACCACGAGCAGTTTTTGTTTTCTTGGTAAGTGCGTGTAAAAGCCAATCTATACCGCCTAAATACTTCATTAGCGCAACAAGACCACCTACTAGAATCGCAATTATGGCCATATCTTCCATACCTTTCATTCCCTCATGAGCGATCTTCATAAATTCAATAATGGTAAAATCTCCGTGGACTAAACCAATAATCATACCCGAAAAAATCCCCATGACCATTACCGTAATTACTTCAATACCAATTAATGATAGAACAATAACCAATACGTATGGGATGATATTTATTAAACTATAATCATAAGAACCGGAAATCGCCACTGTATCAATTGGTACGAGTGTTAACAAGACCAAATTAATCACAACTGCTGGTAGAACCATTAAAATATTAGCTTTAAATTTATCCTTCATTGAAATTTCTTGCGTACGGGTAGCTGCAATAGTTGTATCTGAAATAAAAGATAAGTTATCACCAAACATCGCTGCTCCAACAACAATTCCACATACTAGCGCTATATTTGCTCCAGTTTTGTCAGCTATATCTATTGCTAATGGCGCCAATGCTGCTACAGTCCCCATTGATGTTCCCATAGCAAAGCTTAATATACACCCAATAATAAACAGCCCTGGCAAAATTAAATTCGATGGTAAAACACTCAAACCTAGGTTTGTCACTGAATCAACTGCATTCATTCCGCTGGCAACCCCATGAAATGCTCCAGCTAGAATAAAAATAATAACCATTAGAATTAAGGTGTGATCACCGCCACCTTTACAAAACATCGTAATCCGCTCTTCAAACTTGAGTGGGTTATCTTTATTTTTCATCATTAAAGCAATTCCTGAGGCAATCAGAATTCCAATCATTAATGGCATATTTTCAAAATTACCTGAAATTAACCCTGTCAGCATATACAAAACTAAAAAGATTAAAAGTGGGACAAGCCCCATAAACTGACCTTTATTCGGAGTTTTTGTTTTTTCTTTGATTTTCTGCATTTACAGTTCTCCTTTTTATTAGATAATTCGTAAAACATGTCCATCCCCAAAGTTAACAAAAATATACTCCTTTCTATATAAATTTGTTTTATGAAACTTCATGTATACGTTCCCAACGATTTAATCATAAATTGGGTAACACGAAAAGTCAATATATTTCACAGAAGTTCAAAACTAATATTTTTGTAATTTTGGTTTATATTGGTTAATTATTTGGAATAAGTATATATTTTGTTTACTTTTTCTTTATTCTGTGGTAAGGTTACAATTAATAAATCGAAAGGAAAGGTTCTTTTGATGAAATATGATAGATTACAAGAAATTTTAAGACAACTTAATAATACAGGTAGCGTAAAAGTGACGGATTTGAGTAAAAAGTTAAATGTAACAGAAGAAACTATCCGTAAAGATTTAGCAACATTAGAGAAAGAAAAAAAGCTAAAGCGAGTACGTGGAGGAGCCTATCTGCCAAATACATTTGATAAAGAAGTCCCTGTTCTACTAAGGGAGACAATGTTTAAAGAAGAAAAACAAATTATGGCTAAAAAATGCTTAAAGTTTATTGAAGATGGGGATTCTATCGCTTTAGACAGTTCAACTACAGCACTTTCGATTGCAACTCTATTAAAAATGACTACACTACAAATTACTGTCATTTCAAATTCTTTGGATATAGCCAACGTCTTAAAGGATCATAAAACCATTAAACTGATTATTATTGGAGGAAACTTTAGGAATGTATCGCATTCTTTTATTGGGGTGAACGCTCAAGCAAATATTTCGAGATACTTAATTGATAAAGCATTCATTAGTAGTTCAGGTATTAGCCTAAATATTGGGCCGACGGATTATAGTGAAGATGAATCGCTTGTTAGAAAACAATTCTTGCTACAATCCCAGCAAAATTATTTAGTGGTTGATCATACGAAATTTGATTTTAGAACCATTCATTTAATTGATGATTTTTCACACATTTCAACAGTTATTACAGATAAAAAACCATCTGGTGAATGGATGGATTTCTTTAAAAACAGTAAAATTCAATTAATATATTAACGATTGACTCCTTTATGATATACGTATCCCAACAATCACATATAAATTAAAGGAGCTTATGATGACTATGCTAAATTTTAATTACTATAACCCAGCAAATATTTATTTTGGTAAAGGGCAAGAAAGTCAGGTAGGAGAACTTATCGATTTAGAGAGTCATTCAAAAAATGTTTTAGTACTCTATAGCGGTGACTATATCTTTGATTTGGGAATATACGACACGATTGAAAAAGAGCTAAATAAAAAGAAAATTACCATTTTCAAAAATGGAGAAGTTGTACCTAACCCTGAGATCTCCTTAATCCGTCACTTAGTTTCTCTTGTAAAAGAAAACCAAATTGATTTTATTTTAGCTGTAGGAGGCGGTAGTGTTATTGATACAGCTAAGGCCGTATCCTTTGGTGCACTGTACGAAGAAGACGTATGGGATTTCTTCATTGGTAAAGCTCAAGTAGAAAAAGCTTTACCAATTGGCGTTATATCTACTGTTGCCTCTTCTGGATCTGAAATGTCAAACGCAACTATCGTCTCTAATGGAGAACATAAATTAGGAGTGGAAACTAATTTAATTATTCCTAAATTTTCCATACTCAATCCGGAATTTACATTAAAACTGCCCAAGTATCATACAGGCGTAGGGGTATCCGATATTTTAACCCACCTGTTGGAGCGCTATTTCACTCGTGTTGAGAACGTTAATTTAACGGACTTTCTTCTTGAAGGTGCAATTAAATCACTCTTAATTAGTGGGAATCAATTAATGGCACAACTTGATAATTATAATTTAAGAGCTGAAGTTATGTGGACAGCAGTGATGGCTCATAACAATAGTTTAGAACTAGGACGTGAGCCAGACTGGGCTTCACATCGAATTGAACATGAAATTAGCGGACAGTATGGAATTACTCACGGTGAAGGAATGGCGATTGTCTTTCCAGCATGGATGCAATATGTAAGTCAATTTCACCCAGCTATTTTTGTTAAGTATGGAGTTCGAGTTTTTAATCTTGATCCTTTTACCTATTCGGAGGAGGAAATTATTCAATTAAGCATTGCAAAAACACGTGAATTCTTTACGAACATGGGCATGAAGTCGCGCCTATCTGAATTTGAAATCGATGATACTCACTTTATAAAGATGGCTAATCGAGCAACTAAAGATGACACCCAACCAGTTGGCCACCTGAAAAAATTAAGTTCTGAAGATATTGTAAAGATTTTAAAACTAGCATTATAAATAATAACTGTAATATGATTTACAAGTTTGACTTGGCACGAACAAACAACTCAAGAAACTGATTATAGAGGTGCGCGATAAAGGGAAGCTTCATTCAGTGGGGCTTTTCCTTCATTCTCTACCAATAAGTAGAACAAAAGCTGATATGGATTTAACATGAAAATCAAAGAACTTTGCCCAACCAAGTCTTTATTTGTCCACCCTGGTAGGAAAGGTTTTCGTATGGTTATGGATAAAAAAACATGATATAACTTATATGAATGAATCTATTCTTTTTTCTATTAAAAAATCATGCACACAATCTCATAAAAATGGCAGCCGCCCTATTAACGTAGGGCAGTTGCCATTTAAAGTTTAGTAAGAGTGAGCTTGTGTAAATTGTTCACCTAGCGATTTTAACTTACTTTTAGTTTTTTAGCCTCTTTTTGTCACTTACTCCAACAGAAATAACTGCTTTAATACATCAACATTTACATCAAAGGTAAACTTACTAAAAAGACTAATCCAATCTGTGCCAGTTAATTGACCACTCATTACAATCGTACCAAAAAACAATAATAAAATGATAAAGATAAACAGATAGCATTCTAATGATTCTTTCCATTCCGGTTTGTCTATTTGCTTCATGGTTCTTTTCTCCCTTTCATGTTTTCTAACAGTTATTCTTAAACATGAAAGGGAGAGAGATAATTGGAATGACACTTCATGACATCCACCATCCGACTTGTATCTGTAACATACCAGGTTGTTTGTAAAAGTGATTTGGCATAATGATAGCGAAGCGGCGGAGATGGTAATTGCTTTACAGGAGGAACATCAGAGTCAAGCTCCATTTCATTCTGTTGCATAAGAGTTGCAGAAGTTGATAGCTGTACAGCTTCACTATTAAATACTTGCATAACCGAAGTAATTGTTGTCGCTTCATTGTTATCGATTTGTATTTGATTTAATTTCTGTTGTACTTGACTAACCAATAGGCTAATAAGCACGAGCAAGATGAATGAACGAATCAACTTTTTACCCATTTTTCTTCCTCCTACCATCTACTATACCATGTTTTTCTAGACAAAAAAGTAATTATCTGTTCCAATGATGGCAGTTCATTGTGTGTAATATGCTGTTATAATCATCATCTATTGCAAGCTCCAGTATATTTCTGTTTTATCATCACAATAAAATCCTTCCAAATTACTGGCAGTAACGATGGCTTCAATTATTTTTTTACTGGAACAAAGCATAGAATAATGGCTATCCCAATGGGTAGTAACGAGAAGCTCATTATGATGGGTGAAAAAGTTTCTATACTCACTAAATCGATTACGGCTGTTGATCAAATCTGAAATCTTCTCCAGCCTACGTTCCGTACAAAACTCATCTCCACACCATATCCATTCATAACCAAGCTGATTTATACTATTAAATAGACTATTTATCAGTATGTCAGGAAGTTGGCCCTCTCCTGGCTGCAACAAATTATACTTTATACAGACTCTGTGAATAAGATTAGCCATCTCGTCATCCTTGGCGCTATTTGTTAAACCAGAAATGCTCGACCTCAGTCCGATATCAAGCTGCTTAACATTTGTAATACCTGATAAGCTTAAAAATCTTTTCCACGTGACCACTTCAAATGTATCTTTTATTTCATTTTTATCTGGAAAATCGCGGAAACTAATCTCCTCACTTCCAGTTCGTTTCGGTTTTATAAATGGATGAAAAAAAAGAAAAGTTTCTTCATACACTCCTTGATAAAACTTTCTTATCGAAGTGTCTTCCGGGGCACACACGGCATAACGATGTGGTTCTGGTATGATGTTTGTCATAGGATCACCTGTTTTTCTATAGATTTTGTGAAAATATTTTTATTACCATAATATATGTAAAATAAACTTTCTTTAAGATAACTACATCTAAAACTAAACAAACGACAAGCTTCTGCTTAGAGTATGCTCGAAGTAATTGTTAGAGTAAAACCTTTCCGTTATTTTGGAATTTCTTCTTTAGATTAAATTTTCTTGATAGCATTCATTGCCTTGTTCAATCAGGCTTTTTCTGTATAATTAAAACGCTGCTGAGCGTATCTCCCAAGGTGTAATCAAACCAGACTCCAAATTACAGAGGAGCAAATTTCATACTTATCCACAGTCAAGCTCGTCATATGGACTCTCTTTTAACCTCCCGACTAGGAAAATAAATTTTTCACTCATCGTCCTCATTTTTGATTTAATCTAAACGCACACCACTTAGCTAAACCTAATGAGTTAAAAATACATCTTTACATTACTGCCTATTCAAACCATTTTGTTTTCAAGCTAAAATGTTTATCTAATTTTTCGGAAAAATCTTCCACAAAACTTTCTACAGTTTTCTCTAATAGGCTTGCTTCGATTATATAAACAAGCTTTCCTTGGCTCCAAGGGGAAGAAAGAGAATAATTGTCCCCCACTGCGACAAATTTTATGATTGGATTTTCATCATCCTCTACCTCTAAAGTATGATAATAAAAGCTATTATTAACTTTTTTGCTGAACCACTTTTTCAACTGTAAATAAAACTCTAATATCGCTATATCTTCTTGAAAAAACACTTCTCCATTAACTTCTAGCTTTAATTCACCATCTATTCGGTAAACATTAGCATAGTCTTTCTTCTTCTTTTCAATCATTGATTTATTAGTTGTAAACGTAAAATCCATCGTAAATTGATTGATTAAGTGACTCATATTCTAAATCCCTTCTATGGTAGGTCAATCTTATTATGTATGATAATAGCATATAAGAGGATGTTCAAAAAAGATGGTTAGATAATGGAGTATAATTATTATTTTGTACTTCGCAACCATAACATGATACTTTAAATGTAAAATGAAAATTAGATTAAAAGTAGTTAATTTCTTATTAAGAGCACTTTATGCTCAATGGTAGCTTCGGCAATGCAAACAGACGGAGGGACCATCCAGCGTTAAACAACCATATACGAGTATATTCGATGGGACTACTGAACTTACTTCAATCAATGGTCAAACCGTTACCTTCCAAGCGATTCAAGCAGTTAAAGAAAGTAATGGCAGTGCTATTGTTGTTTCTGACCAAGAAGCTCAAGTTGCTCAAAAATTAGCTAGTCGAAGAGGAATTCATTTAGAGTTATCATCAGCTGCTGCTATTGCTGCAGCTAAAAAAATAGATAGTTCATTAAACGAAGAGAAAGGTACGATTATGGCAATTGCTACCTCTTCTAACTTTCTTCCCGTCTAATGGAATTTGTTTTCATCATTCTATTTTTAATGAGCCTTACTAGAGCTTATTGAATATCTATTGTAAAATGATTGGAAGGGAAAGCTTTCAACCCATTTGGTATCATATAAAAGCGAGCAGAGCAGATTCCTATAGAAAAAAATAAAGCCGCTATGCCAGCATATTTAAGAAACTTTTCTATATGTTGAGCACAACCTATCATATTCTTTACGTTTATTTATCACTTAGCCAACAAAACTTTACGCAGCTTAAGATCTGACAGTTCGAATTTTTTTACCACATCATAGATTGATAGTGGTAACATTTTAAAAGGGGTAGCTGGTTGGGAGTTTTATAACATTTTAGTTGGGGTGTATGTATGGAATACAAATATTTTTCATGGAGAAGTTATTTATCGCTGATTACTAGTATAGTTTTATCCATGTCGATGCTATGTTTAGAGATTGTTAGCAGTCTGATTAGCGAAAGGGTTGGTATGACTTTAATAGCTATCTCTTTCATTGCCTGCACATTATTTACTTTTTTAGCTTTTATCAGTAGGAAAGAAAAAAAGATTATGGCAGCCCTTTCGCTTACACTGCTAATAGCCAATACCGTAACGATCATCTTTTTCCTATGGTTCGGGGCAAATTTTATACATTAATACATGCTCTAAAAGGCTTTAGTATACTAAGCTTTTAAATATAAAAAATCGAAGTTTACTTCAGCTTGAGCACATAAGCTAGGCGGCGATCTCTTTTCAACAAGGTTATAGCTTGTATAAACGGAAATCCTTTCCTAGACAACAAGAAAACTCAATGTATTATTTCTGATAAGATTTAGAAGCACCTTTTAAAAACTTGGCTGAGCTAGTATCTATCATGAAGGTTTTTTATATCAATAAAGGCTTAAGCGAAGGCATTCGTTATCTATGGATCTAATTTTTTACCTAGTATTATATCAATATAATTTCCCTTCAAACTTAAACGGCCCTTGCAAGAATAGAACTATTGCAAGAGCCGTTTACTTATTTTTTCGTTTTTTGCGCCCAATACGTGGCTAATAACGGGCCGGAAATATTATGCCAAAAACTAAAAATAGCGCTAGGTACTGCTGCAATCGGATTAAAATGAGCAGCCGCTAATGCTGCACCTAATCCGGAGTTCTGCATTCCAACTTCAATGGAAATCGCTTTTTGATCATTATAGGGAAGCTTAAACAGTTTTGCGATGAAAAACCCGATCAAATACCCGAAACCATTATGTAAAATAACGACCGCAAAAATTAGTAAGCCCGACTCGACAATTTTCTCTTTACTTCCTGCGACAACCGCTGCCATGATAAGCACGATGGCCACTACAGAAACAAGAGGCAGCAAATCGACCGTTTTCTTCGCTTGTTCTTTTAAGAATAGTTGGACAATTAAACCAAGAATAATTGGCAACAAAACAATTTTTATAACAGACATGAACATACTAGATGCCGACACTTCCAGCCATTCCCTTGCCAAGAAATAGATAATAGCAGGCGTCAACAAGGGAGCAAGTAATGTCGATACAGTTGTAACAGCTACGGAAAGCGCTGTATTACCCTTTGCCAGAAATGTCATGACATTAGAAGCAGTCCCACCTGGACATGCACCAACAAGAATGACACCAATCGCAATTTCAGGCGGCAAGTTTAAACCTTTTGCTAAACCGTACGCGATGAGTGGCATTAATAAAAATTGTGAAACAACACCAATAACTACACTCTTTGGATGTCGAGCTACTTCACTGAAGTCTGCTAAAGACAATGTCATCCCCATACCAAACATGACAATCCCAAGCAGAATGGATATGTACTTGCTAATCCATAAAAATTGCTCTGGGATGAAAAATGCGACAACTGCCACAAGAAGTACCCAAAGGGCAAAAGTTTTCCCAATAAAATGACTGAATTTGACGAATGATTGCATTCTTCTACCTCCTGTTGTCTTATCTTACCACAAGAAGGTATAAACAAGAAGAAGAAAAATAGCTCAAGAGGCAAAAAAATTGTCAGACGCTAAAAATTAATCAGCGGTATAATAAAGCCCTTTTTACGATAGTTGATGAAACTATCGCAACATAGTCATAAAGCATTTTTAAATAACTTTTATCATGCCATCAAAGATAACTCTTGGAATTATCTTTCGTCATCGATTAGTTCACGCTAAATTCCAACTAAACCATTTGCCATGTCCATCTGTTTGTCCGATGATATGATTGTATTCCCTTCCATCCACAACGTAATCAAGGTGAAGATCGCTATCCCACATATTATTATAAAGACGAAAAATATCCCTTTTTATGCCAATTTATGTAATGTTATCCACCAGGACAACAATTGGTAGTAGAGGTTGTTTCAATCAATAATAAATAGTCAGGTCAATAAGCTATACCGCCTAACTAGCGTTGTATAAAAGAAGGAAAAAGTATACTCTATCAATTCAGCCCCAATTCTTATTAGAGTCAACTTCATAAAGGTGAACCTGTCCATTTTTTTAAACTTTATACAAGAATTATTTGATAAAAGCTTTTAATGTTAGTTTCTTTGTATATTATCTTTATTCAAATCAGTAATTCATTTTAAAAGTTTGGTGATAACCATTTGTGTATTTTAACTGTGACTTATTCCTTTACGATTAGATTGGAGAGGCTGTCCAATCTAATCGTAAAGAATTATTTGTTGGTCAAATAAATTTTGTTGGATATTGTGTTTATCATAGCTAGATCCGAACCTCTTAGATGATTTATTTTGTTGAAATATTTTAACCCTAAAATTTCACATTTCTACCTAGGTAATAAAATAGTGGTAAAGCTCATGGTACAAAAAAACAAATCCGTAAATAAAGAAGAGCAAATCACTCGATAAATTCCCCCCCCTATAAAACCAGCAATAAATAAAATCATAATAATGCTCAATACCATATAGCAATCATTTGACTACCTACTCACATCATGAATGCATTTGCCGAACTATTTGCTAGCTATAATGAACCAGATCTGCCGTCATTACTCTCTAAAGCTATTTAGCCAATTTAAAATAAAGTATAGCAAATTTTTAAAAGGTACAACAATTTTACAATAATCTCAAAAGAGTCATTTGTGAATCCGTTTACAAAGTTATTTTCCTGTGATATTATACTTGTATACAAGTATTCAATTGATTGTTTTAGCTGTAAATAGGAGGAGAGATATGACATCTAAAAAATTCTACCCTGAAAAAGGCTTAGCTTTTTCTTCATCAATGGGAGAGCGACTCGTTACCGAATTAAGAATGAGAATTATTTCTCAAGATATCCAAAAAGAAACCGTTTTATCAGAAAATCAATTAGCAAAAGAATATCAAGTAAGTAGATCCCCTGTAAGGGAGGCTCTAAAAGTGTTAGAAAAAGAACAGTTAATTCGCTTAGAAAGAATGGGAGCAACAGTGATTGGCATTTCAGAAACGGATATTGAAGAAATTTATGATATTCGATTAATGATTGAATCCTTTGTTGTTCAGCGTTTATTAAATTCAGAAAACGATGCACTACTAAACGAACTAAATAAAATTCTGGAAATGATGAAAATAGCGATAAAGTATAAAGATATTGATGAATTTTCTTTAAAAGATATAGAATTTCATGAAACCATTATTAAATCTATTCATCATAGGCAAATTATGATGGTATGGACACATTTAAGACCTGTCATGGAGTGTCTGATTATTTTATCGATGCGATATAGAAGCCGAGTAGACTATCAAGACTTTAATCGTATTCTTAAAAATCACGAACTTATTATTGAAGCCCTGGCACAGAAAGAAAAAACGCTTATCAAAGAAGCTTTTTTTAAAAACTTTCATGATGTTCAAAACAAAGCAGAAGATTTATGGACTGACCCAGAGATGATGAAAAAAGCGAGGGAATTTAATGGATCGTAATAAATATATGATTGGCGTAGATATAGGAACGACTAGTACAAAAGCGGTTCTTTTTCGTGAAACGGGTGAAATTATAAGCCAGGACAACAACGGCTATGAGTTATACACGCCTGATGTTTCAACCGCGGAACAAGACCCTGAAGAAATATTCCAAGCAGTTCTTCTATCCATTACCAATGTAATGCAACATTCACAAATAGACCCTAAGGATTTATCCTTTATCTCTTTTAGCAGTGCGATGCACAGTGTTATTGCAATAGATGAAAAGGACAAGCCATTAACTCGCTGTATCACTTGGGCTGATAATAGAAGCTCTGAATGGGCTAAAAAAATAAAAGATAAACATAATGGACACGAGATTTATTTAAAAACAGGGACACCCATCCACCCTATGTCCCCACTTTGTAAAATAGCTTGGATGGAACATGAAAAACCAAATATTGCGCGAAAAACCAAAAAGTACATCGGTATTAAAGAATACGTTTTTTACAAATTTTTCAATGAATATGTTGTTGACTACTCAATAGCCTCCGCTATGGGATTGATGAATCTTCAATTATTGGCATGGGAAGAGAGCGCCCTAGAAATTGCGAATATTACAGAAGAAAAATTATCACGTCTCGTTTCAACAAAAGAATCATTTACAGGTTGCCATCTTGAATTTGCCCAAGAAATGGGGATTTTGGAAAACACACGCTTTGTCATAGGAGCTAGTGACGGTGTACTCTCAAATATTGGAGTAAACGCGATAAAAGAGGGGGACGTTGCTGTCACGATAGGAACAAGTGGTGCCATCCGGACTGTTATCCCTCAACCAAGAACAGATTCAAAAGGGCGAATCTTTTGTTACGCCTTAACAGAGGATCATTGGGTTATTGGTGGTCCAGTAAACAATGGGGGTTTGGTGTTACGCTGGATACGTGATGAACTTGCAGCAAGTGAAATTGAAACTGCAAAGCGTCTAGGAATTGACCCATATGACGTTTTAACTCGAATTGCAGAACGCGTTAATCCTGGTGCCAATGGACTTCTGTTCCACCCCTATTTAACGGGTGAAAGAGCACCTCTATGGGATTCAGATGTTCGAGGTTCTTTTATTGGACTCACTTTAAATCATAAAAAGGAGCATATGATTCGGGCTGCTCTAGAAGGCGTTATTTTTAACTTATATACGGTGTTCTTAGCTTTAACAGAAGTGATGGATACACCTGCCACCTCCATTAAAGCAACAGGTGGATTCTCGCGTTCTAAAGTATGGCGACAAATGATGGCTGATATTTTTGATCATGACGTTATTATTCCCGAAAGCTATGAATCCTCATGTTTAGGCGCTTGTCTTTTAGGGTTATATGCTGAGAAAAAAATAGACTCTTTTGAAGTCTTCAACGATCATATTGGTACTACTTATACACATCAACCAAATCCCGAAAATAAAAACGTTTACAGAGAGCTGATTCCTATTTTTATCAACATATCAAGACGATTAGAATCAGAATACCAAAAACTCGCTGCCTTTCAAAAAAAAGAAAAACAATAAAGTGAAACTTCATTCAGTAGGAGTTTTCTTCCATTTCCTACTGAATGTTAGTACCTCAGGGGGTATGACCTAAAGGCCCTTAAACGAATCGGGCATTTAGGTGCCGTTAACTACCGCTTAGACCCTTTGTATCACTCAAGATCTTAATTGGGAATCTTACGGCACCTTAATGCGGGATAAATGCAATTAACCTTGTAGCAATCGTTCAACTAAAAAATAGATTGGAGCACAAATCCTATGTCATTTACAGATAACTTATTCCCTTTACTTATTGTTGCCTTAGGAGTCATTGTCTTATTGTTTTTAATTATGAAGTTACATTTGAACACCTTTATTTCATTAGTAGTCGTAGCATTTTTAGTTGCTTTAGCTTTAGGCATGCCACTTAATGAAATTGTATCTTCAATTAAAGCTGGTATGGGGGGGACATTGGGCAGTATTGCATTAATTTTTGGTTTTGGCGCTATTTTAGGAAAATTAGTTTCAGATGCTGGTGGTGCTCAGCGAATAGCAATGACATTGATTCATAGATTCGGTGAAAAGAATATTTCATGGGCTGTTGTCATTGCCTCATTTATTATTGGTATTGCTTTGTTTTTTGAGGTCGGACTCGTTTTACTTATTCCAATTATTTATCAAATTGCCAAGCAATTAAGAGTGTCTATTTTATATTTAGGTATACCAATGGCTGCTTCGTTATCAGTCACTCACGGTTTCTTACCACCACATCCAGGACCAACTGTCATTGCCCAGCAGTATGAAGCAAATATTGGAATGGTTTTATTATATGGACTTATCATTGCAATTCCTACTGTAATGATTGCTGGTCCTTTATTTACTAGCTTAGCGAAAAAGTTAGTCCCAGATGCTTTTTTAAAAACTGGAAGTGTTGATTCTGTAGGCGAAGTTAAGGATTTTAAACTAGAGGAAACACCTGGTTTTGGTATCAGTGTAATGACGGCTTTATTTCCAGTCATTTTAATGGCAATAGCAACAATCATCCAGCTCTTACAAGATATATGGAAACTTTCGGACAATATCCTTTTTGATATCATCCAATTAATCGGTGAACCTACAACAGCTCTACTAATCTCCGTTTTGATTGCGGTATATACGATGGGAATTGCCCGACGTATTCCAATGAAACAAGTTATGAATTCAGCTGAGGAATCGATTCGTTCTATCGGTATGATGCTCCTTATCATTGGTGGGGGCGGTGTATTTAAGCAGGTTTTAATTGATGGGGGAGTAGGAGATGCTGTCGCCAACATTTTTTCAGATAGTAGCATTTCACCAATCCTATTAGCTTGGATGATTGCCGCTGTTTTAAGGATTGCATTGGGCTCAGCAACTGTTGCTGCATTAACAACCGCTGGTTTAGTTATCCCATTAATGCAAGGGTCTGATGTTAATCTTGCTTTGATGGTTCTTTCTACTGGTGCAGGAAGTCTTATTGCCTCCCATGTTAATGATGCTGGTTTCTGGATGTTTAAAGAATTCTTTGGTTTAACAATAAAAGAAACATTTTCAACTTGGACATTACTAGAAACGATTATCTCCATTTTAGGTCTTGGATTTATCTTGCTTTTAAGTATTTTTGTTTAACTAATACTCAAACTTGCAATGATTT
The DNA here is from genome assembly GCF_053667775.1 of Cerasibacillus sp. JNUCC 74. The sequence continues at coordinate 240,143 of NZ_CM132207.1, read as the reverse complement.
GCATACATTGAAAAATACAATCGGCATTTTTGGAGAGTTATGGGATCAAGTCTAGCAAAAAATAGGATACATAATAGTGAAGTGGAGCTTATAAATCGAATCCAAACTTAATACATGTATTACATGCACTCTCAAGGCTAATAACATGAAGAAGCTTTAAGGCTAGTTACTATAAAAAGTATGGAAAACCGTTTACCCTTACTATGCTTTAGCTCATCACTATCCTTTTATGACAGCTACGTTCTCCAACTAGCGAAACTTATTCAAGCACAAAGCAATTATTTTGGACCCATACGTACAAACGTGTCGATAAAAAAAGAATTTTTTACACAGATTAGGAGGCAAAATGATCGCTAAGATGGGTTACTAAAAAGTCCGACTTTGACTAATTAGCATCTAAATGACGTCCCAAGAATGCTGATTTAACATTCTTTGGGACGTCATTTTCACCTTTTTGAGCTATTTTCCTTTTTAAAAAATCATTATTCTTTACGTACCATTCCAAATTTATATTAGTGCGATTGTGACTGCGATGCTTTCTCATTCAAGGCAGCTTGAAACCTGTACCCAAATACCGATTCAAAGAGATTTTCCTCATCTCTTACAAAGCGTAAATTCTCCATGTTTTCCGTACAAGAAACTCTTCAGGACACACTTTTACGATGACTTAATAAAAAATATCTATGATATGTTGAAAATCCTTTTCCATAGCATCTTGTGCCACACGTGATATTTCAGAAAATAAAACTGCCTTATTATTCTTGATAAAGTCCTTAGTGACATCTGCACCAGCTTTAGCGCCATACGTATAATAATTAATTTTTCTTATGCCGTTTTTAATCGATCGTTTATATTCTTCCGGGCTTAGGCCTGAGCCCCCATGCATGACCAATGGTAATTTTGTTAGTTCAGCAATCTCCTTTATTAATTCATAATCTAATTTTGGTTGCCTTTTATAAAATCCATGAACTGTACCAAAAGAAGCTGCCAATGCGTCTATATTTGTCTCTTTTACAAATTGATGGGCTAATTGTGGGTCCGTATAATAACTTTCTTCGTTATCATCTGGTGAATCTTCCCCCAGCTCATTTCCTGCCATCATACCTAGTTCGCCTTCCACGCTTGCACCAAATTTATGAGCTAGTTCTACCGCCTTTTTCGTGTTTTTAACATTCTCCTCATATGTTAGTCTCGATCCGTCATACATGATGGATGTAAATCCAAGCTTTAAACCTTTCTCCAGATACTCTATGGATTCACCATGATCAACATGTGCACATACCGGTATACTTGCATTTTTGGCCAAGGCAACCATAGCTGGTCCGATCATTTCTATTTGGTTAATATATTCATGGCTTTGTGCATGTTGAATAATTATCGGAGCATTATTTTTTTCGGCTACCCTTATGGCAGCAACTAGACTTTCAAATGTGGGTGTATTTATTGCTGCAACTCCACAATCTCTTTTTTCCGCGATCTCCAAAATTTCTTTTAACGTAACTAGCATTAAGCCCGCTCTCCTTTGATTGAAGTTTCAAGGTTTGGTTCATTATTCCCCAAGAACTTGCACTTTGCATTGTCTATTTCTTTCTCGATTCTGATCCCAATCTACAAAATAAATGTAACCTACTTTTCCAATTTGCAGTTCTGAATCCTCAATAATAAACGTCTCACTAGAGCCAATCAGTGTACCTTTTATATGAGCCTCTGTATTTAATAACGACCGTTTATCCGGGACTAAATCTGTGCCCTCGGTGCTCATTTCTTCTTTTGGCAGTTCTATTCCGAATTTTGTATGCTCAGGTCCCGGATGATAATACTGTCCTTCCGAAAGGCATCTAGGCACCAATTTCTCTAAAACATTATTTAAATCAACTTGAAGATATTCATCACCCGCATAGTTCCTATCATGTGAATATTCCTCAAAGAATACAGAACAAGTTGTATGTGGTGAAGAAACGACACATAAGCCGTTTTTCACTTTACTTTTCTTAACAATTTCCCTAATTTGATCTGTAATTTCATGGTATGAAACTCTATTTCCTACTGAAGTTATGATTAACGTATCGTTATAAACAATCATTTATGTTCCTCCTATATATCATTGAAATATCTTCCAAATGTTCTTATTCTCTTTCAAATATTTAATTATAAATGGTTGGCTAAACCTATAATACAGAATATTCCAACTTATTGTTATTCATCCTAACAACCAAATTGAATATATTTGGTAAAAAAATATACAATTTCTCCTTGTTATCCGTACATTCCTTCGTCCTGTATATTATCCACAAGATGGAGACAAGAAAAGCTTCTTTATGTGTCGTGTGCGGCTCAATTGAACAAAATGAGCTCTGCCTCTGTATTGTTGGTGTTTGTTGATTCCAGAAAGCCATATTGTATTCTTACATCTTTTCCTTCAGAGGCTTAAATCACCTGCAATGATTCCGCTTGGAGTACTTTTTTTCCATCGAATTCACACTGTTTCCTCCAATCACCAAGAGTATATGCTCCGTGCAATGGGTGATTGCTGTTTATTTAATAATGATTGGACTAAGCAAAATAGTACGTATGATGTGTTTTAAATGTTGGATTATGGATTAAACAATCGAAGCGTACCGCTCCTTTATAAACTACTTACCATTTCTTCTAATTTTGCTTTCCAATCAGGAGCCTTAATAATTCCACTTGTTCCGCCAGTACCATCAGCACCTTCTCGGATAACTTGTCTGACATCTTCTCCGGTACTTACACCTGCTGCCTGAAGAACCAGGATATCTGAATTCACATGTTTGATTGCAGATGTTGTTTCTTTTCGATAAGACGATTCACTCGTAGTACCGGTTCCAATTAAACTGGTTGGTTCACAAATAATCATATTAGGCTCTAACTCTGCAACTGCCTTACATTGTTGTACCGTGTCAGCACAAACAATTGTAATAAGTCCTAATTCATCAGCTCTTCGTATTGTTTTATCTAGGCTGGATAAAGTTAACAGATTTTCTGCATGATTTAAAACTACAGCTTTCACGCCGATATTTTTTAAAGCATCCGGAAGAACATGACCCATACCTCTTCCCGGTGTTAAATGATCCATATGTTGAGCGGTAATGATTAAATGATTTGTATTCTCAATTATCTTTGGCAGATCCACTAATTGACCTGTAAATAGTATGTCAATATCATATTTTTCTGCCAATCTATTAGAAATCTTAGCTAGCTTTAATAAATCATCTCCGTAAAGATATGATTTAGGATTTACAATAAAAACCGGTTTTTTAAAATTGTAGTTAATCATATTGAAAATTTCCTTTCTAGTATTCTGTTAATGAAAATATTAATTTATTAACTTTTCTTTAAGTTGAATAAAAACGTCCTCTTTGCCGACCCCGGTTAATAAAGGGACCCCATTAATCACCTTACTTTTAAGATGATCAGGCACAATGGTTGTACTAATGACTACATCATAATTGTCAATACTATTTATTTCATCTGAAATTTTGCTTTGGAATAACTTCACTGTATTTTCCAAATTGTTTTCCTTAAGCCAATCTTTTATTTTGCCTGTAACGACAGTTGATGTTGCAACTCCTGTTCCACACATAATTAATAATTTTTTCATTTAAATTCCTCCCATAAATTTTAACTTATAAATTCCAAACCCTATTTCCATGTAAACCCTTAATATAGAAGTTTACCAATCTTGTTTTTACCCAAGCGTTAAGACTCTATTTTTTTACTGCCTTTGATCTTGCTTTGGTAAATCAAGGCAAATAAGACAACAACGAAAATGAAGCCGATCCCTAACCAAGTTTTTCCCAAACCGCTAAATAAAATGGTCGTCCATGCACCGCCATCACTTAATACACTTATAGAGGAATTTCCTCCTAAATCAAAGTTGGATGCTACTGCGGACTTGGTGATGAGCGGAGCTGCCCAAGATGCCACATACAGTGTTGTAACAATATATAATGCCCCTCCTATCACGGTACGAAATATGTCTCCCTTAAAGACTGCCGCCATTAAACAAATCATAAAAGGAATCGTGGCTAAATCGCCTAAAGGCAGTACCGTATTTCCAGGTAAAATGACTGCTAACAGTAATGCAATCGGTACCAATAATAGCGAAGCAGATAAAACGGATGATTGACCAACAGCCAATGCACTATCCATTCCTATATATAATTCTTTACCGGGGAATCTTTTTTGCACCCAACTACTTGCGGCTTCAGAAATGGGGGTAAGCCCTTCCATTAATAAAGCAACCATCCGAGGCATAAGCAACATGACAGCACCTGTTGCAACACCCAGATTTAAAGTATTATTAACATCATAACCAGCTAATAACCCAATAATTATTCCAATAATAAAACCTAAAACCGTTGTATCACCAAAAACACCAAATCTTTTTTGAACTAATTCAGGGCTGATATTTATTTTATTTAAACCGGGAATTCGGTCAAAAGCCCAGTTCAATGGTAATGCCAAAAGAAAACCCGGCGTCGAAGAACCATGCGGAAATGACATATTAGGTAACTGATAATATTCTTGAACATAAATTGCACTCTTATCCGCCATAAAATAGAGAAGCATGGAATGCGTAATCATGGTGAAAATACCTAAAGAAAAGCTTGCTGTTGCTGCATATACGATTGATCCTGTAAAGGCAATATGCCAAAAGTTCCAAATATCAACATTCAACGTTTTGGTCAATCCAAATAAAAGTAATACGACATTTACTAAAATACCGACAATTATTGCCATACTTCCCAAAAGGGTACCATATGCAATCGCTGATGCTGCCGGCCAACCAACATCTATTGTTTGTAACGATAAATTGTAATTATCAACCATTGCTTCAGCGGCTGGACCTAAGTTATCAGTCAAAAGACCAATGACTAAGTTCAAGCCAATAAAGCCAATCCCAATGGTTAAAGCAGATTTAAAGGCCTTCCCTGGCTTTATCCTTAAAATCAAGCCAAATACCAAGAAAATAATTGGAAGCATGACACTTGCTCCTAAATCAACAAACCATTGAATTACCTGTTGAAAGACTTGCATCGAAACTCCTCCTTTTTAAAGAGCCTTATTCTATTCCTGCATTTTTCATTATGTTTTTAAATTCAATCCGTGACGTACATTCTTTTAATTGATTGACTGATCTTTCGTTTTGGAAAAGATCAACAAGCTTTTGCAGCATCGACAACTGTTCATCCGATTTTTTTAATGCCAGCATAAAAATTAATGATACATCTATTTCATTATCCTTATTGGCCATATCCCTAAATTTGACAGGCCTTTTTAGTGACATAAACCCAATCTGAGGATGTATTACTTTTTCACTATCTGTATGCGGTATTGCAACACCAGTTCCATTAACAAATAATCCGGTCGGAAAATTAGATTCTCTGGATATTATTCCTTCATAGAAATCTGATGTAACTAGACCATGTTTAATAAAATAATCTGATAAGACCCTTAAAGCCTGTTCTTTAGAGCTTTCATCAAAATTAAACAATACTATTTCTTTATTAAAATACATCAAAGATCCTTCTCTCTTTAAAATTTACCTTTATTAACTTTCAAATAACATAACGATCTTCTCCTTATCGTTAGCTTTTTTCAAATCGTTTACTATTTTTTCGTCACCAAGTGCTTTTATATATTTCTTGTAATATTGCTTTTCCAAAGAACTGCTATTTGGATGGAGTACAAACAAAGCTACAATATTTACTTTATGTTCATTCCAACTAAGGGGCTGGTTACTTTTAAAAATAACAAAGGAATTTGATTCGACACTTGCTGATTCACAATGCGGCATCGCTATATTATTTCCTATATATGTCGATCCTGCCTTTTCCCTTTCGAGTACATGTTCAATAAAAAGTTCCATATTGCTAATGTAACCCTGTTCATATAATGATAATGATATTTTTTTAATAACATTTTCTTTATTAACCGGTTTGTCACACAAAATAACTAAATCCTCATTTAGTTTAAACATTCAAGTCCCATTACCTTTCCTATATTATTTACTTTTTATGAAGGTACTTACTATCTCTTTGTCTCTATCTCCAAAAACAGGACTTACTAATATTATAGGTACTTCCTTTAATATGGGGGCTTCCTTTACAAGCGCTTCCAAATTTACTGTGGTAAGAACAAAATCAACATCATTATACGTATTATAGTGATCAATAAAATCTGTAGTCGAAAGAACATCCACTATTTCAATATTTGGAAACGCCTTTTTTACCTTTACTTTTAGTAATTCGGAAGTCCCGATCCCACTAGTACAAATAATAACGATTCTCTTCGTATCAAACATTTGCTCCAGGTATTTAGCAAAGTATATAGTTAAATAACCATTCTCATCATTATTGATTTTTCCTAATTTAAACTTATTTTCCGCGTTTTTTGAAATGGCTTTAATAATACTAAAAAGTTCTTCGTACTCTATTTCTATTTCTTCCAGTAAATTATTCTTTATTTGAATATTATTTTTCATCCGGTTGACCATTGGTCTTATATGATTGATTAATTCTTCCCATACAATATCTTTATCAAAATCTTTGCTCAAAGCTTTACCTGCTTCTTTTATATAAAATTCAGTTATTTCTCTTTCTATTCCTCTGCGTATCTGTATGTTTTCTTTACTATTATTGTTTAACAGACGAGACGACAATAAATATTGAAATAAATACCACGCTTCATTTTCAGGTAAGTGTATATTCAAGTAATCTGAAATATTTCTTATGATGCCCTTTGCCCACTCAAAAATTTCCATATTTTCTTGAATTAAATTTCTATAGGGTTTATTCAGCTCATCTATCATTTTTTCTACATTTACTTTTCCCTCTCTAAATCTGTTAATTAATATATAGAGATGCGAGAAGATATTAATATTATATGGATACGGGATCGTAACATTTAGTTGGCTTTCCATTCTATTTATGTTCGAAATGATAAATTCTGTATCGGATTGATTAAGGCTTTCTTTAGATAAAAGATGATCTAAATTAAAAATATTAATCGTATTAATTAGTACTTTCCTTATATCAACCTCATTTCCATTTATTGAAAGATATTTACCTCTTCTCAATATATTTAAGTTATCATTTTCTAGTCTTTCATTAAGCATCGTGATATCATTATAAATAACTGTCTCACTAACATAGTATTTATTATAAATGTCTGTCGTTTTTATTGGATTTGGTGATCTAAATAGTAAATCAATAAGAATCTGGTTTCTTCGCTCTACCGGCGTAAAGTTTTTAACAAAACCATCTTTATTTGATTTCTTTCTTACATATTCTTCATAATTTAATTTGAATCCATCACCAAGTTTGGAATCAATTAATGGTTGAGAACCGGAATCTTTATTTATTTTATCTATGGTTCGATAGACTGTCTTTGTAGAAACACTTAATGCGTCAGCAATTTTTGATGCAGGAATATAAGCGTTTTCTTGAAGCAATATATCAATAATGCTCTGTTCTCGCTCACTTAAATACATCTTGTTTATCTACCCTCCTTTCTTTTAAGTTCATTTTATCACATATATCTGTGCTTTTTTTTTTTTAATATGTCCGTTGCAATGGACATTTATTCAGACATGCCCACATTCGTCAAGCGCTATCCAGATATCCACATATGAAGGTCATCCATGCATAATCTCTTTAGCAATACTTTTGAATGTTGTCGAACGACTTTAGTGAATAAAAGTATAGAATGGAAAGAGTCGTATGATGCCTGGAAGGAAAGTGTTATGAGTGCAGTTGCGTGGTGCCGTGAACATAAAATTCGATGACTTTAAACTCAAGAATAAATACGTGATTATATTGTAGATAATATTGAAACTATGGGATGCATTCAAAGTTGGGAAAATAAAACAGAAGATAAGGAATGGTATTTAAGTGATTGTTATGAAGAAATCACTAAAAAAACCTTACTTCTGAAGAAGCTTTTGAGAGTATCCCTGAAGTGATTTCTGTGCTATTAAAACTAAAAGACAGTTTTTTAATTAGAGAAGCAATGAATTACCTGCATGGACTATACCGCATAGCTGACACTAAAAAACATCCTTGTTTGGAAAAAATTTAAATAAGGTAAGTGACTGTATTATTGAATATGGAAACGAATTTGCTAAAAATGCGTTCAAAGAATTCAAGTGGTCCATACGTATAAAAGAAGATTAACATGCTACGTGTCCTTTGAATGTTTTATACATAATGCCTTTTTCTTTAACTGTTTCTATACTTTCGATATTTTTAGAACCAGTAAATTTGTTATAAAACTAAAAATAGCCCTTCTTATTCTGTGAGAAGGGCAAAAATTACTTTACATTTATTTATGTTGTTATGATTGTTGCAAATAGTTTTTGTGGGATGTTCCCCACTTCTGCATTGATTTCAAGATCGGAATCACTTCTTGACCATATTCCGTTAAAGAATATTCAACTTTCGGTGGTACCTGTGGATACACTTTTCGGTGCACGATTTTATGCTGCTCGAGTTCTCTTAACTGTGATGTCAACATTTTTTGCGTTATGTTTGGAATAGATCGCTTTAATTCATTGAATCTCATAATTTTATTTTCCATGAGGTGATATAAAATTATCGGTTTCCATTTCCCTACAATCGCTTCTATAGCAACTTCAACACCATTGCAGGTATTGTCTTGCATACACACATCCCCTTAAGTATCTTTTTTGATACTATACCACTTTTAAGTGCCTACTTCCATTAAATACTATACGGTCTATAATGTAATATGAGAAATGGAGGCACTATTATTATGTTAGCAATTATTTTACAAATCATCTTGGCATTAGGTTTTTTTATGTTTGGTTTGATGAAATTCACTTCCGAAAAAATGGTTGAAGGGTTCAACCATTTTGGATTGCCACAGTGGTTTCGAATTGTGACAGGAATTTTTGAATGGATTGGAGCTATCGGGTTGATTGTCGGAATATGGTATCCAATTGTGGCTGTCCTGTCAGGAATTTGGATAACAATTATTATGTTTTTTGCTATTATTACACATATCCGTGCAAAAGATCCTCTTTCCCAATCAGGTATGCCAGTGGTTTTACTAATTTTATCTGTATTCATATCATTATTAAATATCTGAAGCCATATTCCCCTCACTAAAATTACAGTCAGATGCTTTGGGTATAATGAAGATAATTGCCTATCTATGTAAACAAGCTCCGACAGTCGATACTCCCCCAGAGGTTAGAGTAAAAAATCTAACTTTTGAGGAGGACCACCGTTTGGAACTTGTTTTATAGTGGGCCTTCCATATGTTGGACACATAAAGAAAGCTGTTTTTTCTTTAAATAAATCGTATTTTATAACATATTTTAATAGGATATTAATGAATTATTTAAGTTATCTCCCACTAAATAGTTTAAATGACACAAAGATATAAGTTAAAGCGGTTCTTATCGCCAAATAAATTGAGTAATTTAGCGGTTTGCATGTAAAATTTCAACCGTTTTTAATGTTACCTTTTCAGGGTCTTGTACAATTCATTTATACTTTTACAAACTTATTGGATCTACGTCAATATTTAGGACACAAAAAAGTTAACTTTTTATTGCGCTTTGAAGCTTTACTTAAATATATATGTGAAGACTTGACATGGATCCTCTGTGGGTGTGGTGATTTGCGAAAGAAGAAAGGTTAGTAAAACACGCTAGGCAAAAGCCTACCACGCCCACCTCTCCAAGTAAAGCCGTGTTCTAATATTAATTGGTGCAGTTATGCTGCTTGATGGAGCGCTGAATCTTCCATCTCTTGTGGAGTCAGATAGCCAATGCTGCCATGTATTCTTTTACGATTATACCAACCTTCGATATATTTAAATAACTCTACTCTCGCAGCGTTGAAATCTAAGTATTGTACATGATTTACTTCTTCTTTCTTTAAAATTGCATGAAAAGACTCGATACAAGCATTGTCATAGGGGCTTCCCTTATGACTGAAGGAGTGCGTCATCTTATAGCTCTGAATCTTTTCTGCAAAGGCATCGCTTGTATATTGTGAACCTAAATCGGAATGGAACATGACGCCATCATTAGGTTTCTGTGTGACATAAGCATTTTCTAAAGCTTTCTCTACCAATTCAGTCGTCATCGAACGTCCAAATGAGTACCCAATCACCTTTCTAGAATGCAAGTCTAAAACAGACGCAAGGTAACACCAGCCATCACGCAGTGTGTGAATATACGTGATATCGCCAACCCATTTTTGGTTGATTGTTGTCGTAGAAAAGTCTCTGTTAATGATATTTTCTCGTTCTTCCACCTTTTCTTTACTGGGTGTCGGACGGAATTTTTTAACGATAATAGAACGGATACCAGCTTTTTTCATGAAGCGTTGAACTCGCTTTAAACTGATTTTGTAACCTTGTTTTTCAAGGATTTCATGTATTTTTGGCGCACCATATCGTTTCTTACTTTCTTTATGAATCCGGACAATCTTTTCCGTGAACTCACGGTTCTCATGATCGCGATTCGACTCGGTCTTATTCAAAGATTGGTAGTAGGTACTTTTCGGTATATCAAGCATTTCGCACATGGTACGAACGGGATAATCATCTTTATGTTCTGTAATAAATTCAGTTAGTTCTGAGTCACTTACTTTCGAGCGAATATGGCCATAGCCTTTTTTAAGATTTCAAGCTCCTGTTTCAAACGAAGGTTCTCTTTTTCAATGGCATCGACTTCTTTTGGAGTGATCTCCTTACCGTCAGTTCCTTCAATTGGAGTTAAATCCTTAATCCATTTATAGATAGTTACATCTGATACGCCATACTCGCTGCTTAAATCTTTTACAGAATTTCCATATTGATAAAGATCAACAACCATCTTTTTAAAATCATCGTTATATCGTTTGCCATTATTTCTGGTACTCATGGGACACATCCTCCTTGAAATTCATTGTATAAAATTTAACTTAGATGTGTCCATGAAACTATACTAGCATCATATCCTTCACTTTGTGCTAGTTTCGGATTTCATAAAGCAGTAATAGTACGGCTTCTATCTATTTTATCCAGATGGTAAATTCTAAATAGTAAGGGATAAATCTACAAAAAATGACTAAGCTTTAATAATAATAGTATACAATTTGTTAATCCATGACGAACCCGCCATCGACCACCAGATTTTGTCCTGTTACAGCTCGACTCCATGGAGAGGAAAAAAATAGAATAACATCAGCGACATCTTCGGGCGTTGTCACTTTTTGTAGAGGGGTACCTTCTTTAATCAGCTCAAAAACGGCATCCGGAGTTTCAGCACTCGCATCTGTTTTACTTAACAAACCACCAGATACCATATTCACTGTAATTCCATCTGGACCAAGCTCTTTAGCCATGGATCGAGTGAAACCAAGTAATGCAGCTTTTCCAGAATTATAATCATGGTAGGGAACGACTGGATGTTGCACAAGATTCGTTCCAATATTAATGATACGCCCAAACTTTTGCTTGACCATATCTGCTCTTCCTGCTTTCATTGTATGGAACGCAGCCTTTACACTTCCTTCAAATTGTGTTTCGAACTCACTCCACTTTATCGAATCTAACTCATTACGTAACTCACCGCTAAATGTAAAATCAATAAGTGCATTATTCACAATCGTTGAAATTGGTTTCCTAAAATGCCTTTTCGCCTTTATAAACATTGTATTTACTTCTTCCTGATTACGAACATCTGCCTTAATAGCAAGAGCATGATCCCTTCCAATCTGTTCAACCACTTCTTCAGCTTTTTCCTTATTCGTAAAGTAATTGACAACTACTTTTGCACCAGCTCTCCCAAAAGCTTTGGCAATAGCTGCTCCAAGCCCTCTACTTGCTCCTGTAACCAAGACAACTTGTTCTTTTATATCCATACCAAAACAACTCCTTATATTTAAAGTTTGATCAACGACATGATGATTTTTCCAACATCGAACAAAAGCTAGAAGCGCTCAGGTTAGTGATGTACAGAAGATAGAGCTTCTGACGAGATAAAGTGATACTATCATTCCGTGGAACGAATTTCCCCTTGAAAAACCGCTATGCGCCGCTACATAGCTTTCCTTGTCCTGTTTCCCCAAACAATTCAGGGGTCTAGAAGCCATTTTTCTCAACATTATACAACATCATAAGCAGATTTTTGAAATGAAAAAATTACGGTTTCTTACATCTGGGGTAAAAAACATGCCTCTAAAACAAAGTATGCCGACGTTTGGCGGCAAGCCCGCTTTTAGTCGGCCTCCCTTGAGATTCCTTATAAGCAGAAAAAAGCGCTTAATCTAGACGGCGGCAACTACTTTTAAAAAGTTGTTTATCCACAGTTGTAGAATTTTATAATTTTCATACAAAAAAAGATCACTAAGGTAGTGATCTCATTACAGGTGTATCAATAGTAGTCACTTCCCTACGTCAGCTTTAACTGCATCAGGTTCAAAGGGTCAGAGTTTCCTCTTCTCAGCTATAGCTCCCCTAGTGTTCTATATATTATTGTTAAAGTTTAGTATTATATCGTGAGAAACAAGCAAGAATCTAAGGTTATGTGTATCATTTACCTCCATAGAATTTAGTTCGTAACTTGTTCGTTCATGGCTTAACATTACAAGGATTATAAAAAAACTTGGCAATCTCCAAGTTTTTTACATTACTTTATTCTTTTAATAAATCTTCAACAATCCTTTCATTTCTCTTATAAAGCTTTTCATTGTGCGAGGATACCATTGCAGTTTTGGTTGCTTCAGGTTCAAAGTAAAGCTTGGCTTGATTAACTGCATTTGCTGCGTCCTGAAAAGCACCAGCAATTAGATGCAGTTTTCCATCATGGTGTAAAATATCTCCAGCAGCGAATAAACCAGGAACAGAGCTTTCACTGCTGCTTGATCCAGTTATGAAATAGTTATCCGTAATTTGAATATCGAGTGGGCTGTTTTCTAGTAATGATGTGTCCCGCTCATAGCCATGGTTTACAATTACCTCATCAATTTGTAAATGCTGGACAACACCAGACTCTCGGTTTCTGAGTTCAACTGTCTCAATACGGTCACCAGCACGATTAGCTTCTAATTTCGTTATTTCTGTTTGTGTAAAACAAACGACAGAATTATTTTTGAGATATGTAATTTGAGATTCATGACAGGAAAAATCACTACGGCAAGCAATATATACTTCTTTTGCAATGCCTGATAATTCCTTTGCCCAATCGGTTGCAGCGTTACCACCACCAGAAATAAGCACGCGTTTATTTTTAAAGTCTTTCAGATACTTAACAGCGTAATGTAAATTGGTATCTTCAAAATCTCTTGCGTTATGAAGTGGTAACCGTTTAGGATTTAAAATACCGCCGCCAACAGCAACGATTATTGTCTTGGAATAGTGACTATTTCCTGATGCTGCTTCTATAATAAATATACCTTCCTCATTTTTATCTATAGAGATAACTTCCTCATTCAGTACCACTTCAGGATCAAATGTGAGTCCTTGTTGTGTTAAATTTTCTACTAATTGTTGTCCAGGAATAGGAGGCAGTCCTCCGATATCCCACACAATTTTTTCAGGATAAACATGAACTTTACCACCAAGAAAAGAATGGTACTCAATGATTTTTGTTTTCATTTCTCGAAGTCCACTGTAAAATGCGGAAAATAAACCAGCGGGACCTCCTCCAATAATCGTGACATCATAAAGATCTGAATCAGGAATATGTACCATGCAAATGCTCCTCGCAAGTGAAAATGATTATCAGTTGCATTTATCGTACATTATTTTAAGAAATGATTCAACCTTTTATACTAAATATTTTGCCTAAAAGTGAAAAATATCAAACTATTGTTATGAACTTCTAAAGTATTTTTTACTTTAATTTATGTCGTATTCTCACTAGAAAGTAATTGACAATCATGGGAAAAGAATATATCATTTGTTAATGATAATCATTATCAATTATTGATATATAAATTTAATATAAGGTGAACCTTTATTCAATACGGATTTGCATTATTCACTACTTATAAGAAGTAGAACAAAGGCTATAATCTCGTGCGTTCTTGAAAAAACCGTGCACCGACAATTGCTTTTCTTGTCCTTGAAAAACTGCGGTGTATCGCTGGGGAAGCTTCTGTTCTTGAAAAATCGCGATGCTTATTCAAGAAGCTTTCCTTATCCTTGAAAAGAAAAACATTTTTCTGCGTGCGATGTCTATTAGCAGTATCTCTAGTCCTGTTGTTCCAAACGAATCGGGCATTTAGTGCCGTTATCTCATACTTAGACTTTACTTTTCGTATTCTCTATAAATTCTTGCAGTAAGAGCCTGACGGCACCTTAGATACGGGATAAGTTTTGCAAAAACTGTAGCCGATTATCAACCGTTGCATTATTCAATGGTCATTATCAAATTTAGTTGGTGAAAAATAAGCAGAGGTGAGTATATGATGTCTCGTTTAGCGACGAACGACTTAAGCGTTGGTTATGGTAAAGAACCGATTATCGATAATTTATCCGTTGAAATTCCCGATAAACAAATTACTTCTATTATTGGTAGTAATGGTTGTGGAAAATCTACTTTGTTAAAAGCAATTACAAGGATTATTCCATACGAGGGGGGAACGGCACTTTTAGACGGTTCCCAAATTGCAACCATGAAGACAAAAGACGTCGCAAAGAAAATGGCAATTCTCCCGCAAACACCGGATAGTGCAAGTGGGTTAACGGTTGGGGAATTAGTATCTTATGGTCGTTTCCCACATCAAAACGGATTTGGCAGATTAAAACAGCAAGATATAGAAGCTATTCATTGGGCAATGGAAGTAACTGCTATTTTACCGTTTAAACATCGAACGGTTGATGCGTTATCTGGAGGACAAAGACAACGTGTATGGATTGCAATGGCTCTAGCACAAGAGACCGATATTATTTTACTCGATGAACCAACAACATATCTTGATATGGCACATCAACTGGATGTTTTACAATTATTGGAACGACTGAATAAAGAAGAAGGTCGTACGATCGTCATGGTACTGCATGATATTAATCAGGCTGCTCGTTTTAGTGACTTTTTAATCGCCATGCGTGCAGGTCAAATTATTCAATCCGGCAGTCCACAGGAAGTATTTACAAAGGAAATGTTGCGACATGTGTATGAAATTGATGGCGAGATTGGAAAAGACCCACGTACAGGAAAGCCGATGTGTATGACCTATGATCTTGTAAAACAAAAGGAGAAAAACAATCATGAAAAGACTATTCATACTGCTATTTAGTATCATTCTTTTACTTAGTGCTTGTAATACGAACGAAGAAAAGAACAAAGATGTTGAATCAAGTAAAACGGAAAAAGATACGATCACATATGAATCTGAGAACGATCCTATCAAAGTTCCGGCCCATCCAAAGCGTGTTGTCGTACTAAGTCAATTTACTGGTGATTTATTGAAACTTGGAGTCAATGTGGTTGGAGTTGATTCATGGGCAAAAGATAATCCCCGTTTTAAAGAATTAAAAGATGTTGAAACCGTTTCAGAAGATAATTTAGAAAAAATAATCGAATTAAAACCGGATTTAATCATTGGTTTATCTACCACAAAAAACTTGGATAAACTAAAAGAAATTGCTCCGACCGTCACCTATACTTATGGAAAAGTAGATTATTTAACACAACATATTGAAATTGGAAAGCTAGTGAATAAAGAAAAAGAAGCACGCGAGTGGGTAGAAAACTTTAAGAAAGAAACTGCTGAAGTAGGTAAACAAATCAAAGATAAAATCGGCAAAGATGCAACCGTATCGGTAATCGAAAAATTTGATAAACAATGGTATGTATTTGGTAATAACTGGGGTAGAGGTACAGAAATTTTATATCAAGCAATGGGGCTGAAAATGCCGGAGTCTGTGAAGAAACACGCCTTAAAAGACGGATATTATGCACTGTCGGAAGAAGTAATTCCAAAATTTGCTGGTGATTATTTAATTATTAGTGATCAATCCGGTGCGAAAGATACATCATACTTAAAATCAGACATTTTCCAAAGTATCCCGGCTGTAAAAAAAGGAAATGTATTCGTCATTGATGGGAAAAAATTTTATTTCAATGATGCATCCACACTTGAATTTCAACTCGAGTCCTTTAAAGAAAAATTTTTAGGGGAATAAAAAGTGAAGCAAGTAGAAAAAGAAATCCATGATTCAGCTTTCCCAATCAAATTAATAATAGCCATCACTTTATGCTTATTCACCTTCATTATTGCAATAAAAGTAGGAGCAAAAGAGACCAGCTTTTCCGATGTCTTTCATGCACTCATCCAACAAGATAATGGAGATGGTTATTCTATTATCCGAAATATTCGCTTGCCGCGAGAAGTTGCAGTGATGTTTGTTGGTGCTGCACTAGCTGTATCAGGTGCGATTATGCAAGGGATGACACGAAATCCATTAGCAGATCCAGGTTTACTTGGTTTAACATCCGGCGCAAATGCTGCATTAGCATTTGCGCTCGCACTTTTACCAAAAGTAGATACATTTGGTATTATGATCGCATGTTTTATTGGTGCTGCCATGGGGGCCGGGCTTGTCTTTGGTATCGGATCGATAAAAAAAGGTGGATTTACCCCTGTAAAGTTAGTCTTAGCAGGTGCGGCAATCTCTATCTTTCTTCAAGCCGTTGCCGATGGTATTGGGTTATATTTCAAACTTTCGAAAAACATTTCCCTTTGGACTGCTGGTGGTGCAATTGGAACTACTTGGCACCAATTATATATTATTGTTCCGTTTATTATTTTAGGGTTGGTAATTGCCTTATTCCTTTCTCGACAGGTTACCATTTTAAGCTTAAATGAAGAGGTTGCCATTGGCTTAGGGCAAGATACGAAACGGATTCGCTGGTTATTATTTATCGTTATTATCATTTTAGCAGGTGCTGCAGTGGCCTTAGTTGGCAATCTGGCGTTTATCGGATTAATGATTCCACACATCGTACGAGCAATAGTCGGTGTAGATTATCGTCAAATTATTCCGATGTCCATTTTTACAGGCGCCATCTTTATGTTACTTGCAGACTTGGTTGGTCGAACGATTCACGCACCAATGGAAACGCCAGTTGTTTCCATTGTAGCTGTTCTTGGGCTTCCATTCTTTCTATTCGTTGTTCGAAAAGGAGGAAGAGCATTACAATGATCTCATCACATCTGATACGAAAACAACGTATTATTATACTCATTTTAGTAGTGCTCATTTTCATCACTTCCGTTATAGCAATCGGTGTTGGCCCGTCATCCGTGTCTATTGATCGCTTCATTCCGACTATCTTGGGTGATGGAACATTCAAAGAAGATTTTGTCTTTTTCTCAATTCGCTTACCACGGCTTATTATTGTTGTATTAGCTGGGATGGCGTTGGCACTTTCTGGAGCCATTCTACAAGGATTAACACGAAACGACTTGGCCGATCCAGGAATCATTGGCATCAACTCCGGAGCAGGGGTAGCCATTGCAGTATTCTTTTTATTCATGCCAATAGAGATTGGAAATTTTGTTTATATGATACCAATCGTTGCTTTTATAGGAGCAATGACCACTGTAATATTAATCTACTTATTTTCTTATCAAAGGAAAACGGGAGTAAAGCCTGTACATCTTATCCTTGTTGGAGTCGGATTTTCGATGGCATTTTCTGGTTTAATGGTCGTACTCATGTCCGGTGCTAAACGAGAAAAAGTGGACTTTATTGCGAACTGGCTGGCAGGAAATATATGGGGGACGGACTGGCCGTTCATACTGGCACTACTTCCATGGATTCTAATTTTATTTCCATATACATACATGAAGTCGCATCAATTAAATATTATTGGTATGAGTGAACCAGTTGGAATCGGCCTTGGAATGCAAGTTCAAAAAGAAAGAATTATCTTATTAATTGTAGCAGCAGCATTAGCAGCGGCCACTGTTTCCGTTACAGGTGGCATTGCATTTATTGGTTTGATGGCACCACATATCGCAAGAGGGCTTGTGGGTCCAAGACACCAGTTATTCTTGCCTATCGCTGTTTTAATTGGCGGTTGGTTGTTATTAATAGCAGATACGATTGGCAAAAATATCTTACCGCCTGATGGAATTCCAACAGGCATTGTTGTGGCCATTATTGGTGCACCATATTTCATTTATCTATTACTACGAAGCAAGTGACAAGGCGAGTGGGCAGAGACTTACTCGTCTACTTGTGTGACTTGAATTTTATTGAGGTATATATCCTTTGATGGGAGTAGTACGATCTATGTGAAAAATTCAGAAGCAATGAATCTGAAAATAAACACGTTAAAAATTAATTTCGTACTCCATATTTTAATACGTGTTGTAACTGCTAGAATGATACTAGTCAGTTTTTGCTAAATAAAAATAAACAGTTTTAATAGTATGGAATAAAAAAAATGAGTTTCCAATGTTAATCCACTTTTTATCTTTGGTTTTAGCCACCCTCTTTTTAATTGCTTCTGTTTGCACAAGCTCCTGTTTATAGCTTTTCAGCTTTAAGTGGTTGAACAAAATATAAAAAACGTTGTTTAACAGATTACTATAAATCGAATAAAGATCAAAATATTGGTAATTTAAGATTTTAACATGGAATGAAATTGCGATACAATGTAAATCAGTTAACACCTTGCGATAAAATTGCGTAATAGAATTAAATTATTATCGCTATAGCAACGTAGTTGGTTGGAGGTGAATATGAATTGACTGGAAGACAAAAACAAATAGTGATATTTTATTTTTTCATCGTTATTTGTCTTTTTATGGCTACCATATTAGGTTTATACGGTCAAGGATTGGCATATTTTTTAAATGAAGAAGTGTACTCAGCTATTCATCCTATATATTATTTAACAGTTAGCACCATAATTAGTATTGGTATGTTTTTAGTTTCCTTGCTATTAGTCTACATTGCAGCTAAAAAGAAAATACTAAGTAAAAACATTTCTTCCAGATATACGTTTGTTATTTTTATAATTGGTTCTTTTACTTCATGTTGGTCTATATTTGTCTTAGCTACGTGGTGGGGATAAACGAACCATGCAACCTTTCTTTTTATAAAAGAAGTTATTACACAGTAAAACATGAATATATTAAAATTTTATAATCAACTAGATCCCCAGGTATTGGCTGGAGGATATTACAAAACAGAAATTCAAATAAAAAGAAGAAGCCAATTGAATTTTGAATATGTTAAGTTTGAAGTACTTCTACCTGAAGATTACATATTTCTATTACGTAATGAACTAAACAAATATAGACTTATTACTGTTAGAGACTATGATCATGTTGTTTCTTACGGTGAAACAAAAGGATATTGGCAGCCCTTGGAAGCATCTAACCCCTTTCAAGGTAAAAAAGAAAATATATCCTATGGTTCAAAATGCAAAGTGGAATTTAGAGCTTCATATAAAAAAGTGGAAGAAGTAAAAGCAATTATAAGAAGTACCCATTCTTATATACATCACAAAAAATGTGTTTTTATAAAGGGTTTACATATGGTTAACATTGGGATGGTCTAATAGCTTTACAATTCGATTGCGCATGAATACAACCTTAATTGAAACCCTGTTTAATTTTTATAAAATTCCGTTATTAAAAGCAATGCGTTTTGTCTCAAAACGGACATTTATTTTTTTCTGAATAATTGTCTTGTTATCGTACTTTCATTGTTAGGTTTTCGAAGCAAATGATCGATATGCAGAGGTGAGTAAACTTAGTCTTTACATGGATTCCTATTGGATACGCGGAATTCATAGAATAGGTAAATCATCAACATTGAATGTTAACAGAAAAACAAATAATTTAGCAAATAAATATAGAAAAGAAGGTTTGTATGAATCGAAAATTTTTAATAATTATCGCGATAATGTTGGCTATACCTTTAATCACATTATCCTTTAAACTTGTGAAGTCAGTAGCGATGATTGAACAAGACGAGATAATGGAAGAACATCAAGAGCAAACTGATAAGCAAATTTCTAAACAAAAAACCATCCAACAAATATTAGAAGATGTAGAAGAATTTAAATATTATCTAGATAAAGGGAATGAGTCAATAGCTAAGAAAATGAAGCAAATGAATTTAGTTATCGTTGAACCGATTGAAATGCAGCAATCGTATATAAATTCTGCCCAAAAAAGCGGAACTTTGGTTTATGGATACATTAATGCTATGGAAGGTGATAAACGGAATAAGGAACTTTATAACCAGTTAACTGAAGACGATTTTTATAAGGACGAAAACGGCGATAGAATGTACTTTGAAAAGTGGGATTCTTACATGATGGATATGACTTCCATCCATTATCAAGATGTATTATTACAAGAGATTAAGAAACAAGTAGTTGATAGGGAATTAGATGGCGTATTCTTAGATACTGTCGGAAATATTGATTCATTTTTACCTTCTGTTGAACAAAAAGAACAAAATAAGGCATTACTAGATTTTATAAAAAAAGCAAAAGAACAATTTAATAACTTATCAATTGCCCAGAACTGGGGATTTAATACATTAATAAATTACACTGCCCCTTATATAGATTTCATTATGTGGGAAGACTTTTCATACAGTGTAGTAG
Organism: Cerasibacillus sp. JNUCC 74; assembly: GCF_053667775.1. The sequence goes on along the minus strand of NZ_CM132207.1, from coordinate 219,520 downwards.
GAGAAGATGAATGGGCATTAAATAAAATGGAACAATTAAAACAAGTAAGAGAAGAATACGGAACACAGGTTATGGCTGTCGGATTTTCTGAGCCTGATAAGAGTAAGGAATTAGCTCTAAAACATCGATTTAAATTTGTTTATAATGCTGCAGGATCTTATTATAATAAATGGTAAAAATTGAACAGTTGCAAGTACATGCTGTAATCGACTGAAAGCATAACGTAAAAATGTTCTTTTAATTAACGCATCTGATGCTCTTTTCCGTCCTCGTTGGTGAAGTAGTCTGGTGCTGGACAACCTTCACTTACTTTTTATCCTCACTCGGTAATTATTTCGTAAATAGTAGGTGAAACGTGGAATATGAACTATTATTAATACCAATTTTATGGCATATCCTTTTTGGATCCATTTATTTTATCGGCTACTTCTATTTTTTCAACAAGTGAGAAATCTTCTTTTTTATAAGATCTAGTAAAATGGCAATTTCAAGATCCTTTCATCCAATATTATTTCAATTTGTCATTTTCATTCGGAAGTTGCCTGAAATCGAGGTCTGGGACAGTTGTTACATCAACATCACATATTTGCGGTCTTTGTACTCTTGATCCCACCACAACAACAGATGTCTTCCCTGTTTCCATTGCTTCTTTTATAACCTGTATTTTAAGTTCTTTTGAATGTTTTGTTAGCTTCCCTAGCACATTAAGTAGTATAGTACTTTTCACTCTTAGTGTTCAAGTTCATTTAGGGGCTTATAGGATACCTCTTTTAAAAGTACAGTTGTATTGAGAGTGCTTAAAGAATAACTTACTATGATTTCTTACTATCTCTTCCTACAACTAATCCCACTATATCCCCAAAAATAGCACCTATACTTGATAGAGTAATTCCAAACACTATAGCTAATGAAGTACCGAACGTAATAGATTTAAGATTCATCTGCCTCACCCTCCCTTCTGGTTGTAATATAAACCGAGAACAACAAGATAAGTCCCGTTTTTTTCAAAAAGTCTAATAATTAAACTTTAAGTATTTTTAGACTATTATTTTCTCTATAAGCTATTTAGATAAGAGGTAATATTAGTTAACCAATACTAATATTTATTTAACTTGTATAATCGTAAACTGTATCATGTATCTCAACTTTAATAGTATCTTATTAAATTATAAAACCAACAATCTATCTTGTCCTAAATAATATCATAAAAATTCAGAAGGTGTTTTCCGAAAAAATGTAATTTCTATTCGAGGATTTCAATAAAAAAGTAGCGCTACTAACTAGTTTGTTCGTATAATTTATGCCTTTCTCTAAATAGTTTTAGAAAATGATTTTATCGTTCCTACCTATTAGGTATAGGCTAAGGAATAAGAAAACTTTTTAAGAAACTTATTTTACGCTATGAAAAATAAAAGATTTGGTTTCCTCAGTTGCTTGTTTAAACTCCCAATCTCCATAAACTTGGATTTGTGAAAAACCTACTTGTTGCAATGATTCATCGATTTCTTCTTGTGTTCGGAATTTAAGTTGCATCTTTTCACGAATTAGAACTTCACCGGTATTTGCATTTTTCACAGTTTCATAAAAAGTATAAATATCTTCAACAAATCCATCGTATTCCGTCCAAATTTCAAGTTTGTCGCCACTCATTTGATTCATAGCAATGTCGGGAGTCATATCTTTTTCCCACTGTTCCCACACTTTTGCTAATGGATTACGGATATCAAAAATAAAATGCCCTCTAGGTTTTAATGCCCTATATACATCGGAAATGTTACGTTGCCAACTTTTATCCGTAAGAAATACTTGCGCAACATTTGCTGTCATTATAACAGCATCAAACGTATTCTCCTGTAAATTTGAGCTGTCACCAACAATCCAAGTCACATCGCCTGGATACTTTTTATTTTTTCCATATTCAATCGCTTCTTTATTTGGATCAATAGCTGTAATACGATAGCCCTCTTTCGCAAAATGAGATGTCATTCTTCCTGTTCCACAACCTAAATCAGCTATTTTTTTTATATGCAACTTTTTTAATAGTGCTAAAAAGAACTCACCGTCTTTGCCCCAACCATTAACCTGATCATATACTAAAGGAATCATTTTTTTCCTACTTTCTAATTGTACTTAGACACTTTTTATTTAGTAGTGTACTTTACCAGTACTTGGACTACATATAATTTTCATATTCTCACTCGCAACTGGATTAAAGCCATTCTTTCAAAATATCAATTTATCATATCACAAATTAAATCATTTCGCTCAATTTATCAAATCAAACACAATACTAATATCCAAATTATATTTATTGCTTTAAAAATTGGTGTTATTGCGATATTTGAGTTGCTATTTTTAGAGTAATTCAAATACTAATATCTAATGTTTACTAGTATATTAGGAGAAAATAAAGACCAGTTCATATTAATAAATATATTTATAGTTTCTAAGTATATAAAATCCGTATATACCGGTTTCTTGAATATTTGTAGTTGAATAAAAAATTTTGAAAAAATGATATTACTTGATTCATTTACACAAATCTTTAGGTGATTGAATCTGATGAGTAAACTTATCGTTTGAGCCGTGTTGATATGGCGGTTGATTTCAAAAATGAGGATGTGAATATAGCACAGATTCATCGTTCTTTAAGGGCAGGACGAACGGAAGTGAGATACAGGCATGAATGAACAGACAAAATTTAAGAAAAATCAATTGAAAATTAGCGATATTAGCAAATACTTTCACGCTGAGACGATTTACATTGGCAAACGCGGCAAAACTAACAACGCTATGCATATACGACAAGAAAGCTAAGCAACTGGGTGGTAAGCATGGCGCATTTATGTCATGAAGCCAAAGAGCTTATTTATTGGGGTGCGATTTGAAGCGGAATATAAAGGCGAATACGCCCACCAATTGACAGGAAGCAATCAAGAATTGCAATTCGGATGAGGATTTGAAAAACATCATTGTTCGTACTTTAGCGGTTATTAAACTTATTTAGGATATCCAATTAAAAGATTTAAATGTTATTGTCGTTCAAAAGAAAATTGATGAATATGCTAAAACACATTCTCGAAAAACAACACATGAAGTGCTTCTTAAAATAAAAACATCGTTACGTGATGCATAAGCTCATGGCTATATTGGTAATGATTTTCCCCGTTTAGTAAAAACACGAGGGGGAAACCCGCGCCTAAACGCAACAATACTTTACCTATTACAGATTTTAAAGAAAATGGTTATACACATGTCACCCAATTTGTTGCTAAAAAGACTGCAGATACGTTCAGTGATTACATGGTCACAAACCAATTTTTATCATAAAAAAGCCCTCTTTCCAAAAGAGGAAAAAGGGCTTTGAACGTTGATATATTAACGCTTCGAGAACTGAGGTAGCGTGTAAAACAAGGGGTTTAGAGTGCTTTTGTATATTACCGGGAGTATAAACTATTTTGTGTAAATGGGAATTGCACACAATAAAATATACAGGCTTTACGTGGAGAAGCGGGCGTGATACGCTCGCTTTTTCGTTGGCGATAGCTTTGTTCTTTAAAGGTATCTCCATCGCCAATTCATCACGCCCGCAGAGGCTCCATGTCAAGCCGGAACCAAACTACAGTTATAATGCAAGTTCGGTTTCTAGACGTTCTCCAAAATGAATGGCTAGCTGTGATATACATTCTTTCCATCCTTGTACTGGCATAGTCCATTTTTTAGTAATATCCATGGTTGCCAAATATATCATTTTTCTTAATGCATCATCAGACGGGAAAGCAGATTTTGTTTTTGTGACTTTTCTAAGTTGTCTATGATACCCTTCAATAATGTTCGTCGTGTATATAATTCTTCTAATTTCCCTAGGGTAACTGAAATAGGCGGTTAATTCCAACCAGTTTTGTTCCCAGGATCGAATAATAATAGGATGCTTTTTTTCCCACTTTTCTTTGAAAGCAGTGAAGGCCAGTTCGGCTTCTTCTAAGGTTAATGCTTGATAGACTTTCTTTAAATCCTTCATTACCTCTTTTTGTTCCTTATAGGAGACATATTTCATGGAATTGCGTATCTGATGGATGACGCATAGCTGTATTTCTGTTTTAGGAAACGCAGAACTAATTGCCTCTGAAAAGCCTGAAAGCCCGTCCTTACATGCAATTAAAATATCTTCTACACCTCTATTTTTAAGATCTGTGCATACGCCCAACCAAAAACTAGCACTTTCATTTTCTCCTATCCAAATGCCGAGTATCTCTTTTTGACCATCCATATTAATTCCTAAAACACTGTATGCAGCTTTATTTACAATCCTATTTCCATCTCGTACTTTAAAGTGGATTGCGTCCAAATAAACAATTGGATAAACCCGATGAAGAGGGCGTGATTGCCACTCTTTGACGAGAGGCATAATCTTATCGGTTACTTTACTAACCATGGTCGGAGAAATATCAAGCCCATATAAATCCTGCATTTGGCTTTCGATATCTCTTGTTGACATCCCCTTTGCATAAAGTCCCAGTATTTGGTCTTCTATTCCATTGATAGTCGTTTCATACTTCTTAATAATCTTTGGTTCATAGTCACCATTTCGGTCTCTTGGAATATTCAATTCGGTATCCCCGTATTTAGATTTTACCGTTTTCTTACTATACCCATTTCGGCTATTTCCAGTGTTATTGCCAGTGGTACTATGTTTCTGATAACCCAGTTCATCCTCTAATTCAGCTTCAAATACCCGTTGAATGGTATCTTTAAATAAAAGCTTCATCATCTCTTGTACATCTTCTACAGTACGACATTCTTTTACCAAATCTTTAATGGTTTTGTCATGAAAAAAGTCTTGCATAAATGATCATCTCCTTATTGGAAAGTATATCCATTTACACAAAACTTTTTACACTCTCTATTACCCGTATATTACATGCACTTATCCACAGATTTTTAGACAACTGTGCATAATCTTTTAAACGGAAAGTGTCTTAAGTTTTTTCTATTCATAAATTGCTTTTTATCCACTTCATTTTTTTATTATCTGCTTAAATAATCCCTATATGCTTTGTCTCCTCTTAATCTCTCAATGAAGTCGTCTAATGCTTCAGACAAAGATAAATAACATTTTTCTGCTGTTACGACAGCTCTTTCATCATTCGTAAAAACCTTCCAATTGTTTTTTGCTTCTTGAATAACGACCTTGTTTGGCTTATTCAAACCATCAGAAAACATCACATAATTCTCCAATTTTTCATTTTCAATAATTTTTTTTGCTTCTTCAAGATTCATCTATTTTACCTCCAAAAGTATCTTTAAATCTTCTAATAAACTTACTGGCATAGGAAGTTCATACTGTACGCCATACCCTTTTGACCCAAATCCAGGGGCAATTTTTCCAGCTTGTGTAGTTAAATCATCCATTTTTAGGTTGTATTTTTTCATATAGCCTTCTACAGCCTTTTTTAATTCGGGAGAAGCATCATCAATATAATTACTTATCTTGTTAAAATCTCCAACAACTTTATACTGATGGTATTTTGAGGAGTCTTCGACATACGGTAGTGACCTCTGATCGTAACTATAAGGTATACCATCTTTCACAGGCGAAGTGTATCTGCCATTATTTGCTCCATATCTATCAATGATTTCCCCTACTTTCGGTATATATGCCTCTTTGATTGCATTTCCTGCTTCATCCAACACATACCCTCCATTTGGAACCTGTGACCAGTCTATGTTTCCATTTGCTGTTAATACGCTAGAGTCTTTAGGTATTTGTATATCTTTTGGCCATTTTCCAGTATTGGTAAATTCCTCAGCTAATTTACTATCGATATTATTCAAGTAGTTGTGTAATTCCTTTGGAGAACATGTTGATCTTTTTAAAACGTCATCCATATGCTTCTTAATATCACTAGCTCTCTTACTACCTTCAATCCTACCCTCAGTTACCGTATACATTTGCGGGTGAATTTCACCAAGAGGCTTTGAGCCAACTCCAATCATCGGAATTGTAGAATAGCCTGTCGAAAGTTGCTCTCGATAGAACACAGGCATTTTCACCTTAGATAGTGCTGCTTTACCTGCATTTACCTTCTCTTGAAAGTACCTTTTACTGTAAGGTTTCCCACCAGTCAGCTTTGGCGATTTTCCTCCACTTCCTAATTTGGAAACCCCTTTTACTCCCTTGACAGCCCAAGCGCTTGGAATCAAAGAAGGCAAGGCAGCACCCGTTACATACATAACTCCCTCTTGTTCTACAGTGTCGGTGAAAGACTGGGCAGCAGATTCCACTACACCTATAGGATCTTGTAAAAGTTGTATCATAGCTTGAGTGTAATTATCAACCGTTTGATCTGCTTTTTCCTTTAACCAAGCTGGTTCAATGGAATCAGGAATAGCACCTGATATTCCAACAACACCTACATCCATCGCAACCGTTACTAACCCTTCAACTAACCCAGCTATGCTATGTACCAACCCTTTTACGAGATTGTCCACACCTTTGTTTATACTATCGGCAATATCCTGTACTCCTTCAAAGAAGTTCGTATATTTTTTCTTTACATTTCCAGCTAAATCATTATAAGCGTCATCAACATTTTCAAACCGTTTTATCTTTGTGTTATACAGCTCCCACAAGTCATCCATTTTGTTTTGAAGTTTGTTTCTAGTTGTTCGAATGCTCTCCTGAATTCGCTCCATATTCCTTCTATTACTCTCACTTGCTTCCTTTTCCGTATCGGTTGGATCTTCAAACAACCTCGAAAAAGATGAAGGTGTCTGATAACTTCGGTTCAATGCCTTAAGCACGTTTCTTTCCATACCCTTGTCTATTTGCTTGAGGTTCGCCCATATATCATTTCTGTCTACCCGCATCATCTGGTTTCTGGAAATAGGAGATATGTAAGCCGTCGTGTCTTGTACATAGTTTTCAAATAATGACAACAAGTCATTAATTTGTGTTTCGTATTTTTCGATTTTACCCCTAGAAGTATCAATATTTTGATCCCATGCCTCAACACTTTTCCCCTTGTTGGTTTGAATAAATGTAGAAACCTTATCCAGGGAATCATTCATTTTTACCAGAGCATTCTTATATGTATGTAGTTCTCCTATGACATCATCCAAAACCCCATAATTGATTTGTAAGTCACGTTTCACGAACTACCCCCTTCTCCCCGTACTTTTAAATCTCCCTTGTTTTTAAGACATTTCTGTTTTTTTCTCTATTTAAATTCTAATGGTAAAATAACCCATGCGCCATGGATCTTTTTTCCTTGTTTTTACATAGGTGATTTTTACTATTTAAACTGTTTTGATCTTTTATTGAGTAAATAAAAAAGCCCCCTCCCCGTAACTCATTTCGATTATGGTTATGGGAGGTGGTTTTTGTTGTGGAAAGAATAATACCAGAATATTAGGTTGGACTTGGATCTGCTGGGATACTAGGGTACGTAATCCTAAAAAAGCAGCATATAATAAAACAACATTTGATGTGTTTAAACTAATAAAAAAGTTGTTTAAATAATGTAGCTCTCTGTTAATATAGAGAGCTTTTTCTTTTGGTAAAAAGTAACTGTGTTCCCATAGAAAAAGCCTACCCGTAAGAGTAGGCTAAATTAATTTTAAATTATTTTCTTGTTAGTATATTTATTTACCTTCGTTACCTACTTGCTTTGTAAAAAAATCCAATGAAATTACTCTTTATTTTTAAAATCAGTTTTAATGGTTATATATCCTAAAATACTCATAATGATGTAGTAAACTCCGATTATTGGAACAATACTAGATAAACTACCATCATCTCGAATATATGCAAAAATTACCCAAGATATAGAAAATACAAACGGAATTCTGATGAAAAAAGTTATAAATAAAGATTTTAATTTTTCCAAAGCTCCTCCTATAACCACCTTTTATATTTTTTATTTGCTTTAGAATTACATTTATTAACTTCCCACATTGCTGTTGCCATAATTCCCGGAATAGAACCCTTTACACCTAATTTTAATAATTTCTTTGCGCCTTTTTTAAAATTTCCATCTCTGATAGCTTCCCAAACTCCTGTAATTGCTGCTGGACCAAATGCGTTACTTAATCCTTTTCTAATACAACGTTCACTGTAATTAACCCACTTTGGATTTTCTCTTCTTAAGGATCTTATTTGAATAGATGATTGATTTAATCTATTATCATCTATAAGTACTCCCTCTTTTTCTAATTCGTCTATTAGATATATATACTCAGGAAATTTTGATAATTCTTTTTCAAGAATCCCTCTACTGTAACCGACGGGTCCCCCATCAATACCATAAACTATGCTCTTGTCAAACAAGATTTCTAATACATTAGCTAGTTCTTCTACCTCTTTCTCGTCATAAACGTTAGCTTCAGATGCATTTACAGGAATACTAAAATTTGTAATTAATAATGCAAATACAATAAAAGATAAAAATAATTTTCTCAAATCCATCCCCCTAAAAAATTTATTAATTAGTATTATATACTATTATTTTACTTTTTTCTATATTTTTGGAAAAATGGTTTTTGATTTTACATAATTTTAAGGGAAGGACTTTTTTAATAAAACTTTTTTATGAATTTCACTAATGAATTGCATTATACTAAATGTGCAAAATTTATTGAATTGTTTATGGGAAATAAAAAAATGCACCTCCTCGTAACTCATTTCGATTGTGGTTATGGGAGGTGGTTTTGTTGAGGAAAGAATAATACCAAGGGCATTTAGTTGGGTTGGATTCGTGAAGGATATGGAAAGACTGGAGCAATACTGTGATGATGGACTTACTGACACAGGAATGATTGACATTAGGGATAGGAATATGCCCATTGTTGCTGAGTGTGATGAGTTGTGTTCGAAGTTATCTGGAGAGGTTGTTGTAAGACGCTAATTATAAACTATCTATTAACTTTGGAGGATTTTGGGAAAATATGTCGTAATACTTACTAAAGAAAGGATGATAGAATTGGCTACTATTTCTTTATTAGAAGCTAAATTAAAAAGATTAAACAGAGAAATTCAACAGCTAGAACAGAGAAAGTCTAGAGCTGTAAAAGAGGAAAGTAACTCATTAAAAAAGATTAATAGAGCTAACGATGCTATTCGTAGAACTAAAAACTCTACTACTATCAGAAACAAAGAAAGAGAAATACTGAGAGAAAACGAAAAGGTGCAAAAAGCAAAAGAAAAACAATCTTCATTATCAAGTAAAATTACAAAGAAAAGCACTGAATTAAGTAAAGCTATGAGCGATCTAAATAACGCTCGGCAGAGAGAGCAAAACAAATTATTTGAAAAACAAGAAAAACAATTAGATGAATATAAGGCGAACCAAGCTCAAGCTGTTGAAAGAATCGCTCAAGACGTATCAAACATACAAGTAAATAATCAGCCTAAAGAGTATGATGTTTTCATCTCCCATTCCGCAGATGATAAAGATAGTTTTGTTGACGACCTTGCCAGTGCTTTAAAAGAAGCTAATATTAGCATATGGTATGACAATGATAGCATAGGTTGGGGTAAAAGTATTCGGCAAGAAATAGATAAAGGCCTCACCCACTCAAAATATGGAATCGTAGTTATTTCACCTACCTTTATTAAAAAATACTGGACAAATTATGAATTAAATGGAATATTGAGTAAAGAAGGAAGTTCAGGCACACAAATGATACTTCCGATATGGCACAATATTACAGCAGACGAAGTCAAAAAATATAGCCATTCTCTTTCCAACTTACTAGCATTAAACACCGCCTTTAATCCTATAGATGAAATTGTTGAAAACGTTAAAAAGATTGTTAAATAATTTTTTTGTTAATCAATAATGTTATAAGTCTGTAGTAATCATAACTCCCATATACGTTTGGTTTTACAAAAGGAAAAGGAACCTCTCCTTTTTCTTTCACTTTTTCCAGCGGCTCAACAGCCCATTCAGGGACTCTTGATAATAAAATATTTTGCATGATCATAACATTTTTTTCAAGATCTCTAACTTGTTTTTCAAGACGTTCAATCTTTTCAAGTTGATTCATTTTATACACCCTTTCAATTAAGGAAAAATACATAAGCCTATCCCAATAAAAGGAGTAGGCTTTTATATTAATACACGTCTTTTTTATGCACCCAAGACATAATGCCATCGAGTAGTAACCGATCTGATTTAACTTGTTTTATCTTATAGCTGTTACCCTTAACAAAATCTGCAATCGGCTCACCTGTCGCAAATTTGCTGGCTGATTTTTTTACGTTGACTTTTTGACCAGGCTTAAATGATTTAGGTTTACTTGGTTTACTGGATCCACTAGAACCACCTTGCAGCTTATTAAGTAACATAATATTTTGTTCGGCTGTGCCACGATAGTTTTTAATGCCATACTTTGCAGCTAAACGCTTGCGATTATTAACGCTTGAATCCATGCCATGGGCTTTAAGATAATCCACTATGCTATGGTATTTCTTGCTGGATGGTTTAGGCTTAGCCGCAGGCTTACTTGGCTTTTTACCTGAAACCATACGTTTAAAGTCAGACCAACTAATTCCGTCTTTGTTAGCGCGAATTTGCGCCGGGCAGTTCTTTCTGCTCCAATCGTGATGTTGACGTAAATCCTCTACACCTAGACCGTACTTATCGAGTAGGATACGTGCAAGTTCCGCCCCATTTTCGACTGCCTTTCGGTAATCCCCATCGGAGTTAATGCAGATTTCAATACCGATAGATTGCGTGTTGCCGGGTCCATTTCCGTCACCTGCATGCCAACACTTGATAGAATCATCGAAAGATTGTATCGCTATTTTATCGTCTACTTGCCAATGCCAACTAGCTTGACGCGGATTAACGCGTGATTGGATATTTGCGTGTGCTTGTGCGTCTGCTCCAGGAGAAGTATTCCCCGTTTGATGTATCGTTACATACCTTTTCGGATTACCTGTGCCTGATGTTCGTGTGTTAATCGCCCTTTGTGGAGCTAGTTGACGTTTGATACGTAAAGCCATTACTTAACCTCTCCCTTAAAATTTTGTATATAAAAAAGGCGCCCAAACGAGCACCTTAATCAACGATCTTTATCCTTTCTAGGCTTTTTATAATTCAAAGCCTGCTTACTGTCACTTAGCCCACTTGTAGTAGGGTCGTTAACAATACCCAAAATAACTAGAACAGTGAAAACAGCATTAATAAATTTAGTAGCTTCTGCGTTAAGTAATTCTGCTGCTACATTGTATCCAAACCAATTACCTACAATTTGTACTAACAACACAATTGCAGGAACTAAGGTCAACCAAAATGATTTCTTCTTTGCTCTTACTTTCCAATTGATTTTCATAAAAATTCCTCCCTTTAAAATTAAACATTAAAAAACGACTTGCCTGTTTGGACTAGCCGTTTAACTCTCCATATTGTCAATTCTTTTGTGAGCTTGCTTGCTACTTTCTTCTACCCTGGTAACTCGTTCTGATAAGTGCGCAATATTTTTCTCATTGGCTTTTAAATCTATTCGAATGTCGTCAACTCCTTTCCGGATATACCCAAGTTCTGAACGTACTTCCGCGGTATCTCTGCTGTCTATTTTTATTGATTTGGACTTGTTTAGTTGGTAACCTAAATAACTTACCGCAAGCCCTAAAATACCGATTACAATTCCTAGTTCAACTGTCATACTTAACCCCCTGTATTTTGACATAAAAAAAAGCACCAACTTCAGTGCTTTACTTTCAATTAACTTTTTACTAGCAATATATGCAATATATTAATAACAAAAAAATCATCAAAATTCCTCAACGGAAAGCTTCATCTGTTCTGTTTATCATCTGAATATGGTTCTCCCGAAATTTCTTTATATTGTTCCGAAGTAATTGCACTCAACTGCACAAATCTTTGCAACTGATCCTTTCGGCACCAATTCTTTTCATAACGTTCTTTTAAAGATTCAAAGATGTTATTCATCCTACTTTCGCCTCCAATGTTAGTAGTCGTAGTTCCATTTCAGTGACAAGTTGACCTTGCTCCATCGCCTGAATTTCGAGGTCTGTCGTTTTCTGACCTTGCTCCATGGATTGCAATTCCAAATCGGTTACCTTTTGACCCTGTTCCATTGATTCAAGTTCTCGTTCCGTAGTGGTTTGGCCAAGTTGCACCAGATTCACAGGTGCTTGTCTAATTCTCTCCTGCAGATCAGTTTCAGTTTGAATGGCAGCATTTTGGTCAAAGTGTTTCTGCTTTATTTCTTCGTCAGATATGCCATTTATCCACGCCCCATCTTTAAAAACGGGTTTGTACAATCCTTCAGGTAATGGTATGTCAGTAGTATTATCTGGAAGTTCTTGGGATTCATCAATCTCAGAAAAGCCAACATATTGAAGTGTCTTTTCATCATAGTGGTAAATTATTTTCAAAGCTCCTCACTCCTTTATTAATTGATAGCATAACAAGCACCGTCTAAGCTGTAACTAGGGACACTACCGTCAAAACGAATCATTACGGCGCCTGTTGTCTCAATTTGCAATCTATTAGCTGGATAGCCAGACGACCCGGTTCCAATGGATGCGCAAGGTATTGCATAGACTTGCTTTGGTCTTAAATTTGTGGGCATATAAAATATTGGTTCAAAATATAAACCATCAGTAACCGCTCCCCTAAAGTGCACCATATTACCGATTTGAATGTATTGAACTGGTCTTGTAAAGGTTTTCCATCCATTTAAAAGAGTTGGTACCGTTGTCCATTCCAGATCCGATGCAGAAGATAGCTGCCACGCTGAAAACTCTCCTGAACCATCACTTCTTCTAATATATGTTTCAGCTCGTTTACTAAATGCTGTTGCATATTGAACGCATTCAAATGTACCCTGCTGCAACACTGTGTAATAAAACCAAGTAAAATTTTTCGATGGTTGGTTTATTAAATTTCTACCTGTATAAAACCCTGTTTTAGTAATTTTATTTAAATCAGAGCCTTCTGGTATCATTAATGCTTGGCCATCATCATGTGTTACTTTGTGCATTTGTGCGTGAATATTCATATATTTCTTTGCTTCAGATAATGCTTTATCAGCTTTGGCTTGAGATCCTGACACGGTTTCTTTTGAATTCCATGTATTCCTCTCATTAGCCGTGATGTGGCGGATGGTATCAGCCACATGTGTTTTAAATTCCGATTTGGTAGCTTGCTGGACATTGTCTACATTACTTAAACCTACTTGTCCTTTTGTAACCCCATGAGGATTGCTTTTGTCACTAGTATGCTTAGATACCAGAGCGGCTAATTTCTCTAAATCGTTTGTTGTTGAAATAACTAACCATTCATTCCATTTACCATTATTTTTAGACCTAAAATATATTTTATTTGTTGGTCTTACTACAATTTGAGCAGCATGAGTATTAGTTCTTTGTAAATGAACTCCATAAGAGGTATTCCCATCAGGTGTATTTCCTGTTAATGCATATAATCCGCTTTCAGATACAGAATCAGCATTTGCCTCAACTAAGTCTGCTCCAAAGCCAAAACTTTTTGCCCAATTAATTGCATCTTGTTTCGCTTTATCTGCTTTAGCTTGAGCTCCAGAAGGAGTTTCTTGCTTAACATTATCTACATTACTTAAACCTACTTGTCCTTTTGTAACATTATGAGGATTATTTTTGTTATTTTTATGGGAATCAAATTCTTCTTTAGTTGCTTGTTTCACATTATCAACATTACCCAATCCTATCTGTGCTTTTGTAACACCATGCGGGTTATTTTTATCGGATGAATGTTTTTCTATATCCTGCCTGTTTTCGTTAATTTCCTGACCGATTTGGTTCATGTCCTCCGGCTTAACGGAATCACTATCAATATGCCAATCAGTTTTCGCCATATTATCCCTCCTCTACTTCAATTTCCTGAATCATCCTCTGGTCTGCTTGCATAGGAATATTTACATCATTGGAACTAACTACACCATCTGGACCCACCAAATCAATTTTTGTAATATGCGACACATCAGCTGCAGGAACAAGATAATGAAGCACAATAATATTTTCAGTTATTTTCTTCATGATAAAGTCTGTTATTTGATAATTTCCATTCAAAACAACTTTATCGATCTTTGAATATATAAATTTAGTAATATCATTGATTACTTTTTATTCAATCATTTAACATCAACCCCCTGACCGTAAGACGCAAAAGGTTTTTCACCGAGTTTCCACGTACCGTCAAGTTTATAATTCCAAGTAACCTCTTTTCTTACAATGCGCTCTTTTAACTGAATCTTATCATGTACAGTAGTTTGTTGCTGATATACTAAGTTTGCAGGAATAGTTGTTCTTACAGTCCGCTCCAATTCTTTGAAAAGAATTGCATTATCAACGTTCGTCTTTACACGAATAATGAACTCTATCGGCTCTAATTCAACGAGTGTTCTACCTTTACCAACTAAAAAATCTAAACGTTGCTGAAGGTAGCGGATGGTAAAAGGTGGTTTTATAAGATAACGATTTAGTATCCTCTTTCGTCGAAAACTCAAACTTTCTTTTGTTGGATCAGCTTGTATATTCAAAAATCGCTTCAAGTCGCTTTACAGACGAAACATCACTTGTAGCCACATATTGATTATCTAGCACTTTATTAAATGCAGCTTCTAGTTCCTCAAATGCCTGCTGCTCAGCATTCATCAATTCTACAAACTCCTTAATTTGATGGTAGATTTTAGGCAGTCTATAAAGTATCATACAAGCGTCACCTTTTCTAGAATTGGAATTTCTTCCTCGTTCAAAGATAGATTTTCTGTTTGACCATTTATTTTTGTATCTGCGATATCAATAACTCCAGGTACATTTAGAATCCTTGCTTCAATTTGAGATATACGGACAATCAATTTTTCTTGGCTACTCCATGATTTTCGTAATTCTAGCAAATAACTATTCACAACTGCTTCAATATCATTTTTTACTTGACCTATCGTAAATTCATTGCCCAATGTGATTTTAGTTTCAATACTTACATTAACACTAGAAACACCTTTTATTGTTACTACGTGACCTATTGGAGCCAACCCTATTCCTTTTCCTTGATTTACTTCAGGATCCATTTCCGTTTGGATTTTGTCTACAAGTGAACTGGATGGTGTATCATAATCAGCGTTAATGAAAACACATTTGACTGTCCCCCCTCCCTTCCACACAGGGAACACTTTTGTTCCACCTACACCTTCCATAGCATTTATTTTCCGCCGATAGTCAGAAATGTTTCCGCCAAAAGAAGGTTCATTAACAGCTTCAAAAAACCTCTGTCTAAGTTGATCGTCTGTTTCTTCTTCCGTCCCAGGAATAATAATGTCAGTTAAGATCGCTTTACTTAATCCGCTAATGGTGTCAACAGGAAGTAAATTCCCTTTTGGTACGTTACCAGTTATACCAGCTTCCTCGCATTCCAATAAGAAAACACCATCATCCAGCTTTTCAATTACCACATAATATCTATCATCAATAAAAAAACGACTGCCAATCGGTATATCCATCGGTACATCGTTCTCAGCATAAAATTCAGCTTTTCTTTTTGCCTTTATAGCTTGTCTGCGGTGTATACCAAATTCTGACACACGTCTATCCAAATATTCGTCTATTACCGTATCAGCAAAGGTTAGGTTAAATATGTTATCTAACCAAATATAGGCTTCCGATAATGCCGCCGCTTGTGGAGCAATGGCAGTATATATAATGCTGCCCTCTCGTTTGTCTATGTCATCAGAGATGCTATCCAGCATTTCTTCCAAAATGTTTTCATAGCTCTTATTCTCAAACACCTAAAACACCTCCTCCATTTCCAAAACACCAACATTACTTACAACCGTGAATTTAATGTGAAACTGATCGTCAATATGTTTAATTTCAAAATTATTTACTTCTGATATACGATCATCATAAATCAGCTTTTTTATCTGTCGACAAAATTGAACAAGAAGCAAACAAGTTTGCTGTTGAACTACTTTTACTAGATAAGTGTATTTATGAGTATGTAAGCACAAACATTACCATAGAAGAACTTGCTTTAACCTATGGAATACCTAAATAAATTTGCCACCTTAAAAAATTTTACACAATTACTAGGTAATTAGAATCACATACTATTTTACTAACTTTTGCGGAAAGGAGATAATTAACTTGGGTTTTATATTTGATATCTTATTTTTCTTGAGCTTTGTTTCTATTGTTGCTGGAATCATTTTACTTATAGTAAGAGCAATATTTAAAAAAAGAATGTCCTTTAAAAAACTATCCATATTACTAGCATCGTCATTAGTCGTATTTATTATTTCAGGTATTTTCATGCCGGAGTTAACACCAGAAGAAAAAGCCCAGCTTGAGGAAAGAAAGCAGGAAAAAGAACATGCTGCAGCTACCAAATTAGAAATTGAGAAAAAAGAAGAAAAAAAGGTAAATCCTACAGGTAGAAAAAATAATCTGCCGGTAAGATTACTTTCAAAGAAGTGTACGAAAGATTAAAGAAAGAACGGTTCCCGAAAATATTAAAATCAAATCAAAGTGGCTATGAAATGGCCTTTAACCGCTCGGAGTCTTTACATGACTTAAAGTTCGTAGATATTAGGAAGGCGCATTTGCAGGCACTTATCGATAACTGTGATAAATCACACGGCACAAAGAGAAAAATAAAAGTGCTGTTTAATCAGATGTATAAATTCGCTATGGAAAATGATCTAACTCATAAAGACTACGCTAGGTTTGTGGAGTTACCTAGAGATAACACGAAAAGTTCTAGGCAGCCATTTAACTTGGATGAGATTAAAAAGTTATGGGAAAACGTCGATAGATTAGATTTTATCGACACGGTCCTGATCATGATCTATACAGGTTTACGACCGGGAGAGTTAGTTGAAGTAAAGAACGAAAACATTCATCTTGATAAAAGGTACTTCCGGGGGGGGGTTTTAAAACAGAAGCTGGAACAAACCGAGTAATCCCCATTCACAAAAAAATACATTCACTTATCGAAGCTCGCATGGATCCAAATAATGAATATCTCGTCACTAATCACGAAAACAACAAAATGAGTTACTACGTCTACTATCACGAAAAATGGAAGAAGATCATGGAGCAATTAGAAATGGATCATAGACCTCATGACTGCAGACACACATTTGCAATACTCATGGATAACGCCGGGGCGAACAAGTTGTCAATCAAACGTCCAAGGATATCACAGATAAAGTATATACACACAAGGATATTGAACAGCTGCTTATAGCGATTGACACGCTTAAATAAGCAGCTTTTTCTTTCATAATCCATGTATATTACTTGTATATTACGTGTGCGATTTTTCAGCGTTTTAAACAAACTTATAAAAAATAAAAGCCCCCAACCATAAGTGGTTGAGGGCTTTGTGAAACTCGACATATTAACGTTTTGAGAACTGAGGTGCACGACGAGCTTTTTTAAGACCGTATTTTTTACGTTCTTTCATTCTGGCGTCACGAGTTAGGAAGCCTTCTGCTTTAAGTGTGCTGCGGTATTCTGGGTTAGCTTCAAGTAATGCGCGGGCAATTCCGTGGCGGATTGCTCCAGCTTGACCAGTGAAACCACCACCGTGAACATTAACGATTACGTCATATGTTCCTTGTGTTTCAGTTGCTACTAGTGGTTGATTTAAAATTAACAGCTGAGTTTCATATGGAAAATAATCAGCTGCATTACGTCCGTTGATCGTAATGTTACCTGTTCCAGGTACTAAACGTACACGAGCAGTTGATTTTTTACGACGACCTGTGCCATAGTATTGTACTTGTGCCAAATTCCTTTACCTCCTTTTAGTTACCCGCGAAGCTCATAAACTTCCGGTTTTTGTGCTTGATGCGTATGTTCTGATCCTCTGAATACATGTAGTTTCTTAGCCATTTTACGTCCTAAAGGGCCTTTAGGAAGCATACCTCTAACTGCCATCTCTAGCATACGTTCAGGGTATTTCGTACGCATTTCGTCTGCGGTACGTTCTTTTAAACCACCTGGGTAATTTGTATGGCGGTAGTATATTTTGTCTGTAATTTTATTACCAGTCAATTCAATTTTCTCAGCATTAATAATAATTACATGGTCACCAGTATCTGCATGCGGTGTGTAAGTTGGCTTATGCTTTCCGCGAAGGAGTGTAGCAACTTCACTAGCTAAACGACCTAATCGTTTACCTTCTGCATCAACAACTAACCATTTGCGTTCAATGTTATTTTCATTTGCCATGAAAGTTGTGCGCATGAGTGTTTCCCTCCAAATCCTTAAAATCAAAAACAAATTCGTTCGTCTATTTCAACATAATTAGTTTCCGGGGCTAATCATGGTTTTGAAATAAAATGCCATAGATCATAATACACCAAATGCCAGCATAATGTCAAGAGTTACTCCTCATTATCCACACTTTTTCTTCATATAAGTGTGTGTTCAAAAAGAAGATAAAAACTGCCAAGGTCAGATAAAATCACAGATGTCCTCGTATATTATTATTAACTAGTATTTTTACTAGTTTTAAATCGTTGTACCACTCAAGGTATAATGTATTTAGTCAGATAGAGGTTGTCGTAATTGTCCTTGAAGTATTGTCTTCGTTTTCAAGACTGACACCTCTTTCTTTATAGAACTATTCGAATGAGCTGGATGACATATTCGTTGTCGTATATCGAACGAAGTTGGATATCTATAAGGATAAGTGGATTCCTCCCATCTGATAAATAATAATTAGGTGGTGCTTTTATGTTTTATATTGGTGTTGATATTGGTAAGCGGCATCATCAAGTAGGTTTAATTAATGATAAGGGTGATCCCGTTGGGAAAACTGTCCGTTTCGCAAATTCCAAGAAAGGAAGGGAAAAGTTACTTCAATTTATCAACCAATATAAGTTAATACCTGATAACACAGATGTTGGTATGGAAGCTACCGGTCATTATTGGTTATCTGTTTTTTCATTTCTTCATAAATTAGGATTTAAAATAACCGTTTTTAATCCTTTACAATCGGATGCCTTACGTCATTTTTATATTCGAAAGACAAAAACAGATGTGAGTGATGCCTACCTGATCGCTCAAGTCATCCGTATTGATTCGCCAGAGGAAACTCCTTTCGTTGAAGAAGATTTACTAGAATTAAGACATCTTGAGCGTTTACGGTATTCCTTTGTAGATCAGTGTTCAGACTTAAAACGCAAAGTAATTTCGTTACTTGATCAAGTCTTTCCCGAGTATGAACAAATTTTCTCTGATGTATTTGGAAAATCTTCTACTGAAGTTTTACTACACTCCCCTTTACCTGAAGATTTACTTCAACTTGATACAGAAAAGTTAGCTGAGTTATTAAGTAAAGGGCGTCTCGGTGAAACAAAAGCTTTTAATAAAGCGAATCAAATTAGAGAAAGTGCGTTGAATACCTTTGGCATTTCTATGGGTACAGATGTATTTAAACTACAAATTCAACTTCTTTTAGAACAAATTTCATTAATTGAAAAACATCTAGAAAAAATGGAAAAAGTAATGATTGATATTTCAAATCGCCAAGAACATTTTCTGACAACGATCACTGGTATTAGTGATGTTACCGCGTGTGTCATTCTTGGAGAAATTGGTTCCATTCAACGCTTTGAGCGTCCTGAGCAACTTGTTGCTTTTGCAGGCCTAGACGCCTCTGTTCATCAATCTGGTGACTTTAATAGTAATAAAACTCGACTTTCTAAACGAGGTTCTCCTTACCTCAGACGAGCTATTTGGCAAGCTGCGTTTGTAGCGAGTTTCCATGATCCTGCCCTTTCCTTGCATTACCAAAGATTGCGTAAGCGTGGTAAAGCACATGGTACAGCTGTTGGTGCTGTTGCTCGGAAATTAACACATATCATTTTTGCAATACTTAGAGATAAAAAACCTTATGAACCGAGACCAAATAATAATTAATAATAAATTAATCTAAGCTTTCTTTTTTAAAAAATTAATGAAGGCTTATTTGGTATGCTTAATTTTAATCGGAGTCTTTTATTATAATCTCAAAAATCACTCCATTTTTACCTTGACTTTTTATAGCTGGTCTTGAAAAAGCAATATACTTTTTCTGCGTGCGATGCGTCGCTGACATAGATTCCTTGCCCTGTTACGGCGGCGACACTAACACATCCCTTTGCATCAAAGTTCGAGGCGACGCAATTTTTGATAACGGGCTGTATAGGACATAATGCCTTCTACGTTGCCCACAGGACGTGAGCACTTTTAGTAGAAGATCTTTTGTTAGATACATGAAGTACTAGTATAGCTTCCTTGGACTCATTCCCACGCAGGAAAAGTGTTCTTCATTTCCAAGGAGCACAGAAACAAGTCAATAAAGAAAAATTAGCTAGTGGTAAGCAAAGGCAGACGCTAGCCTTAATTGCATTTAATACATAAAAATTTCTGTTGAATGAAATTCAAGACTAAACATTTATACGTTCTAACGTACATAGAATTTCGAAGCGTCCTTATTACCAGGATTTTTAAACAAAAGTCCTTCAAAAATAACCTCCGTGAATTTCTTTTGTATTTCCATTATAAAGTGGATCTTCAATTAGAGGGGTTCTTTTCCCCCACCTGATGTTAGTACGCAAGAGTATGACCTAAAAGCCTCTGAACAGAATCGGACATTTGACTTGCAGTTGGCTCCTCCACTTATCCTCCTAGATTTCAGTTCGTAGCATGAAAGCGGAGGTCCTTACTACCGTTCATGCGGGATAAAGCGTCCATATACAAGCCTTCTGTTTATTAAAAAGTACTTCCTCGGGCTTCGTACTTTGCAGCCACAGCCACTGGACATACTAGTGTCTGCTTTGTAACCCCGACAAGCAAATCCGTCGACAGCATTACACCACATGTAGAAAAGACTTTTCTTTTTTATTAACAAAAGTAGCTTTACAGCATTACACAATGATTTTTCTAGGACAAGAAAAGGTTTTAATAGTGACACATCATTCATAGAAGTGATGTTTTTCTTTTCAAGGTGGTCATTGCGTTGTTCTGTACCGACCTCGTTCCTCTTTATCCTTTGAGCACGAGCACGTACATACACGTTTATTCTTCTTACAATTTATACAGTACGTGTATCGCTCATATTCATTTTACAAGCTTTTTCAACCCTTTAAAGGGGTTTTGTACTTGTCCTTCCTTTAATACGTCACACGCCACAAATAAAGCCCCTGTGGCGGCGCAGTATCACCTGCTAGTCTTCTATCCTTTTTTGCAAACAATTCCTCTATTTCGTCTTGATTTCTCTTCCCTTGGCCCACATCTAGTAAGAATCCAACGATAATGCGTACCATATTATACAAAAAACCATTTCCTCGAAAGATAAATTCGATTTCTGATCCTCTTTTTTCACAAGACACTTGATACAGCGTTCTTTCTCTGCTCCCTTTTGTTTCTGCTTTTGCAGAAGAAAAGGTCGTGAAATCATGGGTCCCCTCAAAATAGCGGCACGCCTGTTGGATAGAAGAAATATCTAAAACATATGGGAAAAAATATGCATAATTACGTTTAAACACATTAGGTTCGGCTTCATTTAACACGTAATAGCGATATTCCTTTTCAACGACATCGTATCTTGCATGAAATGTATCTTGAACCGTCTCTACCTCTTTAACGTAAACGTCATCAGGGAGTAATGTATTCAGTGCTTGCTTCCAATTATTTAAGGGAATGTCATAAGGCGAATCAAAATGAATGGTTTGACCGATGGCATGAGCCCCTCCATCCGTCCTCCCAGATGGATGGATCCGGATATGCCTTCCCTTATGCATTTTCATTAAAACATCTTCTATTATTCCTTGAATCGTACGTTTTCCCGGTTGTATTTGAAAACCAGAGAAAAAAGAGCCGTCATATTGAAGGGTGCATTTCAATCTTTCCATTTTATTGCCCTTTCTCACCTAATTTCTTGTCAAGATTAATCCAATAATAACTGTCATAAATAATATATAAATGATGATATCAAGTTTGCCGAATTTTAATTCACGCAGTTTGGTTCTTCCTTCACCACCTTGATAACCTCTAGCTTCCATTGCCATAGCGAGTTCCTCAGCACGTTTGAAGGCACTGACGAATAATGGAACAAGTAATGGTACGACAGCCTGTACCCTATCCTTAATCGGTCCCGTCCGAAAGTCCACTCCTCGTGATGCTTGCGCTTTAGAGATCTTTTCTGTCTCCTGTAATAATGTCGGTATGAACCGCAATGAAATAGACATCATTAATGCCAACTCATGTACAGGAAACTTCACTCTTTTTAATGGGTGCAGAAGGCTTTCGATCGCATCGGTTATTTCTATCGGTGTTGTCGTTAGTGTTAAAAGCGAGGTTACTAAAATAAGCAAAAAGAAGCGCATCGAAATAGCAAACCCTTGAATAAGGCCTCCTGAATAGACTGTAAAGGAAAAAATCTCGAAAACGGGTGTACCTTCCTTCGTAATAATGATGTGAAGCAAGAATGTAAAAATAATTAAAAACCACACAGGCATGAGACCTTTTAAAATAAATCGGATCGGTACTCGTGATGTAAACATACTAGCTAAAGCAAAGGTAGTAAGTATGGCATAACTCCAAACATTGTTCGCTAGAAATACAATAAACACAAAGATAAAAATAATGGTGATTTTTGTTCGTGGATCAAGTCGGTGAACAAGGGAATTCCCTGGTACGTATTGTCCAATAACAATAGCATTATTCATGGACTTTTCCCTCCTTGATCACGTTTGCTATCGTACTAGCAAGCTCTTTTTCTGTCTGACGGGTAAAAGGAATGCTTACACCGAATCTTTTAATAAACCGATCTAGAAATGCTACTATTTCTGGAACATCAAGTTGAACTTTCTGTAATGCTGCTTTTTGTACGAAAACTTCTTCCGGCTTACCTTCCATATATTTTGTTCCCTTGTTCAGAATGATAACATGGTCGGCATAGGTAACTGCATCCTCCATACTATGTGTAACTAATATCGTCGTCAGCTTCTCCTTTTGATGCCTTTCATAGAACATATCCATCATTTCCCTTTGCCCTCGGGGATCAAGTCCTGCTGTAGGCTCATCGAGAACAAGCACTTTTGGCTTGGTCGCCAATACACCTGCAATTGCAACTCTCCGCATTTGTCCACCGCTTAAATCGAACGGAGATCGTTCTAAAAAGTCCTCCGTTAACCCGACTGCTGGCAGCACCTCATTAATACGCTTTTGTATTTCGCTATCCCCAACACCAAAATTTTTCGGACCAAAGCTAATGTCTTTAGCGATTGTTTCTTCGAACAGTTGATGCTCCGGATATTGAAATACAACGCCAACACTACTTCTCAACATTTTCATATCCTTTGGCTTCTTGTCAGGGGTTAAGTGATAATCACCTATCCATACTTCTCCTTCTGTGGGCTGAAGTAAACCATTTAGATGCTGTATTAATGTCGACTTTCCTGAACCTGTATGTCCAACAATGGCGACAAATGTACCTGAAGGAATATGAAAATTCAACTGATCGATAGCTTTATGAGCGAATGGCGAATTCTGCTGATATGTATAGCCTACGTTCTTGAATATAATGTCCATAATTCCTCCAACATTTCTTCATGATTTAATGGTTCCTGACTAATCGGAATACCCGCTTGTTTTAATTCATTAGCTAAGGTTGCGATAAACGGTACATCCAAACCGATTTTCCGCAACTCCTGTTGTTGAGAAAGAAGCGTTCTTGGCGTAGTTTCCTGCCAAACTTCACCCTCATTCATAACAATAACGCGGTCTGCTTGAACTATTTCCTGTAAATCGTGCGTAATTGTTAGTAACGCTACATTGTTTTTCTCTTGGACCCCTTTAACGGTCGCCATTATTTCTTTTCTTCCTTTTGGATCAAGCATGGCTGTTGCCTCATCCAAAATGAGAACTTTTGGCGATACAGCTAAGACACTTGCTATGGCAACACGCTGTTTTTGTCCACCAGATAAACGGTGAGGTTCTGTTAAACGATAATCTTGCATACGAACAGCATCAAGCACGTCTTCTATACGGGTAAGCATGTCTTCTCTTGAAAAGCCTCGGTTCTCCATGCCAAATGCAACATCATCTTGTACAGTCGTTCCAACAAATTGATTATCAGGATTTTGAAATACCATCCCTACATCTTTTCGGATATCCCAAATCGTTTCCTCTTGAACAAGCTTGCCATCAATATAAATCTCTCCTTCTTGAGGAAACAACAATCCATTCATAAGTTTTGCGATGGTTGATTTACCGGATCCATTATGGCCGATAATGGCTACCCATTCCTCTTCATAGATCTCAAAACTGCAATTTTTTAATACCCAAGGCTGCTCTTCTCCATATCGAAATGATATATTTCTAAACTCAACCAATTTATTGCTCATCTATTACTCCTCCTATATCTCCTATCCTTGGGAATTTGGTATACTAGTAAACAAAAGAAGTAAAGTATCCGATTTTTATATCAGCTCTCACTTACTTAGTCTCACTTACTTAGTCTCACTTACTTAGTATTGCTACATAGATATCTGACATCCACCTGCGTGGACAAGCAACTCTTAACACTGTCCAATAGAAAACTTGGCTTGTCGCCAAGTGTTTATGGCGAAAGCTATCGTTTTTCTTACATGATAAACCCTAAAGTTTTATACTTTCCTATAGTACAAGTCAAAGATTATCACAGACGAAAGCTTGTCTACACCAACGGTGGCGCAGATGATCAACTTGTGTAGTATACTTCAAAAAAATAATATCGTTTCTTAAGGTGCAAAAAAAGGGCTTGGATGCACCTCGTAGAAGAGATTCAGTCCTGCCCTTGACGTTGTAGTTACATGAACTAGGTGTTTTTTCCGAGTTACACTAGTTCAATGATGGCCATGTTGGCTCCATCACCTTGACGAGCACCTAATTTAAGAACACGTGTGTATCCACCTTGACGATCTTCATAACGCGGAGCCACATCATTGAAAAGTTTTTGAATCACATTATCATTTTCATTGGCTTCTTTATTGTATAAAAAGGCTGCTGCTTGCCGACGTGCATGAAGATCTCCACGCTTGCCCAATGTAATCATTTTTTCAACGACAGATTTTAGCTCTTTTGCTTTTGCTTCTGTTGTTTCAACCCGTTCATATACAATTAAATCAGAAGCAAGGTTACGA
Source organism: Cerasibacillus sp. JNUCC 74 (assembly GCF_053667775.1). The sequence continues at coordinate 194,332 of NZ_CM132207.1, read as the reverse complement.
AGCAAAGCCATACGCTGATCGGTTGTACGACCTAATTTTCTAGCCATGGACTATCCCTCCTTTTCTTTGATGACTTAAAAACCATTCAACCAGAAACTTATAGCCTTTTAAGGCATTCATGCCAAAAACTCCTCTTAACCGTACACCTTTTTTCTTCCTCAGAAACGGAATTATCTCTCTTGCTCTAAGTGAAACGGAAAATGATGTAAAGAATGAAGCAGCCGGCTAATATGAATGGGTTATTCGTATATGCAAACACCGCTTTCCGATGTTTAATTTGCTTATTTATGGTGGTCAAATATGATTAGTCATCATTACGCAAACTAAGTCCAAGTTCACTTAACTTTGACTTTACTTCTTCTAAGGACTTGCGACCAAGGTTGCGCACTTTCATCATATCTTCTTCTGTTTTATTTGCTAGTTCTTGCACTGTATTTATTCCAGCACGTTTTAGACAGTTATAAGACCGAACAGAAAGATCAAGCTCTTCAATGGTCATTTCCATCACTTTTTCCTTCTGATCTTCTTCTTTTTCAACCATAATTTCAGCATTCTTTGCTTCATCCGTTAATCCCACAAAAATATTAAGATGCTCGGTGAAAACTTTTGCTCCTAAAGAAACAGCTTCTTCAGGGCGAATGCTTCCATCTGTCCATACGTCCAATGTTAATTTATCATAATTGGCTACTTGGCCTACACGTGTATTTTCCACCTGATAGGTTACACGAGAGACTGGCGTAAAGATTGAATCAACTGGAATCATACCGATTGGCTGATCATCACGTTTGTTTGCTTCAGCAGGACGATAGCCGCGTCCACGTTCTGCTGTCATTTTCATATGCAAGCTGCCTTTGCTATTTAATGTAGCAATTAGCAAATCCGGATTTAATACTTCTACATCACTATCATACGTTAGGTCTGCAGCCGTAACTTTTCCTTCTCCCTGCACATCAATCTCTAATGTCTTCTCCTCATCGGAGTAAATTTTTAGAGCCAGTTTTTTCAGATTCAAAATAATCGTTGTCACATCTTCAACAACACCATCAATTGTTGAAAACTCATGAAGCGCTCCATCAATTTGAACTGATGTAATAGCAGCACCTGGAAGTGAGGATAGTAGGATACGACGCAAGGAGTTTCCTAGAGTGGTACCATATCCACGTTCAAGCGGTTCGACTACGAATTTTCCAAATGTAGCATCATCGCTGATTTCTACCGTCTCAATTTTTGGTTTTTCAATTTCGATCATTCCTTAAAACCCTCCTTTAAAACGTCGAAACCCCGGTTAGACCATATGTCTAACCGAAATTCCCCAAATAGGCAGTTGGCGTTTCTGCACTACCTGTTATTCATTCGTACGTTCTTGTCTCATGGATGCTGTTCACTAAAGAGTACGACCTTTAGACTTTTAGCTATCATAACCCATTATAGACAGGGTGACAAATTATATACGGTAAAATTATACACGACGACGTTTTGGCGGGCGACAACCATTATGAGGTACTGGAGTTACATCACGAATAGCTGTAACTTCCAATCCTGCTGCTTGAAGTGAACGAATAGCTGCTTCACGTCCAGCACCTGGTCCTTTAACTGTTACTTCAAGTGTCTTCATACCACTTTCAAGTGCAGATTTAGCAGCAGTTTCAGCTGCCATTTGTGCAGCGAAAGGCGTAGATTTTTTTGAGCCTTTAAAGCCAAGCGCACCAGCTGAACTCCAGCCAATCGCATTACCTTGCATATCCGTAATGGTAACAATAGTATTGTTAAAGGTAGAACGGATATGTGCTACACCTGACTCAATATTCTTTTTCACACGGCGTTTACGCGCGGTTGATTTTTGTGCCATTAGTTGTTAACCTCCTTTAGCTTTTATTTCTTTTTCCCAGCAATCGCATGACGCGGGCCTTTGCGTGTACGTGAATTATTTTTTGTTTTTTGTCCACGAACCGGAAGACCGCGACGATGACGAATACCACGGTAAGAGCCGATTTCAATAAGACGCTTAATGTTTAGAGAAACTTCACGACGAAGATCCCCTTCTATTGTATACTCATCTACTGCTTTACGAATTCTTCCTAATTCGTCCTCTGTTAAATCCCGTACTCGAGTGTCTTCAGAAACGCCTGCTTCTTTAAGGATTTTCTGTGCAGTCTTTTTTCCAATTCCGTAAATATACGTTAAGGAAATGACTACTCGTTTATCACGTGGAATATCAATACCTGCAATACGTGCCATAAAGTTTTAACACCTCCTGTTTATTATCCTTGTTTTTGCTTATGCTTCGGATTTTCACAAATCACCATTACTTTTCCATTTCGTTTAATGACTTTACATTTTTCACAAATGGGTTTTACAGATGCTCTGACTTTCATCATCTTTACCTCCTTTAATATCGGAGCTCACTTATTTATAACGGTACGTAATTCGTCCTCTTGTTAAATCATACGGAGAAAGTTCAACCGTTACTTTATCGCCAGGAAGAATGCGAATAAAATGCATACGTATTTTACCAGATACATGAGCTAATACCGTATGACCATTTTCTAATTCGACATTAAACATCGCATTAGGTAGCGTTTCAGTTACGGTTCCTTCCACTTCAATTACATCGTCTTTCGCCATCGTGTTGATCTCCCTTCTTCAAATCAGTCACAACTTCATTGACAAATTTTGCTATGGCAAATCGCAATTTACCATTTGTGACACGACCAGTTTCTAGAAGGCTGTTTTGGACTTCTGGAGAAATATAATCCATTAACTCGATATGATGAAGATTCTTTTTCTTTGGTCGATCATATTTACGTTTTTCCCCATCTGCAAGCAAGACATACTTATCATCGACTAAATTAATAACGACTGCGTATTGACCCGCATCACGTCCTTGCATAATACGAACAACTTGACCTATCAGCGGAATCGAATCATCTTCCTTCAACAAGCGATCACCTTCACTTAGGCTATAGTTTATATGGTTCCTTTTGAACAAAAGGATTAGTTACCTTACTCACTTTTATCCTGTGTCACATTTATTCAAGTTTATATCAATAGTCACATGATACTCACGACTAATTATAACTTTTCAACAGTAAAAATGCACCTTTTCCAGTTAAAAGATACTATTTTTCTATTTTTGCTTGGATATCTTGAAACACTTGATTGATTTCCTGATCGCCATTTACCGTTACTAGATAACCTTTATCATGATAAAAGTCTAATAACGGCTTCGTTTGCTCTATATTTACAGATAGACGTTTTTTAACCGTTTCAGGTTTATCATCATCCCGTTGGATTAAAGCTGAGCCATCTTTATCACAGATCCCGTCTTTTTTTGGCGGGTTATAAACTACATGATAAGTTGTTCCGCATGTTGGACAAATTCTACGACCAGTTAGACGCTCCACTAATTTTCCTTCTGGTACATCTACATGGATGACGTAATCAATGGATTGATTGATATCCTTTACTATGCTTTCTAACGCTTCTGCTTGAGCGATCGTCCGTGGAAAACCGTCCAATAAAAAGCCATTTTTGCAATCGTCTTTGCTTAGACGTTCTTTGACGATGCCGTTTGTAACTTCATCTGGAACAAGCTCCCCTTGATCCATATACTCTTTTGCTTTTTTACCTAGGTCTGTTCCCTCTTTAATAGCTAAACGGAACATATCTCCTGTTGAAATATGAGGGATGTTATATTTTCCGTTTATTTTTTCAGCCTGCGTACCCTTACCGGCACCTGGCAGACCCATTAAAATTAAATTCAACAGATTTCCCCTCGCTCTCGTTTTCAGCAAAATTACTTAATAAAACCTTTATAGTGACGCTTCACCAGCTGGCTTTCTAATTGCTTCATTGTTTGCAGAGCTACACCAACAACAATTAATAAGCTCGTTCCGCCAATTTGTACGGATTGCGGTAGGCTAGCCATTTTACCAAGAGCAATAGGCAATACAGCTACAGCTGCCAAAAATAATGCCCCTACAAACGTTAAACGATACAGAACTCTTGTTAAATAGGTTTCCGTATTTTTACCTGGTCGAATTCCAGGAATATAGCCGCCCTGTTTTTGTAAATTCTCTGCCATTTGTTCCGGATTTACTTGAACAAAGCTGTAGAAATACGTAAAAGCAATAATCAGTACGACATAAATTCCCATACCTATTGGCTCTGTATAATTAAAGATCCGTTGAATCGTCGCGGCAATATCTCCATCAAAGAAGCTAGCAACTGTACTTGGTGCCATAATAAATGCAATTGCAAAGATAACCGGGATGACACCAGCACTATTTACTTTTAATGGTAAATGAGTAGAGTTGCCCCCTACCGGAGAACGGTTAACAAGTTTTTTCGCATATTGAATCGGTATTTTACGCAGTGCTTGTTGAATAAAAATTACACCAACTGTTACTGCAATAACTACCAAGACAATTAAGGCGACAATTACAATATTAATAAACAGATCATCGCCAGGGTTTATAAAATACTGGCTATATAGCTGCTTGATACCGTTTGGTACTGCTGCTACAATACCAGCGAAAATGATAATCGAGATTCCATTACCTACGCCATTTGCAGTAATCTGTTCACCAAGCCACATTAAAAATGCTGTCCCACTTGTTAAAACAATGGCAATAACAGCAAATTTCATCGGACCAGGATCAGCGATTAACATACCGCCTGCCATTGTATTAAACCCTATTGACATCGCAATTGCTTGAATAAATGCGATCACGATTGCACCATAACGTGTAATCTGGGCTAATTTCTTTCTGCCTACTTCTCCTTGTTTTTTCCATTCCGTAAACTTTGGCACAACATCCATTTGCAGTAATTGCATAATAATGGAGGCGGTAATATACGGCATAATTCCCATGGCAAAGATCGAGAAGTTTTTCAGTGCTCCTCCACCAAACGTATTTAAAAAGCCAAATACGTTTTGCGAGTTCATAAAATCAATTGCTTGCCTATCTGTGAAAGGCACAGGAATAAATGTACCAAGACGGAAGACAACTAACATTAATAATGTGAAAATTATTTTCCGTCTAATATCACCTACGCGCATAAAATTGGAGATTGTACGGAACATTAGATCACCTCTGTTTGTCCGCCCGCTGCCTCAATTGCTTCTTTAGCTGAAGCAGAGAACTTGTGAGCTTTTACTGTTAGTTTCTTTTCAATCGTTCCATTACCTAGTACTTTAATACCAGCTTTTAATTTACTAACTACGCCTTCTTCCAGTAATAGCTCAGGTGTGATTTCAGTACCATCCTCAAAACGGTTTAACGTATCGACGTTAACAATGGCAAACTCTTTACGATGAATGTTTGTAAATCCACGTTTAGGCAGGCGTTGGAATAGTGGCATTTGACCACCTTCAAAACCTGGGCGAGTGCCACCTCCAGAACGAGCTTTTTGTCCTTTATGTCCTCGTCCGGATGTTTTTCCATTGCCTGATGACATTCCACGGCCTACTCGATTACGATTTTTACGTGCACCTTCTGCTGCCTTCAATTCATGAAGTTTCATGCGAGCACCTCCTCTTTACGCTTATTTCGTAATTAAACTTCTTTAACCGTTAGTAAATGAGATACTTTGTTAACCATACCGCGAACAGCTGGTGTATCTTCATGAACAACCGATTGTCGAATTTTTTTTAGTCCCAATGCTTGAACAGTTTTTCTTTGTACTTCTGTTCCACCAATAACACTGCGCGTGAGGGTGATTTCTAATTTTTTAGACATAACAGTTCCCTCCTTATCCTAACAATTCTTCTACTGACTTTCCACGTAGTTTTGCTACATCTTCTGCGCGCTTTAAGTTTGATAATCCGTTTAAAGTAGCACGAATCATATTAATCGGTGTGTTTGAACCTAATGATTTTGTTAAGATATCACCTACACCAGCAAGTTCCAAAATAGCACGTACCGGACCACCGGAAATAACTCCAGTACCTTCTGCTGCTGGTTTTAATAATACATTACCTGAACCAAACTGACCATGAATTTCATGTGGAATTGTAGTTCCAACGATTGGTACGGTAATTAGATTTTTCTTTGCATCATCAACTGCTTTTTTAATTGCTTCTGGTACTTCTTGTGCTTTTCCTGTACCAAAACCTACATGACCATTTTTATCTCCGACTACCACTAGAGCTGCAAAGCGGAAGCGACGTCCACCTTTTACAACTTTTGCAACACGGTTAACCGCAACAACACGCTCTTCAAGATCTAACTTGTTCGGATCAATGTTTTTATTCATGTATGTCCCTCCTTTATCGATTAAAATTCAAGACCTGCTTCTCTTGCAGCATCTGCTAAAGCTTTCACACGTCCATGATAAAGGTAGCCTCCGCGGTCAAAGACAACCGATTTGTAACCTTTATCCTGAGCACGTTTAGCAATCATTTCTCCGACCTTTTTTGCTGCTTCTACATTGCTAGTAGATCCAGTTACATTTAGTTCTTTATCTTTGGTAGAAGCACTTGCAAGTGTAGTTCCACTTACATCATCAATTAATTGTACATAAATGTGTTTATTTGAACGGTAGACGTTTAAACGAGGACACTGTGCTGTACCGTGAACTGTCTTACGAACACGAGCGTGCCTTCTTTTACGTACCGCATTTTTATCAGGTTTTGTAATCACTTAGGTCACTCCTTTCTGCTACCTAGTCTTACTTGGCAGTTTTACCTTCTTTACGACGTACATATTCGCCTTCGTAACGAATTCCTTTACCTTTATAAGGCTCAGGCGGACGAATTGCTCTGATTTTGGATGCAATTGCTCCCACTTGCTCCTTATCAATTCCTTTAACGATAAGCTGTGTGTTTTTTGGTACGTCGATTTCGATGCCTTCGATTGGTTCGATTTCAACAGGATGAGAGAAACCAGCATTGATAACTACTTTGTTTCCCTGTTTTTGCGCACGATAACCAACACCGATAATTTCAAGTGACTTTTCAAATCCTTTACTTACACCTTCAACCATATTATTGATCAGGCTTCGGGTAGTTCCGTGTAATGCGCGGTGGTCTTTGTGATCACTTGGGCGTTCTAACGTAACCACATTTCCTTCTATATTTACTTTAATATCTTGATGTAGTTCTCTCGATAATTCACCTTTAGGGCCTTTTACAGTAACGACATTACCATCAAGTTTAACTTCTACACCTTGGGGAATTTCGATTGGTTTAAGTCCTATACGAGACATTCCATACACCTCCTCAACATTTAATACTCAATTACCAGACATATGCAATTACTTCGCCACCAACAGCTTGTGCACGTGCTTCTTTATCGGAAAGCACTCCTTTAGATGTTGATACGATAGCTATTCCTAAACCGTTTAGTACTCGAGGTACTTCCGTTGCTTTTGCATATACACGGCGTCCTGGTTTACTTATACGTTTAATACCTGTAATTACTCGCTCCTCGTTTGCACCATACTTAAGGAATATACGAAGAATGCCTTGCTTGTTGTCTTCCACAAGCTCATAGTCAGAAACGAAGCCTTCACGCTTCAGGATGTCAGCAATCTCTTTTTTCATAGTAGATGCTGGAAGTTCTAACTTTTCATGTTTTACCATATTAGCATTACGAATGCGAGTAAGCATATCTGCAATTGGATCTGTCATAACCATTTATCATTACCTCCTTCCCGAATAGGGGTTTACCAGCTTGCTTTTTTGACACCAGGAATTTGACCTTTATAGGCAAGTTCTCGGAAACAAATACGGCAAAGTTTAAATTTACGGATTACAGAATGTGGACGTCCACAACGCTCACAACGTGTATATTCACGAACTTGAAATTTTTGTGGTCGTTTTTGTTTTGCAATCATTGATTTTTTAGCCACTATTTTCCCTCCTTGTATTCGCTCTTTCGCTTACTTTTGGAAAGGCATGCCCAGCTGAGTCAGAAGTTCACGAGCTTCTTCATCAGTGTTGGAGCTTGTCACGATAACAATATCCATACCGCGGACTTTGTTAACTTTATCATAATTAATTTCTGGGAAAATTAGCTGTTCTTTAATACCTAATGTGTAATTTCCACGGCCATCAAATGCTTTTTTAGAAATCCCACGGAAGTCACGTACACGTGGAAGTGATACAGCAATTAGCTTTTGTAAAAAATCGTACATACGCTCACCGCGAAGGGTTACTTTCGCACCGATCGGCATTCCCTCACGAAGGCGAAAACCAGCGATTGATTTTTTTGCACGTGTAATTACAGGCTTTTGACCAGAAATTAATGCAAGCTCTTCAACAGCATTGTCCAAAGCTTTTGAGTTTTGTACTGCGTCACCAACACCCATATTAATTACAATTTTGTCGATTGCTGGTACTTGCATTACAGATTTATAGTTAAATTTTTTCATTAACGATGGTATTACTTCATCTTGATATTTTTTCTTCAGTTGATTCATCATGTCGCCCTCCTTTCGCTAAACCTATTTATCTAACGCTTTACCGGATTTTTTAGCGATGCGGACTTTCTTTCCATCACGCACTTCATAGCCAACACGGGTTGGTTCACCGGATTTAGGATCTAACGGCATTACGTTAGAAACATGGATTGGTGCTTCTTGGTTCAGAATTCCTCCTTGTGGATTCTCCTGAGAAGGTTTGGCATGTTTTTTTATCATGTTAATGCCTTCAACAAGCACTCGTTCTTTTTTCGGGTATGCTTCTAAAACTGTGCCTTCTTTTCCACGGTCTTTGCCGGAAATAACTTTGACTTTATCACCTTTTTTTACATGCATGCTTAACGCACCTCCTAACAAGGCTAATTTTTAGCTCATAAAGCATGTTCAAAAAGTCAAATAAAAACGACGCTTCATTCATCGTTGCCATGTTTCTCCGCTCCCATGTATTTAACTTTATACACGCTAGCTTCTCAAAACGGCACCGTCATGAAATTCTCAAACCTTTTTATCCTCTATTTGAACACACTATTATAATACTTCTGGAGCAAGAGATACGATTTTCATGAACTTTGCATCACGTAATTCACGTGCGACTGGTCCAAAAATACGAGTTCCTCTTGGACTTTTATCATCACGAACAATTACCGCTGCATTTTCATCAAAACGAATATATGATCCATCTTTACGGCGTGCACCAGATTTCGAACGCACGATAACAGCTTTAACAACATCGCCTTTTTTGACAACGCCGCCTGGTGTTGCTTCTTTCACCGTACAAACAACAACATCACCGATATTAGCTGTTTTTCGTCCTGATCCGCCCAATACTTTAATGGTTAACAATTCACGAGCACCAGAGTTATCTGCAACTTTTAAACGACTCTCTTGTTGAATCATAACGCTGTGACCTCCCTTCAGATACCTTCCGAGCGAATTTTATTAGATAATTACCGCTTCTTCAACAATTTCTACTAAGCGAAAATGCTTGGTAGCTGATAGCGGACGGGTTTCCATAATTGTCACGATATCACCAATTTTTGCTTGGTTATTTTCATCATGTGCTTTAAATTTCTTAGAGTACTTTACACGTTTTCCGTATAGCTTATGAAATTTGTATGTTTCAACTAATACCGTAATGGTTTTATCCATTTTATCGGAAACTACACGGCCAGTGTATACTTTACGTTGATTACGTTCAGTCATTTTGAGGCTAACCTCCTCTCGAGATTTCTAGTTATTTACGCCCAATTCACGTTGACGTACAATAGTTTTCATACGAGCAATTGATTTTCTTACTTCACGGATGCGAGCAGTGTTTTCCAATTGTCCAGTTGCAAGCTGGAAGCGTAAATTAAATAATTCTTCTTTTAACGATTTAACTTTTTGTTCAATTTCGGCAGTGGTTAGTTCTCTAATTTCATTAGCCTTCATTGCTTTCACCACCAATTTCTTCACGTTTTACAAATTTAGTTTTAATCGGAAGCTTATGAGAAGCAAGACGCAACGCTTCACGAGCAACTTCTTCTGATACACCTGCGATTTCAAACATGATTTTCCCTGGCTTAACTACTGCTACCCATCCTTCTGGAGCACCTTTACCGGAACCCATTCGTACTTCCAATGGCTTTGCAGTATATGGTTTATCAGGAAAGATTTTAATCCAAACTTTACCGCCACGCTTCATGTAACGGGTCATTGCAATACGAGCAGCCTCAATCTGACGGCTTGTAATCCATGATGCTTCTATTGCTTGCAAACCGTAATCACCGAAAGATACTGTTGTACCGCCTTTAGCTTGGCCTCTCATTTTTCCACGATGTTGTCTACGATATTTTACACGTTTAGGCATTAACATAATGCAGTGCCCCCTTCCTTATTTATCAGTTTTAGTTGGAAGGACTTCACCACGATAAATCCACACTTTGACACCTAGCTTACCGTAAGTAGTGTCAGCTTCTGCTGTACCGTAATCGATGTCAGCACGCAGCGTGTGTAGTGGTACTGTTCCTTCGCTATAGTGTTCCGCACGAGCAATATCTGCTCCACCTAGACGTCCAGATACTTGTGTTTTAATCCCTTTAGCGCCAGCACGCATAGTACGTTGAATGGCTTGTTTTTGTACACGTCGGAATGAAACACGATTTTCTAATTGACGAGCAATATTTTCAGCAACTAATCTTGCATCAAGATCAACTTTTTTAATTTCTACAATATTAATATGAACCCGCTTGCCGGTTAAACTGTTCAAAGCTTTGCGTAATGATTCTACTTCTGAACCGCCTTTACCAATTACCATACCAGGCTTCCCAGTATGAATTGTGATATTAACACGATTTGCTGCACGTTCAATGTCAATTGAAGAAACAGCAGATGTTTTTAAACGGTTTTCTAGATATTCTCTAATTTTAATATCTTCATGTAGTAAGTCTGCATAGTCTTTATCAGCGTACCATTTCGACTGCCAGTCTTTAATGATACCGACACGAAGACCGTTTGGATTTACTTTTTGACCCACTGACTATCCCTCCTTCTTTTCTGTTACCACAACTGTGATGTGGCTTGTGCGCTTATTAATTCTGCTTGCACGACCTTGTGCACGCGGACGGAAACGTTTCAACGTAACACCTTCGTTTACAAATGCTTCAGAAACAATCAGATTATCCGTGTCCATTTCATAATTATGCTCTGCGTTTGCGACTGCAGAATTTAATACTTTTTCTACAATTGGAGAAGCACCGCGTTGTGTATGACGTAAAATCGCAATTGCTTCACCTACACTTTTTCCTCGAATAAGATCAACGACTAGACGTACTTTACGAGGAGCAATACGAACCGATTTTGCAACGGCTTTAGCTTGCATGATATGTGCCTCCTCTCATTAGCGTTTTGTTTTCTTATCATCGCCGCCGTGCCCTCTAAAGGTGCGTGTTGGCGCGAATTCTCCTAGTTTATGACCGACCATGTCTTCCGTAATATAAACTGGTACATGTTTGCGTCCGTCGTACACAGCGATCGTGTGTCCAACGAATGTAGGGAATATAGTAGAACGACGTGACCAAGTTTTAATAACTTGCTTTTTGTCACTTTCATTTAACGTTTCAACTTTCTTCAATAAATGGTCATCTGCAAAAGGTCCTTTTTTCAAACTGCGACCCATGGATTAACCTCCTTTCGGATTGGAAAGACGGGCTGTTTTCCCGCCACTGTTTTTTGATTATTTTTTACGTTTACGAACGATAAACTTATCAGTTGGTTTGTTGCGTTTACGCGTTTTGTAACCAAGTGTAGGTTTACCCCAAGGTGACATTGGTGACTTACGTCCAATTGGTGCACGTCCTTCACCACCACCGTGCGGGTGATCATTAGGGTTCATAACAGACCCACGAACTGTAGGGCGTTTGCCTAACCAGCGGGAACGACCTGCTTTTCCGATACGGATGAGTTCATGTTCAATATTACCGACTTGCCCTACCGTTGCACGACAAGTAGATAAAATCAAACGAACTTCACCAGAAGCTAAGCGAACCAAGGAGTATTTTCCATCGCGACCTAGAACTTGAGCTTCTGCACCCGCAGAACGAGCAAGCTGTCCTCCGCGTCCTGGTTTTAACTCGATATTATGAATGACTGTACCTACTGGAATATTTGCTAAAGGAAGCGCATTTCCTAATTTAATGTCTGCATTCTCACCAGATTCAATTTCTTGATTTACTTTCAAACCTTTCGGAGCTAAAATATAACGTTTTTCTCCATCAGCATAATGAATTAATGCAATGTTTGCTGAGCGGTTTGGATCATATTCAATAGTAGCAACGCGTCCTGGTATACCATCTTTATCACGTTTGAAATCGATGATACGGTATTGACGCTTATGACCGCCACCTTGATGACGAACAGTTAATTTCCCTTGATTGTTTCGACCGCCTCGATTATATAAAGGGCTTAATAGGGACTTTTCAGGCGTATCTGTTGTAATTTCTGCAAAATCAGATACGGACATATTACGTCTACCATTGGACGTTGGTCTAAACTTTTTAATCGCCATCTTTTTTCCCTCCTTCACGAAATCTTGTTAATTATGCTTCAAAGAATTCTAGTTCTTTGCTATCTTCTGAGAGCTGTACAATGGCTTTCTTGCGATTTGGACGAAAACCACCATAACGGCCCATACGTTTGAATTTACCTTTTAAATTCGTTGTATTAACTTTTACTACCTTCACTCCAAACACATGTTCAACAGCTTGTTTAATTTCTGTTTTGTTCGCTTTTGGAGCGACTTCAAATGTGTATTTCTTTTCTGCCATTAGATCAGCTGAATGCTCTGTAATGACAGGGCGCTTTATAATATCACGTGGATCTTTCATTATGCAAGCACCTCCCCTGCTTTTTCAGCTGCATCCTTCGTCAAGATCAGCTTGTCATGTCCAAGCAAGTCTAGAACATTGATTTCCTCAACTGTTAATACTTTTACAGATTGAAGATTATTAGTTGAACGAATAATTGTGTCATCTTTTTCAGTAACTACGATTAATGCTTTTTTATCAATTTTTAGTGCTTCAAGCATTTTCACAGCTTCTTTTGTTTTTGGTTCATCAAAAGTAAGACTTTCTAAAACAACGAGGTCGTTTTCTTTTACTTTTGATGAAAGCGCAGATTTTAATGCGAGACGACGTACTTTTTTTGGTAATTTATAGCTGTAGCTACGTGGAGTTGGACCAAATACTGTACCTCCGCCTACCCATTGTGGGGAGCGAATAGAACCTTGACGTGCACGTCCAGTACCTTTTTGACGCCATGGTTTGCGTCCTCCACCACGTACTTCAGAGCGGTTTTTTACCGCATGGGTTCCTTGACGCATAGAAGAACGTTGCATTACTACTGCTTCATGTAAAACATGCGTATTTGGCTCAATGCCGAATACAGAATCGTTTAACTCCATTTCACCAGCTTGAGCTCCGTCTTGTTTAAATAGTGCTACTTTAGGCATGACATATCCTCCCTTCATCTGTATGATTAGTTAGCCTTGATCGCACTCGTGATTTTTACGAATGATTTTTTTGCACCTGGAACGTTACCTTTAATTAATAGCAGGTTACGCTCTTCATCTACTTTTACAACTTCAAGGTTTTGGATAGTTACTTGATCTCCACCCATACGTCCCGGAAGTGGTCTTCCTTTAAATACACGCATCGGATCTACCGCACCTAAAGAACCAGGGCCTCTATGGTAGTGAGAACCGTGGGACATTGGACCGCGGTGTTGATTATGACGCTTAATAGAGCCTTGGAATCCTTTCCCTTTCGTTGTTCCTGTTACATCAACTTTATCTCCAGATTGAAATACACTAACGCTAATTTCTTGACCTACTTCATATTCGTCAAGCTTTGCATTACGGATTTCACGAACGTAGCGCTTAGGGGTTGTGTTTGCTTTTTCAGCATGACCTTTTTCCGCCTTGTTTGTACGTGTTTCCTTTTCATCAGCAAAACCAAGCTGTATTGCCTCATAACCATCGTTTTCAATCGTTCTTTTTTGCAATACTACATTCGGCTCAGCCTCTATTACAGTTACAGGAATTAATTCTCCACTCTCTGAAAACAACTGAGTCATGCCGATTTTACGACCTAAGATTCCTTTCGTCATCCGTTACACCTCCTATTAAAAACAATCATTATAGTTTAATTTCAATATCTACACCAGATGGCAAATCGAGACGCATCAATGAATCAACCGTCTGTGGTGTAGGATTAACAATATCGATTAAGCGTTTATGTGTACGCATTTCGAATTGCTCACGTGAATCCTTGTATTTATGAACCGCACGTAATACCGTATATACTGATTTTTCTGTAGGTAATGGAATCGGTCCTGATACTTTAGCTCCAGAACGTTTCGCAGTATTTACAATTTTCTCAGCTGATTGATCTAGAATACGGTGATCATAAGCTTTTAAACGGATTCTAATCTTTTCTTTTGCCATTATTTTCCCTCCTTTATTCGCCCATATTAAAATAGACATACTCTGCAGAAATTTCTTGACCATCCGCCATGGCAAAGGGGCCGGGTGTGCCAACAACCTTCTACTTCATCGCCTTTAATGACCAACATTCTCATTATATAGAATATGGCTAGTCATTGCAACCTTTTTTTGAAAAATCTATGTGATTGCACATTTATACATTATACTTACTTTAACTAGTGATTTCAAGAGGGTTTACACTTTTTTTAGATATCGATAGATTACATCTTATGATTTCAATTGAAACGGATCCATTACATGCAGAAAACACAGATAGCGTCGTCACGCCACCTGTGTTTTTAACATTATCTTCAATTTCTTATTCAACAATTTCTGTAACAACACCAGAACCTACCGTACGTCCACCTTCGCGAATAGAGAAACGAGTTCCGTCTTCAATAGCGATTGGGGCAATAAGTTCTACTGTCATTTCGATGTTATCTCCTGGCATAACCATTTCCGTTCCTTCTGGAAGTGAAATTACTCCAGTTACGTCAGTTGTACGGAAGTAGAATTGTGGACGATAGTTTGCAAAGAATGGAGTATGACGTCCACCTTCTTCTTTTGATAGCACATAAACTTCAGCTTTAAATTTAGTGTGTGGAGTAATAGAACCTGGTTTAGCCAACACTTGTCCACGGTTTATATCTTCACGAGCAACACCGCGCAGTAATGCACCAATATTGTCTCCAGCTTCTGCATAATCAAGAAGCTTACGGAACATTTCTACTCCAGTAACAGTAGTTTTAACAGCTTCTTCGTTTAGACCGATGATTTCTACTTCATCACCAACACGTACTTCACCGCGTTCTACACGACCAGTAGCAACTGTACCACGACCAGTGATAGAGAATACGTCCTCAACTGGCATCATAAATGGTTTATCTTTATCACGCTCTGGAGTTGGGATGTACTCATCAACAGCGTTCATTAATTCAACGATTTTTTCTTCGTATTCTGGTACACCTTCAATAGCTTTTAATGCAGAACCAGCGATTACTGGAACTTCGTCTCCTGGGAAGTCGTACTCTGTTAAAAGATCACGAACTTCCATTTCAACTAATTCAAGTAGCTCTTCATCATCTACCATATCCACTTTGTTTAAGAATACTACAATAGAAGGTACCCCAACGTTACGGGATAATAGAATATGCTCACGAGTTTGAGGCATTGGACCATCAGCAGCAGACACAACAAGAATAGCTCCGTCCATTTGTGCAGCACCTGTGATCATGTTTTTAACATAGTCAGCGTGACCTGGACAGTCAACGTGTGCATAGTGACGAGTTTCTGTTTCATATTCTACGTGTGAAGTTGCAATTGTAATTCCACGTTCTTTTTCTTCTGGTGCGTTATCAATTTGGTCATACGCCATTTGCGTACCTTTACCATTTCTCTTATGCATTACAATTGTAATTGCTGCAGTTAACGTAGTTTTACCATGGTCAACGTGTCCAATTGTACCAACGTTAACGTGACTTTTCGAGCGATCGAACTTTTCTTTAGCCATTTATAGTTCCTCCCTTAATTAAATGAAAGTGTTTTGTAATTTTATAGTTAGCCAGAAACAATGCTTATTCATCACTTCTTAGCCTTTAATACAAGTTATACTTTAGATTAATTAAAAAATCAATTATTCGCCAGCATTTTTCTTAATAATTTCTTCAGCGATGCTCTTAGGCACTTCTTCATAATGGTCAAAGTGCATCGTGAATGTTCCACGTCCTTGGGTGTTGGAACGCAATGCTGTTGCATAACCAAACATTTCAGAAAGTGGTACAAAGCCTTTTACAACTTGGGCAGGTCCGCGGGCTTCCATTCCTTCCACACGGCCACGACGAGATGTAACATCTCCCATGATATCTCCCATATATTCTTCAGGAACAACGATTTCTACTTTAGCAATTGGTTCAAGAAGCACTGGGTTACATTTATTTTTTGCTGCTTTTAATGCCATGGATGCAGCAATTTTAAATGCCATTTCGTTAGAGTCTACATCGTGGTAGCTACCATCATACAATGTTGCCTTAATATCGATTACCGGATAACCTGCTAATACCCCGTTCTCCATTGCTTCTTCAATACCAGCTTGAATAGATGGAATATATTCACGAGGAACAACACCACCAACAATTTTGTTGATAAATTCGAAGCCAGCGCCTTCTTCGTTTGGCTCAAATTTAATCCAAACATGACCGTATTGCCCACGTCCACCAGATTGTCGGATAAACTTACCTTCTACTTCGGCAGCAGAACGGAAAGTTTCACGGTAAGCAACTTGTGGAGCTCCAACATTTGCCTCTACTTTAAATTCACGTTTTAAACGGTCAACAATAACATCCAAGTGGAGTTCACCCATACCAGAGATAATGGTTTGACCAGTTTCTTCATTTGTTTCGGTTTTAAACGTTGGGTCCTCTTCAGCTAATTTTGCTAAAGCAATTCCCATTTTATCTTGGTCCGCTTTTGTTTTTGGTTCAATTGCAACACCAATTACAGGCTCAGGGAATTCCATAGACTCAAGGATAACTGGATTCTTCTCATCACAAAGCGTATCTCCCGTACTTGTATCCTTTAAACCAACTGCAGCAGCGATCTCCCCAGCATGCACTTTCGAGATCTCTTTACGTGAATTAGCATGCATTTGCAGGATACGACCAATACGTTCACGCTTATTTTTCACAGAGTTTAAAACATAGGAACCAGCATCTAACGTTCCGGAATATACGCGGAAGAAAGTTAACTTACCAACATATGGATCTGTCATAACTTTAAATGCTAGAGCAGCAAATGGTGCATTTTCAGAAGAAGGGCGAGTTGTTTCCTCCTCTGTACCAGGCACAATTCCTTCAATATCTGCAACATCTGTTGGTGCAGGAAGATAGTCAATAACACCGTCTAGCATTAATTGAACACCCTTGTTTTTAAATGCTGAACCGCAAAATACTGGATAAAACTCAACATTTAACGTTGCTTTACGAATAGCTACTTTCAGCTCGTCATTTGTAATTTCTTCGCCTTCAAGATACTTCATCATTAAATCTTCATCAAGCTCAGAAACTGCTTCAACCAAGTTGTTACGCAATTCTTCGGCTTTTTCTTTATATTCATCCGGAATTTCACGTTCTTCTGCGTGAGTACCTAAATCGTCTTCATAAAAGAAAGCATGCATGGAGATTAGGTCAATAATCCCCTCAAATTCATCCTCTGCTCCAATTGGAAGTTGAACAGGGTGAGCATTGGCACCTAAACGTTCTTTCAGCGTTCCAGTTGCATATAGGAAATCAGCGCCGACTTTATCCATTTTGTTAATAAATACAATTCTTGGTACACCGTATGTTGTTGCTTGTCGCCATACGGTTTCTGTTTGTGGTTCTACACCGGATTGAGCATCAAGAACGGTTACTGCACCATCGAGTACACGTAAAGACCGTTCAACTTCTACAGTGAAGTCTACGTGACCAGGTGTATCGATAATGTTAATACGATGATCTTTCCAAGAAGCTGTTGTAGCAGCTGAAGTGATCGTAATTCCTCGCTCCTGCTCCTGCTCCATCCAGTCCATTTGTGAAGCACCTTCATGTGTTTCACCAATCTTATGAATACGTCCTGTATAGAAAAGAATACGCTCAGTAGTAGTGGTTTTACCTGCATCGATGTGTGCCATAATACCAATATTTCGCGTCTTTTCCAAGGAGAACTCTCTAGCCATGTATTCTTCTCCTTTCTAACTTAAATATGATTTATTTTACCAGCGGTAATGAGCAAATGCCTTGTTGGCTTCTGCCATTTTATGCAGTTCTTCGCGTTTTTTAACAGCTGCACCTGTGTTGTTAGAAGCATCTAAAATTTCATTGGCAAGACGTTCTTCCATTGTTTTCTCTCCGCGCAGACGAGCATAGTTTACAATATAGCGTAACCCTAAAGCTTGACGACGCTCTGGGCGTACTTCCATTGGTACTTGGTAGTTAGATCCACCGACACGACGTGCACGAACTTCAAGAACTGGCATTACATTTTTCATAGCTTGCTCGAATACTTCCATTGCATTTTGACCGCTGCGTTCAGCAACTAATTCGAATGATTTATAAAGAATTTTTTGTGCCTTACCTCTTTTTCCATCAACCATAATTTGGTTAATTAAACGAGTCACTAATTTAGAGTTATAAATTGGATCTGGTAAGACATCGCGTTTAGGTACTGGTCCTTTACGTGGCATATGTCCTTCCTCCTTTCTGCTGAAAATAATTATTCTTGTTGAGGTCGTTCAATAAGTGCACTAAAAATGACACATCGAATTTCTGCGTTGGCTTGTTTCTCCGTTCCTTGGAAAAGGATATCCCCTTTTCCTGCATGAGAATGTGTTTCAAGGATGCTTCACTAGTGCTCATGTATCTGTACTGCATACACTGCGCTACACTCGACACTTCGCCTCCTCAAAGTTCTCGGTCCTTTTTACCTTCTTTTTGAACAACCACTTGTAGATTATTTTGGCTTCTTAGTACCGTATTTTGAACGGCCTTGTTGACGTCCTTCTACTCCTGCTGTATCTAATGCTCCACGAACGATGTGGTAGCGTACACCAGGTAAGTCTTTAACACGGCCCCCACGAAGAAGAACAACACTGTGCTCCTGTAGATTATGACCAATTCCTGGGATGTATGCTGTTACTTCCATGTTGTTAGACAAACGTACACGGGCATATTTACGAAGCGCTGAGTTTGGCTTCTTAGGAGTTAACGTTCCAACACGAGTACATACGCCACGTTTTTGTGGAGAATTTAAATCCGTGAATTTCTTTTTAAAGCTATTGTACCCCTTATTAAGAGCTGGAGAGTCAGACTTCTTTGGTTTGCTTACGCGTCCTTTACGAACAAGCTGGTTAATTGTTGGCATTCTATATTTCCTCCTTTCCTCGTTTTATATCATCTGTTTAACCCATTCTTACGCTTAACTTGTAATCCCACACATCCAGGTGGTTCATCTTTTGGCAAAAAACAAAGCTTCAACGAATGAATCGTTAAAACTATCCATGCTCTATTGCCACAGCAGCCGCTCCGACTTCAATACCGCAAGCAGCTCCAAGCTTTTTCTTTGAATCCACATATTGATACGGAATATTAAGCTCTTGAGCTAAACGTACAACTTTTTGTGTCATATGTTTATCTGCATCTTCAGCAATAAACACTTCACTTATTTCACCATTATGCATAGCTTTAAGTGTTTGCTTGGTTCCGATAACTACACGTGACTTCACTTGTATTACTTTTTCATAAGACATGACATATCCTCCAAAGCATCAAGTATATCGGAAGCACCTTGAATATTCTACCACTCTGTTTTTTTAATGTCAACACAATTTACATATTTTTTACGCTTCCGTTTCATGACCATATTTCTTTTTAAAATGAACTGGCTTAGGACTTCCACCATCACTTTTTGTACAATGGAAGTCCACCAAACACCAGTTATTTATTGCACAGTTTCTGTTTCTTCAGCCTGTTCTGCTTCAACTGGTTCATCTGTAGCAGGTTTTACTTTACGGTAACGTTGCATTCCTGTTCCAGCCGGCACAAGTTTACCAATAATAACATTCTCTTTTAAGCCGAGAAGTTCATCTCGTTTTCCTTTAATTGCTGCATCCGTAAGCACTCTAGTTGTTTCCTGGAAGGATGCAGCTGATAAGAAGGAATCCGTTTCAAGAGACGCTTTTGTAATACCAAGCAATACTGGTTTTCCAATAGCAGGCTGCTTACCTTCAAGAAGCACTTTATGGTTAGCATCTTTGAACTGGTGAAGTTCTAATAATGATCCAGGCAGAACATCTGTATCGCCAGAATCCATTACTCGAATCTTTCGAAGCATCTGACGTACCATAACTTCAATGTGCTTGTCACCAATTTCAACCCCTTGCATACGATATACCCGTTGTACTTCTCGTAGCAAGTAGCTTTGCACGCCTTCTACTCCTTGGACACGAAGTAATTCTTTTGGATCGATAGAACCTTCTGTTAGTTCTTGACCGGCAATTACTTTATCACCAACAGTTACCTTCATACGTGCGTTGTAAGGAACAGCGTAGGAACGCTCCTCTACTTCACCTTTTACAACAATTTCTTGTTTGTCTTTTACTTCTTTAATTTCTTGGACAGTACCATGAATTTCAGTGATAACCGCTTGCCCTTTTGGATTTCGTGCTTCAAACAGCTCTTGAATACGTGGCAAACCTTGTGTAATGTCATCACCAGCTACCCCACCGGTGTGGAAGGTACGCATGGTTAACTGTGTACCCGGCTCTCCAATTGATTGAGCAGCAATAATACCTACCGCTTCTCCAACCTCTACATCAGAACCAGTCGCAAGGTTTCGACCGTAGCACTTCTGACAAACTCCATGCTTCGTATTACATGTAAAAGCACTGCGAATCGTAACTTCTTCAATACCAAGTGCAGTAATTCGCTTTGCTTGATCTTCTGAAATCAATTCATTTGCAGCAACAATTACTTCGTTTGTTTTTGGATCTTTTACATCTTCAAATGCTGTACGGCCGATCAAACGGTCAACAAGCGGTTCGATCAACTCTGCACCATCTTGTAAAGCAGTTACCGTTAAACCGCGATCTGTTCCACAATCAGCATCACGAACGATGACATCTTGTGCAACATCTACTAGACGACGAGTTAAATAACCAGAGTCTGCTGTCTTTAATGCAGTATCAGCAAGACCTTTACGAGCACCGTGAGTAGAAATAAAGTATTCCAATACGGTTAGCCCTTCACGAAAGCTTGATTTAATCGGAAGTTCGATAATCTTACCAGCCGGGTTAGCCATCAAACCACGCATACCAGCAAGCTGCGTAAAGTTCGATGCGTTACCACGAGCACCAGAGTCACTCATCATATAGATTGGGTTTCTGTTGCTTAATGAAAGCATCAATTTATCTTGAATGTTATCCTTCGCCTGTGACCAAATCGAAATAACTCGGTCATAACGTTCATCTTCGGTAATAAGACCCCGACGGAATTGTTTTAATACGTTATCGACTTTCTTTTGTGCTTCATCAAGAATTTCTTCTTTTTCTGCTAAAACCACAATATCTGATATACCTACTGTCATTCCTGCTTTCGTAGAATAACGAAACCCGAGATCCTTCATTCTATCGAGCATTTTTGATGTTTCACTGATCTTAAACCGTTTAAAGACTTCAGCGATAATATCGCCTAAAAAACCTTTTTTAAATGGTTTAATGAGTTCACGTGATTGAATCAACTCAGGAATATTCGTTCCCTTTTCAACAAAATATTTTTCTGGAGTACGATCTTCCAGATTAACCTTTGTTGGTTCATTTATATATGGGAAGGAATTTGGCAAAATTTCATTAAAGATTAGTTTGCCTACCGTTGTGATAAGCAGTTGAGAGTTTTGCTCTTCTGTAAATGTTTCATTATTTAATCCTGAGGCGTGAACAGCAACCCGTGTATGCAAGTGCACATAACCATTTTGATAAGCAATAATCGCTTCATTTACATCTTTAAAGATAGATCCTTCGCCTATTGCATTTTCTCGCTCAAGGGTGAGGTAGTAGTTACCCAATACCATATCCTGAGATGGAGTTACTACTGGCTTACCATCTTTTGGATTCAAAATATTTTGTGCTGCTAACATAAGGATACGGGCTTCTGCTTGGGCTTCTGCTGATAGCGGCACGTGAACAGCCATTTGGTCACCATCAAAGTCAGCATTATATGCTGTACATACTAATGGGTGTAAACGAATTGCGCGCCCTTCTACAAGTGTTGGTTCAAACGCTTGGATACCGAGCCTGTGCAGTGTAGGGGCACGGTTCAGCAGTACCGGATGCTCTTTAATAACCTCTTCTAGTACATCCCATACTTCTGGATGAACACGTTCGATTTTCCGTTTAGCAGATTTAATATTATGTGCAATTCCCTTTGCTACCAATTCTTTCATAATAAATGGTTTAAATAGCTCCAACGCCATTTCTTTTGGAAGTCCACATTGGTACATTTTCAAATGCGGTCCTACTACAATTACGGAACGGCCGGAATAATCGACACGTTTTCCTAACAAGTTTTGACGGAAGCGACCTTGCTTTCCTTTTAGCATATGGGATAAGGATTTTAATGGTCGATTACCTGGTCCAGTTACTGGTCGACCACGTCTTCCGTTATCGATTAACGCGTCAACCGCCTCTTGAAGCATTCTCTTTTCATTTTGCACAATAATGCTTGGTGCTCCAAGATCCAAGAGCCGCTTTAACCGATTGTTTCGGTTAATAACACGACGATAGAGATCATTTAAGTCAGAAGTAGCAAAACGACCACCATCAAGCTGAACCATTGGACGAATTTCAGGAGGAATAACCGGTAAGACATCCAAAATCATCCAGGAAGGCTCGTTGCCTGAATTACGAAAAGCTTCAAGTACTTCTAAGCGTTTAATTGCGCGGGTTCTTCGCTGACCTTGTGCTGTTTTAAGCTCTTCTTTTAATAATCCTACTTCTTTGTCTAAATCAATGTCTTGTAATAATTTACGGATGGCTTCTGCGCCCATTTGAGCTTTAAAAGATTTACCGTATTTATCATAATAAGCTCGATACTCTTTTTCTGAAAGTAGCTGCTTTTTCTCTAATGGCGTATCCCCTGCATCTGTCACAATATAAGCTGCAAAATAGATAACTTCCTCTAATGCACGAGGTGACATATCTAGTACCAGTCCCATTCGACTTGGAATACCTTTGAAATACCAAATGTGAGAAACCGGTGCAGCTAACTCGATGTGCCCCATCCGTTCACGACGTACTTTTGCCTTTGTAACTTCAACACCGCAGCGGTCACAAACAACACCCTTATAGCGTACACGTTTATACTTTCCACAATGACATTCCCAGTCCTTCTGTGGTCCAAAAATCCGTTCACAGAATAGACCGTCTTTTTCCGGCTTCAATGTACGGTAATTAATTGTCTCTGGCTTTTTCACTTCACCATATGACCAAGAACGAATTTTTTCCGGCGAAGCCAAACCGATTTTCATATACTCAAAATTATTTACATCTAGCAAGGGGTCAACCTCCCTTTTAGTGTCCGTTTTTAGCAAACTACCAACGACTTGTTTTTCGATAAACCTAACTAGTGAGCAATTATTTTACAGTAATAATACTTATTGTAGATAGATTAACGTATACAGCTGGTTGGTACATCAGTAGAATACTGGCGGATAGCTCCACAGATCGAGCCAACCAGCTTCATGTTAATTGTTATTTTTCCTCAACTTCTATATTTAGCTTACTTGCATGGTGAGTATCATCTTCTTCTAATTCTCTCATGTCTATTTCTTCTTCTTCACTAGATAGCATTTTTACATCCATGCCAAGGCTTTGCAATTCTTTAATCAAGACCTTGAAGGATTCAGGAACTCCCGGTTCTGGTACATTGTCACCTTTAACAATAGCTTCATATGTTTTAACACGCCCAACCACATCATCCGATTTTACAGTTAAAATCTCTTGTAAAGTGTAAGCTGCACCATATGCTTCTAGTGCCCAAACCTCCATCTCTCCGAAACGCTGACCACCAAATTGCGCTTTTCCTCCAAGTGGTTGCTGTGTAACAAGAGAATAAGGACCTGTCGAACGAGCATGTAGTTTATCATCGACCATATGAGCAAGCTTTATCATATACATAACACCAACAGACACCCGGTTGTCAAACGGTTCCCCAGATCTTCCATCATACAAAATGGTTTTTGCATCCCGAGGCATACCAGCTTCTTCAAGTGTCTCCCACACATCTTCTTCCGTAGCACCGTCAAATACAGGTGTTGCCATATGAATACCGAGCGCACGTGCGGCCATACCTAAATGCAATTCAAACACCTGTCCGATGTTCATTCGTGAAGGTACTCCTAGTGGGTTAAGCATAATATCGATCGGTGTGCCGTCTGGTAAGAAAGGCATATCTTCTTCTGGTAAGATTTTTGAGATAACCCCTTTGTTTCCGTGACGACCAGCCATCTTGTCACCTTCATGAATTTTACGTTTTTGTACAATGTAAACACGTACCAATTCATTTACTCCTGGTGATAATTCGTCGCCGTCTTCGCGATTAAAGATTTTTACATCAAGCACAATTCCACCTGCACCATGCGGTACACGCAAAGACGTGTCACGAACTTCACGTGCCTTTTCACCAAAGATAGCATGTAATAACCGTTCTTCTGCGGATAACTCAGTTACTCCTTTTGGTGTAACCTTACCAACAAGAATATCACCGTCTTTTACTTCAGCACCTATACGAATAATTCCATATTCATTCAGGTTCTTTAAAGCCTCTTCACCAACATTTGGGATATCTCTAGTAATTTCTTCTGGTCCTAACTTTGTATCACGGGCTTCTGATTCGTATTCCTCAATATGAATAGAAGTGTAGACATCATCTTTTACAAGGCGTTCACTCATGATAATGGCATCTTCATAGTTATAGCCTTCCCATGTCATGAATCCAACGAGTACATTTCGCCCTAATGCGAGTTCTCCATTTTCCATGGATGGACCGTCAGCAAGTATTTCTCCTTTTGATACACGCT
Source organism: Cerasibacillus sp. JNUCC 74 (assembly GCF_053667775.1). Next base: position 169,284 of record NZ_CM132207.1, on the reverse strand, counting down.
CGCCTTCACGTACAATCGGACGTTGGTTATAGCAAGTTCCTTGGTTAGAACGTACATATTTTTGTAGTTTATATCGATCTAAGTCACCCTTAACCTCTTTCCCATCTACTACAGAAGTTCTGCGGACTAGTACCTGCTTTGCCTCCACATTTTCAACAATTCCATCATGACGGCAAATGATTGCTGCACCAGAATCTTTCCCGTTAACATATTCCATTCCTGTTCCGACAATTGGAGCTTCTGGTTGTAATAGGGGTACAGCTTGACGCTGCATGTTTGCTCCCATTAATGCACGGTTCGAGTCATCGTTTTCCAGAAACGGAATACACGCAGTCGCCGCTGAAACGACCTGTTTTGGTGAAACATCCATATAATCAATTTTTTCACGTGGAACAACTGTGTTTTCTCCACGAAAACGCGCTACAACTTCCTCTTCAGCAAAATAACCGTCTTCTGTCAGCTTGGCATTAGCCTGAGCAACAACATAACTATCTTCTTCATCTGCAGTAAGGTAATCAATATGTGATGTTACTCTTCCTGTTTCCGGATCAACGCGACGGTATGGCGTTTCAATAAAACCAAACTTATTAACTTTAGCAAAGCTGGATAAGGAGTTAATAAGTCCGATGTTTGGTCCTTCAGGCGTTTCGATCGGACACATACGTCCATAGTGTGAGTAATGAACGTCACGTACTTCAAAACCCGCGCGTTCACGAGTCAAACCGCCAGGGCCTAGTGCCGACAGTCGACGCTTATGTGTTAATTCAGCCAGTGGATTTGTTTGATCCATAAACTGGGATAGCTGAGAACTGCCAAAAAACTCTTTAATAGAAGCAATCACCGGGCGAATATTTATTAATTGTTGCGGTGTAATGCTGGATGTATCCTGAATAGACATTCTTTCACGCACAACACGTTCCATTCGAGATAATCCAATACGGAACTGGTTTTGCAATAATTCACCTACGGAACGAAGACGACGATTTCCTAGATGGTCAATATCATCTGTATAGCCAACTTGATGCAATAGGTTAAAGAAATAGCTAATAGAAGCTAATATATCAGCAGGAGTTATATTTTTTACACTACTTTCAATATTTGCATTCCCGATGACATTTAGTACCCGCTCGCCACTTGGGTCAGTAGGGTCAATAATTTTGATACACTGAAGCTCGATTGGGTCATCTAACACGCCACCTTTAGGATCGATTACCTTTTGACCAAGCTTCTCTTCTTCCCGGTCTAAATATAGAAGTAATTTATTTAATAGCTTTCTTTCAACTCTCTCGCCTTTTTCTGCCAGCACTTCGCCTGTTTCAGGGTCTACAATTGTTTCTGCCAACACTTGGTTAAACAAGCGATTTTTGATATGCAGTTTTTTATTCATTTTGTAACGGCCTACATGTGCTAAATCATAACGTTTTGGGTCAAAAAAGCGTGAGATTAATAAGCTTCTTGCATTTTCTACGGTAGGTGGTTCTCCAGGACGTAAGCGCTCATAAATTTCTAACAATGCTTTTTCTGTTGTTTCTGTATTATCCTTTTCAAGTGTATTCTTCAGGTATTCATTTTCACCTAAAAGATCAAGGATTTCCTGGTCACTTCCAAATCCAAGTGCCCGTAATAGTACGGTGATTGGCAATTTACGTGTACGATCAATCCGAACATGGACAACATCTTTTGCGTCTGTTTCAAATTCCAACCACGCACCACGGTTTGGAATAACAGTTGCAGCTACGCCTCTTTTTCCGTTTTTATCAATTTTTTCATTATAATAAACACTTGGTGAACGTACGAGCTGAGAAACAATAACACGCTCTGCTCCATTGATAATAAAGGTTCCTGTATCTGTCATTAATGGAAAATCACCCATAAACACTTCTTGTTCTTTTACTTCGCCCGTTTCGTTATTAATCAAGCGAACTTTCACACGAAGTGGAGCATTATACGTAACATCTCTTTCCTTCGACTCATCTACAGGATACTTCGGCTCACCTAAACTGTAATCAACAAATTCAAGTGATAGATTGCCTGTAAAATCCTCTATTGGTGAAATGTCTTGAAACATCTCACGCAGTCCTTCTTCTAAAAACCATTCGTAAGAAGCTGTTTGGATTTCGATTAAATTAGGCAACTCTAATACTTCACTGATGCGTGCATAGCTTCTGCGCTGGCGGTGCCGCCCATACTGAACTAGTTGTCCTGTCAACTGCTTCACCCCTTAAATGATACTTTTTCGTAGATTGTAATTCTACGCGAAATTTAATATAATAAAGGAAAACTTGGCAAGCGCCAAACCTCTGGCGTAGGCGCCTGCTAGTCTTCACTTATCCTAAACATTAGAATCTTTACGTCGTCGAATCAACTTCTAAACTAAAATCTATATCGTTTTAACGTATAAAATGAACCTTCATTCCGTAGGAGTTTTCTTCCATCTCCTACGGAATGTTAGTTGAACGAATCGGGCATTTAGGTGCCGTTTTCTCCCACTTAGACCTTTTGTATCAACTCGGAGGCTCTTGAAGTGGGAGTCTTACGGCACCTTACATGCGGGATAAAAACAGCCAATTTAGAAGCAAGAAGCCTCCTTGGCCTTTCGTATTAGCTCGATTCACAAATTATGTGCAAGCATAAGTAACAAACTTGTAACCAAAAAAGGATTACAAGTATCTTTTAATCGCATGGATGTTGATAGAAAATAATGGTTTCATTTCGTACACCTCTCCGTGGGGGTATATTTTCAAACAAGCAGGAAATTTCCCTATTTTACCATTGTTTCCGAAGTTTGGTGAAATATACTTGTTGAATTCACCAATTATTCTCTTGACATAATAAGCGCCATGTTAGCATTTACCTATCTTACCATAAGAGCTTCTCTTGGTCAAACTTTATCCGCTCGTAAAATATAATATCCCTTGCGTTTAGCAACCGTCTCAACAGTGGCAAATAATTGCTCTAATTTTTTCTTTGCGGAAGGAGCACCTTGCTTTTTTTGAATAACGACCCATAGTGATCCACCTTGTACAATTACCTGCTGTGCTTCTGCAAACATCTCATGTACTACTTGCTTACCGGCACGGATAGGGGGGTTTGTCAGAACTGCTGCAAATGTTCGGTTTTTTACATCTGCCAATTTATCGCTCTGTAAACAAGTCAGGTTGGTTACACCATTTTGCCGAGCATTCTCCGCTGCCAATTTAACTGCCCGTTCATTAATGTCAACCATTACCATATGCCGAGAGGGATAACGATCCGCCACGAGGATACCAATTGGACCATAGCCGCAACCAAGATCTAAAAAATCTCCAGGTACAGTTGGTTCTTTAAATTGTTCAATTAAAAGCCGGCTACCGAAATCCACTTCTCTTTTCGAAAATACGCCTACATCACTGGTAAACGTATATTGCTTTCCATTTGTTTGGTAATACCATGTCTTTGGTGAACTTTTTGTTTGAGGTTTTTGTGAAAAGTAATGCTCGCTCATTTGGCACCTACTTTAATTCATTATTGAAGGTTATTTAAAATAGTTGGGATGAATGATCGTCGGCTAAGATTTCAGCCAAAGTCAAACCTAGGATACGTAGAGAGCCCGCCGCAGTAGATACGACGAGCTCTGTTTATTTACCAAGTTACTTAACTTCTACAGTTGCACCTGCTTCTTCTAACTTACCTTTAACTTCTTCTGCGTCCTCTTTAGATACGCCTTCTTTAACTGCTTTTGGTGCATTATCAACCAATTCTTTTGCATCTTTAAGTCCAAGGCCAGTAATTTCACGTACAGCTTTAACAACTTTAATTTTTGAAGCTCCTGCTTCTGTAAGCACAACATCAAATTCAGTTTGTTCTTCTGCTGCTTCACCGCCGCCAGCAGCTCCTGCTACTGCTACAGGTGCTGCAGCTGTTACTCCAAATTCTTCTTCAATTGCTTTAACTAAATCATTTAGTTCTAATACAGACATTTCTTTAACCGCTTCAATAATTTGTTCTTTCGTCATAATTAAAATCCTCCTAAAATATTATTTTTTATACCGTTACACGCAAATTATGCGCCTTGTTCTTCTTTTTGCTCTGCAACTGCTTTAGTAACGTAAGCAAGGTTGCGAATCGGAGCTTGAAGTACGCTAAGAAGCATGGAAACCATACCTTCGTAGCTTGGAAGATCGGCAAGCTCTTTAATTTGATCAAGTGTAGCAACACTACCTTGAATAACGCCACCTTTGATTTCAAGCGCTTCATGGTCTTTAGCGAAATTCTTAATAATGCGAGCTGGAGCTACTGCATCGTCTTTACTAAACGCTATTGCGGATGGACCAACAAGTGTTTCCGTTAGTTCATTTAATTCTGCAGCTTCTGCAGCACGACGAGTCATGGTGTTTTTGTATACTTTAAAATCAATACCTTCTTCGCGCAGTTGCTTGCGTAGTTCCGTTACCTCGGCAACATCCAAACCGCGGTAATCAACAACTACTGATGTTTGGCTATCAAGAAATTTTTCTTTAATTTCTTCTACTAACTGCTTCTTTTGCTCAATAACTTTAGACATTCTTCCACCTCCTGAAAAATACATAATATACCGTAATCTTAGCCAGCACGAACGCATATAAAAAGCTCTCACGTAGACATGAGAGCTTTATAATCATTGGAATATTCCATATTACCAAATCATTATCAATAACCTCGGCAGGATGATTAAGCGTGTAATGCCCCTGCTGTCTACGGTACAACGTATTCTTTTATTCACAAAACAAAGTATAGCGAAACAACACTAAAAAGTCAACACTTTTCTAATTAGCGTACAAAGCTGGAAACATCTACGCGAATTCCCGGTCCCATGGTAGATGACACAGAAGCGTTTTTCATGTATTTTCCTTTTGCAGCTTGTGGCTTCGCTTTGATAAGTGTCTCCGTAATAGCAACAAAGTTTTCAATAAGCTTTTGCTCATCAAACGAAACTTTACCAATTGGAACATGAACATTGGAAGACTTATCAACACGATATTCTACTTTACCAGCTTTAATATCCTGAACTGCTTTTTCAACTTCAAATGTGACTGTTCCAGTTTTTGGGTTTGGCATTAATCCTTTTGGTCCCAACACTCTTCCTAACTTACCAACTTCTGCCATCATATCCGGAGTTGCTACGACAACATCAAAATCAAACCAACCTTGGTTAATCTTATTGATATAATCCGCATCTCCTATATAATCAGCGCCAGCTGCCTCAGCTTCTTTTGCTTTTTCACCTTTAGCAAAAACAAGTACACGTTGTGTTTTACCTGTTCCATGCGGCAAGACCATCGCCCCACGGATTTGCTGATCTGCCTTTTTAGGATCCACACCTAAACGAAAAGCAGCTTCCACTGTTTCATCAAAATTTGCTTTTGCCGTCTCTTTTACGAGCGCAATTGCTTCAGCTACATCATATGCTTTTGTGCGATCAACAAGCTTAGCAGCTTCTTGATGCTTTTTTCCTTTTTTAGCCATCTTTATTTCCTCCTCAAATGTGGTTATAACGGTAGTACCTCCCACTTATAAAAGCCACACACAGCTTTTATAAAGTTTAAGAAGATAATCTAGCTATTGGGCTAAATTACCATCTTCACGAAAAAGGTTGCGAGGAGACTCCAACCGCAACCCACGTATAGTTAATCCTTCTAACACACTAATCGGCAACAAAACGAAAGTGAACTAGCATCTACTAAATCCATGCTAATTTACCAGTTCGCAACAATTAGTCTTCGATGTTAATGCCCATGCTACGTGCAGTTCCTTCAACCATGCGCATCGCTGCTTCTACATCAGCAGCATTTAAATCAGGCATCTTCGTTTCTGCGATTTCTTTCACTTTATCGCGTTTAACTGTTGCAACTTTATTACGATTAGGTTCACCTGAAGCAGTTTCAATGCCTGCTGCTTTTTTCAACAGTACAGCTGCAGGTGGAGTTTTTGTAACAAATGTAAATGAACGGTCTTCAAATACCGTTATCTCAACAGGGATAATCATACCCGCTTGATCTTGCGTACGTGCGTTAAATTCTTTACAAAATCCCATGATGTTAACACCTGCTTGACCTAGTGCCGGTCCTACTGGTGGTGCTGGGTTTGCTTTTCCAGCTGGGATTTGAAGTTTTACCAGTTTAATCACTTTTTTAGCCACGAGACACACCTCCTTAAAGTCCGTGATGTGGTAATAGGGGCTCTTATTTCCCCTCCCACTCTTATTTGCTCTAGCCTATGGATAGATGCATGAATAACAAAAGAATTTTAGCATGAATAATGAAAAAATGCAAGGGGTTATTCCACAAACTAAATCAGCTATGCTAGCTTTTCAATTTGAGAAAAGTCCAATTCTACAGGTGTTTCCCGGCCAAACATATTAACATGCACTTTCACTTTTTGCTTGTCCGTATCAATATTTTCAATCGTACCAGTAAAGTCAGTAAATGGACCATCTGTTACACGTACATTTTCTTTTAGCTCAAAGTCAAATTGTACTGTTTTGTCCGCCACGCCCATGCGTTTTAAAATACTTTCGACTTCATCTGGCAGCAATGGGGTTGGCTTTGTTCCCCCGCCACTGGAACCAATAAATCCCGTTACTCCTGGGGTGTTACGAACGACATACCAAGAATCATCTGTCATAATCATCTCAGTTAATACATAGCCTGGGAAAAACTTTTTCTTGGTTACTTTCTTTTTCCCATTCTTTATTTCCGTTTCTTCATCTTCTGGTACGATAACGCGAAAGATTTTGTCTTCCATCCCCATCGATTTCACTCGTTTTTCCAAATTCATTTTCACTTTATTTTCATACCCGGAGTAAGTATGCACGACATACCAATTTTTTTCCATGGTTATTTGGACAACTAGTTTTGTCCTTTCCTCCCTTTAGATTAATCTATCCATTTCCTGCGCTAACCGACGATAAATTCGCTTCCAACTTAAAAAACCCGATAGTGACCGGGTTTTAAATAATCTCTTATTACATACCATTATAGCATAATTCACAAGTAAATATTCAATCTATCTTAAAGCAAATTCAAAATTTGTGTAATTCCAAGGTCAATTAAAAAGAAAAACAAGGCTACAAAAGCTACTGTTGAAATAACAGTGATTGTATAACTAGTAAGCTCTTTTCCACTTGGCCAACTAACTTTCTTCATTTCCCTTGAAACATTTTTCAAGAAACGAAACATGCTTGTACCCCCTACACCTGAAAATCACGACCTCCATCGCATATAGCAGATGAAAGTGATGCTGTATATTAAAAACAATTTTTCTTTACGTCTCTCATAACTCAAAACTGTTATTTTGTTTCACGATGTAACGTACGCTTCCCACAAACTTTACAATATTTATTTACTTCCAGCCGTACAGGTTGTGTGGATACATTTTTGCTCGTTGTATAATTTCTACTAGCACACACTGCACACGCTAAAGTTACTTTCTTTTTCATCCTCTCACCTCAAACTGGAGAGCTTTCTTTACTATTTTACTCTAGCATGGTTAGAAAAATGTGTCAATGTATCCCTATATAGGATGTTTAAGAAGTCAGACAAAAGTAACACATGGAATTTTATATATTAGAATATATATAATTTTTAATACTAAGTTGAGCCGGCACTGCAATAATACCAAATAAAGACATTGAATCTATCTTACTTTACTGTCTTAAAAACAAAAAGACGAGGTTGCTGACTAAATGTCCGATTCATTTGAATCTACAGGGCAGCGTATGTTACGACAGCCCTACACCGCGGTTTTTCAAGGACAAGGAAAACTACGTCTTCGATATATCGCACATAGAAAAAACGTCCTTCTTTTCAGATTGAGAAACTTCGAATGCAATACATTAGAATAAAGTAAAAATGCACCTCTTTTTCAAGGACGTCTGTGAACCTAGCCTTGATCCCACTCTTTTTGGAAAAACTTAGATTGTCCCAAGTCTTTAGCGAAAGCTCCTAGTTTTTCTTATACTATAAACTCTAAAATTTTATAGTCCTTCAATGTAGTTCCACTTTATCTGCAACGGATAAGTACAACGAGATGATCGTCACATGTTAAAATGGGGTAACAAATTTCTCGTTACTTTAAAATGTATAAAATTTAGCTTAGTAGCTCATTCACTGCTTTATAAAATTTGACGGCTTAAATACATAAGCGCCATCCTTGTTTCTAAATGGGAAAACTTACAGCTTTGTCATTTGGACTCAATTGAGTCCTTTGAAACATGAATTCATAACGAAATTCCCGTTCCTTCTATGAGTTGCTCCAGCTTGCGCTTTACTCGTTGTAGTGCATTATCAATCGATTTTACGTGTCGCTTTAAATCAACTGACATTTCCTGATACGTTTTACCGTCTAAATAAAGTCGAAGTACTTTTTTCTCCAATTCACTTAGTAATTCCGATAATTTCATTTCCATGTCGCCATATTTTTCTTGATTAATTAATAGTTCTTGTGGATCAATCGACTTCGAACCAGCAATCACATCCAATAAGGTGCGATCTGTCTCTTCATCATAAATAGGCTTGTCCAAAGAAACATAAGAGTTTAAAGGAATATGTTTCTGTCTTGTCGCTGTCTTAATTGCAGTTATAATTTGTCTTGTTACACATAACTCGGCAAACGCCTTAAACGATGACAGCTTTTCTCCATCATAATCACGGATAGCTTTATATAAACCGATCATTCCCTCTTGCACAATATCCTCTTTATCAGCACCAATTAAGAAGTAGGTGCGCGCTTTCGCACGTACAAAATTCCGATACTTATGTATTAAATAATCCAAGGCACGGCTATTCCCTTGATGAATAAGCTGCACAATCCCCTCATCATCCAGCCTGTTTAATTGCTTATCGCTAATCTCCTGTTTGAGATTCACCAAGATGACCCTCCCCCCGACTTACACCGCACTCAATTTAAAGCTTATTATACAGGAAGCGCTTTAAAGTCGTCAACACTGGAAGGAGTGGTATTCGCCTAAATTTATATAAAATTTACAATTTTCCCCTTCTCCATTTTTCGAATTTTCTTAACGTCTCTTCATCTAACGTGAGTTTTGTATGTACTTTTTGCTTGTGATGGTCCTTAATCGTTGCATCTATATCCTTTTTTATATTTTTTATTTCCATGCTTAATTCACGGGCTGATTTGCGCAGTGCGCCACTTGCAAAAATAGTGCGCTGCTCTGCATAGTCTGAAGTAGCAACATATACTTGAGTTCGGATATCTTTAATTTGCTTGACTAATTTTTCAATGCATTCATCCGCTGTTTCTTTTTCCTTTGTAAAGATAATTTCTACGTTATAGGCCTTCATTTTACTTGCTATGCCCCGTACATAGTAAGCATCGAATACAATAATAACGCGATGTCCTGAAAATGCTTGATATTCAGCCATTAATTCAATCAAACGATCTCTAGCCTGTCCAATATCACTATCTTTTAACTTTTGGAGTTCTTCCCATGCTCCTATCATGTTGTAGCCATCCACTATCAAAACAACCATACACTATTCACCATAAGGGTATCTTTTACGATAGACCTCGTATAATAGTAAACTACAGGCAACAGAAGCGTTAAGGGAAGACACCTTTCCTTTCATAGGCAAACGAACCGTCCAATCGCATTTTTTTCGAACTAATCGACTCATTCCTTTTCCTTCATTACCAATAACGATAGCGAGCGGTAAAGTTCCCTCCAACTGTCGATAATCCTCTTTTGCATTTGCCTCAGTTCCTACCACCCATATATGTCGTTCCTTTAACTCATCAATAGTATTAGCAATATTTGTGACTCTAGCAACCGGAACATGTTCGAGTGCTCCTGCCGCCGTTTTAGCTACAGTTGCAGTTAAGCCAACGGAACGCCGCTTTGGAATAATAACACCATGAGCCCCTACCGCGTCTGCAGTACGTAAAATCGACCCTAAATTATGCGGATCCTCCAATTCGTCTAAAATAAGCAAGAAAGGTGCTTCATCCTTTTGCTCTGCTCGTTGAAATAGCTCGTCCAAAGAAGCATAGTCATATGGTGCTACATAAGCGACAACACCTTGATGATTGCCACCCGTCAGCTGATCTATTTTTTGCTTTGGAACTTTCTGAACAACCGTTCCGGCCTTTTTACCTAACTGATAAATCTTTGCTTGAGCGTTCGCGTTTAAATGCTCGGATACGAATACTTTATTTACAGATCTACCTGACTTTAATGCTTCAATGACTGGGTTTTTCCCGATAATTAGTTCCTTCTCCATGCTCATGCTCACTCCTTTCTGTTTGTTCCACCGCCTGTTGTAAAAGCTGGATTAGTCGGTTCTCGTTTTTTTGTAAATAATGATAACCAATCAACGCTTCAAACGCAGTACTATAACGATACATTTGTACATTTAGATTTTTGGGAATCGATCCGGATTTTGCATTCCGACCTCTAGTAACTATCCTTTCTTCTTCTTTCGTTAGTGTTCCCGATTTTAGCCAGTGCAACACAACAGCTGCCTGGGCTTTTCCTGATACATATTTAATAGCTCTTTGATGCAGCTGCTGCGGTTTTACTTGACCATGTTTTAGAAGATACTCCCTTACATACAATTCATAAACAGCATCCCCCATGTAAGCGAGAGCAAGGCTTTTCATTTGTTTTACATCAACATCCATTTCTATCCTCTTTTCCATCTAACCCCTTGAGGTGTATCTTCTAAAATTATATTTTTAGCTTTTAGCATATCTCTAATTTCATCGGCACGCCCGAAATCGCGGTTTTTTCTTGCTTCATTTCGTTCTTCAATTAATTTCTCAATTTCCTCATCAAGCAAGTCCGTTTCTATTTTTAACTCAATCCCAAGGATATTTAAAAATGAACGAATGGTGTCTTGAAAATCCTCAATTACCTGACTGCAAGTTTGTTTCATTTGTACATAAACGTTGGCTTCCCTTGCAACCTCAAACAGAACAGAAATAGCATTTGCTGTATGAAAATCATCGTCCATTTCCGCTTCAAATTGATCTCGCCATGTAGCCAGTTTTTCCAGCCATTCATCTTTATGATCTACTAAATCAAGGCTAGACGTTTTCCGGTGCTCCAAATTAAAATAGGCCGTTTTTATTCGGTCTAAGCTATTTTCTGCGCTCTCTAGTAATTCTTCCGTAAAGTTAATCGGATGACGATAATGAACACTTAACATAAAAAAGCGAATAACTTGAGGATCATATTTATTGATTAAATCTCTTGCAAGCAAATAATTGCCTAGTGACTTTGACATTTTTTCATTATTAATATTAATATAACCATTATGCATCCAGTAATTAGCAAATGTTTTTCCTGTGAGTGCTTCTGATTGAGCAATCTCATTCTCATGATGAGGAAAGGCAAGATCTTGTCCCCCTGCATGAATATCAATCGTTTCTCCTAAATATTTTTTAACCATAGCAGAGCACTCAATATGCCAGCCGGGACGACCTTCCCCCCATGGAGAATCCCAGGAAATTTCTCCTTCTTTTGCTTGCTTCCATAACGCAAAATCCAATGGATCTGTTTTCTTTTCACCTACTTGTATTCTTGCACCTGAATGTAATTCATCAATGGATTGATGCGATAACTTCCCATATCCAGTAAATTCTCTCGGTTTAAAATAAACATCTCCGTCAGCTTCATAGGCATATCCTTTTTCAATTAGGGATTGAATGAAGGTAATGATATCATCCATCGCTTCCGTCACTCGCGGATTATGCGTTGCTTTCTTTACACCTAGAGCTCCTACATCCTCTAAATAAGCTGAAATAAATTGATCTGCTATCTCAGGCACTTCTTTTCCAAGTTCATTAGCAACTTTAATTATTTTATCATCTACATCCGTAAAATTAAGCACATAGTCTACTTCATAACCTTTATATTCTAAATAACGTCTTACCGTATCAAAGACAATGGCAGGTCGTGCATTACCAATATGAATATAGTTGTATACAGTTGGTCCGCAAACATACATACTTACCTTTCCCGGCTGTAAAGGCGTAAATACTTCTTTTTTACGTGTAATCGTATTATAGATTTTTATAGACATCGTATCTATTCCCTTCTTTCCCTTTGACTATTTCTTTTAATTCAGCTATTTCCGCCCTTAATTCATCAATCTCTTGTTGTAAATGCTCACAACGATTTGCAACTGGATCAGGTAGTTTATGATGGTCGAGGTCTTTTCTAATTTTTTCCCCTCGTTGCCTCACTACCTTTCCTGGAACCCCTACTACGGTTGCATGATCCGGTACATCCTTCAGCACAACAGACCCAGCCCCAATCTTAGCGCTTTCGCCAATGGTTATAGAACCAAGAACCTTTGCACCTGTAGCAATGAGTGCATTGTCTTTTACGGTGGGATGTCTTTTTCCCTTTTCTTTTCCTGTACCACCTAAAGTGACACCTTGAAATATGGTGACATTATCACCAATTTCGCAAGTTTCTCCAATGACAACTCCCATTCCATGATCAATAAATAAACGACGACCGATAATTGCACCAGGGTGAATTTCGATCCCTGTTAAAAAACGATTCAACTGAGAGATTGCACGTGCAATAAAAAACATTCTGCGCCTATAAAACATATGAGCGACTCGGTGCCACCAAACGGCATGTAGTCCTGAATAGGTTAAGAAAACTTCAAAATAGGAGCGAGCAGCCGGGTCTTGTTCAAACACCACATCCATATCTTCCTTCATTCTTTTCCATATTCCCACTTGATTAACCTCCTTTTCTTTATGGTAAAAAAACAAAAAAGTAAACCTTTTATAGATGCAGGATAGACGTTAACTTATTCCTTGTTAGTATGACAGGCAGTCTGCTATTGCATCTATACTTATACAAACAACTTCAACGTTATATATTTACTTTTACGAAAATGTTAAAAAGGGCTATTAAGTCCATTATAATGGTACAACTACTGTACCTAGAATGTATAAAATTATTGTAGCTGCTGGCGTTGAGATAACGCAGCGGAAAATTTAATGTTTACATATAAAACAATTACATGGTATATCAAATATTATTTATTGCTTTCTTCCAGCACCCCTATTTCTAAGGCCTCGCAAGCCTTCCACTCGATGAAACAAAGTCCTTAATTCCTTAGCTTGATAATCATTTTTAGCCGTTTTTACATAGAACAAAAGCTAGAAATGCCTGGTTAGGCGGCATCCAAACTGGAGAGCTTCTGATAAGATCAAGGAAACATGCCTCTAAAACAATGGTATGCCGACGCCTGAGCGGCAAGCCCGCTTTTAGCAGGCCTTCCTTTAGATTCGAGCCGATGTTGAGTTATCGCAGGAAGAAATGGCGAAGTTTGCTACAACTTGAGCGTTTAAAGCTAGACAATACTACGTTTCAAAAAATTAACCAGAAACAGATATTATTTCCTAGACAAGAAGGTAAACAGCTGGTCAGTCTGACAAGTGCAAAGCTGGATTACGACAATAAACAAATTTTATAAATTCTTAAAAAAAGTAAAAACAAGCGCCTCTGTATATTTGATTCAGAGACGCTTGTTTCGCGCGGTTCCACTCTGTTTGAAGGAGATGGTCTCCTTCCAACTTCATGCTTATAACGGTAAGTACCGCCGTTATGTACTCATTTCCATAACGGACTCCGAGGAGCACTTCAAAAGCAATGCTTAAAATCACTTCCAGCCAAGGCGATTCTCTCTGTATAAGCGATTTGCTTCCTACTTTCCCTCATCAACGCTCTTTTATTTGTGTAGTAATACTATATTACATTTTTTATAAGTTGTGAATCATTAAGCCTCAAGCTTTTTTAAAATGGTATCCAACCGGTTAATCACAAGATCTTTACCAAGTAGTTCGATAGACGCTGGCAGCTCAGGACCATGCGTTTGACCAGTAGTCGCTACCCGAATTGGCATAAACAATTTTTTACCACGGTGACCCGTCTCTTTTTGCGTTGCTTTGATTTGAGCCTTAATCTTATCCTGAGAAAAATCATCCAAATGAATCAACTTATCTGTAAATACTTGTAATACTTCTGGAACTTGTTCTCCTTGCAACACTTCCCAGGCAGCATCATCTAAAGAAAGATCTTTGGTAAAAAACAAGTCGGTTAATTCTACAATCTCTGCTCCATATCGTAATTGATTTTTGTACAAAGCAATGATCTTCTCTGCCCAAGTTCTAGTCTGAGCATCCATATCTTCAGATAATTTCCCTGCTTTTACTAAATGCGGCATTGCTAAATCAATCACTTTTGATAGATCAGCTGCTTTAATATATTCATTATTCATCCATTTTAATTTGTGGCGGTCAAATATCGCCGCTGAGGTTGATAAACGATTTGGATCAAATATGTCAATTAATGTTTCCTTATCAAAAATCTCTTCTTCTCCAACTGGGGACCACCCTAATAATGTAATAAAATTAAACAGCGCCTCTGGTAAGTATCCTAAGTCATGATATTGTTCAATAAATTGGATAATATGCTGATCACGCTTACTCAATTTCTTCCGTTCTTCATTAAGAATTAAAGTCATATGGCCAAATTTAGGCGGTTCCCAACCAAATGCTTCATAGATCATCATTTGTTTTGGAGTGTTTGAAATATGCTCCTCTCCACGTAAAACATGCGAAATATCCATTAAATGGTCATCAATTGCTACAGCAAAATTATACGTTGGAATCCCATTTTTTTTCACGATAACCCAGTCACCAAAATCACTAGATTCAAATGTAATATTGTCTCGAACTAGGTCATTAAAGATATACGTCTTATTTTCAGGAACCCGAAAACGAATACTAGGTAAACGTCCTTCCCGCTCAAATGCAGCTATTTGCTCCTCGGTTAAATCCCGATGTGCACCAGAATACTTTGGAACTTGTCCTTTTGCACGCTGTTGTTCTCTTTCTGCTTCCAGCTCTTCTTCAGTCATATAACATTTATATGCTAATCCTCTTTCCAAGAGGTCATCCACATATTTTTTGTAAATATCAAGCCGTTCCATTTGGCGATACGGGCCGTAATCACCGCCGATATCTGCTCCTTCGTCCCATTCAATACCTAACCACTTTAAAAATTTAAGCTGGCTTTCTTCACCTCCAGCAACATTTCGTTTTTCATCTGTGTCCTCTATACGAATAATCATTTTTCCAGAAAAATGCTTTGCAAATAAATAATTAAATAATGCTGTACGCGCGTTTCCAATATGCAAATGGCCGGTTGGGCTTGGTGCATAGCGTACTCGAACCTGATTTGTCATGGTTCTTCCCCTTTCTGTTATAAAGTAAGACTTTCCACCACGGAGAATTCTCTCTATCTTCATGGTAGTTAGTAAAATGCAGCTTACCCCTCATCTGCCTGTGCTAAAGTCTGGAGGAAGTATGACTGCTAGTTCATGTAAATGCTAATAAATATATCAGACTAAAAGTATGCACGGGATGTGAGACAGACTCGTAATCGCTTTTACGAACATTTACAAAGGAAATGGCTACGATGGCTTCCCTAATCTAATCTTACAAGCATAAGTAAGTCTGAAAGTATGTTGCGATCTTAGCCAACCTTAGGTCGATTAACTCCTTTTACACTATACAAATTATACTTTCCTTTATAGTATAACAAAAGTGATAACAATTGATGTTATCACTTTGTCTATCCTCTATAAGTTATACCCCTTTTAAAGGGCTTTTTCAAGTAATTTTGGTTTGGCAAATATCATTCGTCCGGCTGATGTTTGTAGCACACTTGTTATTAGAACTTCAATTGTCTTTCCGATATAGTCTCGGCCTTCTTCTACAACAATCATTGTACCATCATCAAGATATGCGATACCTTGGTTATGTTCTTTCCCATCTTTAATAACGTGCACAACTAATTCTTCGCCTGGTAATACAACTGGTTTAACCGCATTTGCCAAATCATTAATATTTAAAACGGACACACCTTGCAAATCGCATACTTTATTTAAGTTAAAGTCATTGGTTACAACAATTCCATCAATTACTTTTGCTAGCTTAATTAATTTACTATCTACTTCATGAATCTCTTCAAAATCACCTTCATAGATTTCTACCTTTACTGGTAATTCCTTTTGAATACGATTTAACACATCAAGACCTCTACGACCACGATTCCGTTTTAATACATCGGAAGAATCCGCAATATGTTGCAATTCGCTAAGTACAAATTGTGGAATAATAATCGTTCCTTCTAAAAAATTTGTCTGGCAAATATCAGCAATCCGACCATCAATGATAACACTAGTATCCAAAATCTTTGCTTTTGGCTGAACTGGTGATGCGTTATCAGCTTCAGGTGCCTTACGTTTTTCCCGTTTATTCAGAGCTAAAATATTTACAAATTCTTCTCTCCGACGAAATCCGACCTGAAATCCTAAATATCCTAATAAGATTGTGCTAAATAGTGGAAGAACTTGTGAAACTAGCTTAATATTAATATCTCTTAAAGGAATGGTAATTAAATAGGCAATTACCAGACCGCCCATCAGCCCTAATGTTCCAGCAAATAAATCACCCGCAGGTAAACGAATTAACGCTTCTTCAATCCACTTTAAAAACCCTACAATATAATCGACAAGCCAATATGAAATGAGAAAGAAAATAATAGCACCTGTTATCATACCCACATAAGGGGATAATATCCAGTTGACATCGGCAATATTTAATAGTGCTAAAATAACCGGAACATACAAATAACCGATGGTGCCTCCTAAAATAATAAAAAACAGATGAACAATCTTTTTCATCAGCAATGCCACCTCCTAACTTATATTATTGCCTAGGATGAAAAAAAATAATCCTTAAAAAGTAATAAAGTGAAATACCTTCCATATACCGCTCTCTTTATTACTGTAAAAAATTTGGTAATAGGTTGTATTATCATATAATAGCAGTGAAAATTATAGATTATCTTATCTACTTACTCCGATTTGCAGCGCTTCTTGCACAGAATCCACACCAATGACTTCAATTTGATCGGGGATTGTCCAACCACCTACATTATTTTGTGGGCAAATTACTCGTTTGAAGCCAAGCTTTGCCGCTTCCTGAATACGTTGTTCAATTCTCGATACCCTTCTAATTTCACCAGTTAAGCCTACTTCTCCAATAAAAATATCTTCTGGCTTGGTAGGTTGATCCCTAAAGCTAGAAGCAATACTAACAGCAATGGCTAAATCAATGGCTGGCTCATCTAACTTCACTCCACCAGCAACCTTAATATATGCATCCTGATTTTGTAGCATTAATCCTACACGTTTTTCAAGCACTGCCATCAACAATGAAACGCGGTTATGATCAACTCCAGTGGCCATTCTACGTGGGTTTCCAAATGCCGAAGGGGATATTAACGCTTGAATCTCAACAAGAACTGGCCTTGTTCCTTCCATTGACGCAACAACAGTCGAACCTGATGCACCTTGCGAACGCTCTTCCAAAAATATTTCGGAAGGATTTAAAACTTCACGCAAACCTTCTTCCTTCATTTCAAAAATTCCCATTTCATTCGTACTGCCAAATCTATTTTTTACCCCGCGTAAGATACGATACGTATGGTGACGTTCACCTTCAAAATAAAGCACTGCATCTACCATATGCTCTAACAGCCTAGGACCTGCGATAGCCCCCTCTTTCGTAACATGTCCCACAATAAAGATTGGGATTCCGTTCGTTTTGGCAATTCTCATTAACTCTGCTGTACATTCCCGTACTTGAGAAACACTACCTGGAGCACTAGAAACCTCTTCACGAAAAATGGTTTGGATCGAGTCAATGACAACAAAAGATGGCTTAACTGCCTCAATTGTATTCGTGATGTCTAACAGATTTGTTTCTGCTAAGACATATAAGGAATCGGCTATCACTCCTAAACGATCAGCCCGCAACTTTGTCTGTCTAGTTGATTCCTCACCCGAAATGTATAATACCGACAATTGCTTATCTGCTAATTGCGAAGATATCTGTAATAATAATGTGGATTTACCAATCCCAGGATCGCCGCCTATCAATACGAGCGAACCAGGAACAATTCCACCACCAAGTACACGATTGAATTCTTTCATTGCAGTTGTTATTCTTGGTTCTTTTTGAGCTTTGATAGCTGTTATTTTTTCAGGTCTACCAACAGATCTTTTTCCCGTTTGAAACGCATGGCTCTGTCTCCCACCTGTAATTTCAACTTCCTCAACGAATGTATTCCAATTATTGCAGCCAGGACATTTTCCCATCCATTTTGCTGACTCATAGCCACATTCCTGACAAACAAATTTCGTTTTTCGCTTTGCCAACTTACTCACTACCCCTTCATTTATCTATTATATACGATTTTGGCAATCATTAGGTTACAGGTTCCTATCAATTTAGCTACGAAATTCCATAGTCCTGCCACAATTTCTCAGGAGCTACTGTTGTATTTATGCGTTTTTAACAGGATTGCAACTAGGAGACAAAGAATAATTTTAACATCTAGTAAAGGCTGATTTCTGTTTTAAAAAGGTGAAAATTACCAATAATTTAAAGATGATTTGGATGAGCGGAATGTTTTAGTTACATAGTCGAGAAACACATTTTTAAAAATTTTTGCCATTTTTTTGACTACTTTTTTCTCTAATTAAATTAAGTTTAACATATTTTAGTATAGAAAAAATGTTTCTACATACCCAGGAGTTTTTACTTATCCGTCATATTGGATAATCGATTCTCCAGCTCTTTATTTTCTAAGCAATGTGTAATTAACTTTCTTTATACTATAGGAAAGTATAAAATTTTACGGTTTATAGTATAAGAAAAGCTACAGCTTTCGCTAAAGACTTGGCGACAAGCCAAGTTTTTCTAATGTTCTTTATGCGGAAAGCGTGGAGCACTATAGGAGTGGCGTTCTCTATATTATAATGTTTGTTCAAAAAGAGCCACGAAGTTTGAGGCAGTGTCAACGAGCGAAAAGCTTACATTTAGCAACTGGAACTCCAAAAGCAAGCAAAGAACAAAAGCAAAGGCGCTCCGGTAGCGAAATCCGATGTCTTCTGGTGAGATACGTGTAACTTCATTAAAGGATTGCTTTTTTCCTTAAAAAACCACTATGTGTCACTACCGAAGTTTTCTTGTTCTTGAAAAAGAAGAACGCTTTTACTACGTACGATGCATCGCTATCATAGCCTTTCATCTTCCATGTCACTATCGACGCGAACGAATCGAGAGTTTAGGAGCCGCTTCTCTCATAAAAAACGGAAGATAATAAGTAAATTTTATAGATGAGGAAAATACGACCCCTTATATTCGAGATAAAGTAAACATGCCTCTAAAACAAGGGTAAGCCAAGATTAGGTGGCAAGCAGGCTTTTAGTCGGCCTTCCTTTAGGTTCGAACCAATGTCGATTAGCGTAGGAAAAGAATCAAATTTTGCTAGTCCTCGAGCATTAGTAAACGACGGCTACAATAAAGCTATCCACCATGGAAAAACGGATATTATTTCCTAGGCAATAAAGAATATTTGACTAGTACTAATTCTTTTGATAAGACAGTCGCCTAGTTAACAAATACTTAAGCTCTAAGAAATTTACGTCATTGATACAGCTTAAATTTTGATTCTGACCACATCAAGAAATTCGTTATATCATTTTGACCGCCTTTTTGATCATCCTCTTTTTCTAAGGGGGTTTTTATTTCCATCCGATATTTGAAGGCTTCTTTGTAAAAGGAAAATGAAGGCTATATAAAGAGGCTTAGTGTAGCTACTTCCGTTTATCCGGAATATAAAATGCAATAAGATTTCCACTAGAAGTCTAAATGGGAGATAACGGTTCTCCTAAAGATCAATTCATTCGGATGGATAGGACAGAGTTACTACGGCAGGCAATACACCGCGGTTTTTCAAGGATAAGGAAGTTTGAACAGCGACCCATTGCACGCAAAAAAGTGCTTTTTCAAGGAAGTCCGAGTTTTTATCTTTTGTTCTACTTCTATCAGCAGGGGGTAAAGGAAAAGTCCTACTGATAGAAGTTTCACTTTATTAATCTATTGGTTATAAAGGTTATTTAAGAATAATAAATGCCCCTTTATTATTCAAGCCTATCTTCACTTTTTGCCCTTTAGCAATGGTTCCCTTCAAAAGCTCCTCTGATAATAAATCTTCTATATTCTTTTGAATGGAACGACGAAGCGGCCTTGCACCATATTCAGGATCAAATCCTTCGTTAGCAATTTTTTCAATTGCTTTATCAGTTAGCGAAAATTCAATCCCTTGTTCTTTCAGACGACGCTGTAACTGCTCAATCATGAGTATAACAATGCTCTTCATATGCTTTTTCTCTAAGGAATGGAACACAATGGTTTCGTCAATACGGTTTAAAAATTCTGGGCGAAAGGCTTTTTTCAATTCATCCATGACTTTTGCCTTCATATCCTTATATTCTTGGTTTTCGTCTCCAATATTAAAGCCAACGTATTTATTTCGCCTCAATTCACTAGCTCCAACGTTTGATGTCATGATCAACACAGTGTTTCGAAAGTCTACTACACGGCCCTTTGAATCAGTTAATCGTCCATCTTCAAGCACTTGTAATAAAATGTTAAATACTTCTGGATGTGCCTTTTCAATTTCATCTAACAATACAACGGAATACGGCTTTCTACGTACTTTTTCTGTCAACTGACCGCCCTCTTCATAACCAACATAGCCAGGAGGAGAACCAACCAAGCGAGAGGTTGCGTGTTTTTCCATATACTCAGACATATCAATTCGAATCATCGCATCCTCATCTGCAAACATTGCCTCAGCCAATGCTCTGGCTAATTCTGTTTTTCCAACCCCTGTTGGCCCTAAGAAAATAAATGAGCCAATTGGTCGCTTCGGATCTTTTAAACCTGCTCGAGCTCTTCGAATAGCCTTAGCGATTGCATTTACGGCCTCTTCTTGACCAATTACACGATTATGAAGGATTTTTTCTAGATTTAATAAGCGGTCACTTTCATCTTTCGTCAATTTAGAAACAGGTACTCCTGTCCATATGGATACAACGCTTGCTATATCCTCAATTGTGACCTCTGAGTCCATTTGGCCTTGTTTTTCCTTCCATTTTTGCTTCGTTTCCTCTACTTCCTCACGAAGCCGCTGTTCTGAATCACGAAGTGAAGCAGCTTTTTCAAATTCTTGGCTTTGTACAGCAGCATCTTTTTCCTTGCGAACCTCTTCCAGCTTCTGTTCTAGCTCTTTTAGATTTGGCGGAACCGTATAAGAACGCAAACGCACTTTGGAGCCAGCTTCATCAATGAGATCAATTGCTTTATCAGGAAGGAAGCGATCCGTAATATAGCGATCAGATAGGTTTACTGCAGCATGAATAGCTTCATCGGTAATCGTCACACGATGATGCGCTTCGTAACGATCACGCAAGCCTTTTAAAATTTGTACTGTTTCTTCTAAAGTAGGTTCATCTACTTGAATGGGCTGGAACCTACGCTCAAGAGCAGCATCCTTTTCAATGTATTTACGATATTCATCTAACGTTGTTGCACCAATACATTGCAATTCACCACGGGCAAGCGAAGGCTTTAATATATTGGAAGCATCAATTGCTCCTTCTGCCCCGCCAGCACCGATTAAAGTATGAAGCTCATCTATAAATAGAATGATATTACCAGCTTGGCGAATTTCTTCCATTACCTTTTTTAAACGATCCTCAAATTCTCCTCGATACTTGGTACCTGCAACTACAGTACCCATATCAAGTGTCATCACTCGTTTATCCCGTAACGTTTCCGGAACCTCGTTGTTAACAATTTGTTGTGCAAGCCCTTCTGCAACAGCTGTCTTACCAACCCCAGGCTCACCAATTAAAACCGGATTATTTTTTGTACGTCGACTTAACACTTGAATGACACGTTCAATTTCCTTGCTACGTCCAATCACTGGATCAATATTGCCCTCTTTTGCACTAACGGTAAGATCACGAGCAAGGGAATCAAGGGTTGGTGTATTAGCATTTGATTGCTGTCCACGACCTTGACGATTTGCTTGCGACTCATTGCTCCCTAACAACTGCAGCACTTGTTGTCTCGCCTTGTTAAGGCTAACCCCTAAATTATTTAAAACTCTAGCAGCAACACCTTCTCCTTCACGGATGAGACCAAGAAGAATATGCTCCGTGCCTACATAAGAGTGTCCGAGCTTTCTTGCTTCATCTTGACAAAGCTCTACTACTTTTTTGGCCCGCGGCGTATAATGGATTGTTTGCATCGGTTGCTTTCCAATACCGATTAATTTCTCTACTTCCTGCTGTATTTTGGAAACTTCCAAACCTAGGGATTGCAATGCTTTAGCAGCAATACCCTCTCCCTCACGAACAAGGGCTAAAAGAATATGCTCCGTTCCAATATTGTTATGACCCAGTCGAACAGCCTCTTCCTGAGCTAGTGCAAATACTTTTTGCGCTCTTTCTGTAAAACGTCCTGACATCATATAAAAATTACCTCCTTAGCTATTGCTCCAATTGTAAGCGTTGGCGAATAAGTGATGCTCGTAATTGGTCACGTTCATTTGCATTTAAAGTTTTTTTAGCATATTGTTGTAAAAAACCTGGCTGTGTCAATATTATTAATTCATTTAATATATTTCGTGAAATATTTTTTATTAACCCTAAGTCAATTCCTAGACGAACATTGGATAAGCAGCTAGCGGCCTCTTGAGACTCGATGATTCGAGCATACTCTAAAACACCGTATGAACGATAAATACGATCTTCTAATTGAACTCCTGATTGTTTTATTAACTGTTCTCTTGCATAACGCTCATACTCAATTAATTGCTTTACCACACTTTGCAAATCGGCTACAATATCCGCTTCAGGTTTTCCTAACGTTATTTGATTGGATATTTGGAAAATATTACCCTGCGCTTCACTACCTTCACCGTAAATGCCCCTTACTACAAGGCCTAACTGGTTAATAGCTGGAAGCATGCGATTAATTTGTTTCGTTACTACTAGTGCTGGTAAATGCATCATAACTGACGCCCGCATCCCTGTACCTACATTTGTAGGACAACTTGTTAAATATCCTCGCTTTTCATCAAATGCATAATTAATTTTTTCTTCCAGCCAATCATCTATTTCAAAAGCCTGTTGCAACGCTTCAGATAGCTGAAAACCCGGAACATATAATTGCAAGCGTATATGGTCTTCTTCATTTATCATTAGGGACACTTGTTCATTTTCTGATATTAGTGCTGCAGCAGACTCAGAATGTTTGGCCAGTAACGGGCTTATCAAATGCTTTTCGACTAGAACGCGTTTCTCTATCACGGTTAAATCACGAATGGATAGAAATGCAAAATTCTTGTATGCTCCGAAAGATTTGCCTTCATATTTTTCTTTAAAAAAACTACGAATTTCCTCTAGTTGACTTGGATCGGCTGCAATGGGATAAGGGACATTTGCAAAGTTACGCGCAAGCCGGATTCTACTGCTTAATACGATATCACTATCGGGGCCTTCTTTTCGCATCCAGGGGCTAATTGCTTCGTTCATAAAGTGTTGCAGCGTCATGCTTGGTCACCTGCCTCTGAATCATCCTGCTGACTTAATTCACGTATTTGATCTCTTACTTTTGCTGCCTCTTCAAATTCCTCATTCTCTACTAGTTTCTTCAAATGTGCTTTTAAGTCCTCCAGTTGTTTCTTTTTATGCAAATATCCTCCTTGACGTTTTGGTATTTTCCCATTATGCTTCACATTACCTGCATGCACCCTTCGAAAAATAGGATCTAACCTGTCATTAAAAGTTTCATAACAAACAGCACAACCAAATTTACCAACTTGTTTAAATTGCGAAAATGTCATTTCACATTTAGGACATTGTAAATCGTGTATTTGTTGATAGGTTTTCCCTTGAGGTTTAGTTAAGCCAGAGGTATCAAAATTAAAGAGTCCGGAAAGTAAATTATGCAATGAATGTCCTTCTTCGGGGTAACTCATGTAGCCCATTTCCTTTGCACACACTTTGCAAACATGAACCTCCATTTTTTGTCCTTGAATAACTTGTGTAAAATGAACTGTCGCGGGCCGCTCATGGCATTCTTGACATTCCATTTATACCCCCCCTTACTTATTTAGGTACTTGAGTGTCGTTAACATTGATGTTAGTACACGAGCACGTACTTCATCTCTTAATGGTAACTTAAACGCCAACGTACTTCGCTTAATTGCACTTAACATAATTTTAGCTTCTCGTTCTGTGATCAGTTCTTCTTCTAATAATCGTTCTAATACACCTAAGGCTTTTTGTTGTGAAACAGAAGGGTTAATCATTTCAATGATTTCATCAATTAGCTTTGACTCATCTTGATGAGTCACTCGGATAATTCGAATATAACCGCCACCGCCTCGCTTACTTTCTACTATATACCCTTTTTCCACTGTAAAACGAGTATTAATCACATAGTTAATTTGTGAGGGGACACATTTAAATTGGTCAGCAATTTCGCTTCGTTTTATTTCAATTACATTTTTCCCTTTTTGTTGAAGGATTTCTTTTAAATATCGCTCAATGATATCTGATATATTACTCATATGCCCACCCCCTTTTACTTCAGCCTCATCCTTTTGACTTTGACTATCTTTGACTATACTCTTATTATACGGGAATTTAATGAAGATGCAAATACATTGTATATGTTTATTTTAGACAAAAATCACGAATACGAAACCAAATATCAACAGACGAATATTTAAATACTATTTTTGCTTACAACAAAAGATGGGATTTTGCTCACTAATACAGGTTAGATTAAAAAAGATGCCGATCAATCCTATGGAACCGAAGATTGTCTTGCTACGCCTATCTGCAAAAACGAAACTTTATATCTATAGTTTTATACCTTTTGAAAATCCTAAAAAAAAGATGCATAAAGTGAAACTTCTATCAGTAGGACTTTTCCTTCATCCCCTACTGATAAGAATTAACAAAGGCTAAACCCGGGCATATCACTCTTGAAATGCGCACCTTAAATGTGAAATAAATTTTTATTTACTTGAAAAAACCTACCAGTATACACGCTACTAGCAGGATAATTATGCGATTATGTTAGCTCTGTTACACTTTTTACATAATCGACATGAGCTATTTCGTCAAATAAAGAAATCCGATCCAATTCCGGATTAGTTTCCATAACGATAAAGATATTTCGCAAATTATTTTCTATTTTTGATACCTCAACTTTTTTTATAGCTATATTGAACTTATCAAATACTTTAACTACCTCATTTATCCGAACATCCGGTAGAGTAATAATTTGAATGACATTGGGAGCTTTTCCACGTCGAAATAAACGTTCAAAATTATTGAGAAATATAAGACTAAGTAAAATAATTACTGTTGTCAATACTGCAGCTGCGTACATCCCCGCACCAACAACTAATCCTAAACCTGCAACTGTCCATATGGAAGCGGCAGTAGTTAATCCTCTTATCGTTCCTCCATAAACAATAATTGTCCCAGCACCAAGAAAGCCGATTCCACTAATTACATAAGAAGGAATTCTAGCAGGGTCAAAACGAATATTATCATATTCCTCTAGAAACATTTCAAAACCAAATAATGATAACAGCATCATTAAACAAGAACCCACACCCACTAAAATATGTGTTCGAAAACCTGCAGAGTGATTTTTCAACTCCCGTTCGAATCCAATTACTCCTGCTAGAACTAATGCTATCAGGAGACGTGTCAAAATGATATAAAAGTTATCACCCAATAATTCGTGCACCATCTCTTTCAATGATCATCCCTCCTTACATTCCTACATTGCTTTAGTTAATAAGTTAAATTCATTCTACCTTAAAAATAAATACTTATATAGTATGAAAATTTCGTCTACACAAGTGTTTATTCCAAAAGGAGAAAATTGACCTAACTGTGGCCGATTAAGGTCACAAGATCCTGATTTATTTCACTACTTACCTAGAGTGCTCCTATCATATAAAAATAGCTCATTATTTCCTTTTCACAACAACAAAAAACTGACCATTTTAAAAAAGGTCAGTTTTTCTTAGTATGCCTGGCGGCGTCCTACTCTTGCAGGGGCAAAGCCCCAACTACCATCGGCGCTGGAGAGCTTAACTTCTGTGTTCGGTATGGAAACAGGTGTGACCTCTCCGCTATTGCTACCAGACATGATGTTTATATTGTTCTAAAAAATAGGCACAAGCCTTATTATAATTGTTTTCGTAAAAAAAGCAAGTACTTTTTATCAAAAAATATGGATCATACCTTAAAAACTAAATAAGAGATCATTCAACGACTATCTTTCCATTAGATTTAGTTAAGTCCTCGATCGATTAGTATTCGTCAGCTTCACGTGTCACCACGCTTCTACCTCGAACCTATCTACCTCATCATCTTTGAGGGATCTTACTCACTTGACGTGATGGGAGGTCTCATCTTGAGGGGGGCTTCATGCTTAGATGCTTTCAGCACTTATCCCTGCCACACGTAGCTACCCAGCTGTGCTCCTGGCGGAACAACTGGTACACCAGCGGTGTGTCCATCCCGGTCCTCTCGTACTAAGGACAGCTCCTCTCAAACCTCCAACG
The DNA here is from genome assembly GCF_053667775.1 of Cerasibacillus sp. JNUCC 74. The sequence goes on along the minus strand of NZ_CM132207.1, from coordinate 142,697 downwards.
CCCACGACGGATAGGGACCGAACTGTCTCACGACGTTCTGAACCCAGCTCGCGTACCGCTTTAATGGGCGAACAGCCCAACCCTTGGGACCGACTACAGCCCCAGGATGCGATGAGCCGACATCGAGGTGCCAAACCTCCCCGTCGATGTGAACTCTTGGGGGAGATAAGCCTGTTATCCCCGGGGTAGCTTTTATCCGTTGAGCGATGGCCCTTCCATGCGGAACCACCGGATCACTAAGCCCGACTTTCGTCCCTGCTCGACTTGTAGGTCTCGCAGTCAAGCTCCCTTCTGCCTTTACACTCTACGAATGATTTCCAACCATTCTGAGGGAACCTTTGGGCGCCTCCGTTACCTTTTGGGAGGCGACCGCCCCAGTCAAACTGCCCGCCTGACACTGTCTCCGGACCGGATCACGGCCCTGGGTTAGAAGGTTCATACAGCCAGGGTGGTATCCCACGGGTGCCTCCACGTAAGCTGGCGCTCACGCTTCGATGGCTCCCACCTATCCTGTACAAGCTGTACAAACATTCAATATCAGGCTACAGTAAAGCTCCACGGGGTCTTTCCGTCCTGTCGCGGGTAATGCGCATCTTCACGCATCGTATAATTTCACCGGGTCTCTCGTTGAGACAGTGCCCAAGTCGTTGCACCTTTCGTGCGGGTCGGAACTTACCCGACAAGGAATTTCGCTACCTTAGGACCGTTATAGTTACGGCCGCCGTTCACTGGGGCTTCAGTTCTACGCTTCGTACCGAAGTACTAACGCTTCCCCTTTACCTTCCAGCACCGGGCAGGTGTCAGCCCCTATACTTCGCCTTTCGGCTTCGCAGAGACCTGTGTTTTTGCTAAACAGTCGCTTGGGCCTATTCACTGCGGCTCCTCCTACAAGGAGCACCCCTTCTCCCGAAGTTACGGGGTCATTTTGCCGAGTTCCTTAACGAGAGTTCTCCCGCTCACCTTAGGATTCTCTCCTCGCCTACCTGTGTCGGTTTGCGGTACGGGCACCTATGAGCTCACTAGAGGCTTTTCTTGGCAGTGTGAAATCCGGAACTTCGGTACTCATTTTCCCTCCCCGTCACAGCTTAGAATGATCGGACGGATTTTCCTATCCGACTCCCTTGCTGCTTGGGCGCACGCTTCCATCCGTGCGCTTTCCTTATCCTACTGCGTCCCCCCATCGCTCAAACACTCATGAGGTGGTACAGGAATATCTACCTGTTGTCCATCGCCTACGCCTTTCGGCCTCGGCTTAGGTCCCGACTAACCCTGAGAGGACGAGCCTTCCTCAGGAAACCTTAGGCTTTCGGTGAAAGAGATTCTCACTCTTTTTTCGCTACTCATACCGGCATTCTCACTTCAAAGCGCTCCACCAGTCCTCACGGTCTGACTTCACTGCACATTGAACGCTCTCCTACCATTGTTCCGAAGAACAATCCGCAGCTTCGGTGATACGTTTAGCCCCGGTACATTTTCGGCGCAGAGTCACTCGACCAGTGAGCTATTACGCACTCTTTAAATGGTGGCTGCTTCTAAGCCAACATCCTGGTTGTCTATGCAACTCCACATCCTTTTCCACTTAACGTATACTTTGGGACCTTAGCTGGCGGTCTGGGCTGTTTCCCTTTCGACTATGAACCTTATCACCCATAGTCTGACTCCCAAGGATAAGTAGTTGGCATTCGGAGTTTGACTGAATTCGGTAACCCGATGAGGGCCCCTAGTTCAATCAGTGCTCTACCTCCAGTACTCTTTCCTTGAGGCTAGCCCTAAAGCTATTTCGGAGAGAACCAGCTATCTCCGTGTTCGATTGGCATTTCACCCCTACCCACACCTCATCCCCGCATTTTTCAACATACGTGGGTTCGGGCCTCCAGTCAGTGTTACCTGACCTTCACCCTGGACATGGGTAGATCACACGGTTTCGGGTCTACGACCGCATACTCTGTTCGCCCTATTCAGACTCGCTTTCGCTGCGGCTCCGTGTCTTCCACTTAACCTTGCATACGATCGTAACTCGCCGGTCCATTCTACAAAAGGTACGCCGTCACCCATTAACGGGCTTCGACTACTTGTAGGCACACGGTTTCAGGTTCTCTTTCACTCCCCTCCCGGGGTGCTTTTCACCTTTCCCTCACGGTACTGGTTCACTATCGGTCACTAGGGAGTATTTAGCCTTGGGAGATGGTCCTCCCGGATTCCGACGGAATTTCTCGTGTTCCGCCGTACTCAGGATCCACTCCGGAGGAAGTTCCTTTTTGATTACAGGGCTGTTACCTCCTTTGGCGGATCTTTCCAGATCGCTTCATCTAAAGAACTTCTTGGTAACTCCTATGGAGTGTCCTACAACCCCAGAAGGCAAGCCTTCTGGTTTGGGCTCGTTCCGTTTCGCTCGCCGCTACTTGGGAAATCGCATTTGCTTTCCTTTCCTCCGGGTACTGAGATGTTTCAGTTCCCCGGGTCTGCCTCCTCTACCCTATGTATTCAGATAGAGGTACTGTTCCATTACGAACAGTGGGTTCCCCCATTCGGAAATTCCCGGATCAACGTCTACTTACGACTCCCCGAGACATATCGGTGTTAGTCCCGTCCTTCTTCGGCTCCTAGTGCCAAGGCATCCACCGTGCGCCCTTATTCACTTAACTAACTCGCTTTATGTGAAATAAGCTAGACGCTTTTTCGCCTTTATTGCTTTTGGTTTGATGTCGTTGTTACTCTTATTTAGTTTTCAAGGTACCATCTTTAAAGAGAGAATATTTACTCTCTCAAAACTGAACCAAACAACCTAGTATGTCTTCCGTATAGTCAGCTCAAACGTCTATCGTCGTTTTCGCTTTTTATTATTCCAGCTCCAGCGTTCAGCGACTAGTGAAACTTCCTTCCCCTCCGTACGATAAGTCAACATCGATTCGCCTCTCGGCTCTTCGTGTTTCCTTTATCTCCTTCGGTTCCGTCCAGTTCATACGTCGCTAAACGAACGCTTACGCTTTATCTTATTCCTTAGAAAGGAGGTGATCCAGCCGCACCTTCCGATACGGCTACCTTGTTACGACTTCACCCCAATCATTGGTCCCACCTTCGGCGGCTGGCTCCTTACGGTTACCTCACCGACTTCGGGTGTTACCAACTCTCGTGGTGTGACGGGCGGTGTGTACAAGACCCGGGAACGTATTCACCGCGGCATGCTGATCCGCGATTACTAGCGATTCCGGCTTCATGCAGGCGAGTTGCAGCCTGCAATCCGAACTGAGAATGGTTTTGTGGGATTTGCTTGGCCTCACGGCTTCGCTGCCCTTTGTTCCATCCATTGTAGCACGTGTGTAGCCCAGGTCATAAGGGGCATGATGATTTGACGTCATCCCCACCTTCCTCCGGTTTGTCACCGGCAGTCACCTTAGAGTGCCCAACTGAATGCTGGCAACTAAGATCAAGGGTTGCGCTCGTTGCGGGACTTAACCCAACATCTCACGACACGAGCTGACGACAACCATGCACCACCTGTCACTCTGTCCCCGAAGGGAACTCCCTATCTCTAGGGCCGTCAGAGGATGTCAAGACCTGGTAAGGTTCTTCGCGTTGCTTCGAATTAAACCACATGCTCCACCGCTTGTGCGGGTCCCCGTCAATTCTTTTGAGTTTCAGCCTTGCGGCCGTACTCCCCAGGCGGAGTGCTTAATGCGTTAACTGCAGCACTAAGGGGCGGAAACCCCCTAACACCTAGCACTCATCGTTTACGGCGTGGACTACCAGGGTATCTAATCCTGTTCGCTACCCACGCTTTCGCACCTCAGCGTCAGTTACAGACCAGAGAGTCGCCTTCGCCACTGGTGTTCCTCCACATCTCTACGCATTTCACCGCTACACGTGGAATTCCACTCTCCTCTTCTGTACTCAAGTCCTCCAGTTTCCAATGGCCCTCCACGGTTAAGCCGTGGGCTTTCACATCAGACTTAAAAGACCGCCTGCGCGCGCTTTACGCCCAATAATTCCGGACAACGCTTGCCCCCTACGTATTACCGCGGCTGCTGGCACGTAGTTAGCCGGGGCTTTCTGGTTAGGTACCGTCAAGGTGCCGCCCTATTTGAACGGCACTTGTTCTTCCCTAACAACAGAGTTTTACGATCCGAAAACCTTCTTCACTCACGCGGCGTTGCTCCGTCAGACTTTCGTCCATTGCGGAAGATTCCCTACTGCTGCCTCCCGTAGGAGTCTGGGCCGTGTCTCAGTCCCAGTGTGGCCGATCACCCTCTCAGGTCGGCTACGCATCGTCGCCTTGGTAGGCTTTTACCCCACCAACTAGCTAATGCGCCGCGGGCCCATCTGTAAGTGACAGCTTGCGCCGCCTTTTAACGTCTCCTTATGCAAGAAAACGTATTATCCGGTATTAGCCCCGGTTTCCCGGAGTTATCCCAGTCTTACAGGCAGGTTGCCCACGTGTTACTCACCCGTCCGCCGCTCGTTCCACATGCGTCACCCCCGAAGGGGTTCTGCTTGCTTCCCGCGCTCGACTTGCATGTATTAGGCACGCCGCCAGCGTTCGTCCTGAGCCAAGATCAAACTCTCCAAAAAAGTTTGTAATGAAAAACACCGTTCTTCATTACTTCTTAGCTTCTCTCAAGATCTCTCTTGAGTTATTTCTTAGAAAAACAGAGACTGCTTTTCTTGACATACTGGTTGTTTTGTTCAGTTTTCAAAGAGCAAATGTTGGTGGAGCCTAGCGGGATCGAACCGCTGACCTCCTGCGTGCAAGGCAGGCGCTCTCCCAGCTGAGCTAAGGCCCCTTATTAAAAACACTGGTCGGGAAGACAGGATTCGAACCTGCGACCCCATGGTCCCAAACCATGTGCTCTACCAAGCTGAGCTACTTCCCGAATCATGGCGCGCCCGAGAGGAGTCGAACCCCTAACCTTTTGATCCGTAGTCAAACGCTCTATCCAATTGAGCTACGGGCGCATATAGTGCCGAGGGCCGGACTCGAACCGGCACGGTAGTAACCTACCGCAGGATTTTAAGTCCTGTGCGTCTGCCAATTCCGCCACCCCGGCTTGGCTTGGAGCGGAAGACGGGATTCGAACCCGCGACCCCCACCTTGGCAAGGTGGTGTTCTACCACTGAACTACTTCCGCAATTAAACCATTAAATAATCAAGGTATTGGTGCGGGTGGAGGGAGTTGAACCCCCACGTCCGAAGACACTAGATCCTAAGTCTAGCGCGTCTGCCAATTCCGCCACACCCGCAAATCTTTAATTGTAATGGTGAGCCATGGAGGATTCGAACCTCCGACCCTCTGATTAAAAGTCAGATGCTCTACCGACTGAGCTAATGGCTCATATGGATAATGCTGTTAATATCCTGTTAAACCCTTATACTATAATAAAGCTGGTGCCGGCCAGAGGACTTGAACCCCCAACCTACTGATTACAAGTCAGTTGCTCTACCAATTGAGCTAGGCCGGCGAATGGTGGAGGATGCAGGGCTCGAACCTGCGACCCCTTGCTTGTAAGGCAAGTGCTCTCCCAGCTGAGCTAATCCTCCACTATGTATATAACTTAAAGTCTAAGTAATCTTAGTATGCCTGGCGGCGTCCTACTCTTGCAGGGGCAAAGCCCCAACTACCATCGGCGCTGGAGAGCTTAACTTCTGTGTTCGGTATGGAAACAGGTGTGACCTCTCCGCTATTGCTACCAGACATGATGTTTATATTGTTCTAAAAAATAGGCACAAGCCTTATTATAATTGTTTTCGTAAAAAAAGCAAGTACTTTTTATCAAAAAATATGGATCATACCTTAAAAACTAAATAAGAGATCATTCAACGACTATCTTTCCATTAGATTTAGTTAAGTCCTCGATCGATTAGTATTCGTCAGCTTCACGTGTCACCACGCTTCTACCTCGAACCTATCTACCTCATCATCTTTGAGGGATCTTACTCACTTGACGTGATGGGAGGTCTCATCTTGAGGGGGGCTTCATGCTTAGATGCTTTCAGCACTTATCCCTGCCACACGTAGCTACCCAGCTGTGCTCCTGGCGGAACAACTGGTACACCAGCGGTGTGTCCATCCCGGTCCTCTCGTACTAAGGACAGCTCCTCTCAAACCTCCAACGCCCACGACGGATAGGGACCGAACTGTCTCACGACGTTCTGAACCCAGCTCGCGTACCGCTTTAATGGGCGAACAGCCCAACCCTTGGGACCGACTACAGCCCCAGGATGCGATGAGCCGACATCGAGGTGCCAAACCTCCCCGTCGATGTGAACTCTTGGGGGAGATAAGCCTGTTATCCCCGGGGTAGCTTTTATCCGTTGAGCGATGGCCCTTCCATGCGGAACCACCGGATCACTAAGCCCGACTTTCGTCCCTGCTCGACTTGTAGGTCTCGCAGTCAAGCTCCCTTCTGCCTTTACACTCTGCGAATGATTTCCAACCATTCTGAGGGAACCTTTGGGCGCCTCCGTTACCTTTTGGGAGGCGACCGCCCCAGTCAAACTGCCCGCCTGACACTGTCTCCGGACCGGATCACGGCCCTGGGTTAGAAGGTTCATACAGCCAGGGTGGTATCCCACGGGTGCCTCCACGTAAGCTGGCGCTCACGCTTCGATGGCTCCCACCTATCCTGTACAAGCTGTACAAACATTCAATATCAGGCTACAGTAAAGCTCCACGGGGTCTTTCCGTCCTGTCGCGGGTAATGCGCATCTTCACGCATCGTATAATTTCACCGGGTCTCTCGTTGAGACAGTGCCCAAGTCGTTGCACCTTTCGTGCGGGTCGGAACTTACCCGACAAGGAATTTCGCTACCTTAGGACCGTTATAGTTACGGCCGCCGTTCACTGGGGCTTCAGTTCTACGCTTCGTACCGAAGTACTAACGCTTCCCCTTTACCTTCCAGCACCGGGCAGGTGTCAGCCCCTATACTTCGCCTTTCGGCTTCGCAGAGACCTGTGTTTTTGCTAAACAGTCGCTTGGGCCTATTCACTGCGGCTCCTCCTACAAGGAGCACCCCTTCTCCCGAAGTTACGGGGTCATTTTGCCGAGTTCCTTAACGAGAGTTCTCCCGCTCACCTTAGGATTCTCTCCTCGCCTACCTGTGTCGGTTTGCGGTACGGGCACCTATGAGCTCACTAGAGGCTTTTCTTGGCAGTGTGAAATCCGGAACTTCGGTACTCATTTTCCCTCCCCGTCACAGCTTAGAATGATCGGACGGATTTTCCTATCCGACTCCCTTGCTGCTTGGGCGCACGCTTCCATCCGTGCGCTTTCCTTATCCTACTGCGTCCCCCCATCGCTCAAACACTCATGAGGTGGTACAGGAATATCTACCTGTTGTCCATCGCCTACGCCTTTCGGCCTCGGCTTAGGTCCCGACTAACCCTGAGAGGACGAGCCTTCCTCAGGAAACCTTAGGCTTTCGGTGAAAGAGATTCTCACTCTTTTTTCGCTACTCATACCGGCATTCTCACTTCAAAGCGCTCCACCAGTCCTCACGGTCTGACTTCACTGCACATTGAACGCTCTCCTACCATTGTTCCGAAGAACAATCCGCAGCTTCGGTGATACGTTTAGCCCCGGTACATTTTCGGCGCAGAGTCACTCGACCAGTGAGCTATTACGCACTCTTTAAATGGTGGCTGCTTCTAAGCCAACATCCTGGTTGTCTATGCAACTCCACATCCTTTTCCACTTAACGTATACTTTGGGACCTTAGCTGGCGGTCTGGGCTGTTTCCCTTTCGACTATGAACCTTATCACCCATAGTCTGACTCCCAAGGATAAGTAGTTGGCATTCGGAGTTTGACTGAATTCGGTAACCCGATGAGGGCCCCTAGTTCAATCAGTGCTCTACCTCCAGTACTCTTTCCTTGAGGCTAGCCCTAAAGCTATTTCGGAGAGAACCAGCTATCTCCGTGTTCGATTGGCATTTCACCCCTACCCACACCTCATCCCCGCATTTTTCAACATACGTGGGTTCGGGCCTCCAGTCAGTGTTACCTGACCTTCACCCTGGACATGGGTAGATCACACGGTTTCGGGTCTACGACCGCATACTCTGTTCGCCCTATTCAGACTCGCTTTCGCTGCGGCTCCGTGTCTTCCACTTAACCTTGCATACGATCGTAACTCGCCGGTCCATTCTACAAAAGGTACGCCGTCACCCATTAACGGGCTTCGACTACTTGTAGGCACACGGTTTCAGGTTCTCTTTCACTCCCCTCCCGGGGTGCTTTTCACCTTTCCCTCACGGTACTGGTTCACTATCGGTCACTAGGGAGTATTTAGCCTTGGGAGATGGTCCTCCCGGATTCCGACGGAATTTCTCGTGTTCCGCCGTACTCAGGATCCACTCCGGAGGAAGTTCCTTTTTGATTACAGGGCTGTTACCTCCTTTGGCGGATCTTTCCAGATCGCTTCATCTAAAGAACTTCTTGGTAACTCCTATGGAGTGTCCTACAACCCCAGAAGGCAAGCCTTCTGGTTTGGGCTCGTTCCGTTTCGCTCGCCGCTACTTGGGAAATCGCATTTGCTTTCCTTTCCTCCGGGTACTGAGATGTTTCAGTTCCCCGGGTCTGCCTCCTCTACCCTATGTATTCAGATAGAGGTACTGTTCCATTACGAACAGTGGGTTCCCCCATTCGGAAATTCCCGGATCAACGTCTACTTACGACTCCCCGAGACATATCGGTGTTAGTCCCGTCCTTCTTCGGCTCCTAGTGCCAAGGCATCCACCGTGCGCCCTTATTCACTTAACTAACTCGCTTTATGTGAAATAAGCTAGACGCTTTTTCGCCTTTATTGCTTTTGGTTTGATGTCGTTGTTACTCTTATTTAGTTTTCAAGGTACCATCTTTAAAGAGAGAATATTTACTCTCTCAAAACTGAACCAAACAACCTAGTATGTCTTCCGTATAGTCAGCTCAAACGTCTATCGTCGTTTTCGCTTTTTATTATTCCAGCTCCAGCGTTCAGCGACTAGTGAAACTTCCTTCCCCTCCGTACGATAAGTCAACATCGATTCGCCTCTCGGCTCTTCGTGTTTCCTTTATCTCCTTCGGTTCCGTCCAGTTCATACGTCGCTAAACGAACGCTTACGCTTTATCTTATTCCTTAGAAAGGAGGTGATCCAGCCGCACCTTCCGATACGGCTACCTTGTTACGACTTCACCCCAATCATTGGTCCCACCTTCGGCGGCTGGCTCCTTACGGTTACCTCACCGACTTCGGGTGTTACCAACTCTCGTGGTGTGACGGGCGGTGTGTACAAGACCCGGGAACGTATTCACCGCGGCATGCTGATCCGCGATTACTAGCGATTCCGGCTTCATGCAGGCGAGTTGCAGCCTGCAATCCGAACTGAGAATGGTTTTGTGGGATTTGCTTGGCCTCACGGCTTCGCTGCCCTTTGTTCCATCCATTGTAGCACGTGTGTAGCCCAGGTCATAAGGGGCATGATGATTTGACGTCATCCCCACCTTCCTCCGGTTTGTCACCGGCAGTCACCTTAGAGTGCCCAACTGAATGCTGGCAACTAAGATCAAGGGTTGCGCTCGTTGCGGGACTTAACCCAACATCTCACGACACGAGCTGACGACAACCATGCACCACCTGTCACTCTGTCCCCGAAGGGAACTCCCTATCTCTAGGGCCGTCAGAGGATGTCAAGACCTGGTAAGGTTCTTCGCGTTGCTTCGAATTAAACCACATGCTCCACCGCTTGTGCGGGTCCCCGTCAATTCTTTTGAGTTTCAGCCTTGCGGCCGTACTCCCCAGGCGGAGTGCTTAATGCGTTAACTGCAGCACTAAGGGGCGGAAACCCCCTAACACCTAGCACTCATCGTTTACGGCGTGGACTACCAGGGTATCTAATCCTGTTCGCTACCCACGCTTTCGCACCTCAGCGTCAGTTACAGACCAGAGAGTCGCCTTCGCCACTGGTGTTCCTCCACATCTCTACGCATTTCACCGCTACACGTGGAATTCCACTCTCCTCTTCTGTACTCAAGTCCTCCAGTTTCCAATGGCCCTCCACGGTTAAGCCGTGGGCTTTCACATCAGACTTAAAAGACCGCCTGCGCGCGCTTTACGCCCAATAATTCCGGACAACGCTTGCCCCCTACGTATTACCGCGGCTGCTGGCACGTAGTTAGCCGGGGCTTTCTGGTTAGGTACCGTCAAGGTGCCGCCCTATTTGAACGGCACTTGTTCTTCCCTAACAACAGAGTTTTACGATCCGAAAACCTTCTTCACTCACGCGGCGTTGCTCCGTCAGACTTTCGTCCATTGCGGAAGATTCCCTACTGCTGCCTCCCGTAGGAGTCTGGGCCGTGTCTCAGTCCCAGTGTGGCCGATCACCCTCTCAGGTCGGCTACGCATCGTCGCCTTGGTAGGCTTTTACCCCACCAACTAGCTAATGCGCCGCGGGCCCATCTGTAAGTGACAGCTTGCGCCGCCTTTTAACGTCTCCTTATGCAAGAAAACGTATTATCCGGTATTAGCCCCGGTTTCCCGGAGTTATCCCAGTCTTACAGGCAGGTTGCCCACGTGTTACTCACCCGTCCGCCGCTCGTTCCACATGCGTCACCCCCGAAGGGGTTCTGCTTGCTTCCCGCGCTCGACTTGCATGTATTAGGCACGCCGCCAGCGTTCGTCCTGAGCCAAGATCAAACTCTCCAAAAAAGTTTGTAATGAAAAACACCGTTCTTCATTACTTCTTAGCTTCTCTCAAGATCTCTCTTGAGTTATTTCTTAGAAAAACAGAGACTGCTTTTCTTGACATACTGGTTGTTTTGTTCAGTTTTCAAAGAGCAAATGTTGTTAACTGCCTTTTGCGACAGCAACTTTTTTATTATACCATTTTGAAAAACGCTTGTCAAACATTTTTTTATTTGACAATTTGTTAATCAAATTGGCGACTCTATTAATATACCATGCTGATCGATAGAAGTCAATACTTTTTAATGATTTTTTAATCGATCATTTTTATTTAAGTTATTGCTTACTCAAGCAACGATAATTAATTTACCATGTTTACACCTTGAAATCAAGACTTTTTTTATTGAAAGTTAATTTTTAGTGTTTATATAATTCAATATTTTATTCAAACTAGTGCTAAAATCTTTGAAATCTACATATAGACAGTAAGAATTGATTCATTAAGTGAATCTTTAATCAGCGGGGTTTCTTTTATCCTCAACTGATTGTTAGTACCGCAAGGGTATGGCCTAAAGTCGTCTGAACAGAATCGACATTTGACTTGCAGTTGGCTCCTCCACCTATTCTCTTGAGTTTACCTCATAGCATACAATAACAGGTCTTACTGTCAGTTACATGTGGGATCAAAAAGCATACCACTTAAAAAGAACTCCTATTTTAACTGGAAACTGCTTCGTCATAAGGGAGTTGTTCGAAAAATGAATTCATCGTACATAAGAATAAATAATACGAAGTTAAACCAATGTAGTAAATAATTTTAATGTCTAATTCTACGCCAAAATTGGGGATCTAGCTACATATACTCTAAACAACGCTGCGTCAAACTTTTGATGCATGGACTAGCACTACCCTTGAAACAGGATAAACACCCATAGCAATACATCACACGAAGAAAAGCACTTTTTCTATGTGCGGTATATTGCGTACTGTAGCTTTCCTTGGTCTTGAAAAAGAAGAACACTTTTTCTGCATGAGCTGTCGTAGCCTTCCATGTCCTGTCACCCCAAACGAATCAAGTGTTTAGGAGCCTTTTCTCTTATAAAATTCGCAAAATAATATGTAGATAATGAGAGAAATACGGCTCCTTCCATTCGAACAAAGAAAACAGGCCTCTAAAACAGGAGGTTGCCGGCGCCTGAGCGGCCTTCCTTTAGATTCCAGCCAATGTTGACTTATCGTAGAAAAATAATCAATGTTTGCTGCAGATAAGAGCTTAAGGTAGACGACGAAACTACTTTAAAAAAAGATAACCGCCAAGTAAAAACGGATATAAATTCTAAACAAGAACAAAAACGAGAAACGCCTTGGTCTGCCCCGACAAGCACTGGAGCTCCGACAAGGAGGGTTCCCACGCCCGCAGGAGGAGTGAAGCAACCCCGAAGATCTAGGTGCTAGAGCTAGTTGTGGATGAACAAATTTTACAGTTTCCTAAACAATTTTAAAAACAAAGGGACATTTAGAGTCTCCTTTGTCTTTAAAATGGTGTACCGTTTATTTATTTTTCATTTGCGGGAACAACAACACATCACGAATGGAAGCAGAATTCGTTAGGAGCATAACAAGCCGGTCGACTCCTATGCCTAACCCACCAGTTGGTGGCATACCATATTCCAATGCCTCTATGAAATCCGTATCCATATAATGTGCTTCATCGTTTCCAGCTGCTCGTTCTTTAACCTGAGCTTCAAATCGTTCTTTTTGATCGATTGGGTCATTTAATTCACTAAACGCATTTGCATGTTCCCTTCCAACAATAAACAATTCAAAACGATCGGTAAAGCGCTCATCATCTTTGTTTTTCTTTGCAAGCGGAGAAATTTCTACTGGATGCCCATAAATAAATGTTGGTTGAATAAGTTCTTCTTCCACCAATTGCTCAAAAAATTCATTTACAATATGGCCATATGTCATCGTTTCTTTAATTTCCACATCATGCTCTTTAGCAAGCGCTCGTGCTTCTTCATCCGTCATCTGCTGCCAAAAATCTACTCCGGTTTTTTCTTTTACCGCATCAACCATATGCTTCCTCGTCCATTTTGGAGCTAGATCTATTTCGTAATCTCCATACGTTATCATAGTAGTACCTAACACTTCTTTAGCAATATGAGATATTAACTTTTCGGTTAATATCATAATGTCTTGATAATCTGCATATGCCTCATACAACTCGATCATCGTGAATTCTGGGTTATGTCTTGTAGATACACCTTCATTACGAAACACTCTCCCAATTTCATACACCTTTTCTATGCCGCCAACAACTAACCGTTTCAAATGCAGCTCAATAGCTATTCGCATATATAATGGAATATCTAAAGCGTTATGATGCGTTATAAATGGCCTTGCAGTAGCACCTCCAGGTATTCCGTGCAGCATCGGAGTTTCTACTTCTAAGAAACCTTGTCCATCTAAATAACGACGCATTGCTTGAATAATTTTACTCCTTAAAACAAAGGTTTCCTTACTTTCCATATTCATAATTAAATCTAAATAGCGTTGACGATAGCGCTGTTCGATGTCTTTTAAACCATGATATTTCTCAGGTAATGGGCGCAATGCCTTGGTCAACAGCCGAAAATCATTAACTTTAACAGATAATTCGCCTACCTTTGTTTTAAACATGGTCCCTTTGACACCAACGATATCTCCCAAATCAATTGTTTTGAAAATCTCATATGCTGCCTCTCCTACCGTATCTTTACGCACATACAATTGAATTTGACCGCTAACATCTTGAATATGGGCAAAACCAGCTTTCCCTTTTCCACGCTTTGTCATGATTCGCCCTGCAATAGTCACTTCTTCTTCCTTACCCTCTAATTCCTCTTTCGTGTAGCGATCGTATAAATCTTTTAACTCACTTGCAACATGCGTCCGTGCAAACTTTCCACCAAACGGATCTATTCCTTGCGATTGTAATTGTTCCAATTTTTCTCTACGAACCTGCATATGTTCATTTAATTCCTCTGACACCATGATCACTCCAGTTCTTTTCTAATTAGGTAGTATAGCTGATTTACCCTCATCTTTCATGTATTAACTGTATAGAAAACAAATAAAAGAGCTGGCACCAATAAAATAATACATACTAACTCGGCAATCCTGGGAAAACCACCACATAGATTGCTTTCACTTTACTTGTAATGTGCAGCAAAGCTCCATCATTATTTCCATTTAAAAGCTCTGACATTGGTAAAAATCTGCCAGCAGAACTAACAGATTTAAACCTTTCACTCCCTTAAAGAGTATAAAATATTTTTAATAGAAACTTCATGTTCACAACAGATGAAGCAACTTCGATTAAGAAGCTTTTGGATCTTGCTCTAATTCATGAGCATACGTATATAAAATATTGAGTAATCCATCTCGAGTATCTACATCATTTATTTTTCGCCTTACTCTGCCATTACCACGTAACCCTTTCAAATACCAAGCTGCATGTTTGCGCATTTCCATAATTGCTATTTTTTCACCCTTCATATGAATTAGTCGATCCATATGAAGCGCACAAACATCTATTTTTTCCTTTGGAGTAGGATCACTAATTAAATCGCCCGTCTCTAAATACTTCACTGTTTGATAAATGATCCATGGATTTCCTAGAGCGGCTCGACCAATCATGATTGCATCGACACCAGTCTCATCTAAGCGTTGCTTTGCAATTTGCGGACTATCAACATCGCCATTCCCAATAACCGGAATCGAGACTGCTTCCTTAACTTGTTTTATAATATTCCAATCAGCTACTCCCTCGTACAGCTGTTTCCTTGTTCTACCATGAATAGCTATTGCCTTTGCTCCCGCTTCTTGAATAGCTTTTGCATTATTCACCGCATATATATGATTCTCATCCCAACCACTACGCATTTTTACTGTCACTGGCTTTTCTACTTCACGGACAACAGCAGATACCATTTCATAAATCTTATCTGGATCAAGCAGCCAACGAGCACCCGCATCACATTTGGTGATTTTTGGAACAGGGCAGCCCATATTGATATCAATAATAGAAGCATTTGTATGTTGATCAACAAAAGAAGCAGCTTTAACTAACGTATCTTTTTCCCCGCCAAAAATTTGTAAGCTCATCGGCATTTCTTCTTCATCAATATAGAGCATATTCATGGTTTTATCGTTTTTATTAACAATCCCCTTATCGCTTACCATCTCTGCAGTAACAAGGCCTGCGCCAAATTCCTTTACCGTTAAACGGAAGGCATAATTACTTACACCAGCCATAGGTGCCAGCACAACTCGGTTTGGAACCGTAATATCGCCGATTTGAAACATGATGATACCCCTCCTTTTCTTAATAGCTTTCGCCGTCATTTTTGTCGCATAAAATAAGCTCTTCCTTCGATATGTCAAGTGTAGCTATTATCTTGTCTAAAAGATCCTCGGAAACGGACTTAGAACCTCTTTCCATTCTCCCTAAAACAGATAATGGTATTTCCAATTCTTTGGCAAATTCAACTTGTGTATATCCCTTTAATTTACGAAATGCTTTTATTCTTCGACCGATTCTTTTTTGGTCCATATTTCTACATCCTTTAAGTCATTTCCTGATAGTTCTTTTATTGCATCAACAACACGTTTATTTTCCATAGTTAAAGGCAACACCGTATTCGGTGCAATCTCATTTAATGGAACGAGCACAAATGCACGCTCATGCATTCGTGGATGTGGAATTGTTAAACGTTCCATCTTTATATTTTCTTGATTATACAATAAAATGTCAAGGTCTATCGTACGTGGACCAAATCGGATAGTTCGCTTTCTGCCTAATTCCTTTTCTATTTGTTGACAGTAGTCTAATAACTCTATAGGCGTACAATCTGTTTCTGCCTGAATAACCATATTTAAGAAGTCAGCTTGATTTGTATATCCTACCGGAGCTGTTTCATAAATAGATGATTGCTTGAGGATAGATATTTTCTTATGCTCCTGAAGGCGTCGTAATGCTTCTTGCAAATGGTTAAATCGTGGCTCAATATTCGTTCCTAAAGCGATATATACTTTATTCATTTTGATTTCTCCCTATATATTTCTACTGCCACGGATTGATAATGACCTGGAATCGGCGGATCTGGTTTAATAAGCTTAATTTTACAAGCTTGTAATAAGCTAAAGGTAGATAAGAGCTTATCGGCTATATTTTCGGCAACTGCTTCTAATAAATTCTTTGCTTCCCCTTCTACTACTTCTTTAATACATTCATAGGCGTATCCATAATGAATGGAATGATTCATATCATCACTTTTGCCAGCCTTAGCTAGATCCAGATATAGAACCGCATCAACTTGAAAACGTTGCCCTAGCTTGTTCTCTTCAGGAAGTAGCCCATGAAACCCATAAAATTGCAATTGTTGCAAATAAATTTTATCCACTAAATTACCTTCTTTCCACATGCAACATAGCATCCATCATTTTAGCTAGCTGAACATTTGTCTTTACATCATGAACCCGAACAATTTGTGCACCTTTCATAATTCCCATGCAAGTCGTAGCTCCTGTTCCTATATCTCTCTGTTCAGCCGGTACATCTAAAATATGTCCAATGAACCGTTTTCTTGACGTACCTAAAAGTAATGGGTATCCTAGCTGCTGAAATTCTTCTAACCGATTCATCACAACTAAATTATCCTCCATCGCTTTGGCAAAGCCAATACCGGGATCAATGAGGATGTTTTCATATGAAACACCTGCGCTCAATGCAATCTCAATACTTGCTTTTAAATCGGACAGCATATCGGCTATTAAATTTTTATAATTCCTATCTCTCCGGTTATGCATTAAAATAATTGGTGCTTGATAATCCCTTGCAACCTCTACTATTTCCGGCTCACGCTTTGCTCCCCATACATCGTTAATAATGTCTGCTCCTGCCTCCAAAGCAGCTTGAGCTGTTTTAGCTTTATACGTATCGATCGATATTGGAATCGTAACTTTATCCTTAATAGCTTCAATCACGGGAATCACTCTCGCTAGTTCCTCTTCCTGAGAAACAGGCTGATGATTTGGTCGGGTCGATTCACCACCAATATCAATAATGTCTGCTCCATCTTTCTCTAATTTCATGGCCTGTTCTACCGCTTTTTCAATTGTATTATAGTGGCCACCATCAGAAAAAGAGTCAGGAGTTACATTTAGAATTCCCATAATATGTGTGCGATCGGTTAAATCATAGGTTTTCTTTTTAGTTGTTAACCGCATCTTCCACCAGTCCTTCTTTCATCTTTATTCTTTCTTATGGTAACATAGAAATTTTTTGTAAGCGACCTTTACTTTATTTACACAAAGCAGCATAACAGATTATCTTTCAGCCCTAACATATCTTTAGAAATGATTATAAATGAACAAACGCTTAAGATAGGTTAGCGATGTACAAACTGGAGAACTGCTGACGAAACAAAGTGAATATTCTATCACCCCCAACTGATTGTTAGACCACCGAAACGGATATTTGACTTGCAGTTAGATCCTCCACTTATCCTCCTAAGTTTCACCTCGTAGCATGAAAGGGGAGGTCTACCGCTAGTTACATGCAGGGTAAAGTGAAACTTCATTCAAGGAGCGCTTTTCTCCTTGAAAAACCACGATGTGTCGCTGTCGTAGCCTTCCATTTCCTTAAAAAGAAGAACGCATTTTCTGCGTGCAATGCTTATTCAAGAAGCTTTCCTTGTCTGTCGATCCGAGCGATTCGGGAATTTAGGAGCCGTTATCTCATAAAGATCGGAAAAGGTAAGCGGATTTTTTCAAATGAGAAAGATACGGCTCCTTACATTCGAGATAAAGGAAACATCCCCCTGTAACAGGGGGATGCCGACATTGGGCGACAAGTCCGCTTTTAGTCGGCCTTCCTTTAGATTCGAGCCGATGTTAACTTTATCATAGAAGAAGAGCGAAGAGTTGCTTGAGCTCCATTATTTGAGCTAGACAAAGCTACTTTTCAAACCAATTATCTACCTCCACCATATAGAAACGGATATAAATTCCTAGACTAGCATAAAAACCAGTACCGTTGTTCCGATACTGGTTACGCATAAAAGCCTATAACTTATTCGTTTTCCCCAAAATGATAAAGTGGAGTAGATAAATAACGTTCCCCATTATCTGGGAATATAGCTAATACTTTCTTGCCTTTACCTAGTTCTTTAGCAATTTTTTTCGCAGCGGCTACAGCTGCACCTGCAGAAATACCGCCTAATATTCCATTGGTCGTAGCAATTTCTCTGGCCGTTTCAAAAGCCTCTTCGTTTTCAATTTGTAATACTTTATCGTATATATGTGTATCCAATATTTTCGGTACAAAACCTGCACCTATCCCCTGAATTTTGTGTGGACCTGGTTTTTCTCCAGAGAGTACAGCAGATGTTGCTGGTTCGACAGCATATATTTTAATATCTTTAAAATGCTCTTTTAGCACTCTACCCGCTCCTGTAATCGTACCTCCTGTACCGATA
This sequence comes from Cerasibacillus sp. JNUCC 74, assembly GCF_053667775.1. The sequence goes on along the minus strand of NZ_CM132207.1, from coordinate 124,518 downwards.
CCAGCAATAAAGGCATCTAATCCTTCAGACATTTGGGAAATGATTTCTTTTCCTGTCGTTTTTTCATGAACTTCGGGATTTGCCTCATTATTAAATTGCTGCGGCATAAAATATCCATGTTCTTTTTGTAGCTCTTCTGCTTTATTTATTGCCCCCTTCATTCCTTCAGCACCAGGCGTTAATACTAACTTAGCACCATAAGCACGTAATAGATTACGGCGTTCCTGACTCATCGTATCCGGCATCACTAAGATTGCTTTATATCCTTTGGCAGCAGCTACCATCGCTAAGCCTATTCCAGTATTCCCACTTGTTGGTTCAATAATGGTATCTCCTTCATTAAGTAAGCCTTCCTTCTCAGCAGCTTCTACCATTGCTAAAGCAATTCGATCTTTTACTGAACTTCCCGGATTCATAAATTCTAATTTCACATAAATATCAGCACTATTTTCATCAACTATATTATTTAACCTGACAATTGGCGTTTCTCCAATAAGCTCGGCTATCGAATTTGCAACTTTCATCTCAAGGCCTCCCAATTCCTACTTTTTTTATCTGATTTATTATAAATTTACGAGTTTATTTTGATCTTGTCAACTATCCTATTCAGATTTTTCGTAAATCCACTCAATATCTTGCTTTTCCCAAAGTGAATCAGCATCTAATGACTGATTTTTTTCATTTAGTGCTAATTCGCTTTTGATATACGGTTTTATTTCCTCATAGGTAAACGTAATCGAAGGAAGCTTACGATGTAAATATAAAATAGCTATCCCATTATCTGCTTCAAATGGTTTACTATAAGAATGTTCATTCATCTCAGCAGCAATTTCCTCATAGCCTTTAGGAAAAAATTGGCTTTCTGTTGAAATAAACCCTAAATATCCACCTTCCGATTTCGTTTCTTCATCCAGTGAATATTCTTGTGCTAATAAGCTATACGACGCCCCTGACTCTAACTCCTCATAAATTTTCTCCGCTGTTTTCTTATCCTTTACTACAATATGTGAAAGCTGCATGGAAGATGTGAAGTTGTAGTGTTTCCCATATCTTGCATAATACTCTTTGATTTTAGCTTCGGAAACAGGTATATCTTCCGTTAGTAACATTTGCAGTTGATAGCGATAACGTATATCATTTTCCCAATCCGCTTCTAATTCTTTATATTCAGACCTTGATAACACCCCTTGCATTGCAAGCAGGAGTGAAATTTCTCGTTCTATCACCTTATCACTAATCTTGATCCTTTTCTTTTCTGCTAACTGCTGAACAAGAATGCGATCAATCATTGCCTTCAGCTTTTCTTCTCCATACGTATTCTTTAAAGCTTCGTGCCATTTTTGAAAGATGATGTCTTCTCCATTTACAGTTGCCACCACTTCCTTATTGCTAAATTTCCGTTTTACTCCATCATTTTTTACATCTACTTGCCCGTTACTACTCCAAACTAATATCATACCAATATTCGTAATTAAAAGAATAATAATGATTCCAAGTAATAGTTTTTTTGACATTTCCTGATCCTCCTGTACTTAGGTACAATTAGCCTTAAGAAGCTATACAAGCACAGCAACTAAGCTAATCCTAGGCTTACATAATAATGTGAGACTTCAAGCCTATTTATCCTCTTTTTGAACGTTCACTTATACGCATGTACATTCAAAGGTTTTAGAAAAACCTGGCTTGTCGCCAAGTCTTTAGCGAAAGCTGTAGTTTTTCTTATACGATAAAGTGAAACTTCATTCCGTGGAATGCTTTTTACACGGAATGTTAGTTGAACGAATCGGGCATTTAGGTGCCGTTTTCTTCCACTTTGACCCTTTTGTACTAACTCAGGATCTTATAGTGGAAGTCCTACGGCACCTTACATGCGGGATAAACCCTAAAATTTTATACTTTCCTATAGTATAAGAAAGAGTTATAACATCTTTCTTTAGCAGTATGTCCAAACTTTACACGCCATTTACATGAAACTTATATAAGCTAAATTTAACATAATATTCCTTTCTGCCTAATGCAACACAAAAATGAGGGTTTCTGTTCACTTGAATGTTTGTTTACATCAAAAGTAAGATTGGCATATTAAAGTGATACTTCGTTCCGTAGAGGTTTTCTTTCATCCCTATTGATAGGAGTAGAACAAAAGTGCAAGCGAAGGTGGTGACGTACAAACTGGAGAACTTCTGACGATATGTAAAACTTCATTCAAGGTACTTTCCCCTTGAATAATAGGGATTTAGTTCCCGTTATCTTTCATAGGCTTCTTCTTTTCTATCGCTCTTGAAGGGGGGATCTTCTGCAGGGATAACTTGCGCCTGGCTTCTACTTACATTTAAATTTTTTACTTGTTTACATTTTAGTTGTTAGAAAAGCTAAAAATCGCAGTAACGTCTGCGATTTTTTCCAATTTTTAATGATTATTTTGCTTGTTCTTTTAAATTAATTAACTCTTCTTCTGTAAAATGGTAAGTCTGGTTACAAAAATGACAGCTAGCCTCTGCTCCGTGATCTTCATCGATCATATTTTGAATTTCAGCTTCTCCTAATCCAATAATAGCTCGCTCTACCCGTTCTTTTGAGCATCGACAACGGAATTCCAACGGGATAGACTCAAGTAGCTTCATCTCCTGGTCACCAAATAGGCGCTGTAATATTTGCTCAGGTGTATTTCCTTCACGAATTAATGCGGAAATGGCTGGGAAAGCTTGTATTTGTTCTTCTAACTGTTCGACTACCTCTTCACTTGCGCCTGGCATCAGTTGGACAATAAACCCTCCAGCGGCTAAAATGCTATGATCAGGGTTTACTAATACGCCTGCGCCAACAGCTGAAGGGATTTGTTCAGAATTCGAAAAATAATAAGTAAAGTCTTCGCTAATTTCCCCGGAAATAATCGGAACTTCCCCAGTAAAGAAGTCTCTTAATCCTAAATCCTTAATGACACTAATATTCCCTTCCGTACCGACAGCCCTAGCCACATCCAACTTCCCTTGAGAATTTAGTTCAAAATCAACATGAGGATTCGTTACATAACCGCGAACTTGCCCGTTTGCATTCGCATCTGCAATAATTGCTCCAATTGGACCATTCCCGATTACTTTCGTTGTAATTGTGTCTTCCCCTTTTAGCATTGCTCCCATCATCGCTGTAATCGTAAGTGTTCTGCCTAGCGCAGCTGAAGCCGTTGCCCATGTGTCATGTCGCCTTCTCGCCTCTTCCACAGTATGGGTGGAGAGCGCAGCATACGCACGTACCTTGTCATCATAAGCAGTTGCTTTTATTATAAAATCTTTCATGACTTGTTCTCCCTTCTGCCAGGAAAAAGCTATTCTGGTTTGTTTTTGTTATAAATATACCGTAATCCCTTTAAAGTTAAATAAGGATCTACAATATCTATCATTTTTGATTCATCAGCAATTAATGGCGATAGTCCCCCTGTTGCTACAACAGTTGTCTTAACACCCATTTCTTTCTCTATACGACGCACAATCCCGTCAACTTGCTCTACATAACCATATAGAGCACCTGCCTGCATTGCCTCTACAGTAGATGAGCCAATGACACTCGGTGGAACTTGAATTTCTATTTTCGGTAATTTAGAAGCATATTGATACAAGGCTTCCATCGCTATCTGCATTCCTGGGGCAATGACTCCGCCGTAATATTCTTTTTGTTCACTAATGTAGCAATAGGTCGTCGCCGTCCCAAAATCAATGATAATAAGCGGGGCACCATACTCCTCAATCGCTCCAACTGCATTCACAATCCGGTCCGCTCCAATTTCTTTTGGGTTTGGATAACGCATTTTTAAAAAGGAATCTACTGCTTCCTTGCCAATGATCAATGGCTCTATTTGAAAATAGTTTTTACACATCTTTTCTAAAGCATACATAATAGGAGGTACTACGGAAGAAATAATTACTGCTGTAATTTCTGAAAAAGCAACACCTTTATGTGCAAATAATGACTTAATTAGCATGCCAAATTCATCTTCTGTCTTATGACGGTCCGTTTTTATTCGCCATTGATGAATTAATTTATCATCAGCAAAAACACCCAGGACCGTATTCGTATTTCCAACATCTAATACAAATAACATAAAGATCCTTACCTTTCTTTTAAGAGAATGTTTAACGTTTTGTCTAAATAATCCATATATAATTTCTTTAAATATTAGCATGTACAAAATTTCAACGCGAAGTTAAGTCGACGCTAGTGGAATTTTAATAAAATATATAAGGCCCCATCATCTCTACTGCTTTTATGGTTTGAAATTAAAAAGACGAAGTGATGTGATAACGGGCAACTAAATACCCGATTGGCTTGAGCGACAAACATCGCACGAAGAAAAAGTGTTCTTCTTTTCCAAGAACAAGAGAAGCTTTGACAACGACACATCGCTAGTTTTCTTAACGTCAAGAAAAACAGCGACACGGCACATCGAAGACGCTGCGATCTTACCGAACTCTGTTTTTTTAATCCTGTTTGAAACACGCATTTTAAATAACACTTATTTTTTGCACTATTAATTTTACTTGGCTTTTAATATACCATATTTATAAACACAGTTAAAAGCATGACAACTGAGTAAACATGTTTGATACGATCTCTTAAGCAATCAATTCGAGAAACTAGGGATCATAAGTTAGCTGTTAGTCAGCCCGATTTCGGTGCACCTTGTAGAAGAATAATGTACTTTCTTTTTCCCGCCGCACTATAAGGGGATCATAACAAACAACGGGGTTTTCTTTTATCCCCATTATTTGTACCGCAAGGGAATGATTTAACAGCCTCTGAACAGAGTCGAACATTTTACTTGCGATTGGATCCTCCACTTATCCTCCTGAGTTTCACCTCGTAGCAGGAAGGGCAGTTACATACGAAATAAAAAACACCCCCACCTTGCTCATCTCATTAAGGTGGGGGGGCTCCATTCCTTTTTATTTCTCCTCTTCATCTTCTGCTGTCGGTTTATTATCCGTTCTGATTTCATGAGATGTTGGAGACGTTTTTATTTCATCAAATGAAGTAGATACATTACTATCTTTAGAAGGCTGCTCTGTTGTTTGTTCGTTTAACTTTTTGCTAGCTTTTTCTTTTGCTTCTTCATAAGATTCCGGTTCATCTTCTTTAGATTGAATATTCACCTTTACCTTATCGTCGTCTTCTGGAGGTAATACTCCATCTTCAAAAAGCGACTTAAGCTGCTTAGCATCAAGCGTTTCTACTTCTAGTAAAGTTTGCGCAATTAACTCAAGCTTATCCTTATGCTCAGTAAGGATTTTCTTAGCTCGATCATAACAATAATTAATAAAGTTTTGCATTTCTTTATCAATCTCTCGAGCAATCGCTTCACTATAGGTTTGTTCATTGCTGAGATCACGACCAAGAAAGACTTGTCCGCTACCACTAGTAAATTGTAATGGTCCAATTTTATCACTCATGCCATACTCTGTAATCATTTTTCGAGCAATGGCTGTTGCACGTTGAAAGTCATTATGTGCACCTGTACTTACTTCACCAAACATAATTTCCTCAGCTACACGACCGCCTAATAGCCCTGTTATCTTATCAAACAATTCAGGTTTGGTCATGAAATAACGATCTTCTCTAGGAAGCATGACAGCATAACCACCGGCCTGGCCACGAGGAACGATCGTAACTTTATGCACCATGTCGGCATCATCTAAAACCATACCAATAACGGTGTGACCACTTTCATGATGGGCGACAATATTACGCTCTTTTTCAGAAATAACTCTGCTTTTCTTTGCAGGTCCAGCGATAACACGGTCAATTGCCTCATCAATATCTAACATTTCAATTTTAGTAGCATCTCTTCTTGCCGCTACTAATGCAGCTTCATTTAGTAAGTTTTCTAAATCTGCACCCGAAAATCCAGGTGTTCGCATAGCAATTGTTTTTAAATCTACATCGTCAGCTAATGGTTTATTCCTAGCATGTACTTTTAACACTTCTTGGCGTCCTTTTACATCTGGTCGGTCCACCATAATTTGACGATCAAAACGTCCTGGACGCAATAACGCCGGGTCTAAAATATCTGCACGGTTCGTTGCTGCAATGACGATAATACCTTCATTTGCACCAAAACCATCCATTTCCACTAGCAACTGGTTTAATGTTTGTTCCCGTTCATCATGACCGCCACCAAGACCAGCTCCACGTTGTCTACCAACTGCATCAATCTCATCTATAAAAATAATACAAGGTGCGTTCTTTTTTGCATTTTCAAATAAATCGCGTACACGGGATGCACCAACACCAACGAACATCTCCACAAAATCAGAACCACTGATAGAGAAAAATGGTGTTCCTGCCTCGCCGGCTACAGCACGCGCTAATAACGTTTTACCAGTTCCAGGAGGTCCAACAAGCAACACTCCTTTTGGAATTCGCGCACCGAGTGAAGCAAATTTACGTGGATCTTTTAGAAAGTCAACCACTTCTACTAGTTCTTGCTTCTCTTCATCTGCACCAGCAACATCTTTAAAGCGTACTTTCTTTTTATCCTCGGTATACATCTTCGCCTTACTCTTACCGAAGTTCATCACACGGCCGCCGCCGCCGCCACCTTGGGCTTGACTAAGGATAAACAAGAAAAAGAGTCCGATAATCAGGAAAGGAATCATCGTTGTTAAAAGCGTTACCCACATACTAGGCTGTTCTTCTTCTTCTACCTTAAGTACACTTTGTTCATTTGCTTGCTTCGTAATCGAAGCAATAATCTCTGTATTATCAGGAACTTGTGCAATAAAAGGCTTTTCATCATCATTTAAAGTTCCTTTATAACGAATAATGCCATTAGCAGGCTGCATCGTCATTTCTTTAATTTCGCCATTATTTAAAGCATCCATAAATTGCTTAACATTATATTGTTTTGCTTCTTCATTCGGCCCAGTGAATACTGAAATAACCGCGATAATTACAAAGAAAATCAGTATCCAAAAGAACGCGTTCCGAAATATCCGGTTCATTACTTACCTCCTCCCAAGCGGGGAAAAACTATATTAAATCGTACCATATAAAAAAGTTGCAATACAACTAATTTACCTTAATAACTTCATTTACTTAAAAAAATTTAGTGTTAATTATTTGACTGTTATATTTGACCTATGCTCCACCATACACTTCAGGCTTTAAAACGCCAATATATGGAAGGTTTCTGTACTTTTCCTGATAATCCAAACCATAGCCCACGACAAACTCATTTGGCACTTCAAAGCCAATAAGATCCGCTTTAATATCGGCTGTTCTTCCTGATGGCTTATCAAGTAGTGTAACTATTTTGATGGAATTTGCTTTTCGATACTTAAATAAATCAACTAAATAACGCAATGTTAACCCACTATCGATAATATCCTCAATAATTAATAAATCCCGACCTTCTACTTTAGTATCAAGGTCTTTAACGATCTTCACCTCTCCTGAGGAGCGCATTTCCTTGCCATAGCTGGACACATCCATAAAGTCCATTTCTAAATAAGTTTCTGTATAACGTAATACATCAGACATGAAGGGCATAGCACCTTTTAATACTCCAATAGCCAGTGGGAACTTCCCCTCATACTCCTTCGTTAGCTGAGCTCCTAATTCTTTACATTTGTTTGCAATCTCCTCTTCTGATATTAACACTTCTTTAATATCATTATGCATATAATCTGCTCCTCCTACATGTTGCATTTTTCATAATATAGTTGTATTTGTGAGGTGCTGGTGGATCGTTTGGCAAGTGACGCTTTTCGTAATCCAACCAACCATAATATTTCCCCATGATCGTCGGTTATAATCGGCCAAATTGCTCGCTTTCTACGAGGCACTTTGGCATCAATAAAAATATCCTTTACCTTCTTGCTTCCGTTCAACCCTTTTAAATGCATTTTATCTCCATGTTTTCGGGTCCTTATATGTAATGGAAGTGCGACCTGGCTGGCATCAAAGCAGAAGCTGTCCTTTGTCTCTTCTGAGAAAGCATCTACATATTTAGCTATAATAGCTGAACCATCAGGTAAAACGGTCTTTCCTGGAATTTTTATATGCTTATGGAATGACGATGAACAATGAAGATCATCACAGAAGTGGCACCTTAACTGATTATAGGATTTTTCTACTTTTAAGCCAGCAGGGAAATCAATTTGTGCATTTCCAGTTTGTCGATGTAATAATGCAAAAAATTGCTCTTCATGGACATACGATAAATCTTTTGGTAAGTCAATATACAGATAGTTTAATATTAGATGATAGGCTCGTCTTTGTAAAGCAAATGCATACGTTTTAAATTGATCAATTTCAAAAGATAATTCCTGTTTTTCTTGATCAAACTGGACTATTGAATGTACCATGTTTTCTGCTTCTTCTGTTATATACGCCTGATCTATGGCTAATGTTTCACTAAGATGCTGAATGGTAGTATGTAAGTTACTATTTTTTTCTTTTAGTAAGGGAAGAATATGATGTCGCACATAATTTCTAGTATAGGTTGTTTCCTCATTTGAAGGATCAATTCTCGGAGTAATATTATGGGCTTTACAATAATTCCAAATATCCTCCTTTGTTACGCAAAGAAACGGTCGTACAATTGAACCTCCTGCAAACGCTCGTTTTACGGGAATTCCTACCAAAGCTTGTGAATCGGCAGAGCGAGTGAGTCGCATCAACATCGTTTCTGCTTGATCATCGCCATGATGTCCCAAGGCTAGATAATTGGCACCCAGCTGTTTCATTTGTTGTTCAAAAATAGCATAGCGCAAGGTTCGTGCAGCAACTTGAGTTCCCTGTTTCTTTTCTTTTTTCCAACTAGGCACATCAACAGATTTACCGATAAATTCTACTTTCCACTGTTTGCAAACATTTTCCACATAGCGCAAATCTCCCAATGATTCCTCTCCCCGCAGCTGATGATCAACAGTTATGGCAACAACGCGAAAGTTCCATTCATCCTTGAGCAAATGTAAATAATGCAGAAGAGCCATTGAATCTGGTCCACCAGAAACGCCAACTAAAATGGTTGCGTCTTTTGTAAACAAGTTATGTTTCAATATGAAATCCTTCACTATTGTTTTCATCTTTCCATCTCCACTAAACCAATCTAACAACAATTTGAAATATGTAGACTTCTATGTTTTTTTAAAAGAACTGGGTCAGTTAACATATTTCAAACACTTTTAACTTTTCCATAAAGGAGCATAAAATATAACAATCTTAGAAAATCTTGGCCTGTTGCCAAGTCTTTATGACGAAAAGCTTTTGTTTTTCTTATACGATAAAGTGAAACTTCATTCCGTGGAATGCTTTTTACACGGAATGTTAGTACCACAAGGGTATGACCTAAAGGCCCTTGAACCAATCGGGCATTTAGGTGCCGTTTTCACCACTTTGACCCTTTTGTATCAATTCAGGACTTGAAGTGGGAGATTACGGCTCTTACATGCGGGGTAAAGCCTAGTTTTATATTTTCCTAATTGTCAAAAAGGGAGTTTTCGCTTACCGGTTTTGCTTTAGATTTGATACCTAAAAAACGAGAAGAAGAAAAATTGCCTAGCTGTGCCCACGTGTAAGCAATAAATTTACAAGTCGCATCAACTTCTATGTTAAAATACACCGACTTATTTTTCATGTTAGCCTTTTTAATTTCTGTTCAAGGATGACCCAGCTCTCCTAAATAATGCGCATCTGCTTTTCAGTTTTGTTAAAAATTCCTTTAGTATTATCCTATCACAATCCTACTTACTGAAAAAGTAAAGATATTACATAATAACTTACTGCCATAATGGAAATTCCACCCGCTTCCAGTAACAGTGCGGGTTGCTTTACCGATTGTCCTTGAGTCTTTTGTTGCTGACGTTTCCGCTGAGCCGTGTAAATGATTTGTACTAATTCTTTTTTTATTTGCGTGCTCGAACGATATTTTCCCATTATGGCATTTTTTAATAAAGAGCGATACGGGATTAATGCTTTTGCTTCATCTATTTTACGAAATAGCATTTTTTGCGGGTGTGGACCTTTTGCAAATCTTTGTGGATAATAAACATGGATAAAAATCATAGCAAATGCAAATAGGTCATAGCTTGGTTCTGCTTTTCTACTGCCTAACCCCCAATATCCTCGATCAAAAAATTCCGTATACTCTTTAATCGCTCTTCCCATTTGCGTCATTCCACCTACATCTACCCAGCGAATTTTCGGTGGGGAAGATACGACAAGGAGATTTTCCGTTTTTAAATCACCAAATACCCACCCGCTCTTATGCAAGTCTTCTAAAACATCTAAAAGCTGAATCATAAATACACCAACCCACGCTTCTCCCCGACTTTGAATATACGAAATTAATGATTCTCCTTGCAGGTACTCCATGACATAAAAAGAATACTTCGCCCCAGTTGGCGATGTCCAATCATCCACATCCAATAAAGAAGGTCCAAGTCGATTTCCTTGGACCTTTCCTAAAGACTGCAACACATTAACTTCAACTGTCATTGATGAACGGTTATCACTTATTTTTAAAGCCGCATGTTTCCCATTACTTTCACAAAGATATACGGCTCCAATTGCACCAGACCCAAGCTTGCTTTTTATTAAATATGTCTTTCCATGCCACTTTCCACGAATCTTAATTCCTGGCCGTACATCATAATTATGCTTCTTCCAGCCCTGGTTCGTCTTCATTTATAAAGCTCCTTCGTAAGCCCTTCTTGCTAAATTGGTACATCGCTTCACGAATTGCCGGTCCGGTTGGGGTAACACCTCCGCTAGTCAGCTTCGGAAAAATGGATGATAACGTATCTAAAGCAGGCGACCAATCCAGAATTTTTTCCATGGTTTTTCGTTTGGCAGGAAAACGACAAATAGCAAACCGGTTGCGACCAATTCGAGCGTTTAAACTAATCGATAAATCAATTAACGCTTCTTTAACCGTAGGAAGCTTATCATACATACTGGCACTCGTATCTACTAAAACAAGTACTTCCAAATCACAAGTTTCTCCCATGTCCTCTACAACTTCCATAATCTCGCCACGTTTTTCCGGCTCTACATCTTCTAACGTTTGACCTTTTCCTAAAATCTGTTGAAGCTCTTGATTAACAAATCCCTGCATTGTCTGTGTCATCGCCTGCTTGGTTACTGATTGAACCGTTTGCGACAATGCTTGCTTATAAACAAGCTGACTCACACCTCCGCCTGACAGGGCAATATCCTCAACTTCTCTTAAACTATCCGTCTCTTCTAACTGATCATCTTCTAATATGCCAATTACATTTACGGTTATTCCTTGCTCATGCGCCAACGAGGCTGTTGCAACAGGATCTTCACCTTGATTGGAGCATCCATCTGTAATAAGTAAAATTTGCCTTAAGGTTCCTTTTCTCAACTCCATCTACCTCCCAACTATTTCAGTACCATCATCACCATTTTTAACCATATCTATACATGGTCTGAAAGTAACAGGTTAGGAGCAAACGCTTAAAGCGCTCAGGTAGCAACATGCAAACTGGAGAACTTCTAACGGAGTAAAATGAAACTTCAGTCCGTGGAATGCTTTTTACACGGTCTATTAGTGCCTTAAAGGGATGACCTAAAAGCCTTTTAACAAATCGGGGATTTAGGAGGCGTTCTTCTCATAAAGTTGCAAAATAATAAGCAGATTTATGAAATAATTAGAAAAACTTGGCTTTTCGGCAAGTTTTTATGGCGAAAGCTATCGTTTTTCTTATACGATAAAGCCTAAAATTTTATGTTTTTCTATAGCAGAAAAATACGCCTCCTTATATTCGGGATAAAGGAACATGCCTCAAAAAAGGGGGATGCGACGCTTGGGCAGTAAGCCCGCTTTTAGTTGGTCTTCCTTTAGATTCGAGCCGATGTTGACTTATCGTAAGAAGAAGTTCGAAGTTTGCTACAGCTTGAACGTTTAAGCTAGACGAAGCCACCTCTTAAAAAATATCCACAATGAAAAAAATTTTCTTAAGTTACACAAAACTTACAGTGATCTCCTTTTTAGTTATATGGTAAAGCCTACTTTATATACTGACGAATCACCTCCATATCAAAGTATGATATATGTTAACGTAGAAGTAGAATTTTATTAGCTATTCGTAAAACAAATAAAATATTACGCAGTATGAATTGGAATCGATGACCATTTAGGAATATTTTTTTTGATTTTAGCAACAACCACCGTCATATCATCTTCAATCTCTCCAGATCTTGTACGAACCACCTCTTCTAAAATTAAATCCGCAATCTCTTGTGGATCGTTCGTTCGCATTTCACGAATTTTTCGCTTCAGCCATATATCTGTATTTTCAACATGTTTTGGCCCCTCAAATATGCCGTCACTCATCATGATTAATATATCATTTGGTAGCAACTGTTCACTGACAATATCTACATCAAACTCCTGAATAATCCCAATTGGTAAATTACTTGCTTCTATTTTAATCAATTCATTTCCTCGTTTAATAAAGCTCGGTGTTGAACCAATTTTTAAAAACTGTACAGATGCGTCATGCAAATCTATTACTGCTAAATCCAATGTTGCAAATATTTCGTCCGTTGACCGTAAAGATAAAATTGAATTAATGGATTTGATTGCTACCTTTTCAGGTATTCCCGTTTGTAAAATTTGCTGTAACAACCGCAGTGTCTCTACACTTTCTTCTTGAGCACGTGCCCCATTTCCCATACCATCACTAATCGCCATGGCGAATTTACCAGCTCCCAACTCAATGGTCGTATAACTATCTCCAGAAATAAGCCCACCTCCCTTAGCAGCATTAGCCGCCCCTGTTTCAACAACAAACTCCCTCGCTGAACCAAATGCGAGATAGCTATAACCATTTGGAAACGGCGCAATTTCCTCCTGCTTCACAACAACTACTTCTTTTAAAATGTCAGATAATATTGGTGCAATTAACTTAGCCCCTTCTCCATGGTAACTATAAAAAGTTAATGTCATTTCAATATCAATATTCCCTTTATCCAAACTATAAATTTCCAATTTTTCTAATTCTAATCCTATCTGTTTTAACGTGTGAACAATTTGTAGTTCCTGTTGCTCATGATGTTCTCGTTCCTTTAGAATCTCTTTAGCAAAATCCTCCATCACCTCTGATACACCTTGTAATTGCTCTGCCACCAACTTCTTACTTTCTAATACTTGTTGTTTTAGCTTTTGATTTGCTTCAAAATAGGAAGTCTCCTCCTTCATCACATCAATGACTTTTTGTGGCTTTACACAAAAGTTTTCAAATTCTCGTAATTCCTTTCTTGGTGGTTCCCCTTCTTCTTGTATACCATCCTTCAGCATTTCCATTAATGTATACGTTTTATCAAACTCCTTTTGCCAGCATCTTTCTTTCTTAAAACAGTTCTGACATGTTTTTTCGGTTACTTGACTTAAAAAATAATCAGTCTCCCGTTGTGCCTCCTGTTCACTTTCATCTTGTCCATCAGCAGTGGCAAAGCTATTCGATAATGCTTGAAACACATCAGAAAATTGTTCTACTCGTTTAGCGGTAACATTACGGATTTTTTGTAAATATCGTTCCTGTTCATTCGTATATTCATCTGTTCCCGGAATAAACCGGGACAAGTTTTTAAACCAGTTTGCCGGTGTAAGCAAAAACAGTACAATAGCAATGGAAGATTCCATAATAGACGGAACAAGCTCTGTCGCATTTCCATAAATTCCAATTAAAAAGGTTCCAACAAATAGTCCAACAGCTACACCTGGTTTTTTCCCTTCTTTTAATAATCCGCCTAAAAGACCAGAAAACGCTAGTAAGCTCATTTGATATAAATTCGCAACATTTGCAAGTGACAAGATTAGTCCGGCAACTACACCTACCGTTGAACCAATGGCAGCTCCACCGACATAGGCAAGAATTAAAACAAAATAACGAGAAAAAACTTGCTCAATTGCTGCACCGTAAAGCTGCCATCCTATTGTTCCAGTTAAAATGGAAGCGATCAAAATAATCATACAGACGATTTCTTCATTTTTTAACACCGGATTATACCTTTTAGGTGATAATAAAGGCAAGCTTTGCATAAATATTAAAACAAGAACTGTTCCTAACACTCCTTCTACTAAAATAAGCAACCATTCATAAGCTGCTAACTGGCGTTCAATGGAATATTGAAAAATACGCGTTCCTGCAGTAGCTAAGAAGACAAATAACGGTATTAGTAGCTGCTGACGTTTTGCCTGCTTAAATAATCCCGCTAAAAAAACAAAGACAAGTAGTCCTAAAGCAATGAAGATACCGTGGGTAACAGAATAGCTTAAGGCACCAAGCATAATGGCAACAATAGTTCTAACTGTCTTTTCCTTATGAACAAACCATACTGTTGCTAAAAAAGCTACCGCAAAAGGAGAAACAACTGATAATATAACTGCTCGTCCCAACAAAAAACCAATAACATAAAATAGCCAGCTCCGCTCTAGCAAAATATGTTTTAGCTTTGCATATAGCCGGCTTCGAAGCTTGTCCATTTGATTGGTTCGCCGCGCTCCGAATGCTTTAGGTTCCACTCTTGAAATTGAATCCATCATAACTACCACTCCCTCTTGTGCATATCATTAAATCACAATATGCCAACTATTTTTGTCAAAACAACGGAGCATGATTAAAAATTCGTTCGACGTCTTTTTATGCCTTAAACAGTTTTCAACACGAACGCGCGTTTGTTTAGACTGAACTTATTTTATGAGTTTAGTAAAATACCACTTTATTAACCGTTTATCCAAATCATTCTTCTTCATTTAGAAAAACTTGGCTTGCCGCCAAGTCTTTATGACGAAAGCTATCGTTTTTCTTATACGATAAAGTGAAACTTCATTCCGTGGAATGCTTTTTACACGGAATGTTAGTACCACAAGGGTATGACCTAAAGGCCCTTGAACCAATCGGGCATTTAGGTGCCGTTTTCACCACTTTGACCCTTTTGTATCAATTCAGGACTTGAAGTGGGAGATTACGGCTCTTACATGCGGGGTAAAGCCTAAAGTTTTATACTTTCCTATAGTGAAACAAAAGCTAGAAACGCTCGGTTCATGACAAACAACCGGAAATCACCTGACGGGTTAGGTTCGAGCCAATGTTGACTTTAGAAAAGGTAAAGTTTGCTAGCTGTGAGCGCTGATGCCAAACAACGAAGCTACTTTCAAACAATATTCACCATGTTAAAAATGGATTTTGTTTTCTTAGACATATGTAAAAGTTTTCTTCTATTTAATTCCCCAAGAAAAAAGCTACATTTTTTGCCGAATACTGCATATTCCTATCTATTCTTTTTTTGCCAAACAAATAATAAGGCATAATTCGAGTTTTGACGGTATAATTAATTATTACTTGGGAAACGAGATCCTTACATAATTAGCTACTTTGTTTTTTTATTGTTAGATTCAACATCCATCCCATGAGAAGTTTTCTATTCATGACTCATTTGTAATAACTACTAAATAATTGTTGACAGACGGAACTTCCTATTGTATTATATTTCATGTTGGCTTATTTGGCGGTGTAGCTCAGCTGGCGAGAGCGTACGGTTCATACCCGTGAGGTCGGGGGTTCGATCCCCTCCGCCGCTATCATATAAATCAAAGAAACTCCCTGTTACATTACAGGGAGTTTTTGTTGTCTATTCTGGATCTTTGAGAAAATCTGGTTATATTAAATTTGATAATGACCTATGTACAAACGGATATCGTTTCTAAACAAGAACAAAAGCAGGGATTACGCCATATTGGTAATCCCTGCTTGTTGTTCGCCTTTATTACAACAAAGGTTCGCTATTTTGACAACTAGATGCTAACTGCAAAAACACAATTTATAACTAGAGCATTATTATCCGTTTTTTATAGACAGCAACTGCTATCCTCTTTTAGCACCTCGACCCCCACGTTTGGATTCCGTGTGCTTCTTTAAAGAGGCAAGACGGTCTTCTGAATCCTTTAAAAAGCGATTCATTTTTGCTTCAAAAGATTCCATCCGTTCACGGCTATCTCGTTGACGTTTTGGTTTATCTATTGCTTTTTTGATAGATAAGCCAATTTTCCCGTCCTTTTCAACATTAATGACCTTGACCTTCACCTCATCACCGACAGAAAGGTGATCGTTAATGTCTTTGACATAGTTGTCGGCAACCTCACTAATGTGAACAAGTCCTGTTTTTCCTTGCTCGATTTCTACAAAGGCTCCGAAATTAGTGATACCAGTTACCTTACCTTGCAGCTTGCTGCCTACTTCAATTGACATAAAAAAAATGCTCCTCCTTAAGATTTTTAGGAAACTAATATTTAATCACTAATGACATATCATCAGCTTACTACTATATTATAGCCAAGCAAGTGAAAGTGTGTCAATAAGCGGGTTCCTCATCCGGTAGTTTAAAGATCAATTCGCCTTCTTTAGAGAAGAAATAATTCGTTCTGGCTATTTCTAATACATATTCTTCGTCTTTCAATCGTTCTGCTTCTTCTTGTAAGCTGACCTCTTCATTTTTTAAATCTACTATTTCCTGTTGCAATCTTTCATATTCTTCTTTTTTTTCTGCATGAAGAGCACGCTGTTTCATATGGTATGTCGTCATACTACCAAAAGCAATTAGTGCTATGATAGAAAACAACACAAGACGCCGAATTAAACGTTGTTTTTTTCGCTTCTGCCTTTTTACATGAGCATTATATTGCTGCATGTAATTCGAATCTAATTCTGTTACTGTTCGTTTTTCTCGGGCCAACGTTTTACCTCCTCTTCAAGCTCACATACTTCCATATCTTTATACACTTATTCTTCATTGTACTATAAATTCCTGCTAATTTTAATATAAATCCTTGAACTTTTTTAGGAAGTAAGCGAAAGATGAATAAAAGAAGCCATTTTATCGGTGTAATAATAACGATGATAACAAATAAAATAAGCTTAAGTATAAGCTTAATAAGCCACATGATGATTTTATAAAGAATGAAAATAACACCTTTTATTGGGGAAATAATCACAGCTTGTACGACTTTAACAAAGAAACGGTACACTGCACTAACCATTCGAATAATATGCTCCAATAGCTTTTTATAACTAGTTGCCGCAACGGCCTGATAAGTGGAAAACCCTAATAAGCAGGCAAGTATTATATACAGTCTAATCTCCCCACCATTGACTAAAAACAAAATATAAAATAACAATAACGTTTGGGTTAACCAGAATCCAATCTCCATAACATATGTCATGATTCGCCTGTTTTTCCAATAAGGAGTAAAGCGGCGAAATGTATCGTGAATAACACCAATATAAAAACCACTTGAGATCATCGTTAGCATCGTAATAAACTGCGTACTTAAACTCATTTAAATAACTTGCTAAAGAATCCTTTAGCTTTCTCCTGCTGTTCATCTATATAAGAAAGCTCATAAATTTTCCCTTTGATGACAACAGATCCTTCATTCACATCCAGATTCTTTAATTGAAGGTTTTGTCCGCGAACAATTAAATAACCCATTACTGTTTCCAACAAAAATTCTTCGTTATCGAAACTATCTACTTCTTTCACACCGCTTATCTCTAAGTTTTTACGATTATTAATCTTCACATTATGGTCTATTGTCGAACGCGTTATATTTTCTTTGTTCTCGTAATAATTCATTAAAAAGCCCTCCTTATCAATATTACTTTATGATAGGAGGGACAAGAGTAGAACAAATTCTAGCGATTTAATTTTTCTTCTTTTATTACGGTATACAGTGAGGCTGCTTCATCTTTTTTAATCGTTTCTCGTAATTCATTTACTTGAATCGTGACGAGCTTCTGTCCAAACTGAATAACGACCTCATCACCTATAGTTAATGTAGATGAAGCTTTTGCTGGTTTCCCATTTATAGTTATTCTCCCTTGATCTGCTATTTCCTTTGCTAGTGTTCGCCTTTTGATTAATCGGGATACTTTTAAAAATTTATCTAATCGCATGTTAATTCTCCCCTTCTTTTGCTCTTTCCCACAATTCACTCATTTGAGCAAATGTGGCGTCATGAATCGAACTGCCACGCTTTATAAGCATCTCTTCAATATAAGTAAAACGTGATATAAACTTTTCATTCGCTCTGTTTAATGCTACCTCAGGGTTTATGTTATAATGCCTTGATAAATTAGCAAGCACAAATAAAATATCACCGAACTCCATTTCCTGTTCATTCATGGATTCAACTGAAATAGCAGTTTTAAACTCAGCTATCTCTTCCTCCAGCTTATTCCATACACCATATACTTTATCCCAATCAAAACCTGCTTTTGCTGCTTTCTTTTGTAATTGATATGCTCTTATTAACGAAGGTGAATGCTTTGCTACCCCATCTATCATAGAAGCGCGTGCATGACCTTTTTCGGCTTGTTTCAGTTGATCCCAGTTGCTTTTTACTTCAGCAATACTATTCACAGCAGTATCTTTAAAAACATGAGGATGACGATGAATCATTTTATCTGTAATACCGCGAATGACATCATCGATATTAAAGTATCCATTATCCTCTCCAATTTGACTGTGGAGCATCACTTGTAAGAGTACATCTCCTAATTCTTCAACGATTCCGTCATCATCTTGCGTATTAATGGCGTCAATTAATTCATATACCTCTTCAATCGCAAATTCCCGCAAGCTTTCATGCGTCTGGGCCTGATCCCAAGGACATCCTCCAGGTCCACGAAGCTTTTGAATAACTTTGCGCAGTTGCCAAAATGTATGATGTAATACGTCGTCTGGTGCAGGAGGGACGTAAACACTTGTTAAATTACTAACTTCCACCGTACGATCTAACATTTCTAATGGTATTTGCTTTATCGACTGAGCTTTGCTTCCCACAGCTTCCACAACCGTAATCAGATAATCTGCCGGCAAGTCCTCTAGTAAGGTTAATTTTACCTCTGATGCAACAAACTGATCATAAACTTGGGAAAAAACGAGGTGGTTCTTAAAATTTAATTCGCTTCGATTAAAAGAAGTAGCATCAACAAACTGAAAACCCTCAATCGGGTCAATTTTCAACGCTGTAAAGATATCATCTAAATAGCTACTTCCGCCAACTATTACGACGTTCATCCCTATTTGCTCTAATAATAATTGTACTGTTTTTTCGGCAAGCATAGGATGTCCGGGCACGGTATAGATGACATCATCCTTCATCGCTTTCTCTCGAATAACCTCGACGATCCGCTCATATACGCGGGGAAATTGTTGCTCTTCTTCATACAAATAATCAAATGAATGAAAAGTAGTACCCTCTTTTTGTAAAGCAACCACCACTGGATGATCAATCGTACGCGTATAGACTGTTTTGTTTGCAGATACTAATTTTTTATAAACTCCTAAAGGTAATTGATCTAAATCACCTGCACCTAATCCGACTATTTCAACCTTAAACATGCTCATCTCTCCTGTTTTTTAGCTTCATCAAATGGATAGGAAATGGAAGCATTTGTAATTGCTCCTCTGTGAATCCCCGTAGTTTTATTAAGCTATATCCATATACGAGCGCACCTGTGATAGAAAGCAGACTAACAAACAAAAATAAACCAAGCCTAGAGTCGTCAAAGAATGAAAGGAATAACCACTGAACGATATATAAATAAATAATCATGATAATAGCCGATAATAAAAACGCTTGCCAGCGTATCGCCCTTAATAGTTTTAAAAGCGGTAACTTTCTGCGTAACTCTGTTAATGCCACGACACAAAATAAAAATACCGCTAAAACTGTAGCAACCGAACTTCCCATTAAACCGAAAGAAGGAACAAGTACTTGATTAGCAATCCATTTTACAAAAAAAGCAATTAATATAAACAAGGCAACCCGCTTTATATGACCTAACCCCTGCAAAATAGACGAAGCGGTAATAGCAACAGAACTTAAAACAATAGAACATACAAGCACTTGCAACTCGCTTGTTCCTTGTTGATCCTGAAATAAAGCCAGATTTACTTCTGGTAAGATTAGTATCAGTCCAATAGTAGCACCTGCTGCTAAGTACACACTAAACACCATAGCTCCGCGTATGTATGGGTAAAATGTATGAGGATCAGCTGATAGCTTTTTTTTGGAAATGGATGGTATTAGTGCTAATGCTAGTGATGAACCAAACACGGTTCCCAATTGAATTAGCGGTTGTCCGCGATCAAACACGCCTTTCGCCTCCATTGCTGTTACTTTTGAATATCCACCTTTTAACAGACTTGGAAAGAGGGTAAATGTGTCAGCAAACTGCAGAATAAGCAGCACCATATGATTCAAGGTGGCGATGACGCCAAACATAAAAATTGTAGACACATAATAGTTCCAAGGGATTTTTTCCTTCTTGCTACCAATTGGTCGGCTTCGGAAAAAAAATAGGATAAGAACACAAATTGCGGCAATTTGCCCCAAAATAGAGGCTATTACAGACCATTTTCCAATTTCATAAATGTATTTCCCGCTTTCTGCAATTGCTATTGCAGTTGCGATAATCACAGCTACACGTATCGTTTGCTCAGCCAGTTGCGAAAAAGCGGTCGGTTTCATCATATAATTTCCCTGAAAGACGCCACGCAATAAAGCAATAACTGGAATAAGCAAAAAAGCAAAAGCAGTAAATCGATATGTCTCTATCAAAAGGCTATCTCCAATCCAGCCTGCAATATATGGAGCATTCACAAATAAAAAAACAAATAGCCCCCCACTTATCAAAAAGAGGATAAATAAAACAGGCAGATAGAAACTAAATAAGGATAGCTCTTGATACTGGGATTTCCTATCTACAACCATTTTGGATATCGCAGACGGAAACCCATATAATGCTAACATAAAACCAATCCCTAAAATAGGGTAGACTTGTTGATAGACATAAAAACCAATGTCTCCGGTTAAATTTTGTAGTGGTATTCGATAACCAGCGCTTAGTAGTTTACTTATGATTCCAGCTATCGTTAGTATTAATGCCCCTTTAACGAGGTGTTTCGTTTCATTACTATTCATGTTGAACTTTCCTTTAATTCACACGTTTATCCACTCATTATAGCATAGATTTTTAGAAAAACTTGGCTTGCCGCCGAGTCTTTATGGCGAAATCTATCGTTTTTCTTATACGATAAAGTGAAACTTCATTCCGTGGAATGCTTTCTACACGGAATGTTAGTTGAACCAATCGGGCATTTAGGTGCCATTTTCTCCCACTTTGACCCTTTGTATCAATTCAGGTCTTGAAGTGGGAGTCTTATGGCAACTTACATGCGGGATAAAGTGAAACTTCATTCCGTGGAATGCTTTTTACACGGAATATTAGTACCACAGGGGTATGACCTAAAGGCCCTTGAACCAATCGGGCATTTAGGTGCCGTTTTCTTCCACTTTGACCCTTTGTATCAATTCAGATCTTGAAGTGGGAGTCTTACGGCAACTTACATGCGGGATAAAGTCTAAAGTTTTATACTTTCCTATAGTGTAAATCGAAAGGAAACCCTCATCCTTGGTGTTTCCTTCCGCCCGCCTTTAAGGGGGAGACTGCTCCGCTTATTTACTTGAATAAAGAATACCTATTACTGAAAAAGCGAATTATTACTAAAAGTTATCGGTCTTCATTTAAGTACTAAAATATTATACATTTTAGCGAAACTATTTTAAACATCCTCTCAAATCAAACAAGCTGCCTTCTAATCCTATTATTAGAATGACAGCTTGCATACAACAGATAAGCAAGTATATTATTCCATCTGCTTAGCTAAAAAGCTTGCAGCTGTTTCTGCTGCTTTTTGCTCTACTTTGCTAAATGGCTCTCCCTCTTTGGCAAAAATCACTACAGAGCCAATTGCATCACCATTAGCGATAATTGGACTAACACAATAGGAATTTAATTCTTGCTCATGTCCTTCGATAATCTCTAAAGTTTGTGGTTCTTTTTCAAGAATATGTGTTCTACCTTCGATTATTTTCGCTAAAGTTGAGCTAATATTTTTATTTAGATAATCTTTTTTTGATTCACCTGCTACAGCAATCACTTCATCGCGATCGGAAATAATTACAGGCGTTTGTAGGGAGTCAAACAGCGCCTCTGCATATTCTTTGGCAAAATGGCCCAATTCGTTAATAGGAGAATATTTTTTTAAAATAACTTCTCCTTCCCTGTCCACATAAATTTCCAGTGGATCTCCTTCTCTAATTCGCAGTGTCCTTCTGATCTCCTTAGGAATTACTACTCTTCCTAAATCATCAATACGACGAACTATTCCTGTTGCTTTCATACTATATAGCCTCACTTTCTAAATAATGATGATTACTCATTACCCTAGTTTCTCTGTGGAAATCATCAGTTGTGGTTTTAGTATGAAGCAAAGCAGGATAACTATACATGAAATACCAATTTTTTACGATTTACGATTTACATCTGTTAGTTTTTCAATAAATTCTGCTACATTAGAGTAACGATCGGCTTTTGTATCTTTTGTATATTTAAATACAAGCTTTAGCTTATTCTTTTCCGTACCCAGCTGTACGCCTCGACCAAATGTATTCGCTATTTCAAATAGTTTTGCGCCATCAATTTGCTGACTACGTTCTTCATCTACGAGTACTTCTATTTTGTTATTTTTTTCACTAATTGATACTATTCGTTCTCGCTTAGCTAGCATTTTTAGTATCGCTACCGTAAATAAATGGTCAACTTCCTCTGGATAATCACCAAAACGATCGATTAATTCATCACGTAAATCTTCCGCATCTGCTCTAGATTCCATCGTTTGAAATTGTTTATAAATATCAATTTTCTGTTTTTCATCATCAATATATTCATCAGGAATATATGCATCGATATTTAATGTTAATTCTGATTCAAACGGTTTAATATCTTTTGTATCCTTACCTTCTTTTCGAGCATCAATCGCTTCTTTTAGCATTTGTGAGTACATATCAAAACCTACTGAATCTATAAATCCATGTTGCTGAGCACCTAATAGATTTCCCGCTCCGCGAATGGATAAATCGCGCATCGCTATTTTAAATCCGGAGCCTAACTCTGTAAATTCTTTTATTGCTTGCAATCTTTTTTCTGCTACCTCTGTCAGCACTTTATCTCTTTTGTACGTAAAGTAGGCATAAGCAACTCGATTAGAACGACCGACCCGACCACGCAATTGATACAGTTGACTCAATCCCATCCGGTCCGCATCATTGACTATTAACGTATTTACATTAGGAATATCGACACCGGTTTCGATAATGGTCGTGCTAACAAGTACATCAAATTCCCCTTCTAAAAAAGCGAAAATGACATTTTCCAGTTCTGTTTCGTTCATTTGTCCATGAGCAACAGCAATTCTCGCGTCAACATGTCTTCCTAGCTCTCTCGCTACTTCTTCAATATTTTCTACCCGATTATGAAGAAAGAATACTTGCCCACCACGTGCCATTTCTCGTTCAATTGCTTCACGTATAAAAACGGGATTATATTCCATGACATATGTTTGAACTGGGAAACGGTTTTCTGGTGGTGTTTCGATAACGGAAAGATCCCGAACACCAAGCATGGACATATGAAGTGTCCTCGGAATTGGTGTAGCTGTCAAGGTAAGTACGTCTACATTTGTTTTCAGCTGTTTAATTTTTTCCTTATGTTTAACTCCAAAACGCTGCTCCTCATCGACAATTAAAAGACCTAAATCATTGTACTGTACGTCTTTAGATAAAAGACGATGCGTTCCAATAACAATATCAATCGTACCTTTTCGTAATTTTTCCAATGTTTCTTTCTGTTGCTTTCTAGTTCGGAATCTACTCAACAGTCCAATAGATATTGGATAATCCTGGAAACGCTCTCGAATCGTCTCAAAATGCTGCTGTGCCAAAATGGTAGTAGGGACTAATAAAGCGACTTGCTTATCATCCATAATTGCTTTAAATGCTGCACGAATAGCGACTTCGGTTTTCCCATAACCTACATCACCGCAGAGCAAACGATCCATCGGGCGTTCTTTTTCCATATCTCGTTTGATCTCTTCTATACAACGCAATTGATCGTCCGTTTCCTGATATTGGAAGGACGCTTCAAACTCCCTCTGCATTTCTGTATCTTTTGAAAAGGCAAATCCCTTTCTCGCTTCTCTTTCGGCATACAGTTTAATTAAGTCATCTGCTATATCTTCCACGGAGGATTGAACTTTGCGTTTTACTTTTTTCCATTCACTTCCGCCTAATTTATATAACCTAGGCTCTTTTCCTTCTGAGCCAACAAACTTTTGCACTTGATCGATTTGATCAATCGGTACAAATAACTTATCATCGCCGGAATATTTGATTAGCATATAATCTTTATGCAAATCGTTTACTTGTAATGTCTCAATACCAAGATACTTTCCAATACCATGGTTTGCATGGACAACATAATCGCCAACCTTTAATTCTTGATAATCCTTAATTCGCTCAGCATTAGATATTTTCTGCTGTTTTCGTGGCCGTTTTGTTCGTTTCTTAAATAACTCCTGCTCCGTAACTAGAACTACCTTATGCATTGGCAGTTCAACGCCGCTGGAAATATTACCTACTGTAATCGTCGGTTTTTCAACCGGAAGATACAGATTTTTCGAAATACCAAATTCCATATCATAATCTAAGAAAATAGAATGGATCTTTTCAGCTCGATTCTCATCTGGTGCTACAACGACAACGGAGTAATCCCCTTTTTCCCATCTTTTCAATTCATTCTTTAATAAATGCATTTGTCCATGAAACTCTTGCATGGGTCTAGAGGATAAATTAATAATATTTTTCGGTTGTGTATTTGGAATATGGCGTAAAAAAACAGACATATACAGTCGCGGCTGTTTCATTCGTTCCCAAATGGCATGCCAATCAAAGGAAAAAACACTATTTTTTACCATCTGATGGGATGCTAGGAGGCTACTATACCAATCTGCCTCTTCTGTATCCAAATGTAAAGCCGTCTCTTGTATTCGACTCATTTCATCGATAATAATTTGACCATCCTGTGGTAAATAATCTAGTAAACTAGCTGGCTGCCTATACATATAACCAATATATTTATACATTTCTGAAAAATGCTCCAGATTTTTTAAACGTTCTATGTCAGCCTTCACTACTTCTGTAAGCGTTTCCTTTGATTCTTTAGATTTGAGCGTTTTTAATGTTTCAGCAAGCGCTTCCTCGACACGCTCACCAGCAGCGTAAATATCAGATTGACTTAACAGTAACTCTGTAGCTGGACCAATTGTAGTTTCTTTTAGTTTATCTAAGGAACGCTGCGTTTCTGCGTCAAAATACCTAATCGAATCAATTTCTTCATCAAATAATTCAATGCGAATCGGATGCTTCTCGGTGAGTGGATAAACATCAATAATCCCACCACGTCTACTAAACTCACCAGGAGAAGTAACCATAGAAGCATGATTGTAGCCCATGTCTACTAAAGAAGATAGGTAAGCTTCGACATCAATACCCTCACCTAGTTTAAAAGGAAGTTGATATTTCTCCCAATAGTCTGGTGGAGGAAGGATTCGCTTTAATGCTGCGACAGGAGCAATTAAAATTCCCGACTTATTTTTTGACCAAGCCATTAATGACTCGATACGCTGACTTCGCAATTCGGGACTAGCAATCGCAATTTCTGATGCAATTAATTCGTTCACTGGATATAAATGGACCTCTTCTTCACTAATAAACCCAGTAAGGTCATCATATAATTGTTGCGCCTGTACTAGTTGGTGCGTTATAAGCAAAATAGGCTTTTTGACTTCACCATGAATTGCAGATACAAGCAGTCCTCTAGCTGAACCTGATAATCCAGCAACTAGCTGCTCATCCATTCCAGCTAATATTCCTTTAATCACAGACTGTATATCTTCTTTCGATTGTAAATATGATTGTATACCCTTCATTACTAAACCTCCACTTACATTGGGTGACGTAAGTCTTAACAAGCGAATCTTTGTAAAACTGACTTTTCCATACTTTGTAATGTCCAAGTCTTCACCCTTTGTATATAAGCACAAAAACGCCTTGGTTCTATTACCAAAGCAGCAGCTTGCTTTTATTGTATAAAAAAGTCTAATTCATGATAATGTGGATGATGTCCTAAGGCCTCTTCACAATTCTCACAGATAACCTTTATATGGACATCTCCATTTGGTTTATAAGTGATCATCTCTTCTTTTTCCTTCATCGTTAATTGATCAAAACCTAGCATTGTTGTATCTATAACCTTCTGTTGAATGCTTCCTATTTTCTGACCACAATGCCTGCATAAATATATGATAGGCAAAAGGAGTCACCTCCAATAACAAGTAGTTATTGGTAATAAGTGTATCCGAAATTGCCTTCGTCTATACAAATGAAAGAAGTGATTCAATTTAAGTTTGTCTTTTATCTTATGTGGTAATTACTTATTATATTCGTTCATCACTTCATCAAACGGCTTATTTAGCCAAGCCTCACATGCATCTGCTGCTTTTCTTACCCCTTGCATGACTTCCTCTAGTTCATTTTTAGGGAAGGATTGAAGTACGTAATCAACGATAGTAAGTGATGTTGTTTGTGGTCTTCCAATACCAATGCGAATTCGTTTAAAATCTTTTGATCCTACATGATTAATAATAGATCTAATGCCATTATGTCCACCATGCCCACCTTTTTGACGCAGGCGAATTTTGCCTACAGGTAAGTCTAAATCATCAAAAATAATCAAAATATTTTCTAAATCAATATTATAATAATCCATCAGTGGTCTTACAGCTTCGCCAGAAAGGTTCATAAACGTTTGCGGCTTTATCAGCATAACTTTTTTTGTTTCTAATTGAGCGATGGTATAGTCCCCTTTAAATTTCGTTTTGTCGAGCTTCCACTGATAGCGCTTTAGTAACTCATCAATAACCATGAAACCTACATTATGTCTTGTGTTCTCATATTTCTTTCCTGGATTTCCCAATCCAATAATACATTTCATCATAACTTCTTCCTTTGTTTAATATCTTTCTAAAATAAAAACACTGAGTATAGAATATAAGCTAAGCAATAATAAAGTGAAACTTCATTCAGTAGGAGTTTTCTTCCATCTGTTAGCTTGAACGAATCGGGCATTTAGGTGCCGTTTTCTCCCACTTAGACCCTTTTGTATCAACTCAAGACTCTTGAAGTGGGAGTCTTACGGCACCTTAGATGCGGGATAAGTTTTTACCTTTAAAAACCAAACTTCTGCAGGACTTAAATCAGATGTTTTGTTGTCTAGCTTCTACACTATCTATACTTACATCTGTCACGCATTTCTAAAAATTTTATACTGCTTAAATAATACAACACAACTCTCCCCCCTAAACAGGAGGGAGAGTGCTTCCTCATCTATACACGAACTCTCTTTCACATTGATAAAGGGTAGATACTGAGAGCTCTTACTTGAGACATGCTCCAAATAGTTTGAGGGTGTGATTACTTTATTTAGCAAATTAAGCTTCTTCTTCTTTGTCCTTTTCGGCACCGACTAATTCCGGCTCAGCATTTTCAGCTGGCGTTTCTCCCTCTAAATCTTTAGCTGTGTCTGGAGCTAATACTGTTACAACTGTAGTAACTTCATCATCTAAAATAGTGTAATTACCATCCGTTTTAATATCACCAACAGCGATACTGTCACCTATTCCAAGATCAGAAATGTCCACAACAATTTCTTCCGGAATGTCAGCAGGCTTTGCACGAACTTGCAATTCATGTAATGGCTGTTGAAGCACGCCTCCATCCTTCGTTCCTATTGCTTCGCCTTCCAGACGCAAGTTTACTTCTACATCCATCTCTTCAGCCATATCAACGATATAAAAGTCCGCATGAATAAGTTCATCTCTTAATGGATCAATTTGGTACTCATGCAACATTACATCAACAGGTGCTTCATTTTCGACTTGTAATGAAATGATCGCATTTCTTCCTTCATCACGTACCGTTTTTACCAGTTCGATGCTATTGACGGAAATAGATTTCGTTTCTTTTCCTTTTCCGTATAAAACAGCTGGCACATGACCGCTATTTCTAATCTCCTTTGTTGCTGATTTAGTATGATCTTCTCTTAATTGCGCTGCTAATTTGACTGCCATATTTATCATCCTCCAAAATTTAACAAAAAACCTTGACTTGTTGCAGTACCTCTATCTTGAAATTTTACGCTTTTAATTTCATTCGTGCAATTAATTCATTAGGATCGGGCATTTGTCTTGCAGTTTGATCCTTCACTTAACCTCCAAGGTTTCACCTCGGTATTGAAATGGAAGTCTTACTGCCATTATACACATCTTAGATAATACCCGTTTTACTTATGGCTTAAACATCAATCAAATAAAATGCTTACAGATTGTAACTCATGCACACGAATAATCGCTTCACCAATTAAAGGCGCGACAGACAACTGTGTGATTTTATTAATTTGCTTGTCCTCTGGTAATGGAATCGAATTCGTAATGACTAGCTCTTTTATTTTTGAACTGTTAATACGTTCAATAGCCGGACCTGATAAGACTGGATGCGTACAGCAAGCATACACTTCTTTTGCTCCGTTTTCAACTAGCGCATTGGCTGCAAGAGTAATGGTACCTGCTGTATCAATAATGTCATCGATAAGAATCGCTGTCTTTCCTTCAATATTTCCCACAATATTCATTACTTCGGCAACATTTGGACGAGGTCTACGCTTATCAATTATTCCAATAGGCGCCTTTAGGCGATCTGCCATTTTACGTGCCCGTGTCACCCCGCCATGATCAGGAGAGACAATAATAGTATCCTCTAAATTCATTGCTTCAAAGTAATCTGAAAGAATTGGAACACCTTGCAAATGATCGATCGGTATATCAAAAAATCCTTGAATTTGCGGTGCATGCAAATCTAGTGTTATAACCCGATTAGCACCGGATGTTTCTAGTAGATTAGCTACTAGTTTTGCCGCTATAGGCTCACGGGATCTAGCTTTACGATCTTGTCTAGCATATCCATAATACGGCATAACAATATTAATGGATTTGGCTGATGCTCGCTTTAAAGCATCGATCATAATTAATAATTCCATCAAATGATCATTAACTGGAGAACAAGTTGATTGAACGACATAAACATCACATCCGCGAATGCTTTCTTCAATATTAATTTGAATCTCACCATCACTAAACCGGGATACGGTACACTTCCCCAGCTTAGTACCGATGTGGTCTGCGATGTCTTGCGCCAATTTGCGATTAGAATTTAATGTAAAAACCTTCAAGGATGAATCCTTGTAAGTAGATGCCATGAGTTAATACCCTCCGTTAATCTTTTTTCTGTTTTTTTATTTTTGATGCATATCCTTCTTTATTCGTTTGCCGCGCTCTAGCTACTGATAAAGAATCCTCTGGCACGTCCTTTGTAATGGTTGATCCAGCTGCAACATAGGAACCCCTTCCAATGGTTACAGGAGCAATGAGATTTGAATTGCATCCAATAAATGAATCATCTTCAATTGTCGTTACATATTTATGTTTGCCGTCATAGTTCACTGTTATTGTACCACAACCAATATTCACATTGCTTCCTACGTGCGCATCACCTATATAACTCAAGTGGGAGACTTTGCTATTTTCCTTGAGTTCTGTCTTTTTAATCTCTACAAAATTACCTATTTTACCGTTATTGCCAATGGAGCTTTCAGGACGAAGATGAGCATATGGTCCAACTTTTACATGATTGCCAATTTTACTATCACTAGCAACACTTTGTTTAACAATCGTTCCTTTTCCTACATAACAATTAATTAGCTCTGAATAAGGGCCGATCTCTGCCTCCTCTTCAATCACCGTTTCGCCTTTAAGGATTGTCCCAGGATGGATAATTGTATCAGCACCAATTTTAACATCTGGTCCAATATATGTGTGCTCTGGATCAACTATCGTTACACCATTTTTCATATGCCGTTCATTGATGCGCAGCTTCATAATCTTTTCTGCCTCTGCCAAAGCAACTCGATCATTAATACCTAAAGTTTCATCAAAGTTGTGCGTTATATACGCACTTACAATTTCCCCTTGCTGTTGGAGGATTTCTATGACATCTGGCAAATAATACTCACCCTGTGCGTTATTATTAGAAACTTGCTTCAACGCTTGAAATAATGCTTGATTATCAAAACAATATGTACCTGTATTAATTTCATCTACAAGTAATTCCTTGTCATTTGCATCTTTATGCTCTACAATTCGTTCTACACTATTTGCTTCATTGCGAATAATCCTGCCATAACCAAATGGATTAGGGGCCTTTGCAGTAAGAATTGTCGCTTTTGCACCTGATTTTTCATGATGATCAATAAGAGATTGATATGTTTCCTTTGTAATTAACGGTGTATCGCCACAAACCACAATGGTTGTACCTTCTTTGTCTTTTAAAAGCGCTTCTGCCTGTAGCACCGCATGCCCAGTTCCCAGTTGTTCCTCTTGAAGAACAAACTCACTTTTAGCACCAATATGCTTCTTCACATCTTCAGCACCAAACCCGACAATGGTAATTACTTTATCTACATTCACGCTGCTTATTTGATCAATGACATGTTGCACCATTGGTCGACCTGCTATTGGATGGAGTACTTTGTAAAGCTTTGATTTCATCCTTGTACCCTGTCCAGCTGCTAAAACAACAGCATATCGATTCGTCATATAAAGAAACCTCCATCATTTCGATTTACCCATTATGAATATATCTTAAATGACAGTTCATTTCAATAGATAAACCATGTAAATCAAGGCCTATAACAGTACAAAACTATCCATTTTCAGCAGAATATTCATATTTAAAGAAGTTCGTCTGGAAGCATTATCCAGTTGTCTATATAGAGATTGTTCAAAAACATTTAGAAAAACTTGCTTGCCGCCAAGTCTTTATGGCAAAAGCTATCGTTTTTCTTATACGATAAAGTGAAACTTCATTCAGTAGGAGTTTTCTTCCATCTCCTACTGAATGTTAGTACCACAAGGGTATGACCTAAAGGCCCTTGAACCAATCGGGCATTTAGGTGCCGTTTTCTCCCACTTTTGTATCAATTCAGGACTTGAAGTGGGAAACTTACGGCACCTTACATGCGAGATAAAGCCTAAAGTTTTAAGCTTTCCTATAGTGTAAAAAAACGCAACAAATTTCTCTTTGTACGTAACAAGGAGTCAAGCCAACCGCGAACGAAAATTCTATTGTTTAAATATGTGCATTAAGGCATTCTCCAGTACTATCCATTTTCTTTACGAAGAATGCATGAAATTTTTCCTTGTATCAAAATCGAGTAACCGTTTTCAACAAAAAAAGAAGGCTAACCTGATGTAGATTAGACCTCTAGTTGCTATAAAATATTATTATTAGAAAAGATTGCTTAGGAGGCTCCCGCTTCTTCATATTTTACTTCTGCCTCGCCTGCTCGATGATACTCTTCTAACACAGCATCCTGAATTTTTGCCCGTGTCCCTGAATTGATCGGGTGAGCAATATCTCTAAATTCACCATCCGGGGTTCGCTTAGATGGCATCGCTACAAATAGTCCATTATTTCCATCAATCACTCGGATGTCATGGACAACAAACTCCTGATCCAAAGTAATTGATGCAATCGCCCGCATTCTACCTTCCGTATTAACGCGGCGCAACCGAACGTCGGTTACTTCCATGATGTGTCACCACCTTTTCGCATTTGAATCTATATTAACTACTTCAACAAAACTATTAAAATTCCTGCTAAATTATTAAAAAAAATAAAATATTTTCAATGCTAGATTTTTTTCTTATGTAAAACCAAAACTAGCAGCGCTCACTTTGTGGCATACAAACGGCAGATCTAATGAAATAAAAGGAAACTTCATTCATAGAGTACTTAGAAAAACGCTTTTCTGCGTGTGATGCGTCGCTGTCGTTGCCATGTCCTGTCGCCCAATCGAAGGAGAAATTTAGGAGTCGTTCTCTCATAGAGATCGCAAAATAATATGTAGGTTTTTGAAATGAGAAAAATACAGCACCTTATATTGGATAAAGAAAACATGCACCTGCAACCAAGCCACGCCGACGCCTGAGCGAAAACTCGATGTTAGTCGGATTCGAGCTGATGTTGACTATCGTAGGAAGAAGACCACAATTTGCTACATTATGAGCGCACAGTTAGACAAAACTATTTTAAACAAGCGTGCCGCTATATAGGAGCAGATATAGTTACCCAAACCATTGCGGGAATCTTCCATCAACCAATTCGACTTCTCCGTTACACAATAGTGCTATTGAAATATCAAGTTTGGTACGAACTTAGTATGAATCTTGCTACGAAAAAAAGATCTACACAAGCTTGTTATCCTCATCTATATTTTAAGCTTATTGCCAATACGCTCATTCTTGTTCATTAAAATAGGAAAACAGCAATGTGACCCTGATATGTTCGATATAAATAGTCCATCATTTAAACAGGATTTAATAAAAAGTGAAGTTATTTATAAACAAATTAGTAAGAGAGCAAAATAATAATCATCAAACCCTTATATTTGAGAAAAGTTTAAAAGGATGAAAAGCTCTTGGAAAAGTTATCAAAGCTGGGGAATATATACTCAAGCCATTTTCAAGGAAATATGCAGTTGCTGTAAAGCGTAACGCTAGAAAAATAGGAAAAAGTCACAGAAAGTATCAAAAAATTATGTAAGAAAAAGACTTATTAAATTTGGAGTACCAAAAGGCGACGCAAATCTAGCTACCGGTATTATTTTTGGATTAATAAAACAACAAGGGTAACAATAACAAAACAATGTTATTATTGTTTCCCTTACCAACTTTCTTAATAAATGTCAATTAATTCCACAAGTAGACATTGATTTAATTCTCTTTGTTCTTCCTCTGACAGTTTCCTTTGCTCTCTTATTATATATTCTTCTTTTTACCAGTTATACATCGTAACATCTATTTCTTTGCTTTATATTTATCTAAAACACCAGAGGACTCTTTTTGTAATTATGACGAACTTTTCACACGTCTAACCTGTGTAATAGACGAATTATCCGTTACCTGTTAGTATACCAACCATCGATCACGCTTATGTATTGATCTGATTTATTAAAAAATAATTCATTACTGCAATCAGCACATGAAATGATAGTCATTCCTTTCGTGATTACATATCCTTATAACGATTTTTACTTCTTTTCGTTCCACAAGCTTTTTAAAAGCTTAAAAGTTTTATTTTATGTCTTTATTTCTTGCTCCAATTTGCTCCCTATAACATTAGAAGCTGTCAACCCCAAAATACTCTGACTGTTATTCATTTTTAGGAGACTGTCCATTTGTTTTGTAAATTTCAAGATAGTTACCAACTTGTACATCAATCTGCTTTTTCTTTATATCCACATTGGATATTTTTATTAATGATATATAATCATCAATTACTCGCTCTTCCTCTTCATCATCTGCTTCAGCTAATACCCCAATTCCTTGGACCGTTGCATCAAACTCTTCTAGCAAATTCTTCATACCTGTAATCGTTCCACCAGCTTTCATAAAATCATCAACAATACAAACATTGGATCCCTCTGGTAAACTTCGCTTTGGCAATACCATTGTTTGAATTTTTTTAGAAGAGCCTGATACATAATTAATACTTACAGAAGATCCCTCTGTTACTTTCGGATCTCTCCGAACAATAACTACTGGTACATTGAGAAAGGAAGCAACTGCATAAGCTAACGGTATCCCTTTTGTAGCTACGGTTACAACCATATCAATATCCTTATCAGAAAATGCTGATGCAAATACTCTGCCGATCTCTCTTATGGTGTTTGGATCTCCTAATAGATCACTCATATACAGATAGCCGCCTGGAAGGATACGAGCCGGATCTTCAAGACTTTGACAGAGTTTTTCTATAAATACTTTATTTTTTTCATGAATACTAAACGGTATATATTTCACGCCACCACCAGCACCAGTCGTCCTTTGCAAATATCCAATACCTTCGCGGCGAAATACCTCATCAATAATATCCATATCCTCACTTACAGAAGCTTTAGTTGTTTCTAATCGTGATACAAAATAAGGTAACTGAGTATGCTTTCTCGGGTTTTCGAGAAAAAAATTAGACAATACAACTAAACGATTACTTCTTTTCATCTTCACACCTCAAAACCGAATGTTTCTTCTTAATATACCATTATTATACGCTTTTTACCAATATAATTATCCTAACAGTCTTACATAGTATACTTCCTCACAAAAGCCTCGCATGCCGTTGTAAATTTTCCTCGCTTTCCTCTCATGCTCGACGAGGCCATATACCGTTGGACCACTGCCGCTCATTAACACAGCAGCTGCTCCAGCTTGTTTCAACACATGTTTAATTTGCTGTACTTCGGGATATTGTTTTATAGTTAAAGGCTCTAAGGCGTTACCTAAGCTTTGGCAGAGATTTTCAAAATTATTTTCTTTCAATGCTTTAATGACTTTAGCTGTTTGTGGGTGAACAATATCCCCCATTACAATCTGTTGGAAAATTGTTCTGGAGGATACCCCGATATCTGGTTTAGCTAAAACTACCCAGCAAGAAGGTGGTGAAGGAAGTGGTTCTACAATTTCTCCACGCCCTTTAACGATTGCTGTTTGTCCACAAATACAAAACGGAACGTCTGTACCTAATGTTGCTCCTAATTTGAGCAGCTCTTCTTCCGAAATTTGCATCGACCATAGCCGATTTAGACCTTTTAAGACCGCCGCAGCGTCTGCACTTCCACCAGCAAGCCCTGCAGAAACGGGGATATTTTTTTCAATGGTAATATGCACTCCCTTATGTATCCCATAAGTTTGTTTAAATAAAGATGCAGCTTGATAAGCTAAATTTCGTTCATCGCTTGGGACATATCTACTTTCTAATGAAATTTCAATACGGTCTTCAGCTAATTCATTCAGTTTAATACGATCGGCTAAATCGATCGTTGTCATAATCATTTCTATATTATGGTAGCCATCGCTTCTTTTGCTTAAAACATCAAGTGATAAATTTATTTTAGCGGGTGCTTTTTCAAATATTGCCATCGCCCGTCACCTTCTTGTTTTTAGATAATGAAATTGTAACATATTCCAAATTATCGAGCGACTGCAAAAGGAAAAGCATATACACCTATATGTTTTAAGCAACTGTACAATAAGGTTTAAAACGATTTTTCACGAGAGAGCGTCTTTCTCTACAATAAAATTTTTACACGCTTAAAATTACCTTACAGCAAAGTAATGGGTATAAAGACAAGGCAAATCCGATTAGGATTTGCCTTGTTGCATACTTGCTTCGGCTTTTTCAATAGCTCGTTTCACCATATTTCCAGCATCACGTGCTTTTATGCCGCCCCAGCCTTCCCTTTGCACCGTGTCGTAAAATCCTAACTCTTTGGCAATTTCTTCTTTCAATTGGTCTGACATCATTCCACGTCGTCTAGCCATGAAAGAACAACCCCCTTTAACGTAATGAGTAATTACGACACTTTTAGTATGCGCATTTATTCCAATAACAAAACCGTTATATGTAAACAAAAAAGGAAACATTTAGGGGGGTGTTTAATAAATATTAAAAGTATTCTGTTAATTAATTCTAAAACAAAAGCAGTAAACATATGGTCTACTGCTCTACAGCGGATGCAATGTTTCGATCGTCCATGAATTTAAGTTCCACTGTTTCGGTTAAAACGTCTGCATAGCTATATGAAACACGCTCGAATGCATTTTCTTCTTGGTCAAGCTCAACGATAAATACAGAAGGATAGGTTTCAGCCAGGATCCCGGACCGCTCAATTGTTTTTCTTCTACCACCATTCGCTTTAAGCTTTAACCGTTTCCCTACCTGACCTTCAAGACCTTGCTTAATTTCGATTAATGTTTTCGCCACTATACTCCACCTCACTGTAAATAAGCATACCACAAACTTGTACATCAGTCAAATGAAACTATATATTATATCAATATTATATTTTCATTGTCAATAATTTATTTCCCTAATTTCGTTTATTATTTGTAATTGTTAACTTTTTATGCACATTTTGCTTGGGAATCTTGACTAATGGAGAGAGATGCCACTTAACTTTTTCAATGTTATGGGAAATTATATCTCTTTCTACATGGTAAATATCTTTTTTTAGAAAAACTTGGCTTGTCGCTAAGTATTTAACGAAAGCTGTAGTTTTTCTTATACTATAAACTCTAAAATTTTATACTTTTCTATAGTATAAAATAACTTCTTCTAGGTTACATCCGAACGCCTGCGTTTTTGTTCTAACTTGTCCTTTTTAAAAAAGCAACCTCACCATTAAGGTAAGCTGCTTAAGTCTTGTTCTTCTTCTATATAGGGCAGACCTGTCCTTAGTAAGCCTTTAGTGTCCACACCTCCCACTCCTTTATTACCTGTTAGTGTATTGCGAATGGCATCCCATACACTTACCTTCTCCATAAAAGGGGTAAAAGCAATTTTAGCAACGATATACACAGGATCTAAGGCATGGATGTTTACGCGTAATGGAGAACTGGCAAAATTAGCCCCAGCGCGAATTAAGGATTCAAAATGCGATTGACATGCCCCGGCAAAAATAATTAACTGATCCAAATTTGGATTCATTTTTCTCGCTTCACGAACTGTCTCAACAAAATACTTCGAATTCCTATAAGCACGAATATCATGCTTTGGTCCTTTATTTTTAGAAAATGAATCATGACCAGTAATCACAATAATATCTGGATGAATTTTTGTTACCAGTTCCACAATCTGTACCGGCATTTCCCGTTCATGTAGGTGCACACCATGTACCTGAAGACCAATCCGGTTGTATAGTTCTATACATTTTTTTAAATACGTCTGATCGCCATCTACATGTAAAACCTTTGCTGGGAGTTGAAAAAATGACGCTTCATGCGTAAAGCCATCCGTTGCCTGATAATTGCGTTTTTCCTTCATCAAATGATAGTCTTGACGAAACAGGCGATAAGAGAATTCTTCCTTTTCTTTTCCTTTCTGTCTGCGCTTTTGTAATTCTCGTTCTTGAACTGATCTTAAATCAGATATCGGCGCATCTGCTTTGAGACGAATATCTTCGCCAACTAAATCTGCATACTCATCTTTTACAGACGAAATCCGAAACAATACATCATGATTATAAGAATATCTTGTTACTAAATCTCCTTTTGTAAAGCTCATTCTCCACCTCACAGCCTTCCTTGCCCAAACGTTTAATATATCTTATGAATTGCCCAAAAAACTGTGCGTCAGACACAAGTGCATCTGCTTTATTATTGGACAGATTTTTTAAAGGTGGGTATAAATTGAACATTACTCAAAAATCGTTTTTCTCTACGAAAAAGTAATCAAATGTTAAGATCGTTACGTCCTTTACAAAGATTGAACATTTTTAGCCATAAAAATGCTCCTCTCATATAAATAAATCCCCCCTGAAAAGCAAATATAGCCTGCCAGGGGGGATTAGGGTAAATCAAGGGAAGTGAATCCTTTGTTCATAACATCACTCAGATATTGTACGATAAAACGCATTTGCCGCAGCAGCAAATTCTTCTATACTTAATGATTCTCCTCGTCTTGTTCCATCTATACCAACTTGATTAAGAATCGACGTAATTTCATCTTTTATTAAATTAGCTCTAAAAAGGTTTGCTAAATTATTTCGTAATGTTTTCCTTCGTTGCGCGAAACAAGCCTGAATGAACGAAAAAAAGTACGCTTCATTATCTACTTCAACAGGCGGGACTTTACGCGTAACTAATTTTAAAATGCTTGAATCTACATTTGGCTGAGGCATAAACACACTCTTTGGGACATGCATCACTACTTCTGCCTCTGTATAATATTGAACGGCAAGTGTTAACGATCCATAACTTTTACTATTGGGACGTGCAGCCATACGGTCTGCTACTTCTTTCTGAATCATTACGGTAAAACTTTCTATAGGTAATCGATCTTTTAACAGCTTCATTAAAATAGGTGTTGTTATATAATAAGGCAAATTAGCAACAAGCTGAACGGTTTCTTCAGCTGGGAAATGAGCAGCAATCAGTTCTTTAACATCGGCTTTTAAAATATCTTGATGGACGATTTCAATATTGTTATATGGTCTAAGTGTATCAGCTAATACTGGTAATAGACGCTGATCAATTTCAAACGCTAGCACCTTCTTCGCATGTATAGCCAATTGCTCCGTTAATGCCCCGATTCCCGGTCCTATTTCAATAACCCCTACATCCTTAGCGATTCCTGCATGGCGAATAATATTTTCTAAAATATTACTGTCCACTAAAAAATTTTGCCCCAAACTTTTCTTGAAAGAGAAATTATATTTATTCAGTATTTCCTTCGTACGAGACGGGGTAGCAATATATTTATGGGCTGTCATCCTCATTCATCCTCCTGCATGATTTGCATCAGCGCTTGTTCTAATTCATCTTTACTAATTTTAAACATCGTTAATCGTTTTATTAGCTGCTTTCCATTGGTATGACCAATGTGTAATATTTCCCCAAGACGCTTCCGTTTTTGTGCAGCTTCCATGCCGCCAATTAATCCATAATCGATTAGATCCGCCTTTGTTATATTACTTGTAAACGTTTCTTGCAGTTCATATACAGACGCTAATGCTCGCTGGATCGCTTGAATGGAGGCATGTTCAATTCCTAAGCTTTTATTTTTCGAGTGCTTTGCTTTTGCTTGATCACGTGTCAAAAACGCATGCTTACAACCAGGAACAGCTTGATCTATAATATGACGAATACGTTCTCCAGGATAATCTGGATCGGTAAAAATAATAATTCCCCGCTTTTGCTTTGCATGTTGAATTTGCTTTAGAATGGATGGATTGATCGCAGAACCATTTGTCTCAATTGTATCAGCGTCTACTGCTTGCAGAACCTTTGCTGTATCATCTTTTCCTTCTACGACAATCACTTCTTTTACTTTCACACTCGTCCCTCTTCCTACATATCTTCATCTTTGTTTCTTAGTATAACCATTATATCCTAGCACGCTTTGTTTTATGATTCTATTCGAATGTCGCTCATTACAGGTAAATTAACTTAGGATTCATCCTAAAAGTCCAATGCGAGCGCCTTACGGAACCTTAGAGGCGGGATAAAACAAATCATGCTCTTATCACTATAACATGATAAGAGCATGATGATTAATTTAAAATTTTTACAGTTACGGTTTTAACTCCCCAACTATATGCAGCCTGTTTAGAAGGCACATGCACATCAATCCGGTTTCCAACAATGTGTCCTCCTGTATCCGATGCAATAGCCTCGCCATAACCCTCAACCCGAACTTTTGAGCCTAATGGAATAACACTTGGATCAACAGCGATAACCTTCATATTTGGGTTTGCTTTTAAATTAATCCCTGTCGCTGTTAGACCTGAACAACCATTACAGGTAGAGGTATATGCGCTTGCTGTCATAGTAAACGTTTTTCCCGTATCAGTATTAGTTTCACTCGAGGAAGCATCGTTATTATCAGAAGTTGGCTTCTTATTCGATAACGTTACTAGGTTTTGTTCCTGCTTTGGCTCCTTTGCACCAATTGCAACAACTCGATTTTTACTTTCTTCAATAATTTCCTCATTGATAAGTTCTCTACTTACTTCTTTGCCATTTTCTTTAATAATTTCATAAACCTTTTTAACCTTACCGTCTTTTCCTTCCGACAAGACTCTTGTTTCACCTTGTGCTAAACTGCTGTCCTCTTTTTTTTCGGTTGAAAATGCCAGTTTTTCCATGACACTATCTTTTTCTTTTTCCACACGGACAACTGTAACGGTCATATTTTCCATAACCTTTTCATCTAATGCAGGCTTTACTTTGTCAGCGCTGTCTTTTGCATATTCTACCTTTGCTTTTTCCAGCAAGTCTGCCACCGTACCGCCTGTGGTCCAAATACGTTTTTCTTTCCCACCATCATTAATTGTAATCTGGAATGCCTGATTTACTGTTATATGCAATCCATCTTCAATGGCGTCGCCTTCGGTATAAGATACATCGTCTTGTTCTTGAAAAGAAAGTTTATTCTCTTTTAAAAATTCATCTATCGTAGCTGCCGTTGTATAATATTCTTTTTGTTCTCCGTCAATAGTCACGAACACTTGCTTTGCTTTGATGTAATTGATTTCCATTCCGTTTTTAATGGAATCATCTATGTTGTGGGATAAGTGATCATGCTCTCCGACGTTAATATCTAAATCAGCTAGTAATTCCCCTATGGTGTTTTTATGCGTTTTTACTGTTTTCTCTTTTCCGTCTTCTATGAATACGACTTCAGCTTTGGTCGCCTCAAATAAAGTGAATCCAGAAAGTAAAACAAGCGCTAAAACACCGACACACGAAATTACTAACTTTAATGTCGACGCCGGCATTAGCTTTGAAAACATTCGCATGCTTCAGCCTCCCTCTTAATGCATTTTGATTATAGTAACAGTTATATGCAAAGTCAAAGTAATTCCAATTACGTTTGTATTACATTTCGGTTACACGTGAAAAATAATCGCTTTTTATTTTTTCTGAAATCACTTGTAACAATTGATACATATGGGATTAACCAGCTATTAAAAAGCTAAGAAAAAAAGAAGGAAAGCAATGAAGCAATCCTTCTTTTTTCCGTGTTTTTCCTATTTTTTCGCAAATTGTTTTACTTTTATTACAACCCTCATATATTCAAACGAAAGAGAGAAATGGCATTTCTTGTCGTCGCTTCACTAATTTTTTCCAAACTCATGCCCCTAAGTTCTGCTATTTTCTCTGCTACTAATTTTACATATGCTGGTTCATTTCTTTTTCCTCGATATGGATGTGGAGCTAAAAACGGTGCATCAGTTTCAATTAATAATCTGTCCAGAGGTACTTGAACAGCAACCTCTTTTGGTAGTGTAGCATTTTTAAATGTAACGGGTCCACCTAGAGAAATATAAAAGTTCATATCTAAACAGGTCTGTACATAATCAGCAGAATCATTATAGCAATGCATAATCCCACCTACGGATGCTGCATCCTCTTCTTTAAGAACTTCAATAATATCTTCTGTTGCCTCCCGATTGTGAATAATGATCGGCATGTTCAGCTTTTTAGCTAAACGTATCTGTTTACGAAAAACTTCTATTTGTACATCTTTCGGCGACTTATCCCAATGATAATCTAGTCCCATTTCTCCAATAGCCACTACTTTAGGATGAGCGGAGAGCTCCTCTATCCACTCTAATTCACGATCTGTCATATCGATCGCATCAACTGGATGCCAACCGACTGCAGCATAAATGGTCTTATGTTGTTCAGCGATTTCTATCGCCAAAGGAATCGTCTCGCGATCAAA
Organism: Cerasibacillus sp. JNUCC 74; assembly: GCF_053667775.1. The sequence continues at coordinate 83,126 of NZ_CM132207.1, read as the reverse complement.
ACCGACGACAACCATATATTTTACTCCTGCTGCAAGCGCTCGTTTAATTGTTTCATCACGGTCTTCAAAAAAATCTCTAGCATTTAAATGCACATGGGTATCAAATAACAATTTCTTCACTCCTTTAAGAGGTTGTTCTAAAAGTCCAATAAAAATGACTCGACGAATTATTTCACACATTAGAATGTATAAAATTTTAAAACCAATGTAGTGAAAATGTTACCTCTTATTTATGGTCCGTATTTTCCTCGCTTCTAACAGTATTTATTAACCTGACCAACATCGTGAGAAAAACAGCTCTGACCCTGATTCGTTTGGATTGACTGTACAAGGAAAGCTTCTTGATTAAACATCACGGCTTTTTTCAAGGACAAGAATAGCAAAAAGCTTCATCAGCGGTACATCATACGAAGAAAAAGGCGGTTTTCTTTTTTCCCAGAAAAAACGTTACATTTTTAACCTTTGTTCCACTTCAAGGAGAAAAATACTCCTTGTATAAAAGTTTCATTGTCACGTTAGAAGTTTCCAGTTTTTACCCAATAACCAAACACTTGCTCTTTTATGTCTAGCTTATACCTTCGAAACATAGCGAACGACGACTGGACAGGACGCAGCCGTATCAGCATTGTAAAACGTCGACAGTAATACTATAACTTTTCTCCGAACGCCTGAGATCATAGCCGACCTTGGTCCTTTTTAACCTCTTTTTTGAACTGAACCACAAATAAAACGAAGCAGGATGGCATTTAGGAAAAGACCAAGCTTTATCCCGTATGTAAGGTGCCGTAAGACTCCCACTTCGAGCCTGAGTTGATACAATGGGTCTAAATGGGGAGAAAACGGCATCTAAATGCCCGATTCATTCAAGGGCCTTTAGGTCATACCCTTGCGGTACTAACATTTCTTGGGAAAAAGCATTCCAAGAAATGAAGTTTCACTTTATTAGCATTGGTCTTTTTTCACCTATATTATTTTACAACCGATCCATTTGGAAGAGATGATTCTACAGTAGCTAATACAAGCTTGCCTGCTTTATCTTCACCAGAAAGAATCATGCCTTCTGATTTTTCTCCACGTAATTTAACCGGCTTTAAGTTTGTTACACAAATAACTTTCTTTCCTACTAATTCAGCAGGCTGATAGTGTTTAGCAATACCTGAGACAACTTGACGTTTTTCATTACCTAAATCCAGTTGGAGTTTTAATAGCTTGTCTGCATTTTTTACAGGCTCTGCTTTCAATACTTCAGCAACACGCATATCTAATTTCATAAAATCATCAAACACTATTTCTTCTTTTGCCTCTGCTGATTTTTTTACCTGTTTTTTCGGTTCTTGAGTATTTTGCATCATCGCTTTAATTGCCTGTACTTCTTTTTCTACATCTAGCCGTGGAAAGATCGGCTTGCCTTTTTGTACCTTGATTCCTGCTTTAATTTGCCCTTCTTTATATAGGCTGTCCCATTGTTTCAGTTCTTCGTCCATAATATTTAACTGACGGAAAATTTCCGCAGGCGCATCTGTAAGAAATGGCTGCAGCATAACAGCAATCTTACGTAAATATTCAGCAAGATGAGCCATGACATTCCCTAGACGGTTCTGATTGGTCTCGTCTTTTGCTAATACCCAAGGCTCTGTTTCATCAATGTACTTATTTGTCCGACTAATTAATTGCCAAATAGAAGCCAGCGCCACAGAGAATTGCATTGCTTCCATTGCTTGCTCTACTTTTTTCACTGTTTCTTTACCAAATGCTTCTAGAGCTGTATCAATATCTGTCTCAGAAGCTTGGTAAGCTGGCATTTCACCAGCAAAATATTTGTTAATCATCGCAACAGTACGATTAAGCAAATTGCCTAAATCATTCGCTAAGTCATAATTAGTTCGTTCAACAAATCCTTCCGGTGTAAAAACTCCATCAGAGCCAAATGGCACTTCACGCAGTAAATAATAACGAAGTGCATCTAAGCCATAACGATCGATCAACTTAACCGGATCGATGACATTGCCTTTTGATTTAGACATTTTTCCATCTTTCATTAAAATCCAGCCATGGGCAAATACCTTCTTCGGTAGAGGCAGATCTAAAGCCATTAGCATAATCGGCCAATAAATGGTATGAAATCTAACAATTTCCTTACTCATTAAATGAACATCAGCTGGCCAATATTTCTGAAATTTGGAATTATCGTCAGTACCATACCCTAAAGCAGTTATGTAGTTGGTCAATGCATCAATCCATACGTAAATAACATGCTTTGGATCTCCGGGTACTTTAATCCCCCAATCAAAGGTTGTTCTAGAAACAGCTAAGTCCTCTAATCCAGGTTTAATAAAATTATTTAACATTTCATTTTTGCGGCTTTCGGGCTGAATAAAATTTGGATTTTCGTCGTAGTATTGAATAAGCCGATCGACATATTTACTCATCTTAAAGAAATAAGATTCTTCTTTTACCTTCTCTACTGGACCTCCACAATCTGGACAATGTCCTTCATCTAATTGTCGCTCCGTAAAAAATGATTCACAAGACGTACAATACCAGCCCTCATACTCGTCTAAGTAAATGTCACCTTGCTTAACAAGTTGATCAAAGATTTTGGCAACGATTTTTTTATGACGTTCTTCCGTTGTACGTATAAAATCATCATTTGTTATTTTTAATTTTTTCCATAATTTTTGAATACCGGCTACAATATTATCTACATATTCTTGTGGGGTAACCCCGCTTTCTGTAGCCTTCTTTTGAATCTTTTGTCCATGTTCATCCGTCCCTGTCAAATACATGACATCAAACCCGCGCATCCGCTTATATCGTGCAACAGCATCTCCTGCTACTGTTGAATATGCATGACCAATATGCAATTTTCCACTAGGGTAATAAATCGGTGTCGTTATATAAAATGTTTTCTTATCGTTTACCATAACCGCTACCTCCTTGTACATCAACCTACATCCTTTTCTAAACTATTACTATTGTAGCTTTTCTCATGCTATTTGCCAAATAGTGTGTAGAAAAAATTTTCCGTAGAAATGAACAAAAGCTAAAAGCGCTCGATGCACCAACTAGACCTTCTAAACGAGATTAAAGTGAAACTTCATTTCTTGGAACGCTTTTCCCCAAGAAATGTTAGATAACCAATCGGGCATCCTTCTCACCTAACGTATAAAGATAAATTGACCAGCACCATTAAAATTTATCAAATTGGTATAGCCAAGTTACAAGATACCGGGGGGGTTAAAAAACATAGAGAATTGTATTTGCTAAAGTTTATAGAAACAAATAATTGACTTTCCCTTTGCTTAGACATTAGCATTTTTACAATACACAAATACAATACTAAAAATGGTAACCCTTGGAATAAAATCGTCGGGATTTTTGGCAAATATGCTCCATTAATTACCTTTTAGATTTCACCCGAAAGCGTTAGGAATGAATATGGTAAAAATTTGTCGAATAAACTTCCAATTTTTATATTATAATCATCGCGTTCTCTCCTTCACTAGTATTGACAAAGAACACCTGAAACAGACCTTAAATAAAGGGATATCGACCATGGTCAAATTATTTAATTTTCTGGTAAATAATTATTGACAGAAAAAAGAAACACTGGTATTCTATTGCATAGAAACCTGTCGAAATATGACGATTTTTCTAGTTACTAAATTTATTGGAGAACGCTGACACTTACAATAATAAGTATAGTCACGTTGTTCCTACCGTAGGGGGGAAAAGTAATTTGAAGTCCACCGGAATTGTCCGTAAAGTTGATGAACTTGGCCGTGTAGTAATCCCAATGGAACTTCGACGTACACTGGAGATCCAAGAAAAGGATGCTATGGAGATTTACGTTGAAAATGACAAAATTATTCTCAAAAAGTATAAGCCTAACATGACTTGTCACCTTACAGGAGAAGTATCTGATGATAACTTGTCCTTGGCAAACGGTAAACTAGTTCTCAGCCCAGAAGGTGCAAAACAATTAGTTAAAGAAATAGAATCGAGATTAAACAATTAATTGTACAAAGAAGTGTGCGCCCATTTCAGTCGCTTCGTACCTGTGCCTGTACCCGTATTTCTATACGCTAAAAAATAAAAAGTTTACAATTACAAAACTTTTTATTTTTCTAGATTGATCATGGCATCAAGGTTGATTTTATTCCCTTACATGGGCGCAAAAAAAATACTATACTACCTTTACGTTATCAAAAAGGTCGGATGCATGCATATTGCACGTCAGACCTTTTTTTGCTGTCCATTTATCCCACATCTTACTGCCAATAAATGCCCCATTGGTTCAAGAGCCTTTAGGTCATACCCTTGCAGTCTAACCATGAGTGGGGATGAAAGAAAATCCCCATTCATGGAAGTTTCACTTTATTCATTCATATGGTATTTCTGATATACTTCGCGTTTTGGCAATTGCCTTTCTTTTGCTACAAGCTTAATAGCTTCCTTGCTAGACATACCGTTCGTTCTGCGATAATAGTCAATATGTTCTTCAATGCTCAACCGGCTCCACCATAAACTATTTTGCTGAGAAGCTTGTAATGCGCCCTCCACTACGATACAGCATTCCCCTTTAATCTCATGATTGCTTACATATGTGAGCACTTCTTCCAATGTACCACGAAGATATTCTTCAAATCGCTTTGTTAATTCTCTTGCAAGCGTCGCTTTCCGATTCCCTAATACTTCTTGCAAGGCTTTTAAGGTGTCTTTTAAACGGTATGGCGATTCATAAAATAATAATGTCGCCTGTATCGAAGCTAATCGATCTAATTCAGCTTCTTTTTCCTTTTTCTTACGTGGTAAAAAACCATAAAAATAAAACTCTTTAGCTGATAGACCGGAACCTACTAATGCACATAAAGCAGCATTTGCCCCTGGTAAAACTACGACAGAAATATCCTCGGCAACAGCTGTCCGAACCAATTCCTGACCTGGATCGGAAATAACCGGCATTCCGGCATCACTTACCAGTGCAATCGATTCTCCATTTTTCACTCTCATTATTAATTGATCTTCTCGGGCTAATTTATTATGTTCATGATAACTAATTAGCGGTGTAGCTATATCAAAATGCCGCAATAAATTTTTCGTGTTTCTCGTATCCTCAGCAGCAATCACAGACACCGATGTCAAAATAGATAATGCTCGGTAGGTAATATCCTCTAAATTACCAATCGGCGTAGGAACAACGTAAACCGCAGCCTCTTTTTGCTCAAAACTTTTCTGTAATTTCATAACTCACCACTTCTTTCAGTCTATCCCGAATAAGTTGTAATTTCCCTTTCCTTGTAAGCTGTTTAATTTCATATTCTTTTTTCATTGCCTGCACTTTAGTAGGAAATTGTTCTACATAAACAACCCGAAAAGGTCCTCTCCCACGTGTATATTTTGCTCCCTTTCCTTCCTGATGCATTTTTAGTCGATGCTCCAAATTGTTTGTATAGCCTGTGTAAAGTGATCGGTCCTTACATAGTAAGATATATACGATATGTTTATGTTCCATAAATAATTTCCTTTGCTTCTTTTGTATATTCTCCAGCTTCATTATAAATATATAAAGGAGGCAATATCTTTAGATCCGCTTTACCATCTCTTGTACCTTCTATTAAGAGCATGTTAGCTTCACGTCCTTGTTTTGAATAAACAAGCTGTAAGCGTTTAGGCTCCAGTTTGTATTTACGAAATAAGCTAATAATATCTACAAGTCTACCCGGTCTGTGCACCATAGATACTTTTCCACCAGGTCGAACATATAATTTACAGGCTTTAACCACATCTTCTAATGTACAATATACCTCATGTCTAGCAATAGTAAGATACGGATTTTCATTATGTTCTGATTCCAGTGGTGTAGGAAAATATGGTGGGTTACAAGTAACTGCATCAAAGCTGCTCTGTCCAAGAATTGGCTGTAGTTTTTTTAGATCCTCATGTATCATATCTATTTGTTCAGTTAACCGATTGAGCTTCACATTTCTTACAGCCATATCATATATTCTCTCTTGCAATTCCACACCAGTGATCTTTGCTTTCGTTTTTCTCGATAATAATAGTGGAATAACTCCATTTCCTGTACATAAATCAAGTATCTTTCCTCTTTTTATCGGTACATACGCAAAGTTAGCCAACAAAACAGCATCTAAAGAAAAAGAAAAAACCTCTGGGCTTTGAATTATTTTCATCCGTTCTTCTGCTAATAAATAATCTAACCGTTCGTTGTCATATATTTCAACCATATAAGTATCCTTTCTTTATTTTTTCTTGTACCAAAAATAAAGGAGAACTATTTATGATTATACTATTCCAGTTTTTTTACAATGTAATAAAGGCTGCCCCAAAATGAAAGCAGCCATACACCCGTCCCCTGCAAAAAAACAGGGAAGCTTATTTTATTTTGTCTTATTAAGAAAATCCAAACAAAAAATACAATCTTCATTGCGCCGTGGACTGCCAAATTCCAGATTACAAATATGAAAACCTTCTTCGTAAAGACGAGCCAAGTTATCATAACCTTCACCTGGGAAACTTTTCCCTTGCTCCTTTTTTCTGTCATGATCATCCATATCTTTACCACCAGAATTTGTATGTTGTAAATGACTGCGAAGATTATGATTTTCCATTACAAGCCGATGATTTTCTTCTAACAAATCACTTAGCTTTCCTTTTAAATCTCCTAATTGCTCATATAACTCCCCTATTTGCTTTTCCATATCAGAAACCTGATCAAAAATCTGCCTGTTCTTCTTCACGCTACTCACCCCGTTATTCTGTGGCCTGCGCTAAAATTCCTTCATCAATTAATTCATCTAAAGTATATTCAATCACACGTTCTTTTTCAGGGATTTCGATTTGGATGAGTTGTTCTAGGATGTTTAAGCCAACTACCTTACCGTTTCCAAACGGGGTATTTATCTTCTCCCCGATATCTGGTAGTTCACGCTTAGCCGTCTCATAATCATCATTTTCATATTTTAAACAACACATTAGCCTGCCACATAGACCAGAAATTTTAGCCGGATTTAATGATAGATTTTGATCTTTTGCCATTTTAATAGACACAGGTTCAAAATCTCCCAAAAAGGTAGAACAACACAGCATTCTGCCACAAGGCCCAATTCCACCTAGCATTTTTGCTTCATCACGCACACCAATTTGCCTTAATTCAATGCGCGTTTTAAACATGGCTGCAAGATCTTTTACTAAGTTTCTAAAATCCACTCTGCCGTCAGCTGTAAAATAAAAAATAATTTTATTACGGTCAAATGTATATTCTACTTCTACTAGATTCATTTCTAATCCATGTTCTTTTATTTTTTCTGTACAGGCAAGAAGGGCACTCTGTGACCTTTCTTGATTTTCGACAACTGCTAATTTATCTTTTTCCGTAGCAATGCGAATTACCTTCTTTAAAGGTAAAACAACATCCTCTTCATCGACCTGTTTATTGGTAAGAACGACTTTGCCGAATTCGATTCCGCGAATCGTCTCTACGATAACATAATTATCTAAGGAAATCGTCTCTCCCCCTGGATCAAAATAATATATTTTACCCGCTTTTTTGAAGCGGACGCCTATTACTTCTATCATTCCCTATCACCTCTGCATTTGAAGTGTAAGCTGTTCCATCACTAAAGTCGGATGGACATTCTGCTTCAATTTTCGCTTTGCTTGTAAAACAGCCTGTAACATCGCAAGTAATTTTTCTTGCGAGAAAAGCCGAGCTGCTTTTTCCAGCAATTCATCAGAAGGGGCGAAAAACACCATCCCAGCTTCATGTTCTATATGGTAATAAAGAATATCTTTTATGGCAAAAAGCAAAAGATCCAATCCTTCTTCCTGCTCATTTCTCTCTTTGAAATGAGTCACCCAATACTGATGAATAAATAGGTATACATCTTCAGGATTGGTTAAAAGTATTTCTACTAATTGTATCACTAACCTTCTTGCTATGGCAAACGACTCATCATGACTTTTAGCAAGTGCCTCATCAAAATTATTCGTTAACGTACTCATTAACACCGCTGTACGTTGATCTAGCCCTTCTTTAACAAGCTGATTTTGAAATTCACCGAGATGTAGCGGTCGTAAATCAATTACCTGGCATCGGGAGCGAATCGTAGGAAGAATTGCCTGGCTGTTGTCGGTCAGCATAATTGCTGTAGTTTGTCTACTTGGCTCTTCCAGAAATTTCAAAATTCGATTTGCCGCATTTACGGTCAATGTATCGGCACCTTTAATAATATATACCTTGCGATTGGATTCTAATCCTGAATACGTAAATTCTTTCTGCAAATTGCGAATTTGCTCTATTTTTATCGACTGACCATCCGGTTCAATCCAGTGCACATCCGGATGATTCCCAGAATCAATGCGTTTACATGCATTGCAATGGAGGCATGGATCTGACACTGAATTATTTTCACAAAACAGCCCTTTCGCTATAAGTAAAGCAATGGCTTCTTTACCAGTACCTCGCTCACCTTGGAGTAAATACGCATGAGAAATTCGGTCTTTTTTTATACTATTTAAAATAATTCTACTTGCTAATGGTTGAATTTTGGCAACCTCTGACCATGTTTCCATAAGTATCTCCTTCATTTGCTGTTTGAACATAGCTTGTTTCATAGTACTTTGTTTTCTATCAGGGATGAGCCTTACCAAGCTTATATGGTGAAAGCTATCGTTTTCCTTATACTATAAATCCTAAAACTTTCCTATAGTGTAATAAAAAATGCTCTTCGCTAATAATTCACGTCAACTATTGTCTTCGATTTGATGTTTATTTTTATACAAATCACTTCTCGATTTTCCTTGCTACTTTAAAAACAGAACTATCGATCAAGCATATTTAGCTGAACAAAAACCAAGCGTTATGTAAAGGAGTATCCATTTACCGTTTGTGGTTACTTTTACGTATATAAATTTACTAATAAGCCTTTTATTTCACCAATTAAACCGAGTAAATCTACCGCTTTCTTTTCCTGATTCATGATTTCTTCTGTTAACTGAATAAGCTTTTCATCAATTTCCTTTACAATAGCTAGCTGGCGATTAGCTCGTTCCATACCAAAGCTGGTTGATTGTTCTAAGCTCAATCCATTGTAGACTGTTTCCTGCAAAAATCCTTTGATAAGCCGTTTAAACTTAGCCAAATCCCGAAACGTACGAAATCGAGCAAGCTTGTCCCCCTGAAGCGAGATATTCTTAACCAATACTTGCAATTCCTGCTGTTTCAAATGAAGAGTCTGGGACTGAAGCGTTTTTTGAAAAGAACGTGCAGCCTCCCCATTTGTACGGGCATAATTTGTTTCTGGTTGTGTTCTTAATTCCTGACTTATTTTCATCTGCTCAGCCCCTTTTTAACTTCATTAAAATTGAAAGAACGCCTCAATTGGTAAAATAAATACCGTTGCCCCGCCTACCTCGACCTTTACCGGCCTTGGAATATATGAATCGGCATTTCCACCCATTGGAGAAATTGGTGCAACCATTTGCTCGCGCTGTGAGCAATTATCTTTGATGATTTTTAATGCATTATCCACATAATCATCCTCACAGCCAATCATCAATGTCGTATTGCCTTCTTTTAAAAATCCTCCTGTAGTAGCCAGCTTGGTCGTTTTAAAATTTTCTTGTCCCAAGGCATCTATCAGTCGATTCGAATCTTTATCCTGAACCACTGCGATAAGTAATTTCATTCTTTGCCAGCTCCCTTTTATTTTAATAAAGATAGGATATGATCAAAAGCTTCCTGCTCCACGATTTCTAATGATTGACTTGCATCAATGGTTTGAATTCGTTCAGGAAAGCTTTCTGCAAGTATATGATACGCTTTATAAACTTGTTCATGAAATTCAAGATTTTCAAGATCTAAGCGGTTTTGTTCTCTATCTTTATTTGCCGCAATTCTTGCTAATCCTTTTTCCGGCTCTATATCAAAAAATAATGTTAAATCTGGCATACAATCGCCAACCGCAAATTGGTTAATTTTTAATACCTCATCCATTCCAAGGCCCCTTGCATAGCCTTGATAAACGAGACTGCTGTCTACAAACCGGTCACAAAGCACGATTTTCCCTTGCTTTAATGCCGGTACTACTTTTTCAGCAAGATGTTGACTCCTTGCTGCTGCATATAATAGAGCTTCTGTGTGCTCTTCCATTTCTGTATGAAGCGGATCTAAAATAATCGTTCTAATCTTTTCTGCTATTTTAATTCCACCCGGCTCACGAGTTACGAGGACATCATAGCCCTTATCCCTTAATCTATCGCTAACTAATTGAAGGACTGTCGTTTTCCCTGCACCCTCGCCACCTTCAAATGTTATAAAATATCCGCTCACTTTGTTTCTTCTCCTTCTTCCGTTCCTGTAAAAACTTGAATCAGATTTGGGGAACGCTGTTGCATTCGAACTCCCATTTTACGCAGTTTATGGATCATTTCGACATGTGCGGTCGTAATTTCCTCCCCCTTTAGAATGAAAGCAATTCCTGGCGGGTAAGGAATAACTGCTTCAGCCGCAATATATCCGACAGCATCTTTTAAAGACAAGTATTTCGTAGGTTGCCGATTCATCGTTTGGTACGATAATGCGAGCTCCTGAATACTTACAGGAAAAAAATATTTTGTTTCTATTGTATCATGTCTCGCAACATTTTTTAATTGTTCAACAATGGTTTGTACTGCTTTTTTCAAGCGATGAAGACTTAAAAAAGGAGCCAATCCATGAACAAATAAAATCTGCTTCTCTGTCACTAACTCCGGAAAAATCTGTTGCTCCTCAAATAAATGAGCAACTTGCTTCGCAGCAACTCCGTCCTCCATCTGGATCGTAATTTTTAAAGGATCATCACTTGGTAGTATTCGCCAATATCTCGAGTCAGAAATTACCGCTTTTACCTTCTGGGCACTTTCCAATACTTTATTGATCATTTCCTCGGTAAAATTAGCTAAAAAAGCCCGAGCAATATCCAATGAAGCCATAAGCGGATAGGAAGGACTGCTTGACTGAAGCATTTGTAAATAATGCGCAATCCGCTTAGGTAAAACTCGCTCCGAATTACAATGTAAATAAGAGCTCATCGTCATTGCCGGAGCCATCTTATGTGCAGATTGGACGACTACATCTGCTCCTAACCTCAGAGCAGAAGGTGGAAAAGGATCTCCCAATGAAAAATGCACTCCATGGGCTTCATCCACTAGAACAGGTATATAAAAAGAATGAGCCAGTTCAATCATTGCTTGTAAATCATATGTATTTCCAAAATAATCTGGATACGTCAATATAATCGCTTTTGCATTTGGGTAACGTTTGATCGCCTGCTCTAATACATCGATAGAAGGATTGGTAAATCGCTTTAAACATTCATCATAAACTGGTGCAATAAATACCGGCTTCGCTCCACTTAATTCCAATCCATTCATCACTGATTTATGGCAATTCCGTTGAACAATAACTGTATCTCCTTCTCTGCATGCAGCCAATATCATCGCTATATTTCCAACTGTACTGCCTCCCACTAGAAAAAATGTCTCCTTTGTTTGAAAAAAATCCATTGCTAGCTGTTCTGCTAAAGCAATAATACCTTCAGGAGCATGCAAGTCATCTAAGCCCGTTAACTCAGTCATATCTATATTTAAAATCGAATCAAAAATTGCTTTTGCTTCATCCAGAAACACGTCGCCATTTTTATGCCCGGGTACATGAAAAGATATTGGTTGTTGCGATTGAAATTGTTGCAATGCATGAAATAATGGTAATTGTTGTTGATTCATATGTATCACCTTGTATAGAAATTCAAGCAAATAGTTTTATATAGCTTACCACATCTGTCTTTTTTTATCATTTCTTGCTTAAATAATGCTAGAATTACAGGATAGGTTAACTAGGCGATTTGCTAGCGGTGCTTACTTTAAAAAGAGAAATGTTTACAATGCAAATCCGCTCCTGCATTCATTCTTAGAAAAACTTGGCTTGTCGCCACGTTTTTCTAAACACAAACAAACCGAACATTATAAATGAATTGTTCGGTTTTTGCTATTTAGTATTTGCTTATGTCCCAGCTTCTTTAAACTAGGAATATAGCTTCGGTTTAGAGATATTTTTTAGTTTTCGTAAATAATAGTTATACTTTTCTTCTCTCGGCTCCGTATGGATCATATTATGCTCACATTCACAACAAATAAATAATGTGTAGAGATGAATTCCATCCTTCTTTTCCTCTTCACAAATACCACAACGCTCATAGATAGTACGCTGCTTCATGTCCCCACCTCCATATCCATTAGCATCTCCTAATCTAACGGATTTTATACAGAAAATCTTTGAAACTTTTAGAGGTTGTTGAAGAAGTTTAGCAGCAAATACATCGAATGTTAGAAGCACCAAAGTTAAGACGGCGTATAGAATTGTATCTGTAGCTAAGCAGTTGTCTGCCTAAAGGCTTGACGCAACTTATTTTTTGGATTATCTGTAGAAATTGTGAGCATTATATGCAACCTCCAGCTGATTAAGAAACTATACCTTAAGCCTCTCTTTTGATTAAACATGCTGTTTACAAAGCAGCTTGTCTTATGGCAGAATAAACAAATGAATCGCGGATAACGAAGCAAGCCCAAATATACCCAGAAATCCGGCAATGACCGTTGTAAACAAATTAATAGGAATATGTAATCCAATTGCTCCTCCAAAAACATTGATAAAAAATAAAAATAAAATTCCTATTCCCAATTTTACCGTCGTTTGTCCAATGATACGCATAAACTTAATCGGGGTGCCGACTAACAGTAACAGTATAATTAACCCTACCATAATGGAAATAACTAATGTTGAACTCAAAACTCATCAACCTTCTTTCTTGTCTCTTTTCTACTATATATGCAAGTGTACAAAAAAAAAGAACTGGATCCTCTCTAGTTATTTTTACAAGCTTATCTTTAAAAGGATGTTCAAAAGGCTGGTAAAATGAACATATTGGATGACTTCCTGACGTTAGAACGGATGACATTTAAAAATTAAATTAATCCTGCTTGTCCTTTTAATCACCTTTTTACGTAGATAGTTTTAATCCATGGGGGTTCTCTTACTACATGTATATTAGACTTTAATCAATTGTATTTTTTAGTTGAAAAACCAAAAGACAAGGCGAGAGTTGCCTTGTCTTTACTCTATATTTTTATATAAAAGTAATCGGTGTTAGCTAGTATAGAGCTCACCTTATCTAGTTAATTTATTGTTAATGAAAATCTGCACGCAGTCTCCGATGTCTTGCTTCTCGGAGCAAATAAAGATATTTTGCACGAGAAATTGCTTCCCAATAATGTCCATCCAATGTTGGCTCGACACTTATAGATACGATGGATTGCATATGCTTCCATTCTCTTTCCAGAATTTTAATCGTGTCTAGCAATTCCTCGTCAACATCTTTTTTCTTCATTTTTTTTGCCATGTATTCACCTAATTCCTACAGATCTCTTCTACCTTCTAATGCCTTCGATAGAGTAACCTCATCTGCATATTCCAAATCCCCGCCAACTGGTAAACCGTGCGCAATTCTAGTTGTCCGAATCCCTGACGGCTTAACAAGACGAGAAATATACATCGCTGTTGCTTCCCCTTCAATATTTGGATTAGTAGCTAAAATTAATTCCTCTACTTCCTCATCTTTTAGACGCTGAATTAAAGCAGGAACATTAATATCCTCTGGTCCAATACCATCCATTGGCGAAATAGCGCCATGCAACACATGGTATTTCCCCCGGTATTCTTTCATCTTCTCCATTGCAATAACATCTTTAGGATCTTGAACAACACAAATAATAGATTGATCTCTCGTTGGATCCTGACAAATAGAGCAAGGATCCTGATCCGTAATATGTCCACAAATAGAGCAATGGGTGAGTTCCCGCTTCGCATTTACTAGCGAATTAGCAAAATCTAAAACATCATCCTCTTGCATATTAATTACGAAAAATGCCAGCCGGACCGCTGTTTTAGGTCCGATACCTGGCAATTTAGTAAAACTATCAACCAGTTTAGATATTGGCTCTGGATAATACATGTATGTGCCTCCTAGAACATTCCAGGCATATTTAACCCTTTCGTGAATTGTCCCATAGTTTCATTTGTTTTATCATCAATTTGTTTTAATACATCATTTGTTGCTGCTAAAATTAAATCTTGCAGCATTTCCGCATCATCAGGATCGATAACTTCTTCCTTAATTTCTACATCTGTTATTTCCTTTTTTCCATTTGCAGTTACCGTCACCATACCGCCACCAGCAGACGCTTGGAATGTCATTTCATGTAGCTCGTCTTGTGCTTTAAGCATTTTTCTTTGCATTTTCTGCATTTGTTTCATCATATTATTCATATTTCCCTTCATGGAAAATACCTCCTTTTTATTGTTTAGGAAATTATATCCGTTCTACAATGTGGATATTTTTTTGATATTAACTTTATCTAGCTTATGCGCTCGAACGCCTGTGCCTTTGTTCCTTGTTTTAATCATGTATTTCCAATATATTATCACCAAACAGTTTTTTTGCTTCCTCCACAAGTGGATCGTTGTCTTCTTCATGATTAGATGGTGATGACTTTTCTTGTTTTGTTACATATTCATTTCGCAAATTTTGCCAATCCTTTTCGGGAATTGGAATGATCGTCAATGGCTTTCCCAGTATCGTCGCTAATACAGACTCTACCATTTCTCGATTATCTAAAAACAGCGAACAATGAATTTCATATTTAAATGCAACTACAAGTGCTTCATTCGATGCAGCTGCAGGCTTACTATCCTGAATGGTTGCATGTGCTGGTGCACTAGCTTTTTTTAGATTTGCCAAAAATGTTGCCCAATGGGTATGAACATGCTTTAATGCTGATTTTTCCGCTTGCTCAAGAACATGTCGAATCCGTTCAAAAGGAATTTTATAACTGTTTTTTGCAGATCTATTAGGCGCTCTTCTAGTTTGATGCTGTGGAGCAGGCTGTGCACTAACAACAGGGTTTTCCTTGAGCAGTTTTATTTCCTTTTCCAGCTGTCCAAGTTGTGATGTGAGACTGGCGATAGTATCAGAATTTGCCAACGGATCTTCGCCAGCCTGTTCGTTTGTACTGCTAGCAATGGATAAAATAGCTATTTCAATATATACTTTTGGGCTATTGGTCCACTTTATTTCCTGCTGACACTGATTTAACTGTGACATTGCTTCTTGCATCCAGTTACTCGAAATAGTTTTCGCCAACGTTTGAAACTGTTCATCTACCCGGGCTCTTTCCAACAAGCCTTCCAAATCTGAAGCACTCTTGTAAAGTAACAAATCACGCAGAAAATAAATCATATCATACACGAACCGAGCTGGATCTTTTCCCTTTTGAATCAAGTCATTAAGCTGTATCAATGCCTGATGTACATCTTTCTCATACATGCAGCGAATAATATTGGTTAATGCATGTTGTGATACGCCGCCAGTAACAGCTAAAACATCCTCCAATTCTACCGATTCATTACTATAAGATATAGCCTGATCGAGAATACTTAAAGCATCACGCATGCCACCCTCAGCAGTCAATGCAATTGTATCTAAAGCTTCCTTTGAAACGGTTATGCCTTCAGCCTCTACGATCGTTTGCATCCGCTTGACCATCGACGAGTTAGAGATAGGCTTAAAATCAAATCGCTGACACCTTGATAAAATGGTTAATGGAATCTTGTGCGGCTCTGTTGTTGCTAAGATAAATACAACATGACCCGGCGGCTCCTCCAGCGTTTTCAGCAGTGCATTAAACGCATTTACCGATATCATGTGTACCTCATCAATGATGTATACTTTATAAGGAACCTCACTAGAAGCATATTTGACATTATCCCTTATTTCACGTATATCCTCTACACTTGTATTTGAAGCGGCATCAATTTCAATCACGTCTGCAACCGAACCGTTTTGAATTCCTTTACATGCGGCACATTGATTACAAGGTTCTTTAACAGGGGAACGTTCGCAGTTGATCGTTTTAGCAAAAATCTTCGCAGCACTTGTTTTTCCCGTCCCTCTCGGACCAGAGAATAAATAAGCATGCGAAAACTTTTCCTGAACGATCGCATTTTGTAATGTTCGGGTAATATGTTCCTGTCCAACCACATCGGCAAAAACCGTTGGACGCCAAACGCGATATAAAGCCTGATAGCTCATGGTATGATTCTCCTTTAAAATCTCCCTCTAATTATACTCTATTTAAGGGGTGAATGTGAACCATAGCGATACACAAATAATAAAAAATCAAGTAAAGCCGAGGCGCAGAAAAATTGTTGACTTCTAAACAAAAGCTAGAAGCGTTCGGTTAATGAGTATAAATGAAGAGCTCTGGGTAAAACAGAAGAATAAGAAGAAGACTAATCGCTCTTTGCATGAACTAGACGTTCTACTTTTTTTAGAAAGCGGTCGTTTTTCTTATACGATAAAGTGAAACTTCATTCAGTAGGAGTTTTCTTCCATCTCCTACTGAATGTTAGTACCTCAGGGGGTATGACCTAAAGGCCCTTGAACCAATCGGGCATTTAGGTGCCGTTTTCTCCATTTTGATCCTTGTATCAACTCAGATTTTGAAGCAGGAGTCTTACGGCACCTTACATGCGGGATAAAGCCTAACGTTTTTAGTGTAAAAAAATATTTACCAAGTAGAGTAGATAGCTTTCCCTAAACCGTTTAAAAAAAATGAGAAGAAAAACCATAACATTTATATAGTTTTTCAGTATTACCTGCTGTTATTTTAGAATTTTTCTTTTATAATTAACCTTATCAGGTTTGTTTAACGAAAAATGAATCTGATGTAGATTTAGTGGATAGGCATGTGGAAGATGATATTAGAAAAAACTTGGCTTCTCGCCAAGTCTTTAGAGAAAGCTGTAGTTTTTCTTATACGATAAAGTGAAACTTCATTCAGTAGGAGTTTTCTTCCCTCTCCTACTGAATGTTAGTACCTCAGGGGGTATGACCTAAAGGCCCTTAAACGAATCGGGCATTTAGGTGCCGTTTTCTCCCATTTAGACCTTTTGTATCAACTCAAGATTTTGAAGTGGGAGTCTTACGGCACCTTACATGCGGGATAAACCCTAAAATTTTATACTTTCCTATAGTACGAGGAAATAGTTGATGCATATTACTGAACTTTTCAACATCCTCTTAAAATGATCAAACTAAGATAAGGAGTTTGCTTATGAGTCTTTTAGAAGATCTTCTAACGCATAATCAAGATTTTGTAGAAAAGAAAAAATATGAAAACTACCAAAGCAGTAAGTTTCCCAACAAACACGTACTTATCCTATCTTGTATGGATACGCGACTTGTCGAGCTTTTGCCCAAGGCAATGAATATAGCCAATGGCGATGCCAAAATTCTTAAAACAGCTGGTGCACTTGTTTCTCACCCATTTGGTAGTATTATGCGCAGTATTTTAGTAGGAGTTTATGAGCTAGAAGTAGATGAAATCTGTGTCGTTGGACACCATGATTGTGGAATGGCAAGTGTTAAAGCAGCACAAACATTAGAAAAAATAAAGCAACGGGGGATTCGTCAGGAAACGTTAGACACCCTGCAATATTCCGGAGTCGATTTTAACCGATTTTTTAAAAGCTTTGATCGGGTAGAAGATAGTGTGAAGCATAGTGTCTCCACGATCCGTAATCACCCGCTGATGCCAGATACAGTACCGGTTCACGGTCTTGTGATGGATCCCAATACAGGGAAGCTAGATCTTATTGTAGACGGGTATCAAAAATAAAAAAGTACGAGGCTGGGACAAAACCCCATTAAATTAAAATAATAAGCGTGGTATTCACCATCATAAAATGGTGAAGGTACCACGCTTATTTTTTGTTTAATATTCTTTTTAAAGTAAACAAAAAGGACACCATCTGATAAAATTAAAGTACCTACACAATAACTATCGGAGGTGTCCTTATGTTTAAACATTATACCATGAATCAAGTCATTTTACCGCTAGATTTAGAAATAAAATTACAAGAAAATGATATCGCCTATGCCGTGAATGATATAGTAGAACAAATTCCAGATGAAGCATTTGCTGATTTCTTACATGAAACGGGTTGTCCTGCTTATCATCCACGAATGATGAAGAAGATTATTTTGTGTGCCTACACGCAATCTGTTTTTTCTGGTAGGAAGATTGAAGCGTTACTCAAAGATAGTGTGCGTATGATGTGGTTAGCGCAAGGATATGAACCTAGTTATCGCACCATCAATCGTTTTCGTGTGAATGAAGAAGTCAAAGAACTATTACGCCAGTGTTTCGTACAGTTTCGCTGTCAGCTCGTTCAGGAAAAACTTATTGAAGAAGAAGCGATTTTTATTGATGGAACCAAAATAGAAGCGAATGCCAATAAGTTTACGTTTGTATGACGTAAAACGGTTGAAAAATATAGTGCTATTTGGTTAGAAAAATCCAATCAAATATATGATGAAACAGAAGGAACAATTGGTATGGAAATAATCCCCAAAAATGGTTCCAATCATCAAAAACCGATGATTGGAACCATTTTTATTTATTTTCAGCTAGTTTTGTCCCAGCCTCTTTGCTATTTCGTATTTGCTTATGTCCCGGCCCTATTGCTTACTCCGAGTAATTTAATTGTAAATTTAATATAAAGAGTACTTACATATCTGGGTTGTCCTCAGATCTCTGGAACAGGCAACCTTTCTAAATTCGCACTTATATTTTTTACCTACATTTTAATGGCGACCTACATGGATACTGTTAAACGAGTGGCAGCTCCATTATCAATAAAAAAACGCTCTAGCCAATTTGACAAGAGCGTGTTCATCCTATATGTATACCGTGCACCCATCGTCGATACGGTAACCCTATGCGTTACTCAAGTTCATGACTCGGCTTAGGCTATCCTGCGGCACACAGAAATGACCACTTACTGCTGCTTCCTCCCGGACCTGACAGGGTTCGTGGGTTTCTATTGCGCAGGACCTAAACGTCAACACCAATTCCTTGAGGCAGACCATAAAATCATCGTACCTCGGATGGGAATTCAGCCTCGCTATAGCGGATTGCGAGTACAGGGCACCGCTACCTCCCCGCTTAGCACGGCACTAATCATTATAACGATAAAAAAGAGAAAATGCAATAGAAGATCATGGAAAGAATTCGGACTAATTACTAAAAATATCGCACATCTTTTAAACACAAAATATTTTCCTTGGAAATGGATTCGTATGCTTTGTCTTCTATTATCAGCTTTTATTTGGTGGACACTAGACAAAAAAGTTTGGTAAAGGTGATAGAGTAAAAGGAAAAGGGGAGATTATCCAATAAAAACAGAAACCTGGATATGCTAAACAAGCATATCCAGCACACCGTAAAAGAGAAAGGATAATTACCATGTTTTGGATAACTCATATTTTTTTATACATAGTATTACCTGGAATCGTCATATACGCTTTGTTTCGATTACTACTCATGTATAAATATAAATTGAACTTCCGTAGTGAAATACGAAACTTAGTTATTTACCTATATGTATTAGGTCTTTTCTTTATTGTGTGGTTAAACCCAACTCCTGATTTTGGCTATTTACCAATAAATCTAGTTCCTTTTAAAACAATGATGGAACTATTAAACCATGACTTATCTGTGTATATTATTGCCAGTAATTTATTAGGAAATATTATTTTAACTTTACCTATCGGGATATTAATTGTTTACAAATGGAAACAGATAAAATTCTTACATCTACTATGTATTGCTTTAGCTGTTCCTATTCTGATTGAATCGATTCAATGTATTCTTTATTACATTGGATATGGAAGCAGATCCATTGATATAGATGATGTTATATTAAATATGACGGGAATACTCATTGGCTATTACCTATCACGATGGACATTCCATCTATATCAAATGAAGAAAGATTCTAAGCAGCCAATTAACTCCACTTTAAAAGGAAGAGGTTAACCTTTCTTCTATTATTTAATAAATACTTGATATCCGTCTAAAGTTATGGCTACCTCCTTCTTGATCAAGAAGGAGGTAGCCTAAAACGATCTATTAAAAAATTAGAAGGAAGAGGAATACGAAAATGAGCAATACTGATATTCACATCTGGTAAATTCCCCTTCTTTCGCCTTTATCCTATCTAGCTTCCCTGCTTTTTCCGCTGCCTAAGATCTTTAAAAAAGTCCTTCAACAAGTTAGCACATTCTATTTCCATTACTCCTGCTGTTACTTCTGCTTGATGATTAAATCGATCATCATCGAGCAAATTGAACAGTGTCCCCGCACAGCCTGCTTTTGGGTCTTTTGCCCCATAGACGACCCGTTTTATACGTGACTGGACAATAGCACCTGCACACATTGGGCAAGGCTCTAATGTTACATATAACGTGCAATCTTCTAAACGCCAACTACCAATCTTTTGATTCGCCTGTTGGATGGCGAGCAATTCCGCATGTGCTAACGTGCTTTGGGAAGTCTCCCGAAGATTATAGGCTCTAGCAATGATTTCATTTTTATATACAATGATGGCTCCGATTGGAACTTCATTTTTTTTAGCAGCTTTTTTTGCCTCTTGAATGGCGATCTGCATCATTTTTTCATCAAACAATTTCATCACAACATTTCATTCGTAGTTTGAAAAATAGAGATTAGGAAATAATTATTAAAAGAACGAAGTATATTTCCCTTATGAATATAATCATTTTTTAATACTAATGAGAGCAAGCAAATCTTTGAAACAACTATTGCTAAGCTGTCACGCATATTTAAAACATAAAAATTTTTTCACCATTAAAATTATGCTAATGTTATCGAACAAAAAATGACAGATGGGTGATGTATCTTGCTATAGTATCAGTTGAACCTCAAAACATAGACTTTATATCCTTAATGGTATGTTACTAGCATATACATTCTAACGAACTATCATACTAGAAAAGATAGGATGTTAAGTACTTGTTCAATAAAGAATATACAACGAATAGATTGTGTAAGACGAGGCTATTTCGACGAGCGTAATCCTTAGAGCAGCCACTCAGCAAACGTTGGAGTCTTTGGCACAGATGATTGCTACTAGCAATATATTTGTACATCCCATTTGCCGTTTCTCCCCTAAATTTTTTACTCACTACTCAACGAATCGATGTATTATTCTAAGCTAAGAAAGGAGCAAGCGAATTGGATTCATCATTAAACCGCACTGCAGTTCTGTTTGTAGATATTATGAATGATTTTAACTTTAATGGTGGGGATAAATTATTAGCTAATACAAAGGAAATACTTCCCCATCTTATTTCTCTAAGAACCTTTGCCATAGAAAATCAGTTGCCTATTATTTATGTTAATGACCATTACGGCATTTGGCAAGCGGACTTTCAAAAAATTATGGATCATTGTTATAACGACCAAAATAAAGAAATTATCACATCCATGCAACCGAGTAATCATGACTTTTTTTTAATTAAACCACAGCACTCTGCTTTTTTTCAAACTCCTTTACAATCCTTGTTATCCGAATTAGGAAAGGATCATCTAATAATGGCTGGAATTGCTGGCGATATTTGTATTTTATTTACAGCGAAAGATGCCTATATGTATGGCTATCATATGCATATACCGAAAAACTGTATGGCTTCTGAAGAAAAAGACAGTAATGATTACGCCTTATATTTATTACATTCTGTGATGAAAGCAGATATTAAACCAATATAATTAGCATATCCACCCTCTTCTTTTCATAAATTGAAAGTAGCATATTTTATGAAAGGAGGAGACTTTTTTTGCAAATACATGTAGTAAAACCAGGTGACTCATTGTATACAATTGCAACTACATATAATACAACTACACAAGCATTGACTGATGCAAATGAGCTTGATGCTCCGGATAAACTTGTCGTCGGTCAAGCCTTAGTAATCCCTATCATCGGTCAATATTACTTTACTCAACCTGGAGATAGTTTATTTTCGGTTGCTCAAAAGTTCGGTATCTCTTATCAAGAGCTGGCTCGAGTTAACGCGATTCCTCCGGGTAATATTATTCCGGTTGGCTTTCGGCTTTATATCCCCCCGACTCCAAAGCGACCAATAACAACTAATGCATATGTCGAACCGATGGGAAGTACCGTTTCGGATACATTAGAAAATTCAACTGCTAAAGCAGCTCCATATCTAACATACCTTGGAATTTTCAGCTTTCGCGCTGGACGAGATGGGAGCTTGACACCTCCACCTTTAAACGGCTTAGCAGAAATTGCTGAGCGAAATCGGACAGCTAAAATGCTCGTTGTAACAAACCTCGAAGGCGGACAATTCAGTGCAGAGCTAGGACATATTATTCTTACCGTACAAAGTGTGCAAAATACGTTATTAGATAACATTATTAATACAGCAACTTCTGGCGGATACAAAGATGTGCATTTTGATTTCGAATTTTTACCTAGTAATGATCGCGAAGCATACAATACTTTTTTACGAAAAGCCAAACAACGTCTGTCCCAAGCAGGGCTATTAATGTCAACCGCTTTAGCACCAAAAACAAGTGCTGCCCAGACCGGGCAATGGTATGAAGCACATGATTACGCGGTTCACGGAGAAGTTGCTGATTTTGTTGTATTAATGACTTATGAGTGGGGATATAGTTACGGACCACCATTAGCGGTATCACCCATTGATGAAGTCCGAAAAGTAGTTGATTATGCACTTACTGTAATACCTGCTAATAAAATTTTATTAGGACAAAATTTATATGGTTATGATTGGACATTGCCTTATGTAGCTGATGAAGGAAGGCCTGCTCAAGCAATAAGTCCACAACGTGCGATTCAAATTGCAAGAGAAAATAATGCAGAGATTAGGTTTGATCAAGGAGCACAAGCGCCATTTTTTATTTATACAGATACACAGGGGACGCGGCATGAGGTATGGTTTGAAGATGCACGATCTATTCAAGCCAAGTTTGATTTAATTAAAGAATTAAACCTATTAGGAATATCTTATTGGAAGCTCGGCTTAGCATTTCCACAAAATTGGCTTCTTTTACAAGACCAATTTACAATTACCAAGGTAGAATAATAGCATTCTTTCCTATTACATGGCACGTTCTTTTAGAAAGCGTTTCATAAAGAACCCCCTAACTTTTTTAGCTTAGGGGGCTCTCCGTCATTATTTTAACACATTTAATGCTTCACGATTAAACGCTGGGATATCATCTGGTTGTCGGCTTGTAACTAATTGATCTTGACAAACTACTACTTCCTTATCCACTACTTGAGCACCAGCATACTCCATATCAACTTGAATAGATTTATAACCAGTTGCTTTTCTTCCTTCTAACGTTTTAGCCGTAATTAATAGCTGTGGACCATGACAAATAGCAAATACCGGTTTCTTTTCATCCATAAAATGTTTAGCAAATGTAACAAACCGATCATCCGCACGTAGGATATCCGGAGAAAATCCGCCTGGGATAAATAGTGCATCAAAATCACTTGGGTTTACATCATCAATTCCATAATCGATTGTAACAGTAGCTTGTTTATTCTTACCCGTTACTTGTTTTCTCTTTTCCTTTTCTATGGTGACAACTTCATGACCCGCATCCTTAAACGCTTTTGCTGGATCCGTATACTCGACATCTTCAAACATGTCGGTAATCACGGTTGCGATTTTTTTACCCATTTTCGATTCACTCCCTTAAAAAATAATACATAATTATATATTCCCCAAGCCAGCTTACTTAAACATTAAATCCCCATCAGCTTGCGAAGCTCCTCTTCATTATTAATTAAATCCTTCAATGTATATTCATCAAGTACGTTAAAAAAAGCAATTAAAGCCCTATTTAATACATGCTTCAAAGTACAAGCAGGAGATATGACACAATGATTGGTTCCTTTATCAAAACACTCCAATAATACGAAATCCGCTTCTAGTTTACGAATCAGCTTTCCAATATTGATCTCTTCTGCTGGTTTAGCTAACCGAATTCCTCCATTTCTTCCTCTAATGGATTCAACGAAACCCATCTTAGCCAATTCATGAACGACCTTTCGTAAATGTTCTTGAGATATATGATAAACAGCAGAAATTTCTTTAATTGTAGCTAATTCCTTATCTGATTTCATTCCGGTAAGGATTAAAACTCGGAGTGCATAATCTGTATATTTTTTAAGGTTCATTTATTTCCCCCACTCTCGCTCGTTTCACAATATTGTAACACAAAAGCTTTAAATTGCGGTTTTATTAATATTTTACTCATTATACAATAAAGATGTATTTAAAATACATCTTTATTGTATGGGAGGAATTTTTTATGGAAATAACATCATCGGGTTTAGATGAACAAACAAAACAATTGATCAAAGCTACAGTACCAATTCTGCAAAAAGATGGGACGGCAATTACAAAGCGATTTTATCATCTTATGTTAAGCAATCATCCGGAATTAAAGAATCTATTTAACCAAACAAATCAGCGTAGAGGAGATCAGCCTACAGCGTTAGCAAATACGGTATATGCTGCAGCAGCAAATATAGATAATTTACAAACGATCTTACCCCATGTTTATCAAATTGCCCATAAACATAAAAGTCTACAGGTTCAACCAAATCAATATCCAATTGTCGGAAAGTATTTATTATTAGCGATGAAAGACGTTTTAGGAGATATAGCTAGTGACGATGTTATAACTGCATGGGAAAAAGCTTATGGTGTCATCGCAAATATTTTTATTCAAGTAGAAAAGCAATTGTATAATGCAACTCAACAGGAAAAAGGCGGCTGGTCAGGGTTCCGTGATTTTAAAGTCGTGAAAAAAACAAAAGAAAGCGATGTCATTACTTCATTTTATTTACAGCCTATTGATGGATTACCTTTTCCTACCTTCACTCCGGGACAATATTTAACCGTTAAGGCAGAAATACCAGGCGAACCTTATACTCATCTCCGCCAATACAGCCTGTCTACAGCTCCAGGTAAAGACTATTATCGGATTAGTGTAAAGCGTGAGGATAAAACTGATCATTTCCCAGGAGGCATTGTTTCAAACTTTTTGCATTCTTCTATTACCGAAGGAAGTATCTTACCAATTAGCGCTCCAACCGGTTATTTCACTCTTGACCTTGATGATACAAGACCTCTTGTATTAATTAGTGGTGGAGTTGGGTTAACACCGATGATGAGCATGCTGGAAACCGTTATTAACGAACAACCAACACGTGAAGTTATTTTTATTCATGCAGCAAAATCTAGTAAATACCATGCTATGAAGGATAAAGTAGCCACTATTAGCAAACAAAATGAACAGGTGTTAAATTATACGATATATAGTAAGCCTGAAGAAATGGATTCATATGATCGAAGCGGTCATATTAGCCATGATTGGCTGAAAACAATTATTCCCTGTACCGATGCCAGCTTTTATTTCTGTGGACCAAAGGGATTTATGAAAACGACATATCTTATTCTTAAACAACTAAAGGTAGCTGATAGCGATATTCATTATGAAATATTCGGTCCTTTAGAGGATATTACAGCATCATAAAATATTTTTTAAAATAACTGGTTTAAAAATACTCATCATAGGACGACATCTCCATGACTCAGATTAATATAACTACTAATCAGTGGAAGTGTTTTTCACTTCCACTGATTAGAGTTTACGTTTTTATTGCTTTTGAACTACTACTTGAATAACGTGACATAAACCGGAATGACGTATTCCCTCATGGCGCTCTGCTTCTCCATAATAAAAATGAATCCATTTTTGTTCACGAAACCATGTTAATAAATCAATTGGATTATATAGCATTGCTGTTTCTTTTGGGCCACCTGTCCGATATGCCAATTGATCCTCTGAATAGACTTCTAAGATCAAATAACCACCTGTTTTTACGGAGGCTAACATAGTATGAATCAAAAATCGTTGCTTTTCTCTCGGAACATGTCCAAATACCATTACCGCTGCATCATATTTATTCGCAGGTACCATTTCTTTCGTAAGATCCTTTTGCTCAACCTGTATGGATACGCCTTTTTCCTTAGCCAACTGCTGAGCTTTCTTAAGCCCTACGCTAGACTGATCATAAGCTATAACATCATGTCCTAGTTCTGCTAAATAAACTGCATTTCTTCCTTCTCCCTCTGCAAAACAAGCAACCGCGGAGCGCGGATTTAATCGATGGCTCATCACCTGAACAAATCGATTTGCCTGTTTACCATAAACAAACGCTTTATCAGAATAGCTGTTATCCCAAAATTTTTCTGACATTTCCATCCCTCACTTTGATTGACTGTTTATACATACTTTTCCCCATTTTCTCTTATTTGAAGTTAGATGAAAACATAATTGCTTGTAGTATGTGTTAAAAAAGGATAAATAGACTTGAGAACCATTTTTAGTAGGGTCAAATAAATACATCAACAACCAAGAAACAAGCCGAATAAGGATAAAGCCTTAAAGCGCCCCGTTCCAATTTTAAAATCTATACATTTAAGCAAAAACGAGACAACACCAATAGCAAAAGCTTGGTCGTTGCCTCGTTCCTTCAATTATACTTCTAACGTAGAAGTATCTCCAGTTGGTAATCCAAGTTCCCATGATTTTAATAAACGTCGCATAATTTTACCACTGCGTGTTTTAGGAATCATATCTCTTACCTCTAATTCACGCGGAGCCGCATGAGCGCTTAAACCCGTTCTAACAAATTGCCGGATTTCTTCCCGAAGATCTTCTGAATCTTCATAACCGTCATTTAAAGTAATAAACGCCTTAATTATTTCTCCTCGCTCCGGATGAGGCTTTCCGATAACGCCAGCTTCAGCCACAGCCGGATGTTCAATTAATTTACTCTCTACTTCAAATGGTCCGACACGTTCACCTGATGTAATAATCACATCATCTACACGTCCTTGGAACCAGAAATAACCATCTTCATCTCGATAAGCGCTATCACCGGAAATATACCAATCTTTCATAAAGTAGCTTTCATATTTTCCAGGATTATTCCAGATTGCCCGCATCATTGCCGGCCAGCCCTTTTTAATCGCTAAATTACCCATTTGATAAGGTTCTAATTCATTTCCTTCATTATCAACAATACTTGCCTCAACACCCGGTATAGGTTTACCCATAGATCCAGAGCGTATTTCTAGGGAAGGAAAGTTAACAATTAGTTGTGCACCCGTTTCTGTCATCCACCATGTATCATGAATTCGCAAATTAAATGCGTTCAAGCCCCACATAAATACTTCCGGATTTAATGGCTCACCAACACTTAGAATATGACGTAAGGACGAAAGATCGTATTGTTTTACCATGGCCTCGCCAACACTCGCTAACTTTCGTAAAGCTGTTGGGGCTGTATACCAAACAGTCACATTATGCTTTTCTATGGTTCTATACCAATCATCTGGCGTAAATCTGCCTCCACGAACAACATTGGTTACTCCCTGTAACCAAGGAGCAAAAATTCCATAACTCGTTCCGGTAACCCATCCTGGATCAGCTGTACACCAATAAACATCGTCTTCTTTTAAATCCAGCACCCACTTTCCTGTAACATAATGCTGAATCATCGCATGATGTACATGATAAACACCTTTTGGCTTCCCAGTAGAACCGGAAGTATAATGAAGCAGCATCCCATCTTCCAAATCTACCCACTCTATTTCTGTTTCACTCGACGCCGCTTCCATTTCTTGTCTATAATTAATATATTTGTCTTCTGTTTCGCTAAATTCACCAACAAGTATAATTTTTTCTAAATCAGGCAAATCACTCTGAGGTACGCGATACAATAGTTCTGGAGTTGTAATCAGCATTTTTGCTGCACTATCTTGAAGCCGGTCTCGAACCGCTTGTTCCATAAATGCTTCAAATAAAGGACCGGCAATTGCACCAACCTTTAAAATTCCAAGGAATGAAATATAGAATTCCGGACTTCTAGGCATAAAAAGAAAAACTCGATCCCCTTTATTAATTCCATACTTTCGAAGTACATTGGCAAACTTATTACTTCCATTGCGAAGATCGTTAAATGTAAGTTTTTCTTCACGGTCAGGAGAAGAATATAACAATGCGATCTGATCACTTTTATCAGGATTTTCAGCGTGGCGATCGATTGCTTCATATGCCATATTTACATTGCCTGTTTCATGCCACGAAAACATTTCATTTACTTGATTCCAAGAAAACGTTTCTTTCATTTTTTCATAGTCTTGGAGATTATAAGTTCCTTCTTTAGCAGGTATTTTTTTTACTTTCATCCAATCACCTCATATTAAAAATTGATATCAGTTACTAAGGGAGGAAATTTTTTTGGTTATTCCCTCTAGACTTTTTCCTTGCAATGAGATCTTTTATTTAAAACACCTTTTTAGATCTCATAAATGAAAGCGCTTAATAAATAGTTAATTTTAAATGATGCAAATTTTTTATGAACTATTATTTAGTTTAAAATATTTTATGACAATTTTAAAGTAATATTCTTTAAAAAAATATACAAATGATCAGATTAATCTTGTTAAGAAGTCTTATTTATTTTACAAATACACATATACATATATGAAACACGCCTAATAAAGACGTGTTTTTTATTAGTTTAAGCTGTTTGCTCAACTTGATCATCACTTTTTTGTTTTTCACCTTCTGAAATAATATATGCGCAAACGGCATCCCCAGTAATATTTAAAGAAGTACGTAGCATATCTAGTAATCTATCAACACCAATTATTAAGGCAATTCCATCAACTGGTAAGCCTACTTGCTTCAGAACCATTGCCAACATAATTAATCCCACACCGGGAACTCCAGCTGTTCCAATACTTGCAAGTGTAGCTGTTAAAACTACCATAAGCATTTGACTTAACCCTAACGGCTCGGCATAAACTTGAGCAATAAAGACGGTTGCAACAGCTTGCATAATTGCCGTACCATCCATATTTATCGTTGCTCCGAGCGGCTGTACAAAGCTGCTAATAGACTTTTTAACACCAAGTCTTTCTTGAGCTATTTTCATTGCAACCGGTAAAGCAGCATTTGAACTGGAAGTACTAAAAGCTACCGACATGGCGGGGAAAAACTGTTTATAGAAATTTACTGGGCTTGCTTTTCCTAATACTTTAATAGCAATTCCATACGTGATTACGCCATGCAGTATAAGTGATAAAATGACTGCTACCATATACATAACCATCTGACCTAATGCGTCTAACCCTGCTTCACCAACCGCTGAGGCAATAAGTGCAAACGCCCCATAAGGCGCCGTTTTCATGATCCCATTAACTAGAAATATTAATATATCATTTGCCTGCTCAAATAAGTTGCGAATTCCTCTTGTTTTATTGCCAAGCGCTGCTAATGCCACACCAATAAATATAGCAAAAGCAATTATTTGTAACATGTTTCCTGTGGACATCGCTTCAATTGGGTTTTTCGGAATAATTTGAACTAATGTATCCATAATTGGTGGAGCCGCTTCTTCTTTATAGGATACATTGCTTGTATCAAATGTTCCTGCTTTACCGGGCTCTAACACAACCCCTATTCCAAGGCCAATAACAAGAGCGATAGCAGTTGTAATTAAATAAAATGCAACTGTTTTAATTCCTATTTTTCCTAATTTAGATGGATCTCCTAACCCAACGGTTCCCAGTACGATAGAAACAAACACGATTGGTACTACGATCATCATAATCAAGCTTAAAAATATTTCTCCAACTGGGTTTAATGCATACGTATCAATTGCAGAAAATACATTATTAGGCACAAAGGTTAAACCAACACCTGCAACTACACCCAATATTAAGGCAATCAAAATTTTCTTAGTAAGACTCATAAGCATCGTCCTTTCTTGTTGTTTAGTTGTTATGATACAAGTTAAATTGGTTGTTAAAAGGCATAAATAGAATAGTTAGAAAAAGACAAAAATTATGAATGCACAGAATTTTCACTTAATACCCTGTAAGAAATCTTATAAATTCGCATAGTATACCTACTGTGCATCCTATTCTAATATTCACTTTTCCTTTTTTATCGATTTTTAAACAACCATGGCATACGATTTTAGTAGATAGTGGAATCAAGAAATGAAATAAATGCAGTTTTTTGTAAAGGTTAGGACAATTTTTTAGAGTTGCTTTTCTATTTTAACACTTTTTTTGCCGAATGAATAGACCTGTTTTTTGGAAAACCTGTATTATTCATAATAAAAACACCTGTATTTTCACTTATTAAAAGCTGCAAATTGGTTGATATTACTTAGTTTATCAACATTAGTTCACAATTGATCATATCCATAAAAATTTTTCAGCTTTGTTAAGTTTCACGTGAAACTATGATATATGTTTCAGAAAAAGAAATAGAAAATAGAAGAATAAAAGCCAGAAGCACTCGTAGCGACATACAAACTGGAGATTCTGACAAGATAAAGAGAAACTTCATTCCGCGGAATGCTTTTTACAAGGAATATTAGTACCGCAATGGTATGACCTAAAGGCCCTTGTGGTACTAACATTCAGTAGGAGATGGAAGAAAACTCCTACTGAATGAAGGTTCATTTTATTGAATAAAGAACTAAAAACAGATTATAACATCAAAAAATAGAAGGTAGCTATTAAGAGGTACCTTCTATTCTTTACTTACTGTTGTTGAATTAATAATTATAGCAATAGTAAAGAAGCCAAAAACAAACCATAGTGCAACCGAAATACGACCCAATAGTATCGCAAAAATGAAGACACTTAAAGCTGCCAAAAAGAAACATGATTTAAATAGAATATTTTTCATCATACTATTATATTAACATTCTCTTATGGTCATTCTCAATTACTTCAAAACCATCCATTTAAACATTAACTTAATTAATTCCAGCACTATTTACACATGCATAGCAAGCAGTACAACTGTTACAGGCATACTAAGGCTGAACAAGACAAGAAATATCATTTTTAGTCTCATAACAGCCGTAAATGCCTACAAACTAATATTTTTATTACCTAGATATTTATTAAAACACCTTCCATAACCGAAAAGATATGGCTCTCTTTTAAAAACAATGTTGACATCATCTTACAACTTCATTATTGTTAACATAAATAATATATTGGTTAACAATAATTAAAGGGCGGGGATGATACATTGTATTATCTATCTTTAGCAAATGAGGTTTTGGAAGGTTATTCATTAACAGAAAAGGAGGCATTATCTATTTTGGAATGTCCGGATGAAGATATTTTGCCGTTATTACACAGTTCCTATTTCATCAGAAAACACTATTTTGGCAATAAAGTGAAACTAAATATGATTATAAATACTAAATCCGGTGCATGTCCTGAAACTTGTGGGTACTGTGCTCAATCACGAGATTCTACACATCCTATCCAAAAATACAAAATGCTAGACAAGGATTCCATCGTACAAGGTGCAAAAAGAGCTCATCAATTAAAAGCCGGCACATATTGTATCGTTGCAAGCGGTCGAGGACCAACTAGTCGTGAATTGGATCATATTTCAAGTGCTGTTCAAGAAATCAAGGAAAAATATGAGTTAAAAATTTGCGCTTGTCTCGGAATACTAAAACCAGGACAAGCGCAACAACTTAAAGAAGCTGGTGTGGATCGCTACAATCATAATATAAATACATCGAAAAATCATCATCCTCATATTACTACCAGCCATAGTTATCAAGACCGCGTTGAAACAATTACGAAAGTAAAAGCTGCACAAATATCTCCTTGCTCTGGAGTCATTGTCGGTATGAAAGAAACAAAACAAGATGTTATACAAATGGCATTTGCTCTAAAAGAATTAGACGCTGACTCCATTCCTGTGAATTTCCTCCATGCAATGGAAGGAACCAAATTAGAAGGTACGGATGAATTGAATCCACTATACTGCTTAAAAGTTCTTTGCCTATTTCGTTTTATCAATCCTACAAAAGAAATAAGGGTTTCAGGCGGACGTGAAGTAAACTTAAGAAGTGTGCAACCGCTTAGCTTATATCCAGCAAATTCGATCTTTATTGGAGATTATTTAACGACAGCTGGGCAAACGGATACGAAAGATTATCAAATGATAGAAGATCTCGGATTTGAAATTGATTATGAAGAAATAGAAGTATCCCGTATGTAGCAAAGCATAGCTTTTACAAAAAAGTTCAGGTGTTTCGTTTTAATGACTACTTTTTTCCATACTAATTAACTGTCGTAAAAATATAAGCTATACATACATGCTTATACTTTTACGACAGTATTAGACATTACATTTCTAATTCAAAATCCTTAACATATGCTTTTGGTGTCAGAGTCGCTTTACCATTAAAAGTGTCTAATGGTTTCCCTTCTCGAACACGATTTGGTGTATCTGGATTAGCTAGCGCTTGACGAGCAATGGCAATAAAATCAGCTTGGCCTTTTGCAATTACAGCAGCCGCTTTTTTTGGATCGCCTAAGTTACCACAAGCAATGATAGGTTTTCCTGAAAATGTTTTAGCCGCTTCTGACATTGTCATCGTTCCTTCACCAAATCCTGGAGTAGTTGCATCATCATCTGAAATATGAATATAGTCAACATTCGTTTTTCCCAACTCGGAGAAAATAATTTCTGCATCTTTTTCCCCACCAGGCCACTTGTAGCTTTTATTAGTTGCCTTTAATTGGGAAATTCGAATACCTAAAATCATCGTCCCTCCAATAGCTTTACTGACTTCCTCAATCAGCTCTTTAAGCAATCTCACTCGATTTTCCACACTCCCGCCGTATTGATCGGTTCGATGGTTACTAATCTCAGACAGAAATTCATCTAGTAAATAGCCGTTAGCCCCATGTAATTCAACACCGCTAAATCCGGCTGCTTTTGCATATTTAGCTGATTGCACAAAGCCCTGCTTTATTTCTTTGATTTCTTCAATTGTCAACTCCTTAGCTTCCGGATAAGGTCCACTTCCATAATATATCTCGGCTTTATCTATTGGTGGAGTAAATGGTGATGGCGCTACAGTAACATCTGTATAGTAATTCCCTTGTGTCTGTGCTCCCCCATGCATTAGTTGAGCAATCATTAATGATCCATGCGATTTCACACTATCAACAATTGGCTTCCAAGCTGCGGCATGCTTCTCGGTCGCTAAACCACCTTGAAATTTATACGCTTGACTATATTTTGTATCAGGGTAGACTCCTTCTGTAATAACTACAGCAAAACCACCTTTGGCAAATCGTTCGTAATAACGGTGTACCCGCTCATTCGGTGTCCCATCCTCAGCAGAACTCACTCTTGTCATTGGGGCTAAAATATACCGATTTTTCAGCACATACGTACCAAGATATCCTTGTTCAAATAGATTATTCATAAGGCTCACCCTACTTTCTTGTAAAATTATAAGAAAAATTTGTTATTTAATTCAATTTTATTGAAAATATTATTACATAAAACAGATTGGTTTACTATTATTTTGCCTAGTAAAGTGAAAGTTTATTCTAAGGTGTTATTTATCCATGAAGCTAAAAACGAAAGGTATGGCTATCAAAAGCCTTCCCTATTCTTGAAAAAGTAATCCATTCTTTCTTCATGCGAGGTATTGCTATGGAAGCTTCCTTGTCCTCCCAGATACAATTCTCAAGCTTTAGTTTGAAGACTTATTATAAAGCCTTAAATGAGCGAAATACACTTTCTAAATACGCGTTTATAAACAAAGAGCTATTCTATTAATAAAATGAGAATAGCTCTTTTCTCCCCTTTAACCATTTCATTTATTGCTTTAAGACACTTGCATTATCTGTTTGATTTTGTTTATTTTGTCTGCATCAAGCGATTTATCAAATGAATCATTAACTCGTACCCCTGAGCCAAAGTGGAAAGCTTGTGGCTCTAATTGATGATAAACATCTGCAAATGTTTCTGCTCTTAAACCGTGGCCAACCATGATAGATAAATGCGTATCCTTTGCCAAATGAATTAATTGATTAAGCTGAGGAATGGCATCTGGAGCCTTATAATCACCGCCAGCAGTTAAAATCGTTGTAATCTGGCTATATTTTGCCAAGCATTCTAATGCTTCTAATTGATTACGAGCAAAATCGAATGCCCGATGAAATGTCACTTCTAAACCATCTGCTACATCCAATAACTGCTTAATTACTTCCTCATCTACCGTTTGTTCTGGTGTCAAAGCACCAATAACAATTCCATTTGCACCAAGATTTTTTATCATTTCAATATCAGATTTCATTGTCTCTACATCATTTTTATTATAAACAAATGATTGACTATGGGGTCGCACCATAACATTAACCGGAATACTCACAGCCTCCATTGTCTTATTCATTAAACCATAGCTAGGGGTTATGCCTAATTCAGTCATAGCAGGACTAAGTTCAATTCGATCTGCACCAAATTGCGCTGCATCCTTTACATCTGTTAAATTCGTTGCAATTACTTCTAAAAGCATGGATACCCTCTCCTTATAATAATCCTACCTATATCGTACTTGATCCAAAATAGATTTAACAGACCAATTGCATGCAATGTTCACCTTTTCGCACGTTTAAATGAATATTTTTTGAAAAACTAGTGATTTCCTTATTGAAAACCCTTTTTTCTGCCAACCCACCTATCAATAAAGGTATTTTATGCTTAACAAGCTTACTATTATGATAAGCAATCCTAGTAACCCCCATAACACCCAATCAGCAAGATATGTTTCAATGATAGGGCACAAAGATAATAGCTATTCCATAACAGATGAAAAATATACCCATTTCCTTAGGAAGTTGATTTTTGTTCCCTTTAAAAGTCGATTCATCATAACCAGTAAGAAAGATAAGCAGTTTTTTCTTCCAAATTAACCATCCAAACAATAAAAAATCATCCGATTAAACAGATAGAATGTTGGACGGCAAAAATTCCAAGTCCATAGGGATTTCACTCCTTTGTCAATAACGCTAGCTCTATTGGATTCTAAGACTTTACTAATCCCACTCCATAAGAAGTTTAGAAATCCCCTCAATAAAGGATATATCCTATTTTTTAGTTTTGAACATATTTAAAATAAAAATACTATAGCTATCTATATCGAACTGTTTTTATTATCTAAATTCTTTTACATTTATTTGCTCTTTTCGTTACGATATGGTTTAATTACAAGTATATAGCTAAATATGTTGTTTCACTAGGGGAGCAATTTTAATGCTGAGAGAGGAAACTTGACCCTTTGAACCTGATCTAGTTCGCACTAGCGTAGGGAAGTGGAAATCGTTTATAGGCACTAAAACGATCAGGATTGCTTACATACCCGTTCCTACTTATCTAGAATGGGTTTTTTAATTGCCACAAGTTACCTCTCCAGCATTAAAATATTATAAGATTGGAGAGGAGCTTAAAACATGCAATCGTTATTTACAGACCGTTTATGGAAAAAGGTCGAACCAATTTGGAAGGCCTATTTGGAACACCCTTTTGTCAAAGGCTTAGGCGAAGGTTGGTTGGATAAAGAGAAGTTTAAGCACTGGATGAAGCAGGATTACGTTTATTTAATCGAATATTCTCGTCTGTTTGCTTTAGGAAGTGCAAAAGCAACGGATTTAACAACGATGACTACTTTTGCCAACTTATTACATGGAACATTAAATATGGAAATGGATTTACATCGAAGCTATGCAAGCAAATTTAATATTAGCGCACAAGAACTGGAAGAAACAGAAGCAGCAGCAACAACTACTGCTTATACAAGTTATATGCTAAACGTTTCTCAGCGTGGTGGGGTGGAAAATACAGTTGCCTCGGTACTAGCCTGTGCTTGGAGCTACAATTTTATTGGAAAAACATTAGCAACATGGCCAAATGCCTTAGAACATGAGTTTTACGGCAATTGGGTACAGATGTATTCTTCCGATGAATTTACGAAACTAGCAAACGATTGTATTGATTTAATAAATACGATCGCCAAAGATAAACCGGAGCATGAACTTGCCATTTTAGAAGATATTGTTGTAAAAACCAGCTATTTTGAATATATGTTTTGGGAAATGGCAGAAAATAAAGCGATGTGGCCGATTCCTAGTGCCGTAACGGTTTAAACCATCTCCTACATTCTCCTGCCCGATGATGTATGCATCATGAACTTGCTTCTAACTGTTATGTTATAGAAGTAGCAACTGATGTTCATATAATAATTAGCGCAGAGAGTCATATTCATAATGGCAAACTACGCTTTTTAATAAGCGATATTCATTTATCCCGCATCTAAGGTGCCGTAAAACTCCCACTTTAAGAGCCTTGAGTTGATACAAAAGGGTCTAAGTGGGAGAAAACGGCACCTAAATGCCCGATTCGTTCAACTAACATTCAGTAGGAGATGGAAGAAAACTCCTACTGAATGAAGGTTCACTTTATTACCCCATAACAATTCTTTACTGATCTTAAAAAACCATTCTTGCTAGAGATCACGCAAAATTTATTAACAACTAGTTAAACTTAGACTTATTACAGTGAAACTGAACCCAACACTAATATATAGAGCAAAAACGAAAAGCGCTTGATTAGCAACGTACATCACAATGGGAAAAGTGTGGAAGAAAAAAGCGGACATGTAGACCTTATCAACGGAATATTACATAAGAACTTATCCATTGTGTGCTGATCGTAAAAATAGACACGTAACATCACCCAATCTATTGTGCTGTTTACGTGTCTTAACTCATTCACTTATTTTGTTAGATATTCCTCAAGTGTAAGGTTATTTTCCATGATTTCCTTAGCTGCTTTTTTCCCTACATAACGAATATGCCATGGCTCATATTGGTACTTAGTTATATCCTCTTTCCCTTTAGGAAAACGGATAATAAATCCATAATCTGCTGCGTGCTCCGCTAACCATTTTCCTTCATCTGTATTTGCAAATTCCGTCGTTAAATCAAAATTAATATCCGGGCTTGTTACATCCATTGTTAGGCCAGTTTGATGTTCACTCTCTCCTGGTTGGGCACTAACTAAATTGGCTTCTTTTTCTCCTAAAGACTGCACATTAGAATTAAAGACATTGACTTGCCGATCATAGGAACGATAACCGGACTGTGCATACAATTCGAGCCCCTCTTTTTCTGCAGCAGCAAATAGTTCTTCTAATGCAGGAGCTGCAATGTCACGCATTTTTTTCTTTGGTAAATCTTCCTTAAATGGGAAAGGAACATTAGGCGTAACTAAATCGACTGGAATATAATCTTCCGGCAATGCATTTTCTTTATTAACCAATGCTAATTGTTCATGTGGATTTGCTAAAACATTCGCGCCATCATTGGTTGTTACAGGTTCTGCTTTAGCAGGTAATGCTTTACCCGGCTGATAGCTACTGGTATCTTTCGCAAGCAACTGTTCTATCATCCTGGCAGTTTCCTGGGAATATACACCTGTTACTGATAAATCATGTTGCAGTTGCAAGTCGGTTATTGCCCAAACTGTAGCAGCATCAAACTTCCCATTACTATCTATTTGGTAACCAATTTTTTTTAAACCTTGCTGTAATGCTTTAACATCTTGACCGCTGTCTAGTTTCTGCAATTCTCCATCAGGAAGCTGTATATTTTTTCCTTCTTTTTCGCCACCATTTTGTTCCTCTTTTGCTGAGTGTTTATCGCTATCTGCACATGCCGTTGTGAATACAAACACAAATAATAACACGATAAAGCTGATAATATATTTTCGCTTCATTTCTTTCTCTCCCTACAAACGATAAAAAATCTATTAAAAATTTAATTTTACCTAGCTAAACGGTAGTAATTGACACTTCTAAAGTATGGATAATTTTATTATTATTTTAATTTGCTTACCTGCTTGCTTATTATATTTATCCGAATGAATAGTTACTAATTCTTCGGGTTCATCATACATTCTAACTCTATAAATATAGAAAAGCTTAATTATCTTTTAAAATGTAATAACTATTATGGAGAACACCTCGATCCCTTAACTCAATAGATGCTCAGCTAACCTTAAATCGGTTCTTGTAAGTAATAAATGTTAAAGCCGCCTACACTAGAACCTTCGAAAGCATTATATTGGATACTAATATATGCATCCGGTAATTGTTTATTCTCATTGCTGTTTTTCCATCTAAAGATCTTTTAACCTCTAACTGTCCTTGTCATTATACCATCTGCACCAGCGTTTCGTAAGGATTTTTCAATCGCTTATGGATTACTAAGGTTCTATCTTTTTCATAAAGGTTATTGCATGGATTCCTTCCTCCATGACCAGGATTGATCATAACTATGTACCTACTTCAATTTTCAAAAGCGGCTTTCACATCTAAAATTTCTTGTTCAGCACTAGCAGTTTTGATACTTTCCTTCACATGCAACTGAAATTAAGATAAATAGTAAAAAGGGATTTTTTCCATACTGCTCTGCTTCAATAATAACAATTCCTCCTTTCACTGGCATTTTTAACCGTTGATTGCTATTTTTTTAATCCAAATAATATTTTTTAGTCTAGTTCTATTGTTTAGTTTCTAAATAAAAAGCATCTATTTATACTAATTCTTGCATCGTAGTTGCATCTTTACTATAAATAGAATATTCCATCCTCTTATTTTAAAGAATTCGTCTAAGATTATTTATCTTAATAGAATATTTAATCAAACCGTTATTTTATGTTTCAAAAATACATTTAATAAAGGTTTCCGACCTTTTTTGCCGAATAATAAAAATAGAGAATAATATCCATTTAGATCTGTTGATCAATTAAATAGGGAATGGGATTGATGTATGATGCAATATGATAGGGAAAATAAAACAATTACTACGAAAAGGCTATTGTTGCGACTTTTTCAAAAGACGGATGCCGCTACTGTCACTAAGCTTTGTAACAGTTATAATATGTATAAAAATACATTATACTTGCCTTATCCTTATTCCATCGACAATGCTTTATCGTGGATGGAGCAACATCTCGATAATTTTAACGCTAATAAAATATATGAATTTGCTATAACAGATAAAGAAACAAGGAAATTATATGGAGCAATAGCTCTATCTAACAATCAAACATTCAATAATGGTGAAATTGCCTATTGGATTGGTGAAGATTTTTGGGGAAATGGATATGCTACAGAGGCAGCACAAGCTATCATACAGTTTGCATTTGATGAAAATCAATATCATAAAGTATTTGCTCGATACTTTCATTCAAATCTGGCTTCAGGAAGAGTTCTACAAAAATTAGGAATGAGAAAAGAAGGAATATTAATAGATCATGTAAAGAAAGAAAATCAGTATAAAAATTTAGTATACTATGGAATTATTAACCCTAGAGATTCATAGGACTGCTAACTTACAACCAATTTACAACTCCTATTTTAGAGTACTGATTGAGTTCATTTTACTAATCCGTGAAGGGAACCATATTACCTAGGTTCCCTTTAAACTTAGATTCCAATGAACAAGATTATTACATGGAACTGATTTTACCTTTCCGCCCGTCCAATCCCCCTTAAAAAATGCTAAAACTAAATGTATGAACAGCTTTAAACAATATTTATTTCTAAACCGATCCTAATACTAAATTCATTAGCTTATGGATTTATAGTGAACAAAAAGCTATCTTCATAGTTAGTTTTCACTATTCCTGCTTTATCATGAGAACAAGCTCCAGTTATGAATGATTTAACGATTATTATAAGAACGGTAATTATGGGGACTGTAGCAAGAATTATGGGATACTTCAAAGAAGATTACCGCCAATATCCTAGCTACCCTAATGGTATTTATTTCATATCGCATTTGTCGCCACTTTTCATTGGATACAGTCGCTATCTCGGCTTTAAGTAGTAACATTTTATTGCTGTTACATTAGCAGTACAGCAGTTTAAAGAGGGAAGAAAAATGGAGAAGGAAAGCTTAAATGACTTAGGAAATACCTGAATCTACCTATCGTGGCGACGAAATATAGATGGAATAGCGAAACGTTTGTAACATAAAACGATATTGCTTTTATGACAACGTTTTCTATTTCATTAACCTTCCTATCATTCCCATTAACTAATGGATCAATATGTCCTTTTAGTGTTCTCTACGTCTGTGGCATTAAACAATTGGCTCATTCACTTATACATAAATTTTACAATGGCAAATTAACTTTATCGCTAAAGTTTAATTATATTTAGAAAAACTTGGCTTGTCGCCAAGTCTTTAGCGAAAGCTGTAGCTTTTTTTATACGATAAAGTGAAACTTCATTCCGTGGAATGCTTTTTACACGGAATGTTAGTACCACAAGGGTATGACCTAAAGGCCCTTGAACCAATCGGGCATTTAGGTGCCGTTTCCCACTTTGACCCTTTTGTATCAATTCAGGTCTTGAAGTGGGAGTCTTATGGCACCTTACATGCGGGATAAACCCTAAAATTTTATACTTTTCTATAGTAAAAAAAAACGCTGCCCAAAGTAATGTTCTTTAAGACAGCGTTTCTGCATTTATTTACGATAGTTCTGGCCAATATTCTTTATTTGTTTCATATAAATCATCAAGTAAATCTTTCGCCACTTTCGCACTTGGTACAATTTTGGATAACGTTAATGCTTGCCATAATTTTTGATATGACTTTTCGCACCAAGCATCAACTACCAATTTTTCTACAGCTACTTGTTGTTCCATAAGCCCTTTTTGGAAACGAGGGATTTCTCCCATTACTAGTGGTTCGGGACCTTGACTGCCAACAAGACATGGAATTTCCACCATAGCTGTTGGATCAAAATTACTAATTGCCCCATTGTTTTCCACAATCAAAAGCATCCGCTCTTTCGAATTATAAGCGATCGCACGAGCCAAATCGACGATATAAGAAGCGTGCTCATCAATGTGTAATTGTGTTCCTTCTGCCGTTTGATTGTCAATGATTTTTTGGCATTCGCCAAATACAAACTTTTCACGTCCATCCATAACCTCATTAGCTCGAGTATATTCAGGATTCGAGTGTTCTACTACATAATCTGGATAGAAATAATATTTTAAATACGTATTTGGCAATGTTGTCGGATCAATCGCATGAACATCTTTTGCTTTAGCAAATGTACTGTTCCAGCTTGCATCGGAATGCTGCTTACTTTCATCTGGAGTAACATAGCCATACTTAGCAACATGGTCGCGAATCTTTGGCAGTAAGTCATTGCCTTCTTTATCACGAATATCAAACCACCAACCAAAATGGTTTAAGCCAAAATATTTCACTTCCAATTCTTTGCGGGAGGACAAACCAATTGCAGATGCCATTAACTCCTCAATACCAATTGGCATATCACAAATATTCAATATTTTAGAGTTTGGGCGTAAACGCCGTGTTGCCTCTGCAACAATTGCTGCTGGGTTCGAATAGTTTAAAAACCATGCATTCGGTGAATATTTTTCCATGTAATCAATTAGCTCAATTACCGGGCCTATTGATCTCATACCATAGGCAATCCCACCCGGGCCACAAGTTTCCTGACCCACAACTCCATATTTTAATGGTATTTTTTCATCTTGTTCCCGCATCGCATATTTTCCAACGCGAATATGTGCCATAACGAAATCAATATGACTAAATGCTTCTTCGGGATCAATCGTTTCTACAAAGTTTATTTCTGGAGCTCTTTCCTTCAATAAGATTCGACATGCTCCTGCCACAGTTCCCTGTCGCTTCTTATCATTATCATATAATTTTATTTCTTTAATGGGAAATCTGTCTAGGTTTTCTAACAGCATTAAAATGATCCCGGGTGTAAACGTACTGCCTCCGCCAGCGATTGTAATTGCAAATTTTTTCATGTTCATTTTTCCTCCTTGATGTAAGTTAATTTTTCGCTTCGTTAATCATTACTTCTATGGAATCACGGATCTGTGGTACAGAAAGTCCAACAATAACTTGAATGCTCTTGTTATTCCTTACCACCCCGTGCGCTTCCCCATCTTCTTTAAAATACGTATCATCTCGTACTTTATTTGGATCTACCACCGTGACACGTAGTCGTGTGGCACAGTTTGTTACATCCTCGATATTTTTTGCACCGCCAAGCCCTTCCAAATAAACAGCGGCTTTTCGATCATATTCATTATCATATTGTTCAAAATCAGCTGTTCGTGCTGCAGCTGTCTGCTCTTTACTTCTCCGGTAATCCTTTTTCGTGTAAAGCTTTGTTTCACCACTACCCGTTTCACGTCCCGGCATCGGGATATCAAACTTCAAAATTAATAATTTGAATGTGTAATAATAAATAATAATAAAGATAAAACCAATGATAAATTGTGCTACATATACACCCCAGTGATTCCCCATGAGTGGCACCCAGTTGGTTGCAGCAATTTCAATTAAACCGCCACCCATATTACCTACTAGTCCAAATCCATGCATAATCGTTACCATCGTTGCACCTAAAACAGCATGAATGGCAAATAGATATGGTGCAATAAACAAAAAAGTGAATTCAAGTGGCTCTGTAATTCCGGCAAATACAGCTGTTAATGCTGCCGCAAACAATAATGCTCCAACTTTTTTACGTTTTTCCGGCTTAGCCGTATGATACATCGCAAGAGCAATACCAATGGAGCCAAACATTTTTATATTTCCTTGTAGTAAAAACCCACCACCAGGAAAAATTTCATTTAATCGTTGTGTAGATTGGGAATATTCCGTTAAATGGGAAATCCAATATGATTTCATACCTCCATCAATAACTGCAGGTCCAAATTCAAATGGTGTATAAATAAAATGATGTAATCCAGTTGGTATTAAAATGCGCTCTAGGAAATGGAATAACCAAACACCAACATAACTAGAAGAAGCTAAAAAGTCCTGTAAAGATGCGATCCCATTTTGAACCATTGGCCATACCCAGCTTGTAAGAAAAGCAAGTGGTATCATTACTACGAAAGAAATCATCACAACGAATGGTCCACCCTGGAAAATTCCAATCGATTCCGGCAATTTTTTCTCATAATAACGATTATGAAGCCAAATCACGATACCTGAAATAAAGATAGCTCCAATAATATTCGTATCTAATGTTTTAATTCCAATAATTTCTTTTAAACCACTAGTTCCTCCAACCTCAGCCGCAAAATCGACCCCGAATGCAGGCCCCCAAAGCGTTAATATTCCATTAATAAAATAGTTAAACATTAAATAACCTACTACTGCCGACAAGACCGCACGACCAGGCGCTTTTTTAGCTAGCGAGATCGGTAACCCTATAACAAATAGAAGCTCCATCTGTTTAAAAACTGTCCAGCCACCATTTTCAATCAATGTCCAGAATTGGTACCACATACCATCAGCATTGGCAAGATCCCCCATTACTGATTCATTTTTAAAAAGTATAGCTAATCCTACAACAATACCAAAAAAAGGAAATAACAGGACAGGGACGATCATCGCACTCCCAAACCTACGTATTGCATTCAATTTCTCCACCACCTTATTTATAGTTAGTTGAAAACTCTTACATGAAGCTAGGAAATGGAAAATGAAGGGATGATAATGACGATTTGCTTTTTATGATTCCGTTTTCATTTCCTAATTCAAGTATAAAAGTGGAATACCTAATACTTCAATACGTTCAAGGCCATTAGGGAAAACGACAGCTGTTATGAGCGCGTTTTCATTTATTGGGAATTTTCCCAAAGAGTTTTTTATCGGTTAGCGACGACTGACATATGGGAGGGAAATATTTGTCTTTACAGGATCGGTTAATTTTTAAATGAACGATTGTTGCTCTTTAAGTTATTAACAGATAGCGAAAAACAAAGAAGCATTTCTGGAAACGTTCTCGCTTATGTAGGCAAAATGTAAGTATCTCCATACGTTGTATTGATTTTTTATGTCTATGCTATACTTGATATAATACTTATAAATACAAGGCAGGAGTGTCCGATGAGGTTAGAGAAGGTAATTAACGAAAATTATGAAAAATTAAACGAAAATGATCTGCATGTACTTAAATATATATTAAGTCATAAAGATACTTGCTATGATCTAAGTATTAATGAATTGGCAGATGTTTGTTTTGCCTCTCGTTCATCTATTCATAGACTAACCAAGAAATTAGGTTTTAGCGGTTATAGCGAATTTAAAGTATTTTTGAAATGGGAAGAAGAGTTGCAACATCAAGGCGGCAATTTTAGTGAAGTATTAGAAAATGACATAGCGACAACACTTAAAAACTTAAAATCAGTTGACTTTGACAGTATTAGCAAAAAAATATATGAAGCAGACCGAATTTATATCCATGGTACAGGAACAGCACAATTAATGTGTGCTTCGGAATGTCAACGATTGTTTTCCATGGTTCAAATATTTATGATTATCATCCATGATCAGGTAGAGTTTGACACAATGCTTCCAATGATGAAATCTAATGATTTAGTCATTATTATTTCTCTTTCCGGAGATACGCCTTCCATGCTGCCAAATATTAAACAATTAAATGCCAAAGGAATAGACGTTATCACAATTACTAATTTAAAAAATAACAAGCTCGCACAGATGTCGCCGCAAAACATATACGCTACAACAACACCTGAAATGACAAAGAAAGGAGTAGAAATTGTATCGTTTGTTCCTTTT
Source organism: Cerasibacillus sp. JNUCC 74 (assembly GCF_053667775.1). Next base: position 38,499 of record NZ_CM132207.1, on the reverse strand, counting down.
TATATTGTTATTGAGAAAATGTATCGGAAATTTATCGAGTATTGCGAGAAGCAAGCATGATATTCTCGTCTATTATTTTGTGAAAATCATTCCGCCAAAAGAAATTATTTCTTCTAGTAGAGGTTCTTGTCGGTTTACATTGGATATCTTCTCGTGATTACAATCTGGTTTAATTTCGGTTTTCTATTTTTACTTCATTTTGGCTTGAACAATGGAATTGCTGAAGAAATTGGCGATAATGATAATGCATTTTATTCTGAGATATTTGCGGCTTTATATTGTACCTTATATTAAGAATGAATCAGGGGAATGGTAAATATTATCTTAAAAAGGTCATGAAAATATTATTAAAGATGAGATTGTTTTGAAGAAGGATAGTCATTCTAAAGAAGGTTTAATACCTTTTGCATACCGTCAAACTTACAAGTTTGTTTATACAACAACTACAAACTATGCTGGAAATCGCTTAAAGTAGGCTGATATTAATTGTACAACAAGTACATGTAATTAAAGGTCACAGTGTTACTACTAAAACTGTTACCGTTACGTATGAAACGGCTACAGCAGTAGAATAAGTAGTTGTTCAATCATCTTTGGGTATTAATTATTTGTCTGCAAAAGCATCTATTTGTCCTATTACTTTTAATTTTAAAAAGGGTCAAGAAGGTATATTGCTTTTTTAAGCTTATAAGATTAAGAAAAATGGCTCTTTTAAGGTCTGGGCTAATCAGGGTATGGGGATGTAGGAAAGGTAAATCAGGATATGTTTGCTTACCAAAAAAGCTATCTAGTGTAAAACAGACGAAATAATTTATTTTGCATTCTGAAAAAAATAGTTCAAGGTAACATTAAAATCTTAACATCCAAATAGATGAACCTAAATAAATGAGTAGAAAGAAATTGAATATTTCCTTCATGTCTTCTGGCTTTAGGGTTTCCCACCTTTCCAAGTCAGACTTGGGGGCATTTCCTTTTCCTATACCCCCTCCATTAAACGAATTGTCAAAAGTTCTTTATTAAAAGCTTATGTATTGATTGATTTCATGGCAGTTTTCAATAAAAAACTTGCCTCCCCTAATTTTGTAGATAATTGAGGTTATCACACACAACATCTCAGAATAGAAGTGACAAGTTTGTATCCTCAAACTATAACCTATTAACTTAAGCACAATATGATGATCCTATCAATAGGTCCTATCAAGAATTATAAGTGATATTATAAAATCCGGCTTTATAGACGCACTGAACCTTACTTATTTGACCTGTCACCCTTCAGCATTCAAAACTTTCTTAGCAGTAAATTCGTCAATCACTAAAGAATTTATATATTTACCACGAATTGCCGCAAGAGTAATATCATTTTTAAATGAGTGAGCAACCACTCCAATCGACCACTTTTTCTTTAACAAAGACTCCGATAACATAATTATTTGGTAGGTTAACCTTTTCTCCCCTTTCATCAACCATTTGTGCGAGGATGTGACCAACTACACCCTTTTTAATGTATTCTTTTCTTTTCGCCTCTTCTAAATAGCCTGTCCGATGCAAACTTGAGTTTTTTTCTGAAAGTGAGCCGAGCTTCCGTTCTCCGTTTGATAATGAATTTACCTAGTTTCGACAATGCAAAAACCCCCTTCCCGTTAATTAGGAAAGAGGGCAAAAAATACCTCTAGTTTATTTAAAATGTACCCTATAGAGTAGACACTTTGAAAAAGGACTACTTTATAGGGTTCTTTCTTGTATACTTAAGTTAATAACAAAGAAAAATGGATTTGGGGAATCATGATGACTAAAAAGTATTTTACAGAAAAAGAAGTGAACGACCTATTTGTAAATCCTAATGTAAAGTCTGCAAGTAATAAAGCAATTACCTATACAGATGAGTTTAGGAGATTATTTATTTCAGAGAGTGAAAAAGGAAAATTTCCAAGTCAAATTTTTGAGGAGAACGGCTTTGATATTGAAGTCATAGGTAAAGACAGAGTAAAAAAAACAGCTAATAGATGGCGCACTGCTTATAAGAAGTCTGGGGTATTGGGACTTAGTGACTCACGCTCAAACATCTCCGGAAGGGCTCGTCAGAAAGAACTTACGTTAGAAGAAAAGAATGTTCGATTAGAAGCTCAAGTTCAATTGTTAAGAGCTGAAAATGAGTTATTAAAAAAGTTAGAAATGATCGAAAGGGGGCTGGGGAGAAGCAAGTAGTAGGTGCTGTCGAAATGAAATTTCTTTTAATTCGTTCTATCATAAAAAAGTACAATCTACGAAATATGGTAAGTTTTCTATGTGATATTTGTGGGGTTTCACGTTCTGGTTATTATAATTATTTCTCGTTACAATCACAAGAACGAAGAAGAGCACGGGAGGAACAAGATAAACTACTTAAAAAGAATATATTAAAAGCCTTTAACTTTAAAAAGCGTAAAAAGGGAGCTCGTCAAATTAAAATGACGTTAATGGGTCAATTCAACCTTAACTACAATCTAAAACGTATCCGACGAATCATGAAGAAATACAATATTTTTTGCCCCATAAGAAAAGCCAATCCATATCGAAGAATGGCAAAAGCAACAAAAGAACATACTGTTTTACCTAACTTACTTAATCGCCAATTCAAACAAAATGTACCTGGAAAAGTATTACTCACAGATATTACTTACTTATTCTATGGTAAGGGTAAGAAAGCATATTTATCAACGATTAAGGATGGTTCAACAAATGAAATACTAGCGTATGACGTTTCTGACCGTATTACTTTGGATATCGCAACAGACACTTTGTTGAAGTGGAAAAATAATAGAAAAGTAAAGTTGGCAGATGGCGCCTTCATACACTCGGATCAAGGATTCCATTATACAAACCCACTCTTTCAAAAGCTGGTTAAAAAATATGGTTTAGGTCAATCCATGTCCAGACGAGGAAACTGTTGGGATAACGCACCACAGGAATCATTTTTTGGACACTTCAAAGATGAAACATATATTAAACCTTGTGAGACATTGGCTGAGTTAAAACGTGAGGTTAAGAGTTATATGACTTATTACAACAACTACAGATACCAATGGAATTTAAAGAAGATGACCCCTGTTCAATATAGGAATCATCTTCTCAATGTAGCATAGTCTTTTTTTAAAATGTCCTTTACAAAGGGTACATTTTAATTCGACTAATGCTTTTTTAAGGTATGACATATAGTAAGGTATACGTTAGTCACACCACCTACAATTACAGTCATATCAATTTAACGCCCCCGGCAGGATTCGAACCTGCGACACACGGTTTAGGAAACCGATGCTCTATCCCCTGAGCTACGGGGGCATTTAATCAGGATTAGTTATAGGAATTCTCTTCTTTTCCTTAAAACTATTTTAGTTATTTATCAAGCATTATCTATTATACAAAATTCCGCCATACTTGAAAAGTACTAGATAAATTTAACATGGTCTCCGCTTTGCTTGTATGATAAAATATTATACATCTGTTTCGTTATGGATTGGAGGAATAAGCAATGTCACAAATTCCTTTTATTGCAGTTGAAGGGCCTATCGGTATTGGTAAAACCTCCCTTGCTGAAAAATTAGCTGCACATTTTCAATTTCATCTATTAAAGGAAATTGTAGAGGAGAATCCTTTTTTAGGAAAGTTTTATGAAAATATCGAGGAGTGGAGCTTTCAAACAGAGATGTTTTTCTTATGCAATCGCTATAAGCAGTTAGAAGACATCGAAAGAGATTATTTAAGTAAATATAAGCCAGTCGTTGCAGATTATCATATATTCAAAAATATGATTTTTGCAAAGCGGACGTTGCCTAAAGATAAATTTCTTAAATATGAACAAATATTTAATATTTTAACGAAGGACATGCCTACACCAAATATAATCGTTTATTTGCATGCGAGCCTGGAAACTATTTTAAAACGGATAGAGCTTCGTGGAAGGAAATTGGAACAAAACATTCAAGCTTCCTATTTAGCACAGCTTACACAGGACTATGAAATGTTTATGGATCATTTTGAGAAGGAATATCCTTCGACTCCAGTGATCCGAATTGATGGTGATAAGGTTGACTTTGTTTATTATCAGGAACATTTGGATCAAATCATAGAGCAAATTTCGAAACAGCTGCCTTATAAGTTTCAACAAACATAAGAAAAAAAGTTAAGAGAGGGAAAGACATCATTATGAAGGCAAGAGAAAAATATAATATCCCACATGATAGCATTATTACAATTGCTGGTACCGTCGGTGTTGGTAAATCGACAATGACACATGCATTAGCAAATGCCCTTAAATTTAAAACGTCGTTCGAAAAAGTAGATACAAATCCTTATTTGGAGAAGTTTTATGCGGATTTTGAACGTTGGAGCTTTCATCTGCAAATTTATTTTTTAGCAGAACGGTTTAAAGAACAAAAGAAAATTTTTGAATACGGTGGCGGGTTTATTCAAGACCGCTCCATATACGAGGATACAGGCATTTTTGCGAAAATGCATTATGATAATGGAACGATGTCCAAAACAGATTATGAAACATATACAAACCTATTTGAAGCTATGGTTATGACGCCATATTTCCCTCATCCGGATTTACTTATATATTTAGAAGGTTCATTTGATGAGATCATTGAACGTATTCATAAACGCGGTCGTGAAATGGAGAAAAATACACCCATTTCTTATTGGAAAGAATTGTATAACCGTTATGAAGAATGGATCAATAACTTTAATGCTTGCCCCATCCTTAGAATAAATATTTCTGACTATGATGTTATAAATCAGGAAAAATCGATTGAGCCGATTCTCGAGCGAATTGGACATTTTATCGAACAGTCACGAAAATGGAAAGCGCAAGAACGGGTATAATTATGATTCAATCAAATCATTATCGCAACATCCGATAATGGAGGTAGGGACAGTGGAAATATCTATATGATTATTTAAAGAAAACGAAACAATTACCCAGTTTCCGAACTGATGATCTAGTAGGATTCTAGAGCAGCTTCATAATCGCTTGTATAACACTAGTTCCTGCTCAGTTATAAAATTTGCTCCTTAAAAAACGGCAACGGATAATAACGTCGCCATTTTTTTAGGAGCTTCTTTGTCATTCTAAAAACTTATAGAAAACTATATGAATTCTTTCAAAATACTTATAAAATGAATCTTCATGCAGTAGAGCTTTTCTTTCATTTTTCACTAATTAAAAAGGCTAAAACACACGTGCCCTGAAAAACCTCCATGTATAGCTTCGAAGTTTTCTTTAGTCCTTGAAAAAGAAGAATGCTTTTTCAAGGTGCGATGCCTACTTAAGCAGTCTCTCTTATCCTATCACCCCGAACGAATCGGGCATTTAGGTGCCGTTACCTACACTTAGACCTCTTTGCATTCTTGAAATAGAAGCCCTAGGCACCTTAGATGCAGGATAAAAATCTCTACGGAACCGCCATTTTTCCTTACCACAGCTGTTTATTACTTCGTATGCGGTAAAAATCACTTTCCCAATTCTATGGATCGGTCTCTAGCTGCATATATACAATCTACTACCATGTTTTGAAAATTATTTTGCTCTAAAATATGAACTCCTGCCTCTGTGGTTCCGGCTGGGCTCGTAATCTTTTTGCGTAATTCCGCAGCTGTTTCTTCCGATTGATTCAGCATCTCTCCAGCTCCGAGTACTGTTTGGTTAATTAATTGCTTCGCTGTCTTTTCATCCATTCCAGCCTCTACAGCAGCTTTTTCCATTGCTTCCACTACATAATAAATATATGCTGGACCACTGCCAGAAAGCCCCGTAACCAAATGCATTTCGGCTTCATCAACTACTACCGTCGTCCCGATCGTGTTAAATAATTGTTCACCTACTTTTAGATGTTCTTCTTTTGCATAAGTACCTGTGCATAAAGCTGTTGCAGAATAGCCGATGGAAGCTGACGTGTTTGGCATTGCTCGAATAATAGGGATAGTTAAACCGGCAAATTCTTGAATCGCAGTCGTTGACACACCTGCTGTCACAGAAATAATTAATTGCTCGCTCCTCAAGTATTTTTTGATAGGCTGGATTGCCTGTTCCATATCATTCGGTTTAACAGCTAAAAAAATAATATCGGAATGTTTAATTAATTCTTCCTTATCATATATAATGTTTATCTGATAACGTTCCTTCAATTGTTGGAGTCTCTCATAATTATTGCGATTTGTTACCATTAGTTGGCTTTTATCGATAATTCCGGATCGAACTAAACCGGCAATAATTGCCTCAGCAATCGATCCAGCACCAATAAATGCAATATATTTATTCATATTTTACTCCTCCTTCAACACTTCTTCATAAGACGAACAAAGCGTAAACGCTGGTTAGCAACGACAAACTGGCGAGCTTCTAACAAGATAAAGAGAAACTTCATTCCGTGGAACGCGCTTTTTACACGGAATGTTAGTACCTTAAAGGTATGACCTAAAGGCCCTTGAACCAATCGGGCATTTAGATGCCGTTATCCAATTCAGACTTCTCTGTATTCCTCTATAATCTTAAAGGATAGTCTTACAGCACCTTACATACAGGATAAAGTGAAGCTTCATTCAAGAAGTGCTTTTCTCCTTGAAAAATCGCGATGCATCGCTGTCGTAGTCTTTCTTGTCCTTGAAAAACCGCGGTGTATTGCTATCGAAGCATACTTTGTCCTGTCACCCAAAAGAATTTGGGGATTTTAAGGACGTTTTTCCTATATCAAAAATTTGCTTTTGATTTTTGATATGAGATAAATCCGGCGGACGGCATAACCCAATTTAGACGGATAGCTTGATCGCTTAAGTTAGGCTAGACCAAAGCTAAAAGGATATCCCTCGCCATGTAGAAGCATATATAAGTTGCCACAAATAAAAAAACCCTTTCTATCCCTAAATATAAGGACGAAAAGAGTTTTCCGCGGTACCACCTATATTGGCATAGTTATACTATACCCAGCTTTTATTGATAACACAGAATTACCTGCGGCCAGTTTTTACTAACAGCTCATAGGTAGGTTCATACCTGCCGGTTACGGTTGGGACCTTTCAGCCGATGAATCCCACTCTCTTTCGTTCGTACATGGTATTACTAGCCTAGTCATTGCTTTTAATATTTTTATTAATTATGTACTATATGCGCAAATCGCTAAAATGTCAAGTGACTATGATCTTTGTCCCAATAAACAACATATTGCCATCCATAAAACAGCATTTTTAAGCCCTTAACGAGTAAAAAAAATCGCTACGATGTAACGATTTTTTCATCTCCAAAATTTTATGCGCTAATATAAAATGGAGGAGGTAGAGGGATTCGAACCCCCGCGGGCTGTTACACCCCTGTCGGTTTTCAAGACCGATCCCTTCAGCCAGACTTGGGTATACCTCCGTGACGACAAGATATAATATACCATGGTTTCAATATGCTTGTCAATTGTAAATATTTTTTAGAAAAAGGTTTTATTTTTCCTTCTAATCGCCACTATTTACAATACCATATTATCGCTGAAATATTCGCTCTCTCTTACTGAAATATCCCCATTCAGTTGCAAGAGAGAAAACTTATTTCATTATGTTATGTCCTCAGGTTATATTATATTCCTTGTCTAACTATAACATGCAATAAAATTGCCTAAACTTAAAACTTATAAGATTGTTTATTAAAGTCCAGCAATAAGGACACTTCGAATTCTTTTGTACTTTAGAACATATAAAATTATAACGAAAATTCATTCAACATAGTTAAAAATTTTAAAGTACTATGTATAAGTGCAACTTGGCCATCCTCTACACTCTGCTTGCCACTAGCCACGTTTTCTTTATTGTCTTGTTTCTGTACTATTGGAAAAGTGAGTAGAGATGATTCTCAAAGGAGCAATGCTCGCGTTCATGTATCTAATCAAAGTTCCTCTACTAAAAGTGCCCACGTCCTGTGGGCAACGTAGAAGTAAGCACTTCCTGTACAAGTAAGCTATCCGAAACTACGTCGTCCTCAACTTCGACTAGCTAGGACATGCTAGTGTTGACGTTCAACAAGGATGTTTTGAAATTATCCGACCTTTGTCCTTTTTATCCTCCTTGTTGAACACGTACTTATATTCACTTTACTGTTCTTTTACTACTGTTTTCGCAAATCGATCATGCGGGAGGATTGCCCCATCTTCACTTTCAAATGCTTTTCGATTTTTTAAGTAATCAATCGTACTCCATGTATCTCTATATCCGATACGTTTTAAAATTTGAACTGGTGTTAATGCTGAACCAGTTTCATTTTCAAGCACGAGCCCCATTTTTTTATAACCTATCGTTTGACCATTTTTCCGTAATTGCACAAATTCCAGAGCCCACATGACTACTGTTGGGGTTAGGAAAACATGAACTGCTTCATTTTTGACTTTTTTCCGTAAAAAATGCTCAACTCCAAGTGTTACAAAACTTGATATTGTAAGATCAAGCAGCAACGCCTTCGTACGCTTTTTTGTTATCGGCTTCACGAATATTCCCCCTTTAATGGTTACTCATCATTATATACGATTAGCAAAAGAAGTGGTTTCAATTGTTTTCCACTTCGATTCAGTTCGGATGATAAAATAACCAACCTCTCCACACTACATCATGGAGAGGTTATACAAGGGCAAGAAATTGAGTTTCTAAGAAATTACTGATAACAAAGAAAGCTATATATCATTGTGACATTTCTAGTAAGTTATCAAGTTATTAGCATACGCTAATTTGCAATTGTCCTTTCCTGAAACTCACGTCGAACACGTTTATACGCTTCCTCATCCGTAATAAGTTTTAATGCAGTAAAAGCAGCGGCCTTTGCTGCTATGAGTAAAGCCTGATCAGCTTGTTTTGACTTAGCTGCTTCACGAAAGGCGACCGTATGACCTATTAAATCACTTGGACCAATTTTTATATGAGGGTGAATAGTCGGAACAACTTGGCTAATGTTCCCCGCATCTGTTGATCCGATTGCTGTTTTTTCTACTGAAAGTACTTTCTCTCCCAAAGTTTCTACTTCCTGTTTAAAGAGATCATCAAAGTTTTGATTCACAATAAAATTATCGACTTCATTTTGAAATGCAGTAATTTTCACTTCCGCTCCCGTTGCTAAAGCAGCACCTTGGGCAATCGCTTTGATTCGTTCTGTGATTTGATTTAATGTACTTCTTGTGGCAGCACGAATAAAAAATCTCGCTTTCGCATAATCTGGTACAACATTCGGTGCATCGCCACCATCGGTAATAACACCATGAATCCGCACATCTTTCGGAACATGTTGACGTAATGCGTTGATTCCGTTAAAAAGCTGGATTACACCATCCAGCGCATTAATTCCTTGTTCTGGATGAGCTGATGCATGCGCTGCTTTACCAAAAAACTCAAAATCAAGTGGATCTACTGCTAAAGAAGGGCCAGTCAATGTTGTATCTGCTCCGGGATGAACCATGATAGCTGCATCAATACGATCAACTAATCCAGCCTTTACAAAGCTTCCTTTTGCACTTCCATTTGGTCCGCCTTCTTCAGCTGGGGTACCGAATACGACTACTTCTCCACCGATTTCATCGATTACCTTACTTAAAGAAATTGCTGCTGCAATACTTATTGTTCCAATTAAATTATGTCCACAGGCATGCCCAATTTCTGGAAGAGCATCATATTCTGCTAAAAAAGCAAGTTTTAACCCGTCCTTTTTTCCTTTCCGCTTGGCAATAAATGCCGTTGGATGTCCGGCGATATCCAACTCGATTTCGAAGCCTTTCTCTACCAAAAGATCCGTTAATGTTTTAGCTGCATATACCTCCTGATTACCGATCTCTGGGTTTTCATGGATTGTATGGCTTATTTCTATATATCTGTCTTGATTAGCATCTATATTTTCTGCTATTTGCTGTTTTAGTTTCTCTATCTTTTTTACCACTACAGACATCTGCTTCACCTCATTTAATTTTTATTAATAGCCAATCTCACTTAACGGTAAAAACGTTGGAATTGTATTTCCTTTACGTTCTTTTTTAATGAAATTAGCTACATCCTCAGATTGATAAATTTTTACCAGTTTATTTAACAACTTATCATCTTTATCTTTAGCTTGAACGGCTATGATGTTTACATAAGGTGTTGCCGTCTCATCTTCATGATAAATTGAATCTCCTAAAGGACTTAAGCCAGCATCAACAGCTATCCCATTATTTATAATCGATGCATCGACATCTGGAAGAACTCTTGGCGTTTGCCCCGCTACCAATAATTCAAACGTAAGATTTTTTGGGTTTTCTGCAATTTTGTCTAATGAGCCGTTACCATCAAAACCTTCTTCCAATTTAATCAGCCCAGCATCCTCAAGAAGTAACAATCCTCTTCCCATATTCGTCGTTTCCTTCGCTAAGGCGATTGTTCCGCCGTCAGGAATATCCTCAGGACTGTCATGCTTTTCGGAATATAACCCCATTGGTGCAATAACCGTTGTTGCAATTGGCGCTAAGTCTAAATCATGCTCTTTAATGAAATTTTCAAAGTAAGATATCGTTTGAAACGAATTGGCATCAATTTCACCTTCAGCTAATGCTAAATTTGGCTGTACATAATCTGAAAAACGAACGATTTCTACATTAATTCCTTCCTTTTTCGCTTTTTTTGCTACATAATCCCAAATCGTCGTATCTGAGCCACTGATTCCCACTTTGACTGTAGAAGTTGCTTCACTTTTAGAACAAGCAGTAATCAAAACTGCAGCTAATAATAATGAAAAGATAAATACGATTTTTTTCATGTTGTTTCGCTCCTCTTTTTATCTTCTTCTGACTTTTTTAGCAATGAAATTGCCAATTGATTGCAAACTTTGTACCATAATGATCAGAATACCAACTGTAATTACCATAACAACCGTATCAAAGCGTTGATATCCATAAGTAATTGCTAAGTCGCCAAGTCCGCCACCGCCAACAGCACCCGCCATTGCCGAAGCGCCAACTAAACCAATTGTTGCAATAGTTATCCCTAATAGTAATGAACTAAGTGCTTCCGGAATTAAAAAACGCATCATAATTTGCCATGGCGTTGCTCCCATTGCTTGTGCTGCTTCCATCACTCCAGGGTCCACCTCTAATAATGAATTCTCGATTAAACGGGCTATATATGGTCCAGCAAATAAAACCATTGGTACAATAGCAGCAGCTGTTCCAATCGATGTTCCTACAATTAATCTTGTAAAAGGGATGAATGCTACCATTAGAATAATAAATGGTATGGAACGGAAAATATTTATGACTGTGTTTAAAGCCGTAAAAATAAATTTATTCTCCCATAAATGCCCTTTTCGTGTCACAACTAATAAAATTCCTAAAACGAGACCGATAATAAAAGAAAAGATTAAAGATACACCTACCATGACAATTGTTTCCCATAATGCTTGGATTATTTCTTTCTCGTCAACTAACATCTACTAACACTTCCTTTATCGTCACTTTCTGCTGATGAATATGCATGATGGCACGATTTATTTCTTTTTCCTCTCCCGAAAACTGAACAATCAAGTTGCCAAAAGGAATCCCCTGAAGCTCTGTAATACTGCCAAATAGAACATTGACATCGACGGTATATTGTTTAGCAATTTGTGATAATAGTGGTTCACCTGCTGATTTTCCGACAAAACTGATTCGGTATAGTTGACTGCCATCACCTTGTTGTCTAATTAATTGAAAGATCGACTCCGGTATATTGTCATGCATGACAGAACGGACAAAATTACGTGTAATAGCTGTTTTTGGCTGTGAAAAAACGTCAAATACACTGCCTGTTTCAATCACTCTTCCCTTATCCAAGACCGCTACCTTATCACATATTTCACGAATAACGCCCATCTCATGAGTAATCATCAAAATAGTGACATGATACTCTTCATTGATTTTTTTTAATAATTTTAAAATGGACTGTGTCGTTTCTGGATCCAATGCAGAGGTTGCTTCATCACATAAAAGTATTTTTGGTTTGGTTGCTAATGCTCGTGCAATCCCTACACGCTGCTTTTGGCCACCCGATAACTGATTTGGGTAAGTTTTTGCCTTATCCGCTAAGCCAACAAATGCTAACAGCTCGGTAACCCGTTTTTTTACTTCCTCCTTGGGAACATTGGCTAATAATAAAGGCATTGCCACATTTGTATAAACATTTTTGGAGTTCAATAAATTAAAATGCTGAAAAATCATACCAATTTTTCGTTTTGCCTCTCTTAATTTCTTAGAAGAAAGATGTAATATGTTCTTGCCGTCCACTACCACCTTTCCGGATGTCGGTCGTTCTAGTAAATTAACACAGCGAATCAGTGAGCTTTTCCCCGCACCACTAAATCCGATAACGCCATAGATCTCTCCTTTGTCAATATGCAAGTTTACATCATCTAATGCTGTTACTTGCTGCTGTATCCCTTCATAAATTTTTGTTACATGATCAAATGTAATCACCATCTCACTCCCTAATTATTTTCTTTAGCAAACTAGCGACAAACCTCTTGACGTAAAACCTATCTAGATTTTACACATCCGTTTATCTTGCTATGACATTAAAAAACTTAGCTTGTCGCCAAGTCTTTATGGCGAAAATGATCGTTTTTCTTATACGATAAAGTGAAACTTCATTCCGTGGAATGCTTTTTACACAGAATGTTAGTACCACTAGGGTATGACCTAAAGGCCCTTGAACCAATCGGGCATTTAGGTGCCGTTTTCTCCCGCTTTGACCCTTTGTATGAAATCAGGTCTTGAAGCGGAAAACTTACGGCACCTTACATGCGGGATAAAGTGAAACTTCATTCCGTGGAATGCTTTTTACACGGAATGTTAGTACCACTAGGGTATGACCTAAAGGCCCTTGAACCAATCGGGCATTTAGGTGCCGTTTCCCACTTTGACCCTTTTGTATCAATTCAGGTCTTGAAGTGGGAGTCTTATGGCACCTTACATGCGGGATAAACCCTAAAGCTTTATACCTTCCTACAGTATAAAAAAATGCCCCTTCCATAAGAAGAGGCATTTGCAATAACTCCTCTTCTTATCTTTCAAGCTAATGCTTGCTGGATTTGGCACAGTACTATAGAATAGTCCGCTGCCGAGGTTTCTTCGGGCCAGTCCCTCCACCTCTCTCGATAAGAAGTATTTGATTCTTATAATAATATTCAAAAAATCCGGTAAAATAACTCGTTTCTGTTGCTTAAGTTGTTAACTTACGTACAATCCGCTTTCTAAACTTATTAGCTCGAAAGCAATTTTTATCCCTTGTTAAACAAAACGGATATGATGAAATTAATTCTTGCGCGAAGATGCTTATCTAGTGTAAAAAAGAAAAATCCCTCCTTATTTGTAATAAGAAGAGATTTGCAATTTATGGCGCTCTCTTCTTATTTTTCAAGCATATATGCTTGTTGGATTTGGCACAGTACTATAAAGATAGTCCGCTGCCGAGGTTTCTTAGGGCCAATTCCCTCCACCTCTCTTCATAAGAAGCTTTACGTTATGAACTTATTATAATGTCTATTAGGATACTACTGTTTTTACTTTCTGTCAAATACTTTTTCAGAAAAAAACTTGGCTTGTCGCCAAGTCTTTAGCGAAAGCTGTCGTTTTTCTTATACGATAAAGTGAAACTTCATTCCGTGGAATGCTTTTTACACGGAATGTTAGTTGAACTTATCGGGCATTTAGGTGCCGTTTTCTCCCACTTTGACCCTTTGTATCAACTAAAGGCTCTTGAAGTGAGAATCTTACGGCACCTTACATGCGGGATAAAGTGAAACTTCATTCCATGGAATGCTTTTTACACGGAATGTTAGTACCACAAGGGTATGACCTAAAGGCCCTTGAACTTATCGGGCATTTAGGTGCCGTTTTCCCCTACTTTGACCCTTTGTATCAACTAAAGGCTCTTGAAGCAGGAGTCTTACGGCACCTTACATGCGGGATAAAGCCTAAAGTTTTATACTTTCCTATAGTGTAAAAAAATGTTTCCTTATTTCATTATTTCCCTTCCACCCATGTATGGACGTAATGCAGTAGGGATAATAACCGTACCATCCTCTTGCTGGTAGTTTTCTAAAATAGCAGCTACCGTACGGCCGACTGCTAAACCAGAACCATTTAATGTATGAACAAATTCCGGTTTTGCTTTAGCTTCTCTTCGGAAACGAATATTAGCACGTCTCGCTTGGAAATCTTCAAAGTTAGAGCAAGAAGAAATTTCCCGATACGTATGCTGACTAGGAATCCATACCTCAATATCATATTTTTTACTGGCTGTAAATCCTAAATCACCTGTACACATACTCATCACTCGATATGGTAATTCTAACAGCTGGAGTACCTTTTCTGCATGTTTTGTCAATGCTTCAAGCGTTTCATAAGAGTCTTCTGGTTTAACAAAGTGGACAAGCTCCACTTTATTGAATTGATGTTGACGAATTAATCCTCTTGTATCCCTTCCGGCAGAACCCGCTTCAGAACGGAAGCAGCTGCTAAATGCTGCATATTTTTTCGGTAAATCATCTGCTTTTAAAATTTCGTCTCGGTAATAATTAGTTACAGGAACTTCTGCTGTAGGAGCCAAGAAATAATCCCAGTCCTCCAGCTTAAATACATCTTCTGCAAACTTTGGCAATTGGCCGGTCCCCGTTAAACTAGCTCGATTAATGATTTGTGGTGGCAACATTTCCTCATAGCCATGCTCATCTACATGTAAATCCAACATAAAATTCCACAATGCCCGTTCTAAACGTGATCCTAACCCTTTATAAAATACAAATCGGCTGCCAGTTACTTTACCTGCACGTTCAAAATCGACTATATCCAAATTAGTAGCTATATCCCAATGCGGTTTCGGTTCATATGAAAATGGTGGCAAGGTTCCCCATTTCCGTATTTCTACATTTTCTTCTTCATCTTCCCCAATTGGTACACTTTCATGAGGGATATTCGGGATAGAGAGCATAATATGTTCCAGCTCATCATTAAATTCCTTCAATTCCTTATCTAGTCTGGCAATTTCATCACCAACTTCGCGCATCGCTTTAATTGCCGGTTCAGCATCTTTCTTTTCCCGTTTTAATACAGAGATTTGCTTCGACGTTTCATTTCGCTTTGCTTTTAATTGCTCCGTATCGGCAATAAGCTGACGTCGTTTTTCATCAAGGTCGCCAAACCGATGGAGCTCGGATAAATCCTCTCCTCGATGCTGTAATTTTTGCTTTACTTCTTCCAAATGATTACGTAAATATTTCATATCCAGCATATACTCGTTCCTCCTTTATTTTTCTTAACAAATCAAAAAACTCCCGTCCCTAAAAATAGGGACGAGAGTATAATTCCCGCGTTGCCACCCTGATTGAAGAATACATATTCTTCCGGCTTCATGTTGTAACGGTACGCAAACCGGGTTTATTTACTATCCAAAGAATTCAATAAACCAGCTTAAGGACGGATTCATAGCTGTCTCACATCGATTCACACCAACCATCGACTCTCTTGGAGAGACATTACTATTACTGCTTCCTGTCATCACTTTTTATTATTATCTTCTATCATAACCGATTTTTTATGCTTATGCAACTATCGCCAATAAATTTACGAAACCTCTTCCACCATGGTTATGAAATAAGCCAATAGTCGCTGATCATCCGTCAATTCTGGATGAAAAGCGGTTGCCAAAAATGGACCTTGGCGAACTGCCACAATATGATCATGATACGTTGCAAGCACTTCAACAGCTGTTCCTACTTTTGTTACGTAAGGAGCACGAATAAATACAGCATTAAAATCATTGGCAATACCTGTTATTTCTAATTCTGCTTCAAAGCTTGCCACCTGACGACCAAAAGCGTTACGAGCAACTGTCATATCAATTAATCCAAGATGAGCTTGAGCTTGTCCTTCAATAGCTTTAGCCATTAAGATCATACCCGCACATGTACCAAAGATCGGCTTTCCTTGGTCGGCAAAATCCCGAATCGGGTCAATAAAACCGTAACTGTCGATTAATCGCCTAATGGTTGTACTCTCGCCGCCAGGTAAGATTAAACCATCTATTTCTGCCAGCTGTTCTTTTTGTTTTATCTCAACTGCCTCAGCGCCACATGCTCTCACAGCTCGAATATGCTCGCGAACAGCGCCTTGTAAGGCAAGTACACCGATGGTCGTCATAAAAAATTCCTTCTTTCTTACTCGCTCCGATCTTGCATACGATCATGAGCTTCTAGTGTACTCATTTCGATCCCCTTCATAGCCTCACCTAGATCCTTAGATAGTTCAGCTATTAATTTATAATCTTTGTAATGTGTTGTTGCTTCCACAATTGCTTTCGCATATTTAGCTGGATTGGATGATTTAAAAATACCAGAACCAACAAATATTCCATCTGCTCCTAACTCCATCATCAATGCGGCATCACTAGGGGTTGCAATTCCACCTGCAGCAAAGTTTACTACCGGCAAGCGACCTTCTTTACGTATCTCAAGCAATAGTTCAAATGGAGCACCGATCTCCTTGGCATATGTCATCACTTCATCTCGTGACATTGCAGTTAGCATACGGATTTCTGATTGTACTTGTCTCATATGCCGAACGGCTTCAACAATATTACCAGTTCCAGGCTCACCTTTCGTACGCAACATGGAAGCACCTTCACCAATACGGCGTGCTGCTTCGCCAAGATTACGGCATCCGCAAACAAATGGTACAGTAAAGTCTGATTTATTAATATGGTATATATCATCCGCAGGGGTTAACACTTCACTTTCGTCAATATAGTCAACACCCATTGCTTCTAATACACGAGCTTCTGTAATATGGCCAATACGTGCTTTTGCCATGACAGGAATGGATACAGCATTTAATACTTCCTCAGTGATCGTTGGGTCAGCCATTCGAGCTACACCACCAGCTGCTCGAATATCAGAAGGTACGCGCTCTAGTGCCATGACAGCAACTGCTCCTGCTTCTTCAGCTATCTTTGCTTGCTCTGCATTGACAACGTCCATAATAACGCCGCCTTTTTGCATTTCAGCCATTCCTCGTTTAACACGGTCTGTTCCTATATTAGACACTGAAAACTCCCCCTAAAGATTTATTTAAAATAGTCCTTTAACCCAGTCTACCACTGTATGGAATAAATCAGCAAAAAAATCACCAATTGCGCTCATTGTAAGCATAAACCAGTTTGCTTTTTCCACTGCCTGATCTGTTACAATATCTACCGTACTCTTACTATCATTTACAATATATCCATAGTCATTTTCGCCTTTATACGTAAGCTTGGCTACTCCAACTTTTTCACCTTTTTTAATTGGTGCCTTTAGTTTTCCTTCTTTATCCAGCTTGTCTTTATCAATCTTGTATTCTATGCGATACATATCTTTTTCATCCGGTTTAATCGGCAGAATGAATGCTTCACCAAGGGAAATACTTACTCTATCTTCTTTTCCTTTAGCAACTGGTAAAGATGTCTTGTCTTTTAATTGATATCCTGCTGGGAATAACTTAGTATTCTCAAAGTTCTGAAAGCCAAAGTCTAATAGTTTAGCAGTCTGCTCAAAGCGTTTCTTTTCACTTTTTGTTTTCATGACGACAGAAATTAATCGACGATCCCCTTTTTTGGCAGTCCCTGTAAAACTGTAACCAGCTAAATCCGTAAAGCCTGTTTTTAATCCATCAACACCTTCATAATAAAACTGCTTAAAAAATGTTGTATTATGCGACAACATATAATTTAAGTTTCGAAGTTCTTTTCCATCAAATGTTGCTGTTGGTTTACTGGATATTTCCAAAGCCTTTGGATAATCATTAATTAAGTGATAAGCCAATAACGCAGCAGATTCTGCCGAAAGAAGATTGGTCCCATTAGGATCTGTTCCTTTAGGGTAATTATCTCCTAACGATTTATTTTCAATCCCTGTGGAGTTAACGAATTTAAAATCCGGAAGCCCCATTTCTTTTCCCTTTTTATTCATCATTTTTACGAATTCACCTTCTGAACCTGCAATCAGTTCAGCTAAGGCAATCGTAGCTGCATTATCAGAAATAAGCGCCATCGCATGGTACAAATCTTTTACTGTATAATCTTTAGATTGTTTTAATCCAATTCCTGAAAAAGTAGAATCCGCAGAAATACTGTATGGATAGTCGCTAATCTGTGTTGTTGTATCCCAGCTGATTTGACCCTTTTCGACCGCTTCCCATACAAGATATTCTGTCATCATTTTGGTCATACTAGCTGGGGGAAGTGCTTTATCTGCATTTTTGGAAAATAAAATTTTACCTGTATTTGCATCTACTAAGATTGCAGATTCTGCTTCTAGTTCTACTTCTGCAGCCTGTAATTGATATGGCTGCGATAATATGGTCAGCATGACAACTGCTGCTGCTAGAAAAAATACGAAACTCTTTTTAAAAATATGTTTCACCTTCTTGTACCTCCACCCTGTAGTTTAACCTCTATGTCTATTTATGCACATTTATTCTTTATGAAAGTGCACTTAGTTATTTTACCATATAAAATAATAAAAAAATAGACGGGATTAACACCCCATCTAATATTTTCTTATACTTACTAGTACAAGTTACAAGAATTGCATGGCAAACTGTTGTAAAACACGGAACTTCATATACATAAAGACTTGGCTTATCGCCAAGTCTTTATGGCGACAGTTATTGTTTTCTTATACGATAAAGTGAAACTTCATTCAGTAGGAGTTTTCTTCCTTCTCCTACTGAATGTTAGTACCACAAGGGTATGACCTAAAGGCCCTTGAACCAATCGGGCATTTAGGTGCCGTTTTCTCCCACTTTGACTCTTTGCACAAACCCTGGTCTTGAAGTGGGAAACTTACGGCACCTTACATACGGGATAAAGCCTAAAGTTTTATACTTTCCTATAGTGTAATAAAGAATCTAACAAACAGGTAAGCAAATTAACTACAATATTAAAGGTAAAGTTACCCATTATGAAGGGCTCAAAAAGAGAGCGTCTTTACACAATATAGTTTGGAGCTTCTTTCGTAATTTGAACATCATGCGGATGACTCTCTCTTAATCCGGCGTTGGTAATTCGGATAAAACGACTATTATTGCGCAATTCATCAATTGTATTTGTACCACAATATCCCATTCCAGCACGTAATCCTCCGACTAATTGATGAACGGTATCTGCTAGAGGGCCTTTATAAGCAACGCGCCCTTCAATTCCCTCTGGAACGAGCTTTTTCGTTTCTGCATCTTCTTGGAAATAACGATCTTTTGAGCCTGCCTTCATCGCACCAACTGATCCCATTCCACGATAAACTTTATATTGTCTTCCTTGATAAATTTCAGTTTCCCCGGGGCTTTCTGTAACTCCTGCAAATATACTACCAAGCATAACAGCATGTGCTCCTGCAGCTAGTGCTTTCACAATATCTCCAGAGTATTTAATGCCACCGTCTGCAATGACAGGTACATTGTATTCAGC
The DNA here is from genome assembly GCF_053667775.1 of Cerasibacillus sp. JNUCC 74. Next base: position 19,002 of record NZ_CM132207.1, on the reverse strand, counting down.
AGCAGCTCTTGCACAATCATATACAGCTGTAATTTGCGGAACACCGACACCCGCGATTACTCTGGTCGTACAAATAGATCCAGGGCCAATACCGACTTTAACAATCGATGCACCTGCTTCAATTAAAGCCGTCGTTGCTTCACTAGTAGCGACATTACCTGCAATAATATCTAAATTTGGGTAGGCTTTACGAACCGCCTTCACCTGATCAATGACGCCTTTTGAGTGACCATGAGCTGTATCAATTACAATAACATCAATACCTGCTTCAACTAGCTTTTCGATTCGTTTCATTGCATCAGCAGTAACTCCGACAGCAGCACCTACAAGTAGCCTTCCTTGTGTATCTTTGGCAGCATTCGGAAATTCGATAACTTTTTCAATATCCTTAATTGTAATAAGCCCTTTTAAAATGCCGTCCTCATCTACTAATGGCAGTTTTTCAATTTTGTATTGTTGAAGGATTTTTTCGGCTTCCGTAAGTGTTGTACCAACCGGTGCTGTCACTAAATTTTCACTCGTCATCACATCAGAAATGGATATGGAATAATCCTGGATAAAGCGGAGATCTCGATTTGTTAAAATACCTACAAGCTTTTTCTCCTCAATGTTGTTTACAATAGGCACACCTGATATACGAAATTTCCCCATCAAATGTTCAGCATCATATACTTGGTGTTCCGGTGTTAAAAAAAATGGGTTTGTAATAACACCGCTTTCCGATCGTTTTACTCGGTCTACTTGCTCAGCCTGCTCCTCTATGGACATGTTCTTATGAATAATACCAATTCCACCTTGGCGAGCCATAGCGATGGCCATCGACGCTTCTGTAACAGTATCCATTCCTGCACTGAGAAGTGGAGTATTCAACTTGATGTTCTCTGTTAACTGCGTACTGACATCAACATCCTTTGGTAATACCTCTGATTTATCAGGAACTAATAACACATCGTCAAAGGTTAATCCTTCTTTTACAAATTTGTCCTTGCGCATGCTTATCCTCCTCTTTATTTTTGGTTACTTACTTAAGCTGTGATGTTTTTCCGTACATTACTCCATGTATGGTAATTTCGTACTTGCATACACTAGTAATACATCTATTTTTATATACAATACGCCAACCTATTAGGTTTTTCAAGTTGATTTCACTGGAATTAAAAAGTAATTCGATTCTAAATATTTTTATAGTTATGAGGTCATTACCATGGATATAGCTTATTTATTTATGTCTTACTTACAGTCACAACAAACAGCACAAACATTTTTATATCATTGTTATACACAACTAGAGGACGAAGATGCCGAAATAAAAAGCTATGAAAACTGTAATGCATTTATGTATTACTTAGATCACGGCATTCATTTTTATCGTCAAGGTGAGCAAACAGAACCATTTATGCAGCCGATTCTTTACTATTACGGGATGATCCATCTAATTAAGGCTTGTTTATTAACGAAACGTCCAAATTATCCTGAATCAACGAGTCTATTAGCTCATGGCGTTACTGCAAGAAAACGAAAAAAAAAGAATTATTCATTTATGAATGATGAAATAAAAGTGCAGCATAATGGGCTTTTCCCTTATTTCTGTGAACATTTATACAAGCAGCCTGTTCCATTTACAAAGCGTACAATGCAAGGGTTATTAGCGCTCATACCAGAAATAAATCCATTATTTATTTTTCAAAATCAAGCAAAATTGATCGTTGTTGGAAAACAATATTCACCGCTTTTAGAGTTCCCGGTTAACCTGTTAGATAATTATCATCTTACTGATCAGGCATTTATTCGTCGAGTGGAAGCTTATCTTCCTCCTATCAAATACGTAGATATAGATAAACAGATGATTCGTATGGAGGTAGCTTATCCAATCACCGAAGCTAATGGACCTTTCTTTATGCATCAGCAAACGAAAGAATTATATTTCCCGTTAGATAGGGAAAACTTTTTACCAATTCATGAAGTAATGATCCATTATCTGCTGCTGTACAACCTAAGTATGCTATGCCGCTATGAAACGGAGTGGTGGGGGGATTTATTTGTTAACAAACCAGATATAGACTTTCCGTTTATTTTACATTTTTTACAAATCACAGCTCATAAAATCCCCTCTTTATTGGCACATGAGCTATGGCAGCAGACAGGTAACAGTAAATAGAGAGTGCTCCATTACAATATTTCTTCAATAAACAGCTGTGGATGATTTTCTAAGGAGATAATTTGCTTGTTTTCATCTAATCGAATCATTGGACGCGTTGGTTTTTGTTCATCGGTAAAGACTATTTCACCAATTTGCTGATTAGATAGTTTCACCTTGGTACCAATGGAAAAACTAGCCAACCCCTTAATAAAATGTTGTACTATTTCAGGATCCAGCTTGCTAAATTGTTCTTTTCTCAACACTTCAACAACACGAAATGGGGATTGCTTGGTTTTATATAATCGCTCAGATGTCATCGCATGGTACGTATCAGAAACAGCTATTATTCGGGCAAAGCGATTAATTTTGTCTTTTTTGAGTCCAAGTGGATAGCCACTCCCGTCCATCCGTTCATGATGCTGTAAGATAGCTTGTTTTACTTCTTCTTTTAAGGCTGGCAACTTTTCTACATATCGATACGAATACATCGGATGTTTTTTTATTTGTTCCATTTCTTTTTCCGTAAGTTTGGATTGTTTTTGAATAATCGGTTGGTCAATACGGGCCATACCGGAATCGCTCAAAAATCCGCCTAAGCCGATTTGCAGCCATTCTCCCTTCGCATAATCCATTTTATAGCCTAGGTAAGCCGATAGCATAGCAACCGCTATATGGTGATGGTAAAAATAATCTTCTTTGTTTGCATAATGATGAAGTTTATAAACCGATTTTTCAATCTCATCCATTCTTTCCAATAATGGCAGTAAAAGTTCACGTACCACTATAATGTCTACATTAGCCCCGTTTCGCCATTTGTCAAAGAGTTCTCTATATCGCTTAATAACATAGCGATAATGTGCCTCTAACTCTAAAGAAGTCTTATTTTCTTTTGCTTCGTCTTGTTCTGGCCCAAAGCATTTGCCATCTGCTAACTTCGACGCAACTTCGACCGTATCAACTAAAAATTTGCCTAAAATAATCCTATGTTCTTCTGTAAGCACCGTATTTTTTGGAATGATTGGTCGATTCGATTTCCCCTTCACATCACGAAGCAATATACAACCAGGAACAAGCTGCTTCGTTTCTACTCGCATATAAACTCCCCCTTAACACCATTATATTTTCTTATACGATAAAGCCTAAAGTTTTATACTTTTTTTCTATTGTGTAAAAAAAGATGAGGCTGGGACAAAACCCCACTAAATTAAAAAAATAAGCGTGGTACTCACCATCATAAAAGGTGAAGGTACCACGCTTATTTTTTGTTTAATATTCTTTTTAAAGTAAACAAAAAGGACACCATCTGATAAAATTAAAGTACCTACACAATAACTATCGGAGGTGTCCTTATGTTTAAACATTATACCATGAATCAAGTCATTTTACCGCTAGATTTAGAAATAAAATTACAAGAAAATGATATCGCCTATGCCGTGAATGATATAGTAGAACAAATTCCAGATGAAGCATTTGCTGATTTCTTACATGAAACGGGTTGTCCTGCTTATCATCCACGAATGATGATGAAGATTATTTTGTGTGCCTACACGCAATCTGTTTTTTCTGGTAGGAAGATTGAAGCGTTACTCAAAGATAGTGTGCGTATGATGTGGTTAGCACAAGCATATGAACCTAGTTATCGCACTATCAATCGTTTTCGTGTGAATGAAGAAGTCAAAGAACTATTACGCCAGTGTTTCGTACAATTTCGCTGTCAGCTCGTTCAGGAGAAACTTATTGAAGAAGAAGCGATTTTTATTGATGGAACCAAAATAGAAGCGAATGCCAATAAGTTTACGTTTGTATGGCGTAAAGCGATTGAAAAATATAGTGCTAATTTGGTAGAAAAATCCAACCAAATGTACGATGAATTATTAGAAAACCAAATTATTCCGGAAATAGAACGAGAAAGTCTGGAGGAACTATCTACCGAAGAACTCACAAAAATAGTCGAAAAGCTAGATGAGAAAATTGAAGAATATGACAAAAGAATAGAAGCGAGTGAAGATGTAAGCAAACGGAAACAGCTTCGTTCAGAGCGCAAAGCACCAAAAAAACACCACAAACATTTCAAGGATTATTTAAAACGTAAACAGAAATACCAAGATGACATGGTAATCTTCGGAGAACGCAACAGTTATTCGAAGACGGACCATGATGCCACGTTTATGCGAATGAAAGATGATTATATGAAGAATGGCCAACTGAAAGCAGGTTATAATGTTCAGCTTGCGACAGAAGGACAATTTGCGCTCGCTTATGATGTATTTCCAAATCCAACAGATACACGCACGTTCGTTCCTTTTCTAGATAAAATCGAGAAAAGTTTCTTTGAGTTACCTAACTATATCGTCGCTGACGCAGGCTATGGAAGTGAACAAAACTATGAAGATGTCATCGAGAATCGAAAACGTATCCCGCTGATTACGTATAACCAATATCGAAAAGAGAAGAAAAAGAAATACAAGAATGACGCTTTTAATGTAGCGAATTGGGAATATCATGAAGAAGACGATTCGATTACCTGCCCAAATGATAAACAATTAACATTCCGTTACCTATCTAATCGAACAGATAAATACCGATTTACACGAACATTTAAAGTTTATGAATGTGAGGACTGTTTCGATTGCCCGTTGCGTTCCTTATGTACAAAAGCGAAAGAAGGAAATCATCGAAAAGTTTATTATAACGAAAAATGGGAACAACAAAAAGAATATGTAAGACAACAGCTTTCGAATAAAGAAACTGGTGAAATCTACGGAAAACGTAAAACTGATGTAGAGCCAGTCTTCGGATTTTTGAAGGCTAATTTGCGCTTCACTCGAATGTCAGTGAGGGGCAAAGAGAAAGTAGAAAATGAATTAGGTTTTGCATTCATGGCGGTGAACTTGAGGAAGTATATCGCTATGAACAGAAGCCAAACAATCGATAATGGAAATAATCCAACAAAAAATGGTTCCAATCATCAAAAACCGATGATCGGAACCATTTTTATTTATTCTCGGCTAGTTTTGTCCCAGCCTCATCTTTTTTATCATCTAGATTCTCATAGTTACAACTTAATTCTAATTCTTCTTTATAAAAACGAAAAATTACTCAAGCATATCCGTTTCACTTTAGCCCTCTTGATTTTCTTCGTTTGTTTCCTCATCATTTTCTTCCATTGTTTCTTCTGTCTCTTCTTGTTCTTCTTCATCCTGATCAATCCGGGCAACGGTGGCTACCTCTTCATCTTCATGTAAACGAATTAAGCGAACCCCCATTGTATTACGACCCGTTTCAGATATTTCTTGAACTGGAATACGGATAAGTACACCCGCAATTGTAATTAGCATCAAGTCTTCTTCACCTGAAACTGCTTTAACTGCTACAACTTGTCCGGTTTTCTCGGTTAGGTGACAAGTGAAAATACCCTTTCCACCACGATTTGTTACGCGGTATTCGGATTCTGGTGTTTGTTTTCCATAACCCTTACTTGTTACATGCAAGATTTTTACACCCGGTTGTAATATTTCCATCGAAACGACTTCATCATCTGCTCTTAAAGATATTCCTTTTACACCAGCCGCTGTTCTTCCCATTGGGCGAACTTGATCCTCTGGAAAACGAATGAGATAGCCATTTTTTGTGGCAATCATTATGTGCTTCGTTCCATCCGTTAGACGAACAGATATCAGCTCATCATTTTCACGAAGACCAACCGCAATTAATCCACCTTTACGGATATTGGCAAACTGGGAAAGAGAAGTACGTTTTGAAATTCCATACTTTGTCGTGAAGAATAAAAATTGATCTTCGCGATAATCGTTAACAGAAATTACCGCATTAACCCATTCATCTTTTTCAACTTGCAATAAATTAATGATTGGTATTCCTTTGGCTGTTCGGCCAAATTCCGGAATCTCATACCCTTTCGTTTTGTATACTTTTCCTCTATTGGTAAAGAATAGTATCGTATCATGGGTCGACGTTGATACAAGATGCTCAACGAAATCATCTTCATTCGTTCCCATCCCTTGAATTCCTCTGCCTCCACGCCGTTGCGTGCGATACGTGGAAGAAGGAAGCCGCTTAATATATCCCTTATGGGTAAGCGTGATTACGATACTTTCCTCAGGAATGAGGTCTTCGTCTTCAAAAAAGTCGGTGCCGCCAATGACAATTTCCGTACGGCGTGGATCATTAAATCGTTCTTTAATTTCTGTCAGTTCTTCACGAATGATCTCAAGTACTTTTTCCTCATCAGCTAGAATTGCTTTTAGCTCTTGGATTAAATCCTTCAATTCTTTATATTCATTTTCAATTTTTTCTCTTTCCAAACCTGTCAATCGTTGCAAGCGCATATCCAAAATTGCTTGAGCCTGCTTTTCAGACAGTTTAAACCGCTCCATCAAGCCATTACGCGCAATATCCGTAGTTTTTGAACTACGAATTAATTCAATGACTTCATCTAAATTATCTAAAGCGATTCGCAAACCTTCCAAGATATGTGCACGTGCTTCTGCTTTACGTAATTCAAAAGCAGTGCGACGTTTAATGATTACGATTTGATGATTTAAATAATGAGAGAGACATTGTTTAATATTTAACACTTTCGGTCGACCATCAACCAGTGCTAGCATATTAATACCAAAAGTAGTTTGTAAGGCTGTATACTTATATAAATTATTTAACACTACATTGGCATTGACGTCCCTACGCAATTCAATTACAACACGTAGTCCTTCACGATCAGATTCATCCCGTAAATCCGTAATACCTTCAATCCGTTTGTCGCGGGCTAGTTCAGCAATTTTCTCAATGAGCTTTGCTTTGTTTACCTGATAAGGTAATTCGGTTGCAATAATCACGGGCTTGCCGTTTGCCATTTCTTCAATCGATACCTTTGCTCGAACGGTTATCGAACCTTTTCCCGTTTCGTAGGCTTTACGAATACCACTTCTACCAAGTATTTGTCCGGCTGTTGGAAAATCAGGCCCGTGAATATAGTCTTCCATAAGCTCATCTATTGTAATATCAGGATCTTTACTTAATGCCAATACGGCATCAATTGTCTCTCCTAAGTTATGAGGAGGAATATTTGTTGCCATTCCAACCGCAATTCCAGAAGCTCCATTGACTAAAAGGTTTGGAAACCGGGCTGGAAATACAACAGGTTCCCTTTCCGATCCATCATAGTTATCTGTAAAATCAATCGTGTCCTTGTTTATATCTCGTAACAATTCCATGGCTATTTTCGACATTCTTGCTTCTGTATAACGCATAGCTGCTGCTGAATCACCGTCTACAGAACCAAAATTACCATGACCATCTACAAGCATATTACGATAGCTAAAATCCTGTGCCATTCGTACCATCGCTTCGTAAACAGCTGTATCGCCATGTGGGTGGTACTTACCAATTACTTCACCAACAATACGCGCAGACTTCTTATAAGCCTTATCTGCATGCATTCCTAAATCATTCATTGCATATAATATTCTACGATGAACAGGCTTTAAACCATCACGAACATCTGGTAACGCACGAGAAACAATAACACTCATTGCATAATCAAGAAACGATGTACGCATTTCCTGTCCAAGATTGATATCTTGAACTTTTGGACGTTGTTGATCCGCCATTGAACTACTACCTCCATTCACTCGCTAAGCGCCTAGAACTAGTTTTATCCTAGAAACTTAAGAAAGATCAATAGCGTAAGAGGCTTAGTAAAACCTAAAAATTTTTACAACGGAGCGACCTCTACGTTAAACACTTCTTAAGCCGTAAGACAAAAACTTTTATTCTATAGCAAACGTAGTGATTTTCAATTAACTTTAAATATCTAAATTTTTAACGTATTGTGCATTTGCCTGGATAAAGTTTCTTCGCGGTTCCACTTTATCCCCCATTAGTACATCAAAGATATGGTCTGCTTCGATAGCATCCGTCAACTCAACTCTTAAGAGAGTACGCGTCTCTGGATTCATGGTTGTTTCCCAAAGCTGGGCTGCATTCATTTCCCCTAAACCTTTATAACGCTGCAAGCCTGGCTTGGGAGCCTTTGGTAACTCAGCTAAAATCTGTTCCAATTCTTTATCGTTATAGGCATAATGAATTGCCTTTCCCTGCTGAATCTTATAAAGCGGAGGCTGAGCAATGTAAATATACCCATGCTCAATTAAAGGACGCATGTAGCGATAAAAGAAAGTGAGCAATAATGTACGTATATGGGCACCATCAACATCAGCATCTGTCATTAATACAACTTTATGGTAGCGGGCTTTAGAAATATCAAAGTCTTCACTAATACCAGTACCTAAAGCCGTGATAATGGATCTCACTTCATTGTTAGATAAGATTCTATCCAGTCGTGCCTTTTCCACGTTTAGAATTTTTCCGCGTAGTGGTAAAATAGCTTGAAAATGACGATCTCTTCCTTGTTTTGCTGATCCTCCAGCAGAATCCCCCTCAACGATATAAAGCTCACTAATAGATGCATCCTTGGAAGAACAGTCTGCAAGTTTACCAGGTAAGTTAGAAATCTCTAAAGCACCTTTTCTACGTGTTAACTCCCGTGCCTTCTTCGCTGCTGCACGAGCCCGTGATGCCATTAATCCTTTATCAACAATGATTTTTGCTACATCAGGATTCTCAAATAAAAACTTGGAAAATAATTCACTAAATACGGAATCGGTAACTGTCCGAACCTCACTATTACCGAGCTTTGTTTTTGTTTGACCTTCAAACTGTGGATTCGGATGTTTCACAGAAACGATCGCTGTTAACCCTTCACGAACATCTTCACCAGATAAATTAGGGTCATTTTCTTTAAACAAATTATTCTTTCTGGCGTAATCATTAATTACACGTGTTAAACCTGTTTTAAAACCCGATTCATGCGTACCACCTTCATACGTATGAATGTTATTGGCAAATGAATATAGGTTACTTGTAAATCCATCATTATACTGTATTGCTATTTCCACAGTGATACCCTGTGCTTCGCCTTCTGCGTAGAAAGGTTCATGTAGCACTTCTTTGTTCTGATTAATAAATTCAACGTAAGAGCTAATGCCACCTTCATAGTGATAGCTTACTGGCTCTCTGTCTGTCCGTTTATCTTCCAGCGCAATTGTTATTCCTTTATTTAAAAATGCGAGTTCTCTTAGTCGCTGTGATAAAATATCAAAGTTAAATTCTGTTGTCTCCGTAAAGATAGTAGTATCAGGTACAAAGTGAACGATTGTTCCCGTTATATCTGTTTTTCCAACAATCTGAATTTCACCTTGTGGAACACCTCTTTCAAAGGCTAAATAATGAATTTTATTATCTCTATGAACATAGACTTCTAATTTACTGGAAAGCGCGTTAACTACCGAAGCACCTACACCATGAAGTCCTCCAGAAACTTTATAACCTCCACCGCCAAACTTACCCCCAGCATGGAGAACGGTCATGATCACTTCTAAAGCAGGTCTGCCTGTTTTTTTCTGAATATCAACAGGAATTCCCCGTCCATTATCTTTAACTGTAATACTATTATCCTTTTCCACAATGACTTCAATGCGATCACAATACCCGGCTAAAGCTTCATCAATACTATTATCTATTATTTCCCAAACGAGATGGTGCAGCCCTTTCTCACTTGTAGATCCAATATACATTCCCGGTCGTTTACGAACTGCTTCTAATCCTTCCAGGACCTGAATTTGATCTGCATCATAGGCTTGTTCCTTCATGACTTTATCTTCCATCGACATGTTTTCACTTCCATTTCTATACTTCTTCCGAGTCCAATTCTTTTACATCGTCTGAAAAATCATTAAGCTTACTAATCGTTGAAATCATACTTGCTCGTTTTTTTAAGGTAGAGACTGATAAAGAGCTATAATAAATCAAATCTTTTGTTATCATAATCGATTTTGCAGCCTCCAATGGACCAACGATCTTTTGTTGCTTGCTTGATTCGGTTATCAATTCTTCCATGATCGTGGATGATGAAATTAAATGATAATCAATAATAGCTATAACATCACAGGAATGGATGACATTATTATTACCGATATGAATAAACATGATTATTCCCCCGAATTTAAGTTTCTACCTTGCCATCTTTAACATGAAAGATCGTAGCCTTATCAAGCGTTTCATGCTCAATACCGTCTACACTTGTTGTAGAGACAAAGGTCTGTACCTTTCCATGAATTGTATTTAACAAATGGGACTGTCGATAATCATCCAATTCACTTAACACATCATCAAGCAATAACACTGGATATTCGCCCACCTCATTATAAATTAATTCGATTTCTGCAAGCTTTATGGATAATGCTGTTGTACGTTGCTGACCCTGTGATCCATAGATTTGTACATCCTTGTTGTTAACGTAAAACAACAGATCGTCTCTGTGCGGACCAATCAATGTTGTACCTCGATCGATCTCTTTTTCCTCAATATCCCGAAATTTATGAACATATATATCTTTTATTTTCTCCTTCTTTGCGCCTTCTGATACTTCAATCGTAGGAGAATAGGTAATTTCCAGCGATTCAAGCTCCCGACTAATCCCGAAATGAATTGGACTTGCCCACTTTCTAAGTAAATCCAAAAAAACAAACCGCCTTTCAAGTAAGGTCGCGGCGTGTTCTACCAGCTGATCGGTTAAAACGTGTAGCATCGTTTTGTCCTGCTGTGGACGCTTTTGCAATTGTTTCAATAGATGATTTCGTTGTTTGAGGATTTTTTGATATTGTCCTAAATGATATATATATGTGGGTTGGATTTGGCCAAGCTCCATATCTATAAAACGTCTGCGAATTTGTGGCGGTCCCTTAACAAGTGTTAAATCCTCTGGGGCAAACATGACTACATTTAAAGCCCCTATATAGTCACTTAATCGCTTTTGTTCAATTCCATTTAGCTTTGCTTTTTTCCCCTTCGAAGAGATAATAATTTCTAATGGGAATGACCGATTTCGTTTAGAAACCTTACCATTTATTTTAGCATACGATTCATCCCACTTAATTAATTCCTTTTCCCTGGGCGTTCGATGGGATTTTGTAACAGCTAATAAATAAATAGCCTCCATCATATTGGTTTTTCCTTGCGCATTCTCACCAATAATTACATTGATCGTCTTATCAAATGATATATCTAATTCTTTGTAATTACGGTAATTTTTTAATTGCAATTGTTCTATATGCATGTTTCATCCTCTTTTAATCCCTGGGAATATTTCATGTGTGGTGTTTTACCGTATCTCAGGTGCTTATAAAATTCAACATTCAAAAGTTATACGTGAAGAAATTTCTAAGTAGAAAGATGTCAAAAAGTTCCTGCCAAATAAAGTTTTACTTGATTCCAAAGGGTACCCTGTCTAGGCGAAAAGAGGCAGGAATTTATGTACCTGCTTCTTTCACAACTTGGAAACGTCCTACATCATCTATTTCAATGATGTCATCCGGATATAACTTTTTCCCTCTTCGATGCTCTCGTTCTCCGTTTACTACGACACCTACGTCTTGTATATATCCTTTGATCATTCCGCCAGAATCAAAAATATTAATCAACTTGATAAACTGTCCCAACGGAATATAGTCTGTTTTAATTGTTATCTTCTCACACATGTAATCACTCATTTTCCTTGAAATTGCTTTATTTCAATCCACGCTCTTTTGTTTAAGATAATGATTATGCTTTTAAAGAAATATAAACTTTATCACGAAACCTAAAATATCTTCTATTCCTATTTTACTAAAGATTTGTCCTTATGGAAAGGTATCTCCCTTCTTTTATAAAATAAACGCTGAATTAGGCTTAAAATTACTTTTAAAGCAGTAATTTTATCGAACGAGAAGTTTGGTCTTAATAAGGTATTTTGAAAAACTTGTAGTTTTTCTTATATAGAACAAATAGCAAGTACTCGTTTAGTGACATACAAACTGGAGAATTTCTGACGAGATAAAGGGAAACTCCATACAGAAGTACTCCCCAATGAAAAAGAAGAATACTTTTTGAGCGTTCGAAGTAGTCTAATAAAGATAACCACAGTAAAGAAATAGATGTAATTTCTTAGTTATTAGAAATGAGGCTGGGACAAGACTAAAACAGCTGATTAAAAAGCGAACAAAAAATCGCCCTTGTGTATACGCAAGTTTTTAGCCTAGTCAACTTATGTAGACTCCTCTCGGGAATAGCTCGAGCTGAAGATCCCACAGGAAAGCGAAATATGTTGACATAGCAAGGATAGGGATTTTTTTACACTATAAGAAAGCATTCCTGTAATAAAGCAAAATGAGGATTGAATAAAAAAAGCCCCCTTGGTATGATACGAGGTGTCCTGATCACTGTAGTATGGTGTAAAAAGGACCCTTAAATTAGAACCAAGGAGGACTATTATGCATTATAAACAAAATGAAAAGATTTTACAACTTACCGAGCAAATTTTAATTGTTGGGGTTGATATTGCCAAAGAGAAGCACGTTGCCCGCGCTCAAGACTACCGAGGAATACAATACGGAAAAGCTTTGTATTTTGAAAATAGTTTTGAGGGGTTTGAAAGATTGGAGTGTTGGTTAAAAGAGTTAGCTACACAAAAGAATAAAAGTGATTGGATAATCGGTATGGAACCAACAGGTCACTATTGGCTTCCTTTAGCTTATTGGCTAATGGAAAAAGAGCTTAAAGTCGTAGTGGTAAATCCAGCGCATGTAAAAAAAACAAAGGAGCTAGATGATAATTCCCCAACGAAGAACGATGTAAAAGATGCCAGAGTGATTTCACGTTTAATTCAAGATGGTCGTTATTCTGAACCGCACTTACCAGCAGGAATCTATGCCGATCTTCGAGAAGGCATGAATATGTACGAGCAGTTAATGAAAGATCTTCAAGCTGTCCAAGGCCGTGTTCATCAATGGATAGATAGGTATTATCCGGAGTATCTGAAGGTCTTTGCGAATTGGGAAGGGAAAGCATCTATTCAAATATTAAAGATGGGGTTATTCCCTGAAGAAATTGCAGAGATGGATGAACATCAAATTTTGATAGAAATCCGTAAAGAAGTTAAAAGAGGAATTGGGTTAAAAAAGGTTCGACATCTAAAAGAGGTATCAAGTCAATCCGTAGGCATCAAAGAAGCAAGAAACATGGCAAGGGTGAAAATCGAGACATTAATGGATCAATACGCCCTCCTTCATGAAAAGATAAATCAAGTGTTGGAAATGGTAAAAGAACTTATTACACCAATTGCTGGGGTTAAAGAGATGACGGATATAAATGGAATAGGTGAAATCACAATCGCTTCATTCTTAGCACAAACTGGTGAACTAAATAAGTATACGCATCCAGAACAGCTCATTAAGTTAGCAGGGCTAAACTTAAAGTTAGCTACGTCGGGTAAATGGAAAGGCAAAACAGTTATTACCAAGAGGGGGCGTCCTAAATTAAGAGCCCTATTGTTTAAAGTCATTTTGCCTTTAGTCCATCATAACCCTGCATTTAAAGCGTTACATGAATATTTTACAACAAGAAAAGAAAATCCGTTAAAGAAAAAGCAATCCTTGATCGCACTATGTTGTAAGTTGATTCGAATTTTGTTTGCAGTAGGCACGAAGCAAATAGCATTTAGTCCAGAAAAGATGTTACGTGACATTCCGCATTTTCGAATACAGGATGTAGTCTAGAGACATAACGTTTCCCATGTATTAATGAGAATGTAAAACGTTTATTTTTAGAGGAATTATCCATAACAATGGAAGCACGGAGCAGCCGGCAAATTTTTATACAATCGGGCATGACCCTGTAAGAAAGCATCGCCGGCCCCACTTCATGGATAGACCGAACGAAGGAATGTATGCGCAGGTGACGCTGTGAGATGTGGGAGGTTTTGTCGCCATGAGTATTGTGGGAATAAAAGGTGCGAATATAGTATCAATCATTTCCATTTTTTTGAAAAAGAAAAAGGATGGCTTATTAAGTGCACCCTTTTCCATTAAAATCTCTCTAAGTCAGTTGGATATCCAGTATAATGTTATGAATAACTCAAAATAAATTATGAAATTCTAAGAAAAGCGAATAAAACTAGAGAAAACGTTAGTATATAGAGGGAGTATAAAATTTTGGATCTACGTCAATATTTAGGACACAAAAAAGTTAACTTTTTATTGCGCTTTGAAGCTTTACTTAAATATATATGTGAAGACTTGACATGGATCCTCTGTGGGTGTGGTGATTTGCGAAAGAAGAAAGGTTAGTAAAACACGCTAGGCAAAAGCCTACCACGCCCACCTCTCCAAGTAAAGCCGTGTTCTAATATTAATTGGTGCAGTTATGCTGCTTGATGGAGCGCTGAATCTTCCATCTCTTGTGGAGTCAGATAGCCAATGCTGCCATGTATTCTTTTACGATTATACCAACCTTCGATATATTTAAATAACTCTACTCTCGCAGCGTTGAAATCTAAGTATTGTACATGATTTACTTCTTCTTTCCTTAAAATTGCATGAAAAGACTCGATACAAGCATTGTCATAGGGTCTTCCCTTATGACTGAAGGAGTGCGTCATCTTATAGCTCTGAATCTTTTCTGCAAAGGCATCGCTTGTATATTGTGAACCTAAATCGGAATGGAACATGACGCCATCATTAGGTTTCTGTGTGACATAAGCATTTTCTAAAGCTTTCTCTACCAATTCAGTCGTCATCGAACGTCCAAATGAGTACCCAATCACCTTTCTAGAATGCAAGTCTAAAACAGATGCAAGGTAACACCAGCCATCACGCAGTGTGTGAATATACGTGATATCGCCAACCCATTTTTGGTTGATTGTTGTCGTAGAAAAGTCTCTGTTAATGATATTTTCTCGTTCTTCCACCTTTTCTTTACTGGGTGTCGGACGGAATTTTTTAACGATAATAGAACGGATACCAGCTTTTTTCATGAAGCGTTGAACTCGCTTTAAACTGATTTTGTAACCTTGTTTTTCAAGGATTTCATGTATTTTTGGCGCACCATATCGTTTCTTACTTTCTTTATGAATCCGGACAATCTTTTCCGTGAACTCACGGTTCTCATGATCGCGATTCGACTCGGTCTTATTCAAAGATTGGTAGTAGGTACTTTTCGGTATATCAAGCATTTCGCACATGGTACGAACGGGATAATCATCTTTATGTTCTGTAATAAATTCAGTTAGTTCTGAGTCACTTACTTTCGAGCGAATATGGCCATAGCCTTTTTTAAGATTTCAAGCTCCTGTTTCAAACGAAGGTTCTCTTTTTCAATGGCATCGACTTCTTTTGGAGTGATCTCCTTACCGTCAGTTCCTTCAATTGGAGTTAAATCCTTAATCCATTTATAGATAGTTACATCTGATACGCCATACTCGCTGCTTAAATCTTTTACAGAATTTCCATATTGATAAAGATCAACAACCATCTTTTTAAAATCATCGTTATATCGTTTGCCATTATTTCTGGTACGCATGGGACACATCCTCCTTGAAATTCATTGTATAAAATTTAACTTAGATGTGTCCATGAAACTATACTAGCATCAATTTTTAGGCTTTATCGTATAAGAAAAACTAGCGCTTTCGCTAAAGACTTTGCGAAAAGCCAAGTTTTTCTAAACACAAACAAACCGAACAATTATAAAAGAATTGTTCGGTTCTTGCTATTTAGAATTGCATATGTCCCAGTCCTATATATTTCGCTTCTATTAGGGGGGATCTAAAAAGTTTGGCAAAAGGAAAACATCGTTAGCAACACATCACGGTTTTTCAAGATTGTTTTCGATCTTCATTGACCTTGGTCTTCCCACTTGAACACCCAACAGGAGTTTTGCGAGATTCTAAAATGTTCGAACTGGTAAAATAAGTTGCAATATGGAATCATCTTCTACTGGATGAATAATAAATGGTCGCATTGCACCAGTAAATTCAATCTTTACTTCATCATAGTCAATCGCTTTTAGTGCATCCATCATATATTTTGAGCTAAAAGAGATTTTTAAATCTTCCCCTTCCTTAGAAGAAATAGCTATCTCTTCTGTGACATTACCTACTTCCGGATGATTACTAGCTATTTCCACCATATTATTTTCTTTTGTTGTTAAACGAACCACATTATTTCGTTCTTCTCTTGCTAAAAGCGATGCTCGATCAATCGTATGCAATAATTCTTTCGTATTAAAATAAAGCACTGTTTTACTTTGTGTCGGGATTAAGCGGGATGTTTCCGGATAGTTTCCATCCAGCAAACGAGATAAAAACTGTAAACGTTTGGTTCGAAATAATATTTGGTTGCTTGTAACACTAATTTGGATTTTTTCTTCGCTGTCATCGATAATTTTATTCAATTCATTTAAACTTTTCCCTGGAACAACTACGTTGGAAAACTCAATTCCTGTTTCTGCGATTGGGACAGTACGGGACGCTAAACGATGACTATCGGTTGCTGAAAAAGTAAGGGTTTGATCCATCAATTTCATATTTACCCCGGTTAAAATAGGACGCGTTTCCATTGTTGAAACAGCAAACACGGTTTGTTTAATTAAACTTTTTAATAAGTCAATCGGGATTTCAAAACTATCTGCTGCTTGCAATGACGGAAGTTGCGGATATTCTAGAGCGTCTTGACCATTTAAATTAAATTTTGCCTTTCCTGAACGAATGGTTATTTTTAAATTTTCATCGGCTTCAATTTCTACTTTATTCTCCGGCAGTTTACGTACAATGTCAGGAAAGTATTTTGAATGTAATACAATACTGCCTTCTTCTATATAATCAATATAAACCATTCCATCTTCTTCAGCTGGAATATATGATTCAATTGAAATATCGGCGTCACTTCCAGTTAACGTAATCCCGTCTTGTCTAACTTCTAACTTAATACCTGTTAAAATCGGCACAACCGTACGGGGGGAAATAGCCTTCATTACATTTTGTACTGCTGTAAGTAATTGATCACGATCAATAATAAATTTCATGAAACAAATCCTCCTAATGGAAGTTTAAATTGATTAGTTATGGTGTTGCATATATTATATTAATTATTTTTAATAAAATAGTAATAATAGTAATAAGCCTTGTTAATATGTGGATAAGTGAAAAATATACAAACGAGACAAGTTATGCACATGTGGATAACTTGTACATAAGTGTGATTGACTTTTGCACATTGTGCACAACTAAATTTTATAAGCGCTGTTCAAAAAGTTCGGTAAAAACGTATCGAATTTTATTTTACATTAGGATGAATTATAATTTAACGATAAGTATCCGCATTTCTCTCCATTTAAACACTTTTATTGTTTAGGGTTTATGAAAGAGAAACGCCTATAAAGCTTATTTGGTTTAGCTGGCAGGGAAAGAAAGACTTCTTGATTAGATGTCGAACGTGAGAAAAAGCAACTATCTTTTTAACGACAAGAACACAAACGTCGACAGAGATACATTGCGCTTTTTCAAGAATGTTTGAATCATTAGCCCCTGACTTTGGATCTTTACCCCTTTTTTGAACACGCACTTCACGTACTTATAATGATTTTAATTGCTCTTTAATTTCCTCAATTTCTTTTGCTAATTGGGTGTCTTTTTCTACGAGCCTCGATATTTTTTCATGAGCATGGATGACTGTTGTATGATCACGTCCTCCAAACTCTTCACCAATCTTCGGTAAAGACAAATCGGTTAACTCTCTTGATAAGTACATAGCAATTTGTCGTGGAAAGGCAATTGACTTTGTCCGTTTTTTTGCTAAAAAATCTTCTAAACGAACATTATATTTTGCTCCGACCACTTCTTGAATGTTGGGAATTGTAATTGCTTTTGGTTTGTTGCTTGGAATAATATCCTTTAATGCATCCGCTGCAAGTGATGCATCAATATCTTGATTAACTAAAGATGAGTAAGCAACTATTCGGATTAAAGCACCTTCTAATTCTCGAATATTTGTATCAATCTGATTTGCAATATATAGCATGACTTCATTTGGTATATCTAAACCTTCTGCTTTTGCTTTTTTGGTAAGTATAGCAATCCGAGTTTCTAAATCTGGCGGAGTTATATCTGTAATAAGTCCCCATTCAAAGCGCGAGCGTAGCCGATCTTCTAAGGTAGGAATTTCCTTTGGAGGCCGGTCACTGGAAATGATGATTTGTTTATTGTCATCATGGAGTGCATTGAATGTATGGAAAAACTCTTCCTGTGTTGATTCTTTCCCTGCGATAAATTGAATATCATCAATTAATAATACATCGACATTACGGTATTTATTGCGAAAATTAACGGTTTTATTATCCATAATGGCGTTAATAAATTCATTCGTAAATTTTTCCGACGATAAATACACTACTTTTGCATTTGGATTATGATCTTGTACATAATGACCAATGGCATGCATTAAATGGGTTTTCCCCAATCCAACTCCTCCGTAAATAAATAACGGGTTATAAGCTTGGGCTGGCGCTTCCGCTACTGCTAAAGATGCCGCATGTGCAAATCGGTTTCCAGCACCAATGACAAATGTGTCAAAGGTATACTTAGCATTTAGCATTGATTTTGGCGATTCGTCATGATCAGTCGGCTTTCGTTTTGATGAGGTTTCCCTAGAATCATTTGTCGCTTTGGTGTTTGGAATAATAAACTTTGCAATAATTTCTGAACCGGTTATTTCCGTTAAAATATCAGAGATTAACTTCGTATATTGGTTTTCCAGCCAATCCCTAGCAAATTCATTAGGTGCAGAAACAATCAGAGTATTGTTTTCAATCGCTTCTGCTTTTGTGTTCTTTAACCACGTATCAAAGCTAGGCTTACTAATCTTTTCTTCAATTCTTTCAAGTGTTGCAACCCAAATCTCTTGTATATTTTCCAA